>JBBAKL010000006.1:0-99119 GCA_040403535.1 Bacteroidia bacterium
AATAATAACCGTAAGGCCATAGCGGCTTTCGAAGACTTGAATAATCGTTACCCTGAACACAAATACCGCTTGTCGTGTTATTATCAGCTCTACCGTTTGTATATGGCTGAGAAAAATCAAAGTCAAAGTGACTTTTACAAGCAAAAGTTGCTGAATGATTTTCCTGACAGTGAATATGCTCGTTTGATTAAAAATCCAAAGTATGCAGAGGAGCGAAATGCACAACGCAGCGAGGTAGAGAAGTTTTACGAATCAACATTTGAGGCATACTTGGCAAGTGATTACAGTAAGGCCTATAATTTATGCGCAGAGGCCAACACTAAATATGGTAAAACAGATTTTACGCCTAAGTTTGAATTTATTAAATCTTTAGCCATTGGTAAGCTTAAAGGAGTTGATTCATTAGAATCTGCGCTTAATCAGCTTGTGATTTTATATCCTAAGTCGGAAGTAACACCAAAAGCAAATGATATTTTATTGGCTATTAAAAAACAAAAAAATCCGTCCATGTTTTCGGGTACCGGCGACACTAAAATACTGGCAAAAGATACCTTTTTGATTAATCTGGAAATAGAACATTTTGTGCTAGTTATTTCGCCTGATGATCCAAAAATTGCAAATCCGTTTAAGCTGGCCATTGATGAGTTTAGCCGCACTTTTTATTCTGATAAGAATTTTTCAATCACCAGTAATTTATTTGCAAGTGCCCGACAAATGATTTTGGTTAAGTCCTTCCCAGATGCTAAAACAGCGGTAGGCTATTTAGATAACTTAAAGAACGAGCCTACGGTCTATAAAGGCGACATTAAAAAAGAAGCATTCACCTTCTTCGTTATCTCCAAAGAAAACCTGCCGGTTTTCTATAAAAAGGCTAATGTCGATTCTTATAAAACGTTTTATGACGCTGCATATAAGACAGTTGCGAGCCCATTAAACAAATAACTTTTATTTTTTCATTTTATTTACTAACTTGCACTAAATTAACCATTTACAATGTTAGGAATCGGAAATAAACATTCAGGTGGCGAAGGGGGTGCCATTAACTTAATCGGTAACGGAACTACCATTACCGGTGATATACAATCCTCCGGTGACGTCAGAATAGACGGCATATTAAATGGGAACATCACAATCAATGGTCGATTAGTAATTGGTCATAATGGTAAAATTGAAGGTAACGTGGTATGTCAGAATGCCGATGTTTCTGGTGAAATAAAAGGAAAATTACAAGTAGCGGAAATGCTTGCTTTAAAAGCAACAGCTAAAATTTTGGGCGATATCGTTACCGGAAAAATTTCGATAGAGCCTGGAGCTGTGTTTACCGGTTCGTGTAACATGGGGGCCATTGTAAAAAACATTAATGCTTCCGGTGAAAAATCAATCGCCTCAAAAACAGCCTAACAACTACTTAAAGTATTCTAACATGGCCATTCAAATGGCCGCAATTATTGGTATTGGATGTTGGGGAGGGTACAAGCTCGATCAATATTATGCCAACAAAACTCCTGTTTTTACAATTATACTCAGTTTGGTTTCTATATTTGCTGCGTTATACGTAACGCTAAAGGATATTATCACTCCAAAAAAATAAAATGAAAAGCAAACCATTTATATTGATGCTTGTCTCCGCACTGGTGTCATCTGTTATTTCAATTCTGCTTAATTTAATGCCCTTTGAGGCAATTCAGTCAAAATTATGGATCGTTAGCGTTGGTTTTCATGTATTAATTTCATTGGCTCTTCACGCTATCATGTATCGTAAAAACGAAGACCCAAAAGATTTTATAAATAAGATCATGCTTACTTCTATTGGACGCTTATTCTTATGCATGGTAGGGGTATTTATTTACAGCTTAATTGACAAACCTCATTTTATGGGTTTTGCCATTCACTTTATGTTGCATTATTTAATTTTTACAATTTTTGAAATTAATTACATGCTCAAGTTTGTAAAATCACAAAGCAATAAAACGGAATAAAGACCGCCTTATTGCTCAATAAAAATTGAACACTTACGTTATTTATTTGTCTTATTAGTTATGTTTCATAATCCGATTGATAAAGATAAAGTAGCCGAGAACCCAGGTCTCATTGCATATCCGCATACTATTGGAAGCATCATGATTAAGCCGGAAGATGAGGGAAAGCTAAAATCGCGAGCTTTATCTGCCATGCGAGAACAAACCAATATGCAGTTAAAGCAAATTCAAAAACAGGTTCAGCTATTAATGGAGCAGGCAAATCAGATTAAACACCGCATCGAGATTTCAGAAAAAATTTATCAGGCAGATATGTCATTTGAACCATTTGTTGGGCATACCTATCATCTCTATCAAAAACAGGATGTTTATCGTTTAATGATGATTGGGCCGGACGAATGGGGAAAATCTAAGCCCTCTGATTTAGAGTACATTAGCTCTGCCCGTTTACTAGCCGATCATACCTGGGAAGTATTGGATTAAACCTTTTGCATGATTTTTGTGTCTAAATAACAAAGAAAGGAGGAACAAATGGCCATAAAGCAACTTACCATACCAATGTTTCCTTTAAACATGGTAGTGTTACCCAATGAAACGGTGAAGCTCCATATTTATGAAGAGCGTTATAAGCAATTGATAACAGATTGCCTTAATAACGATGCAAATTTTGGCATTCCTTTTTCTGTTAACGGAAAAATAAAAAATTATGGTGTAGAGGTGAAGATTAAAAAAGTTTTAAAAGTGTTTGATAACGGAGAGATGGATGTTTTAATTGAAGGTGTAAACGTTTTTAATATAATTGAATTTTCAAGCGTTCTTAAGCCCAAACTTTACGGCGCAGCGATTATACAATATATTGATGAAGATAAACTAACGGTTGGCAACAACCTGCAGGAATTGGCGATGGAATATTTATCTCAGACTCAAAATAAAATTTTGGATTACGATTCATTTAAAGATGCTACCATTTACGACATCGCTAGCTTGCTGCAGCTTGCTGCTAAAGAAAAGTATCAGTTAATATCTGCAGCCTCTTTAAACGAAAAAGAAAAATACCTCATCAATATGTTTCGTCAAACCATATGCATTATTGAAAAGGAAACAGAACTTAAAGACCGATTCATATTTAACTAATCAAAATCAAATCCCGGGAAACCGGGATTTTTTGTTTACCACCTTTCCCTAAAAAGCATACCACTTAAAAAAAGAAATGTACCACCTGTTTAAAGTATGTTTAGCATTTTACATGCTTTATCTAATTTTACTTCAGAAACTAAAATGCGAATGATTACAATCTACTCAGCCCCTTACAAATTGTTTAACTTAAAAACTAAAGGTTATGAAAATTGTATTCAACAACACGCAAAAAATGAACGATATCATTTTTGCTAACCGCAACAAAAATTACGGTGCCTACGCTATTCGCTCAGCTTACAATCACACATTAATTAAATCTTTAAGCATTGTTATTTCAAGTGTGTTTCTGTTAATTGGTGGAATTTATTTCGTAACGAGACAAACCCCTGAATTGAAACATGATGTTGGTAATCTGGGTGGTTGTATCGGAACGCCTATCGATTTAACACCAATTGATAAGCCAAAAGAAATAAAACCGGTTAACAACTCAAACAAGCCGCCTAAATCTAACGCAATAGCAACCGTAATTCGTGATACTGCTAACATTAATACGCAAAATAATGTTACTAATAACACTAACAATCCGAATGGTGACCCAAACGGCGATCCGAATGCCAACCCCAATACAGGAACCGGTACCGGTACCGGAACAAACAGTGTGGTAACTACAGAAACTGTAGAAGTTACCGAACCAACTGCATTTCCGGTAGAGGAAGCTGAATTTGAAGGAGGCTTTAAAGCTTTACGCGATTTTATTGGCAAAAATTTATCATACCCTGATTTAGCTCGTGAAATTGGTAAAGAAGGTACAGTTTACGTTTCTTTTGTTATTGATGAAAAAGGATTGGTTGAAAGCACCAAAGTGTTAAAAGGAATTGGTGCCGGTTGCGATGAGGAAGCTATTAGGGTGGTAAGTAAAATCCCAAAATTTAAAAAACCCGGCAAGAACGCAGCCGGAAAACCTGTTAAGGTGCTATATAATATTCCGATTGCATTTAAGTTAAGATAGTTTGTTTGTTTGTTGGTAAGGGCCGCTCGTAATGGGTGGCCTTTTTTGTATTGTAACTAATTGGTAAATGGTCGTTATAACTAACAAACCTCTGTTTAAAAACCCTTATGGCTTAAAATTTACCTGTCTCTTTAAGGTTTAATTTCGTAAAAAACTATTCTCATGCTAAATTTCATTTTACAGGCAGGTATTAATACGGTTTCTACTGCGGCAGCAGTGACTGATTCATTGGCTCAACCGGTTAATACCGGCATTCAAACTGCAAATACTGTAACTCAACCCGAACTTACAGAAAATAAAATTCAATTAATGGATATGGTTACAAAGGGAGGTCCGGTAATGATTATCCTTGGAATTTTATTTGCAGTATCTATTTATGTTTTGGTTGAACGCTTAATCGTAATCTCTAAAGCATCAAAGAAAAACCCGACTTTATTGCATAGCATTAAAGAAACAATTAATACAGGAAATATTTCTAACGCACGTAATATGTGCAAAACAGTGAATACACCTGAATCGTTAATGTTAGAGCAAGGTGTATCTCGTATCGGACAACCTGTTCAGGAAATTCGTGAAGCCATGAATCAAAGTGGTTCAAATGAATTAGCGAAACTTGAAAAAAATCTAAGCGTATTAAACATCACCGGTCGTATCGCACCAATGTTTGGTTTTATTGGTACCATTTTTGGGGTAATCAAAATTTTCTACGATATATCGTTAGCTAAAACTGTAGAAATTGAAGTTATATCAACCGGTTTATACCAAAAGATGATTACATCTGCGGGCGGTTTAGTGGTAGGTGTTTTGGCTTTCGTAGCATATCAATATTTAAATGCACGTATCGATAGAATTTCTACCCGTATGGAAGAAACGCAAATCCATTTTTTGGATATGCTTAACGAACCAACTAAGTAATTTAAAGTTCAAGGTTAAAAGTTGGATTGGCGGGATTTGACAACAAGGAAATAAAAAAATTAAAATGGGATTACGTAAAAAAGCACATCGAGAAGCTGAGGTAAGCACTGATTCGTTAAACGACATCATGTTCTTCCTCTTACTTTTCTTTTTGATTTTATCTACCATGGTAAGTCCAAATGCCATGAAGGTAAATTTGCCAAGCTCTAAAGCAAACAAACCTATTGATAATAATAAAAAGCCGGTACACTTGGCAGTTACCAAAGACCGTAAATACTTCGTTAATAGTAAAGAGGTTGATTTTGGAAATCTGGAGACTATGCTTCAGGAAAATATCGCCGATAAAACTGAACCTGTAGTGGTATTGCATATTGATAAAGATTTGGTTTATCAAGATTTTATTGATGTCATGCAAATTGGTGACCGATTAAAATGTAAAATGGTTTGTGCAACTGCACCTTCTAACTCCAACAAATAATCATGTACTTTACAACAGCCGAAGAAAATAAGAACAGAACAGTTTCCGCAATTATCACTGCGGCAATAATGGCTTTGTTGTTTTTATTTTTGATTCTGTTTACTATTATTACACCAAACCCTCCATTTCCTGAAAGCGGTGGCGGTGGCGGTGGAATGGAAATTAATTTTGGTACTTATAATGAAGGAACCGGAAATGTTGAATCCAACGGAATTGGCGACGCAACCAGTGTAGTTGAACAAACCGAAACTACTCCACCTACACCTAATAATACCAAAGAAGAAGTTTACACAAGTGAAGACGGAGAGAATGTAAAGATTGAAGATAACAAGCCTAAGACAGAAAATAATGTTACCATCATCAAACCCGTAGTTGAAAAGCCTCGCGAAAAAACTGCGGCAGAATTATTAGCTGAAAAATTTAAAAAGAATACAGGTAAAAATGGTGGTGGTGATGGAAATAGCGGACATGCCGGTAACGAAGGCAGTCCGGATGGAAATCCTAATTCACATGGAACCGGTGGAACGGGTGGAGGAACCGGTGGCGGTGATGGAACAGGTGATGGTCCGGGCAGTGGTCCGGGTTCAGGCCCTGGCAGCGGACCGGGTAAAGGAAAATTTGGTTTTGATTTAAAAGGCAGAGCCATTGTTAACCCTCCAAGCTTACCTAAGGATACTAAAGAAGAAGGAAAAGTTGTAGTTGAGATTGTAGTAGATAAAAATGGAAATGTAATTGAAGCCAATCCTAACGGTCGAGGTACTACTACTTCTAGTGCGGTATTAAAAGCGAAAGCGCGTCAAGCTGCGTTAGCGACCAAGTTTAATGTGAGCGGACAATTTGAAGAGCAATCAGGAACAATTACTATCGTATTTGCATTTAATTAAATGAACTATAATCAAACGCTGGACTATCTGTATTCGCGTTTACCCATGTTTCAGCGCGTAGGCGCTGCCGCTTATAAAGCTGATTTAACCAACACTATTGCTATTTGTAAAGAACTGGGAAATCCTCAGAATAAATTACAATGTATTCATGTAGCCGGAACTAATGGCAAAGGTTCTACTTCTCACATGCTGGCAGCCGTTTTGCAAAAAGCCGGATACAAAGTAGGTTTATACACGTCGCCACACATGGTGGATTTTAGGGAACGGATTAAAATAAACGGCAAACTCATTCCCAAAGATTATATTGTTGAATTTGTAGAAAAACACAAAGGGGCATTTGAAAAAATAGAACCTTCTTTTTTTGAATGGACCGTTGGATTGGCTTTTGATTATTTCGCCAGTCAGGAAGTAGATGTAGCGGTAATTGAAGTCGGATTAGGCGGACGACTAGATTCAACCAACGTAATTAAACCAATCGTCAGTGTTATTACCAATATTGGTTTTGATCACATGAATTTGTTAGGAGATACTTTGGTGAAAATTGCCGGGGAAAAAGCAGGTATCATTAAAGAACGAATACCGGTTGTAGTTTCACAGTATCAGCCGGAAGTAGCACCGGTGTTCAACGAAAAAGCAAAGCAATTGAAATCATCCATAGTTTTTGCTGATAAAATTTACAAGCTGAATAAAAGCGAAAAAACAAAAGAAGGATTAAGCATTGAAGTGCTCAATAAAAAGAACAACGAAGTTCACAATTATACACTCGATTTAACCGGGAGCTACCAACTAAAAAATGTACTGGGAGTTTTAGCAGCTTTGGAAGTGGTGGTGGAGAGTGGATTTATAGTGAGTGAGGAAAACGTTAAGGATGGATTGAAGCAAGTGGTTAAGCTGACAGGTTTATTGGGGCGTTGGCAAATATTAAGTGAAAAGCCATTGATAATTTGCGACACAGGTCATAACGAAGACGGCATTCAGGAAGTATTAAAAAACATTGAAGCTACTCCGCATAAACAATTGCACATGGTGATTGGAATGGTGAACGATAAAGATGTAAGTAAAGTTTTATCACTATTACCAAAAAGCGCCAACTATTATTTTACTAAAGCCAGTATTCCGCGAGCGTTAAACGAAAATGAATTAGCAGAACAAGCCAAAGCAAACGGATTAAAAGGAACGACATTTGAAGAT
This sequence comes from Bacteroidia bacterium, assembly GCA_040403535.1. Classification (GTDB taxonomy): domain Bacteria; phylum Bacteroidota; class Bacteroidia; order B-17B0; family Aurantibacillaceae; genus JAHEYG01. The sequence goes on from JBBAKL010000006.1 coordinate 7,594, forward strand.
GTAAAAACCGCTATTGAAGCCGCCAAGAGAAAAGCTAAGGCTGGTGATTTAATTTTTGTAGGCGGAAGTACCTTTGTGGTGGCAGATGCTTTAGCTATTTAGCTTTTGGCGTTAAAGCCAAATTTACCCGTTGCGCTACAGTCTGCGCAATTTTCGATAAGTAAGTTGAAGCAATCTTTGAAGGGTTATTGATGTTAGCAGGAAAATCTATTTCTGCTATACCCGAATTTATTTCTTTAGCATCAAAGGTATAAACCGTATAATGCAAGACTATTTTACGAAACCCGTTTTGAGAAGGCACATCTGCCGGACCGCCACTGTTGCTGGCTTTAATATCGAGCTGGTTCACAAAAACAAAAATGTCGCTTTTGTATTTACCGTATAAATAAGGAACCAGCGTTGCGTTTTTTACTTTCGCGTTCATGAATCGGCGCTCGTTATCGGTTTCAATAACAATTTGCCCTTTCTCAATTTTCTTTTCTTCTTTTTCTTTTTTTGGTGGGGTGTAATGGTTTTGATCCGGCACCTTCATGTATTCATAGCTCAGGTACTGATAAATATTTTCTAAATCTTTTTTTGTTTTGATGGTGTCATCTAAAAGATCCACTACCATGTGCTGTGATTTAAAAACCTTATACAACTGCTCATTCATTCCATCACGAAAAGCATTTTTAATTTGCTTACCGTTCATTTTGGTTTCCTTGTTAATGGCGTAATCCACCTCGCTCATGTACATGCGCGGTTCAAACGGAATAATCATGATTTTGTGTTTGCCGGGAGGAGGCGCTTTTTCTTCCCCTTTTTTACTGATGGTGGTATGCTGCGCTAATGAAATGGCGCTTGCCAATAAAAAAATTACAGATGCTATTAACCTATAATTCTTTTTACTCATGGGTAGTATAACGTTAAAAATGTGTTTTGGTTACATTAATCCCTTAACCAGTCGGTATTGGCGTAAATCATCAAGCCTAAAATAAATACTAAACCAACGTAGTTAGCATAGTAAATTACCTTTTCAGGAATTTTACGGCGTAAAACCATTTCAATTAGTAAGAATAAAATATAACCGCCATCCAACATCGGTATTGGCAGAAAGTTCATAAAGGCTAATACTAACGATAAAAATGCGGTAAATAACCAGAATGCATGCCAGTCCCAAACAGCGTTCATGTTTTTATACATGCTGTAAAAACCGCCCACTTGTTTGTGCGCGTCTTTAACAGTAAACAACACTACAAATTGCTTGGCTTGCATCACTAAATTTTCTACTCCAAAGCTTATCCCTTCACCTAATGATTCAAAGAAACCAAATTTCTGATCTAATATCGGCGTATATTTTTCAACATTAGGAATAAAACCAACGGTCCCTTCTGTGGTCACTTTCGATTTTAATCTAACGGTGTCCACACCGCGTAAAGCTACCAATTCAACCTCTTTACCTTTGTATTGCGCTAACTCAGCACGAAACTCATTAAAAAAAGGAGTGGCTTTATCGTTAATTCCGATTAGTAAATCGCCTTTTTTCAATCCGGCCGACTCCGCATAAGAGGTAGGGGCAACTATATCCACTTCTGTTGGCATTCTAACCGTAATAAAATCTTTTTTCTTAAGCCCGCTTAAAATCTGGCTGATGTTATCTTCCGAAATCGGAATGGTTACTTTTTGTCCATCGCGCAACACTTCCATACTGTTGGCTTTGTTCATGATGATTTCAATGGATACTTTATTTAGATTGGTAATTGGTTTACCATTTACTGCTGTTACAAAATCACCATCTTTTAATCCCATGCTTAAGGCCGTCGAGTCGCAGGCAATTCCAAATTGTAATTTTTCTGCCGGTACGGTCTGACGGCCCCAATAAAAGAACACCATCCAGTAAATCAAGAAACCTAAAATTAAGTTCACTAAAATTCCACCCATCATAATGAGTAAACGTTGATACGCCGGTTTAGCTCGGAATTCCCATGGCTCCGGTTCTTTCTCGAGCATGGTTTTATCCATTTGCTCATCTACCATTCCGGCAATTTGTACATAACCACCAAACGGGAACCATCCTAATCCGTAAAGGGTATCGCCAATTTTCTTTTTGAATAAAGAAAAATTCATTAATCCCGCGAACGGGAACAAGAAATCGAAGAACAAATAAAATTTTTCTACACGGCATTTAAAACGCTTTGCAAAAAAGAAGTGCCCGAACTCGTGAAGGGTAATTAATATAGTTAAGCTTAAAAATAATTGTCCGAATTTTACCATGGTGTTGCTGTTATATCAATGAGGCTGCCAGTTGTCTGGTTGCCTTATCGGTTTCTATATATTGTTCGTAGGTTGGTTTTTGTATGTAATTTATTTTAGCAAGGCATTTTTCAATCACCTCGCTCATTTGTAAAAATTTCACTTTGTCTTTTAAAAATGCGTCAACAGCAATTTCGTTAGCTGCATTTAAAACACATGGCATATTTCCGCCTTTTTTAAGAGCATCATACGCTAAAGCTAAGTTAGTGAAAGTTTGTGTGTCGGGTTTCTCAAAAGTGAGGTTAGGATAGTTAAAAAAATCAAAACGCTTAAAGTTATTTTTTACCCGATCAGGATAAGAAAACGCGTATTGTATCGGCAATTTCATATCGGGTAAACCCATTTGTGCTTTCATGCTGCCATCTTCAAACTGAACCAGACTGTGTATAATACTTTGCGGATGCACTATGACATCAATTTGATCAGCGTTTAAATTAAACAACCACTTTGCTTCAATAACCTCTAACCCTTTATTCATTAAGCTCGCAGAGTCGATGGTGATTTTCGCGCCCATGCTCCAGTTAGGATGTTTAAGTGCTTGTTCGCGCGTTACGTTTTCTAAATCATTACGCGTTTTTCCTCTGAATGGTCCGCCCGAAGCAGTTAAGTAAATTTTCTCGATTTTATTATCCCATTCGCCGGCTAGGCATTGAAATATTGCCGAGTGTTCCGAATCGACAGGATAAATATTTACGGCGTTTTCTCGCGCCAACTGTGTTACCAAATCACCGGCTACAACTAATGTTTCTTTATTGGCTAGGGCAATTGTTTTTTTATGTTTAATGGCATTGATGGTAGAAGCTAAACCTGCGTAGCCAACAATACTTGCTAAAACAATGTCGATCGATTCTGACTCAACAATTTGTTCAACGGCTTTTGGTCCTGCAAAAACTTTTATGCCCTTATCAAATAAAGCATCTTTTACAATTTTGTATTTGCTTTCATCGGCTACAACAACGGAGTTGGGGTTAAATTCTAAAGCTTGTTTAATTAATAATTCGGAATTCGAATTACCCACTAATACTTCAACTGCAAAGTGATTGGGGTTTTCGCGGATCACTTCCAGCGCCTGAGTTCCTATACTTCCGGTACTGCCAACAATGGCTATATTTTTTGGTTTTGACATTAAGGTGCAAAACTCGCCAAAAATATCGGATTAAGGAACTTAAAAGTCTTTAATTAATCGCCAAAAACCTGTGGAAAAGCTTAATTTTTCGTAAAAACGACTTAATTTTAATAAAAAACCGCGCAGAAGCGGGGTTTTAAGGTGAGGTAAGGTAATTCTTAATTGGCCTGACTATAATCTTTAGTGCCGGCGATGGTGCCCTTTTCATCCCAGTTCGTCCAGGTTCCGGTTTTTTCTCCGTTTTTGTAACTCATTTCAAAGCGCTTTTTGCCATTATCATCAAACACTAACCAGGTGCCATCTTTTTTACCAAGCGAATAAGCAGCTAATCCGGTCATGATACCGCTTTCGTTGTAACGAATCCATTTGCCGTGTTTTAATCCGGTTTCATAATAACCTGTTTCCATTAACTTGCCCGAAGCGTAAAAGAATTTTGCCTCGCCGTTTAATTTTCCGTCTTTTATTTCAAGTGTTGATTTTTTTATGCCATTCTCATCCAGCGTTAATGTGCCGCTAAATAATGTACCATCCGCGTTAGCATATAAACCATCGTTGTTTTGTTTTACCTGGGCGTTGACAAAAAATGCCATCATTAAAATTCCCAGAATGAAGCTCCATTTTTTCATGTTGTAAAAGATTAATTGTTAAACAATCGTTTTAAAACATTGGCTTCAAATTTGATCGGTTCTTGTTTAAGGAAGAGATCGCTTAATTGACCTTTTGTTTCTAATACAAAATTAATCAATTAGCAAGTCTTTACAGAGATTTAAATGAAATATAAAGTTAATTATACTAACACTTAACATTAAGTTTACATTTATTGTACCCTTTTTAAGGCAATGGAGATAAAGAAATGTCTTTGAAATAACCCAATTCAGATCCTTGCAGAGTGATTGGTTCGTAACCCACTACATTAGCCTGAACTTCAGTTTTTGAATCGGCAGGAACCGACAATATATAATTACCGTTTAAATCGGTGTAACAATTGATAGAACTGTTTTTAATTTCAACTTTTACTCCGCTTAACGCTTCGCCTGTGGTTTTATCAATCACCTTTCCGCATAAGGTTTTTTTGTTCTTATCGGAGTTGTTATTAGCAATTGCTACAACTGAAAAGAAGAATAATGATAATATGACCAGAGCGTGTTTCATTTCGCATTACAAAAGTGCTAAGTCAAAGTTTAATACATATTACTTGGGTATTATTAAATCGTTAATGCAAGACCCACAAAGCTTAACATTAAATTTACATTTCTCGTATCTACAAAAAACATATCTTTCACAAAATCAAATAAATATCAAAATTCAGATTCTGAAAATTAGGATTAACTTTGACGCATGCGTATTGACATCATTACCGTATTACCCGAATTATTGAGAAGTCCGTTCGAACATTCTATTCTTAAACGTGCACAGGCTAAAGGATTGGTTGAGGTTAACCTTATAGATTTACGTGAATACGGATTAGGTAAGCATAAGCAGGTGGATGATTACGCCTTTGGTGGCGGTGCAGGAATGGTGATGATGGTGGAGCCGATTGCTAATTGCATCAGTAAATTAAAATCGGAACGAAATTACGATGAGATTATTTATATGACACCGGATGGTAAGACCTTTAATCAGAAAACTGCCAACACCTTATCGCTGCTAAAAAACATTATCATTTTATCCGGTCATTATAAAGGGGTAGATGAGCGCATACGCGAGCATTTTATTACCAAAGAAATTTCTATTGGGGATTATGTGTTATCGGGCGGCGAATTACCAGCTGCAATTGTGAGCGACGCTATTATCCGTTTAATTCCCGGTGTATTAAATGACGAAACATCCGCTTTAACCGATTCGTTTCAGGATAATTTATTAGCGCCTCCGGTTTATACGCGTCCGGCAGACTATAACGGTTGGCAGGTACCAGATATATTATTGAGTGGACATGAAAAAAACATTGAAAAGTGGCGACACGATAAAGCGATTGAGCGCACCACTAAAAGAAGACCTGACTTACTGAAATAATTTAATCTTTCTTCAAACTAATCTGCTCATCGCCTGGTTTATAAGGCATGTAAGTAAAAATAAACTGAAACATCTCTTCCGTAGTTTGCATGCTTTCGTTGCCTTCCCCTTGTTCAATCGTGCGCGGAGGATGGAAAGGATTAAACGGATTTTTGTCTGTATTATCGTAAGTGCCGTATACATGAATGACGGATCCTTTAGGGATTTTAACGGGATTGTTATAGGTGTAATAATATTGCCAGCGGAAATCCCATTTATTAATACGCACCAGTTTAATCGTATCGCCTTGAGGCGGCAGAGCATAGGCCACAAAACTTTTTCCGATTAAGTGCATGTGCGGATTAACCGATAAAATAGAAATATCACTTTGTATCTGAACTTTGGTATGAAATGTTTTTATTTCGTTAGGTGGAATGACCAGCTCAGGTTCTATTTCAGAAACTCCAAATGTGCCAAGTTGTGTTTCAAACACGGGACGCTTCGGTGGTGTTTTGCGGAAGAAAATATTGATGTGGCTGTTATCTTCCGTATCTATGTTGGATGGTCCGTAATGAATATTTTTTAAAAAGAAGACACCGTTTTTAGGTAAACGAAAACCACCAATATCTTCTCTGTATACAGGAGGAATGTATCCGGGTAAATAATATACGACATTGCCAAGTAAAGCAGGAAGCGGAGGGTTTTTATTATCCGTATAGGTCAAGCCCATTTTTGCGTAGGCGTCTAAGTAATTGTTAAGCGCATCCGTTAAAATATTTTCTCCTTTTAAGTAGTCAAAACTTCTGCTGTTATCATAGCTAAGTAAATGTCCGTTTACATGATGCACTAATTTTCGTTTGTCCGGAACAAACTCCACGTACTGAACAAAAGTATCGTGCTCCAATTGAATAGGGTATTTAAGCATTAAAAACGCATCGGTGCCGTTTCCTTTAATTGGAACAGGTTGAGGGAGTTTTATTACCATATCGGGTTTGCCAAAGAATGAGCCTTCGTGAAATAGCGGCGCTTTAGGTTCTTTAGCGGAATCGCCCCTCGGACAATTATCATCCACCCATTTTTTTATCATCGCAATTTCGTTTTCATTTAAAACGCGTTCACCATCAAAGTGTGAGTAGGTGGGGTCGGCAGGCCATGGTGGCATGAATTTATTTTGTGTAGTAAATTTTATTTTGTTGGCATTGCGTTTGGCATCTTCATAAGTTAATAAATTGAACATGCCCGATTCGCCGGGGCGGTGACAAGGAGTACAGTTTTTGTAAATAAGCGGAGCTATGTGCTCGCTATAGGTGATGTTTTGTGGTAGGGAAATAGTCTCTTCCGTATTATTACAAGAGAAGAAAAAAAGAATGGCTGGTACAACACTAAGAAATAAAATCTTTAAACCTTTCACGGATTAAAGATAAGAAATTAGTAATTGTAATAAGGCGAAATCATCAGGTAAACCACCACACCTGTAACTGTAACGTATAACCAGATAGGGTAACTGAATCGGGTTAATTTGCGGTGTTTTTCACGCTGGTCAGTTAAGCCATAATAGAACGACAAAAGAACCATTGGAAATACAAGCACTGCTAATAAAATATGAGATAATAATATGGCAAGGTAAAACGCTTTTATTCCACTTACGGCAGCTGTTTCGGCGGCATCTAATAATCCGTTATGATCAACATCGCCATAGCGCGTATCTGGGATAAAATAATGCGCTGTAACGTAGGATACTAAAAATAGTGAGCTTAATAAAAAGGCAGTTAAGTTTAGTTTTTTGTGGAGCTCAATGTTTCGCTTTTTAATTGCTAATAAGGATAAAACCAAAAGTACACTGCAACTTCCGTTTAATAACGCATTTAAAGCCGGCAACTTGTAAATAAACGACGGAAAGGTATCCGGAACAGGTAATACTTTTTTGTTTAAAATCACAACTGCCAAGCAAATTACCACTGTAGTAATCCAAATTACAATTTTGACAGTCTTGTCGTTTTTATTTCCGGTAATAGAATCCATGTTACTTTATAATTTTAAATTTTCCTTTGTATTTAGTAAAAACAATTTCCTCGAAATAAAGTTTAGCGTCGAGGTTGAATAAATCTTCATTTTTATTAAAATTCAGCTCTACGTAAATAGTTGGGTGTTTATCGGGCAATATCATACCGGTAAATTTTATATTGTCTCCGGCAATCATTATGGTTGAGGTATGAGTGGTTTGCTCAAGCAGGCCTTTAATAATTTGTATCTGACAAACTCCAGGCACTACCGGCATTTGTGGGAAGTGACCTTTAAATACTTCGTGGTTTGGGTTGATAGCAATACAGGCCTTTATGCAATTTTCGGTATGCTCAAGTTCCTTAATGGTATAAAAGGTATTTTGTAATAATGCCGGCATGTTATTCTTTGATCTTGTTTAATTCAATTTTTAGTTTTACTAAACCAAATCGCTTGAATTTGATGGTAGCGTAACTGTTTTCGTAGTTGATCAGCGACCATTTTTTGTTCCCTTCAAATACTTTTACTTCAGTGGCAAAGTTACGTTTATCTTTCCAAACGGCAATAAAGTTTTTGTGATCTTTTATCCAGTTAAATGCGCCGGTTTCGTCTTGTTTATACTCACAATTTTTATTTTGTGAACTAATTAGTAATATATCCCTGAAATTCTGCGTGAGAACATTCACTAAGGCCGGCTTATTAAGTGCATCAAACACATAATCTGCTTTTACACTATCACCTTTAATTATAAAGTCAAACATGCGCATGCCAAGCTCGGTGACAAATACCATGTGTTTGGTTTGGCTATCGGTTTGTTTTAAAACAATGATGCCGGTGAAGTGTTTATTCAGAACATCAATTTCGCCTTTATAGCGCGTTGAAGTACCGTTATCAGAAATAACCGGAATAAGGTTTTCTCCGGTAACAACACTTGTTGAAATTGTTTTTGTTTTTGCGAGGCGGTTATAAGAACAAGAGGCATTAAATAGCCAGATACTACTTAGCAGTAAAAATATTATCCGCAACCGGGCCATTTAGTTTTTTATTGATAAACTCTAATGTGGTGTAATCATCATTAGGTTCAATCATGTCTAATTTTGATACCGAAGTTACGTTTTTATCAAAATACATGTTTATTTTTTTCAGACTTTCTTTCATGTTTTTTTGTAGCGGTAAAAGTTCCAGTTTATAATACTTCTCATTCTCGAAATAGTTTACTTTAAACTTTCCTGACTTAAAAATATTTCCCTGAACACATGCAATCATGATGTCGTTGATCTCCTTAAATACTTTGTTGCTGTTCATGTCGTATTTAGAAGTTTTTTTATCGTCTTTAATCCAGATTTTATCTTTATTGATGACAATTAAATATTTGTAGGGGCTATTGTATTCCCATCTCAGTAAATTTTCCTTTTTGAAAATAAAATGCCCTTTACTTACAATTTTTTCCGAAAGCATACTTAGGTTTTTTTCCTGAATAAAATCGCTTTCAATACTGTTAGAGGCTTTACTCATTTGCTCAATTTTTGTTCTTAGCGCAGCTGTATCTTTCACTGCTTTGAAATTCTGAGCAAAAGCAAATGGGGCAATGAGTATGAGTAGGAGAATATTTTTCATTTAGCTGAGCGTAACAAATTCAAACTGTTTAGCTTTTAAAGCAGGTATTAACTGATTAAGTAATTCCGGCATAAAATCTAAACGGTCGTGCAACAAAATTATGGAACCTTTATTGGTTTTTTGTACAACACGCTCCAAAATTTTGTTAATCTGTTTAGTTGAGGTGTCGTACGATCGCATATTCCATCCAGCAGACGTTAAATTTAGCTTTTGCAACACATATGCAAAATTTGGAGTGGTAACACCGTAAGGGGGACGAAACAATTTCACATCTTTGCCCGTAACTTTTTTTATTTCTTCCAGACTTTTTATCAGATCTTCTTCCAGTTTTTTCTTGCCCCATAAATCAATCCAGAAATGATGGGAATAGCTGTGCGAACCGATTTCGTGACCTTCATCAATAATTCGCTTAATTACATGTTCATTTCGGTTAATGTTTTTGCCAATTACAAAAAACGTTGCCTTAACATTATGTGATTTTAGGACATCCAAAACATTTGAGGTTTGTGGTTGGCACGGACCATCGTCGAAAGTTAATGCAATTTTATTTTGAGATTTATCGAGGTGGTTTACCGATTTCAAATGAAAATTTAAACCAATGAAATATGCGCCTAAAAACTCAACACTCAGGTAAATAAATAAAAGTACAAGTTGCAGTATGTAGAAGAGGGGAGTACCAATTTCACAAAATAAAAAAACCAATCCGATTGAAATAGCAAATAAAGCCGTTACTATGCGGTGGTTTAGCATTTTGAAATAAGCGTAAATGAATAATTAACTCCAATGTAAGCGTTAATAATTAACACCGACTGTATTACAGATTTCGAATGGTGATTGATGCGTAAGGTATGCGGGATCTCTTGTTTTTGTAGAATTTTATTGGCAACCCATGTAGCAAAAGCGCCTGCTGTGTGGTAATCGCCACAGGAATTTTTAAATTGCGCGGTTGCACAGGTATTTGCTATTAAAGGGTGCAGCTCCAGTAAAAATTTATCGTAATCACAGTCGCCTGAAAAACCAAACATAACCACATCAATAGTGTCGAGAATTTGGTTGTGGTGTTGCAGAAACTGATTTAATTTTTGCAATAATTCATCAGAACTTTCCGGTTTATACACCATAGCAACACCATCTATGGATGAAGTGGCGTTTTGTTTTTCTGACGATATCGCAAAAAATGCAGCTCCTTCACCAATTTGTATACCGTGGTTTTTTCCTTCGTAATAAGCATGATTGGTATCGGTGTTGAATTTTTTCGCATTCCGGTTTAAATCCACATACAAAGGAGTGTGTTCCTCGATACCTCCAATTAAAATGTTTTTTTTGCCTTCTGCCAAGCACATCAGTGCATCCATGATGCACGTTTCAAATGAAAAGCCACGGTGGGTATAGGTATAGTTATATTGGTGACATTTCATGATTAATGCCACTTGTGAACCAACTGTATTGTGCGTTGACTGTATGAATGAGGTAGGGGTAAGGAATTGCTCGTCATTATTGATAATAGCCAATAAGAATTTCTCGCTGTCCTCAAAACAACCTAAGCCTGTTCCGGAAATAATTGCGTCAACATTTTCCAGTTTAGCTTCGGTTATAGCCATACGGGCCGCAGAGGATCCCATTTTAATGGCTCGTCCCATGCGTCTAAGTAAATTAGGGCTTATATGTTCTTTGTAGGAAGGTTCAATTGCGGGAAAATAATCGGTATTGGCGCCGATGATTGTTTCAAAAAAGTAATTCTCATCAGTTGTGTTCTGAGGTGAAATACAGCCCGAGCCTGTTATGTAAGCCTTAATCGCCATTTATGCTCTGGAAAAAATTAAAGAAGAACAATTACCGCCGAAACCAAATGAATTGGATAATACATGGTTCATGTTATAATCTGTAACCTTCGTAACAGGAACCAAGCCAAATTCTGAAATAGGAGTACTGAAGTTCAGATTTGGAAATATTTTGTTGTTCAAAATAGAAAGTACTGATATAACGGCCTCTACACCTGCGGCAGGAGCCAGTGTGTGGCCGGTAAACGATTTTGTAGAACTGAATTTAGGAACGTTATTGCCAAAAATATTTATACAGGCTTTACTTTCCGACTGATCGTTATTAGGAGTGCCGGTGCCATGCATATTGATGTAATCAATTTGAGATGGTGTTAGTCCGCCCATTTTTAATGCTTGTTCAATTGCCAAAGTAGCACCCAAACCTTCCGGAGAGGAAGCTGTTTGATGATAGGCATCGTTCGCGTTTGCGTATCCGGAAACCATTGCCAAGGCTTTTCCGTTTCTTTTTTTAAGTGCAGCTTCACTTTCAATAACAATAAAAGCGCCTGCTTCCCCTAAATTTAATCCTTTACGGTTTTCATCAAATGGTTTACACCATTCTTTATCCAAAATCATTAAGGTATTAAACCCGTTAAAGGTAAATTTGGATAAGGCATCTACTCCGCCAACAATGGCCCTGTCCAGCATGCCGTGTTTGATCATTCTGCTACCTAGCATCACTGCGTTTGCTGCCGAGGAACAGGCGGTTGAAATGGTAGTAACAAAGTCTTTTACGCCTAAATAATCCGCAATTTCTTCTGTGCTTTCGCCGCAATCGTGTGCATCCAGTACTTCCAGATGTTTCGCGTCTTCCACCATTTCTTTAAAAAACATTTCGGTTTTGCACATGCCGGCAACAGTGGTGGAAGAAATTAAACCAGTTCTTAATCCGTCTTTCAAATCGATACCGGCGTGCGCAACAGCTTCGCGGGCGGCTGCAATACCAAGTAAGGAAGTTCTGTTAAGAGCAGGAGAATAACCGGATATAAAATCCATTAAATCATTATTGGAAAGTTTTACCTCTCCTAATACGTATTCGTCTTTATAACGGGTTTGTAAATAATTGACTTTACCAATGCCGGTTTTAGCATTTGATAAATTTGCATAAGCCTCCTGAACATTGTTGCCAATGGCGGAGATCATGCCAAGTCCGCTTATGAAAACAGGTTGAGACAATTAAGCTTTTCCTTGCGATTTAATAAATTCAGCCATAGTTCGTACCGATTCGAAAATCTTTTTTCCATCGGCAGGATTTTGAATTTTAATGGCGTAATGTTTTTCAAGTAATACGATTAACTCAAGCGCGTCAATAGAATCTAAACCTAATCCATCGCCAAACAATGAGGCATCCGGGTTGATATCTTCCGGTTTTACTTCAGCAAGATTTAATTGTTCGATAATCTGCTCTTTTAATTTTTCTATTAAAGCATCCATACTAGTAATAAAGTTGTTTTATAGTTAAGTCGTTAAGAGGTTTAAATTTACTGTTTTTAATTGAATTGGGCACTATCTCAGTCAAATAAATCAGCGCGTCTAAGTTTCCGTTTTCATAATCAACCCAACCACTAATAACAGCTGAAACCTGATTTTGTTTTAACAAAGTTAGGTTTTGTTCCGCCAGGAGTTTAGAATCAAATTTTTCGGCTACAAAAAAGGCATTTTCGCCCGTAATCTTGTGTTTAATGGCAATTTCACCAATAACAATATTAGGCAGTGTATAAACAAATACCGATGGGGATGGGAAATAATTGTCTTTATTGCTAATGCTGTGCTGATGAGTTCTGTCTGTATCCAGACTTGATGATTTATTGCTAAGCAGGATTGCAATTGAATCCGGCTGATGGCGCTCTAAAAAACCGCTATGCATCAAGGCTGCTTCTGTAGCCAAAACGCCTAATTTGCATAGCCCATCCATTTTGTGAAATTTAGGGTATTGTATTTCCAAGCGTTTGTAAATATCAGTCAGTTGCTGTTGTCCTGTTTCTTTAGGTTCAAGCGTCAACTTTTCACCATTTATAATTAAAACGGAATTAGTAATGCGGCAATAGGATGTAATAACTGTTTCCATTAAAATTTACTGAATAATGCCGCTGCATTGCAACCGCCAAATCCGGAAGCGGTTTTTAATACATGGTTAATTGTAGAATGCTGATGAGATTTAATTACTTCGATATTCCCACTTACGCCTTTATGGGAAAAACCGGCCGAACTTATTAATTGATTTATATGGGCACTTTCAATAGCAACAATGGTTTCCAATACGCCTGCCGCACCTAAGGTATGACCATAATAACCTTTTAAACTATTCACCGGTACATTGGTTAAGCTGCATCTTTCAAACGCGATGGATTCCATTTCGTCGTTGTAAGGCGTGGCGGTTCCATGTGCATTAATAGTATCAGGTTTTATGTTTTGATAATTTTTAAAGGTGTCGCTTATGGCTTTAAACAAACCATCACCATTACGAGAAGGTCCGGAAATATGATTCGCGTCATTTGCAGAGGCTCCATTGACAATACGTAGCGATTTTTCTGTTTTCAGTAGGCTGTTTTTTGTTACAATTAAACTGGCAACCGCTTCACCTAAATTTATTCCGTCGCGTGCTTCGTCAAACGGTTTGCATGGAATTGTGCTTAACGCGTTAAATGATTTGAATCCGCTAACGGTAAATTCTGTGACCAAATCGCCACCGCAAACAATTATCGTTTCATACAGGCCGGCATCAATTAAACGTTTGGCATTAATAATGGCAAGTAATCCGCTAATGCAGGCGTTTGAGATAACAAGAGGTGTGTTGGCAGCTTCAAAATAATTACCAATGAAATTAGCCATTTCGCTCAGATAAACTCTTTGTTCAGGAATGTCTGCATAGGTCCCTTTCTCCAGTAAATCTATATTTCCTTTCGTAGTCGAATAGATTAAAAGTGTATTCGGTTCTTTTAATGAGACGCCCGACTGATTTAAAACATCCTGAATGGATAAAACACTCAGCAATTCCAGTTTTGTAAATAGTTCGTGGTGTTTAATGGAAGCATGATGGTTTTGAATGTCTGTATTGTCAATTTTCGACAGACAAAACCATTCGTTGAGTTTACCAAACTGAACGGACTTAATGCCAATAGAATGATTTAATAATGCAGATAAATTATCTTTAGTATTAAATCCTAAAGGGGAAATAACGGAATTGTATGAAGTAAAAACTTCAGGCAAGGTAATTTTATTTAGTTACCCTGGAAATTAGCTTTACGCTTATCTAAAAACGCAACTACACCCTCTTTAAAATCTCCGGTACCAAAACTTTTCCCAAACTCTTCAATTTCTACTTCGTAACCATTTAATTTATTGTTATATCCGGCATTGATAACTTTGATGGCAGTTTTAATTGCAGTAGGAGACTTGGAAGATATTTTAGAGGTAATATCAAAACATTTGTTTAATAACTCTTCCTGAGTAGTGACATAATTTACTAAGCCCCATTTATAAGCATCCTGAGCGTTCATCATGTCGGCAGTAACAATCATTTCAAATGCTTTTCCTTTACCAACCATTTGTGCTAAACGTTGTGTTCCTCCATATCCCGGAATTACACCTAAACTTACTTCAGGTAAACCCATCTTTGCGTTATCGCTTGCAACGCGAATGTGGCAGGCTAATGCTAATTCCAGTCCACCGCCTAATGCAAAGCCATTAACGGCAGCGATAACAGGCTTAGAATAATTTTCAATGAAATTAAATATTTTGAAATGACCGGTTGAGCTTAATTGTTTTCCTTGTTCAATTGTAAAATTAGCGAACTCGGCAATATCAGCTCCGGCAACAAAAGCCTTGTTGCCAGCACCCGTAATAATTACTGCTCTTATTTCTTTCTGATTTTCTGCCTCAACTAAAGCATCGTGTAACTCTTCAATAGTAGATTTATTTAAAGCATTTAATTTGTCTGGTCTGTTAATAGTAATAACCAAAACATTGTTTTTTATTTCGGCTAAAACGCTTTCTCCTGTCATAATCATTTTGTGTTTTTTTAGTTATAGCAAATATAAGGCTATAAGTTTTTAGTGATTAAAAAGTTATTAACCCCTTTCAGACTGCTTTTTGAAATCTAATAAAGAAGGTAGTTCCTTCATTTTCTGTACTTTCAAACCAAATATCACCATTAAATGAAGCGATAATGTTTTTAACCATAGCTAAACCTAAACCGGTGCCGGTAGATTTAGTTGTGAAATTCGGAACAAATATTTTACTCTTCATTTCTTCTGCAATTCCGCAACCGTTGTCTTTAATGCTTACAATATAACTTGATTTCTCTTCCTTAAGTTCAAGCTCTATTTTGCCATTTTCTTTTTCAGAGAGTGCTTGAACGGCATTTTTTATAAGATTGTTAAATACACGCAAACATTGATTTTTATCGGCCTGAACAATGGCGTTTTTTAATTCGGTATTAAACGATAATTGAATTCCGTCATGGTTTTTAAATAGTTCGATAGATGAATTGATAATGTCTGCTAAATCTACCGCCTCCAGATTTAGCTTTGGAAGTTTGGCAAAATTCGAGAATTCATTGGCAATATGAGCCAAAGTATCAATCTGTTCAATTAAAGAAGTAGAAACCTTTTTAAATCGCTCCTCAAAATCAACACTGTTATCGCCTACAACTTTTTGTAAATACTGTAAATTTAATTTCATTGGCGTTAGCGGATTTTTTATTTCATGCGCTACCTGTTTCGCCATTTCCTGCCATGCTCCTTCACGTTCTGATCGCGCCAGTAAAACTGCGCTTTCTTCTAGTTTAAGCAACATTTGGTTGTATTCATTAACAAGACGCCCAATTTCATCATCAGAATTCCAATGAATCGGCTCGTTCTTTTTACCAAGTGTGATTTTTGCGAGCTGTTCTTGAAGAATCCGCAATGGTTTTGTTATATACACCGATATAACTAATCCGGTAAACAAGCTGATTAAGAATAATACAACATAGATATTTATAAGTGTGGTAATGTATTTGGAAACATTTTCTTCCAGATCATTTTGCCGCGCAAAATAAGGAAGATTGATATATCCTGAAATATTGTGTTTTGCATCGTAAATACCCGTGTATAATGATAAATAATTCAGGCCACCGATTTTGTCACGGGTGATCAAATAAAGCGATTTGTTTTGGTTAAAATGTAAAACAGCCAACGGATTGATAACCGTGGACAGGAATCCCGAATTAAATAATTGCGGACGAGAAGAGGCAAACAACACTCCGTTTTTATTGTAAAGCGAAATATCTGAATTAAATAATATGGAATATTTTTGTAAGATATTTTCTGTAAACGCCCTGCTGTTTAAGTCAACACCTCTGTTGTAAAACAACTGACTGTTTAGTTCGTTTTGGATTTGCTGCGCTTTTTCAGTCATAATTTTAGTTTGATCATCTTCCGATTTATTGATAACCAGTCTAACCGAAAATAATCCAACAGCTGCTAATGCCACAAAAATCATGGCAACAATAAAAAATTGAATTCTACGGTTTAAGGTAAAAAATCCGGTTTCGGAATTCCCTAAAAAGTGGTGGAGAATAAACAAAATAACACCTAGTAAGGAATAAAATAAGAAGTAATATGAGTTGGCTGTAAAATAATATCCAAAACCTTTTACCTTATTGCTTAATATCAATTGCGTTTCACTGTCAGGAATTTTCAAAACATGTTGGTATTCATTAGATGTATTTGAAAACAGCGAAGCGTTAAAGAATTTCGGGTAATTAAATTGTCCGTACGCAGTATTAAACGTTCCGTTTTTATAAATTGCATATGAAAATTGCTTATAACGATTTTGTTTTTGTTGAGCTGCGTCGAGTAACAATTCCGAAAAACTCCCTGTTTCTGAAAATTGTTTTGGTTCAAGTTGAACATATAACGAATATGAGGGCTTGTAATTACCGGTTTTTTCAAAGTCAATCTTGCCAATGTATCGTGAGCTAGGTTTATGGTGCTCTATAAAAAAAAGCTCCTCACTTATTGTTGGGATTCCGGTTTCAATTTGTTGATCGTAATATTCGTGATTATTTAACGAATACGAAGAATTTTTGAAATACGGCATACATAGTGAGTCGAAGACGGCAAGGTGAATCGTATATTTTTCGAAGTAACGCGTGAAATAAATCTGACGGAGCATTTGTTCAGTTTCGCTACTTTGTAATGGTAAACGCTTAATGGCTTTAATGAGGTGTTCGTCCTTTTTTATTTTAGAAGAAACCTTTAAAAATTCACTCTCTAAAAAGGCATCTTGCCTATCACTAAGCTCTTCCGATAAATGCTTTATGTTTTGTGATTCGCTAACCGAATTATATTCACTGAAAATCCAGGAAGTTATTATCGCAAAAAGTAAGATGCGAAATCCTGCACTCAAAATGCTTTGTGCAAATAGAAAATTCCGAAATATAACAGAAAGTAAAATCAATATTGGAAGCCAAAACCACTCGATAGCACTTAATTCAGACTGAAGCACTAAAAAATAAGTTAAAGAAAAAATTATTAAACCAATACCTAATACAATTTGAGCAGTTTTTTTTGATTCGTAAAAAAGATAGGAAATGAGTTTTTCGATGAGAATGGTAATGGAGAATCCGTTAATAAACACTATACCTAAGCACAAAAAGCTTAAAAAAGTTAAATTAAAGAAATTAGAAAAATCGAGAGAAATGGTTGAATTTAAAACGAGATTTTTAACGGTTTGATTTAACTGAAGAGCCAGTAGGATTAACACAAACAAGTATACAAAACCAATGATGGGTTTCGCTTTTTCTTTGAAGATATTTAAAGAAACGTTTTGATAGAACACAACCGACCAAACAAAAAAGAAAAGCACATTTAACAGGATATCACCTAAAAACTCATTAAAAAACGAGTGAGACGTGGCATAGATATATGAGTTATAAAGGTCTGTAGTATACAGTAAGGAAGGCCATTTGAAATAGATCATTAATGCACGAATTGCCAGCAACAGAACACTAAATATAATGAAACTTCGCGCGTTTACAGGATGTGTTTTACACCATTTGATAAACCCAAATGCTATTATTAAAAGCCCGATAATCAATAAAGCGGTTGGCCAGTTAGAATTGCTAAGTGTTGAATCTTCGTTTTGAAAAACAACTTCAAAAAGAGGTGTTTTATTAATGGATAAAACAGCCATTTCATTATTAATGACAGGGTGTTTCAATTGACAATCTGAAGGAAGATTTAACCATTTTTCAAAATTATTTTTAAAATAATTGTTTTGAACGTCATATTCCGGCTTAATTAAAAGCAATGAAAATAATTTCATGTTCTTTAGGTCTATTTTAAAATACTCATACCAGCCATTTCGGAGATGTAATATACCGTTGCTGTTTGTTGCCGATTTTAGAATTCCATCTACCGGAACTAAATTAGAACTCCAGAATTTTAAACTATCGTTTCGGAAGGCAAATAAAACGATACCCTCTTTGTCAAAGTAAGCTTTGTTTTTGAACAACTCCTCCTTAAAACGGATATCATTATTAAAAACTGTTTGAAACCAATTTGCTGCCTCTAAAGTTTGTTTTTCTTTTAAAGAAAATTGATTTTGTGCTTTCTCAACGGATTTCTTTAGTGTGTTGGTGTTAAAATAATTTAAAACAAGCGCAAATGCCAAAAACAGAACGGCAATTAAAAAGGTAAGATTATGTCGGTTTTTTTTCTGCATTTACCCAAAGCAAGGTAACTAATTTTAATGGATTGATGAAGCAGTTGATTCTATTTTCATGCCCCCCTAATTTAGATTTGACGAAAGTAATTTCACACATTTTATGATTTTGCAGCATAAAATTTGAACGTTAAGGCAATTCGTGTGTACAGACAATTAAAGCACGGAGAACTAAACCCAGTATATGCTGATTAAAAAAGATAAATTTTGTGCACTATGTGATGAAGAGTTGATGCTTTTTGTAATGAATGGTGATACAGGGGCATTTGACGAGTTGTATAAACGTTATGGTAAAAGATTAATGAATTATTTTTTAAAAATGCTCAATTACGACAATGAATTAGCAGAGGATGCATTACAGGATTTGTTCATGAAAATAGCTGAATCTCCTGAAAAATATGACGCTTCACGGCCCTTTAAAACCTGGGTATTTTCAATTGCCTCAAACTATTGTAAAAACATATATCGCCACAATCTTGTTAAAGAACGATATTATAATGAATTAGCCTTTACCTCAGTTATATCACATGAAACTACCAATTACATAGAAAGCAAACTTGATTCAGGAAGTTTCGAGTACTGCTTAAATGAAGTTTTAAAGGAATTGACACCCGAGCGGAAAGAAGCTTTTATTCTGCGGTATCAGGAGGGGAAAAGTATTGCTGAAATCGCTTTAATTCAAGATTGTCCGGAAGGAAGCGTGAAATCACGATTGCATTACACTCTTAAATATTTGGAAGAACAATTAAATCAGTTTAATCCTAAAAAATAGAATCATGAATAATGGATTTGAAAACAGAATTATTGAAGCATTTAGTAAGGAGGCTAATGATACACCTGAGCCTTCTCGTGACCTGATAAAAAATGCACGAAGAATTGTGGCTAATCGTAAAAAGACAACTTTTATCACCAGATGCTGGAATAACCGGCTAACCAATCGGATCTCAGTATATCAAACCGGTTTTGCCGCACTTATTATTGCCGCATGTGCTATTTTTGTTTCTCAGCAAAAATATTCAGGCGGTGGTTTCTATGATATACGAACGCAAACCGCCACTACAAGCGTAAACAGCTCAACTGTTTTATCCGGATTAACACAGCATACCAACACCAATCAGTCGGTAAACACCACAACCGTGCTTACCAGTATTTTAACGTTTGTTGCAAAAAATTAATATGAAAATATCTCTTATTTTAATAGCCGCATTATGGCTTAAGTCCTGCGGTATGGCAACCGAAAACCGTGAAAAAATGGATGCAATGGCCAAACGCACATCCGATTCATTGTTAAACGCAATTGATAGTTCCTTGCTTGATCCGCTCAGGCAAACCGATACTAATAAACATTCGCAACACACTTCAACCTATGTTTTTGAGTATAAATAGCGCATAAACACCAGGCTATAACTTATAAGTTATATCTCTCTAAAATTCACTGCTTTACAGAGGGAGTTTATTTAGGTAGTTTTCTTTAATTAATTATATTTGTAAATCGTTTTAAAACAAGCATATGGCAAAACAAACCAAGGCAAACAAACAGCCTATATTTTCTGAACTTAAAAATACTTTTAAGTATTTCCCTTTTGTTAACCAAAAGCAGCCAATCATTGTATTAGCTCTGGTTGGTTTTATTTTTTATTGTACCTCTTTATACAATGAATATGCGTTGGACGACGGTATCATTATTCACCAAAACGATCACGTAATTAAAGGATTTAAAGGTATTGGTGATATTTTAACCAAGGATGCTTACGAAAGTTTCTATCGCCGAATGAATGCTACTGATCAGTTAGCCGGTGGTCGTTACCGTCCGTTATCCGTAGTTAGCTTTGCTATTGAACAACAATTTATCGGAGCCTATCCAAAAGATGGTTTGTATCCGCAGCGGTGCTGGGACCTCAATAAAAACAACATTGATGACCCGGAAGAAGACTTAAACGCAGATGGTGTGTTTAACGAGGTAGATTGCCAGGTTAAAGGAGCATTTTTACGTCACTTTAACAATATGTGGACCTATGTTTTAGGTTGCATATTCTTGTATCTGGTATTTAGAAATTACATGTTCCGCGATAATCAGGACATGGCATTCTTATCGGCCTTATTATTTTTAACCCACCCAATGCATACAGAGGCAATTGCCAACGTAAAAAGTCGTGACGAGATTTTTTCCTTAATTTTCATATCGCTTACATTTCTCTATTCCTTTCGGTATCTGGAAGATAAAAAGGTTACAACTTTATTTTGGGGATGTGTGATGTTCTTACTTGCATTGCTATCTAAAGAATACGCTGTTGTATTGTTGGGCCTGATCCCTCTTGCTGTTTATATTTTTACAAAAAACGAATTCGATTTACAAAAATTCTTTAAGCCATTAGCAGGCTTTGCTGCAATCGGTCTTGGCGGCATTGTAATCCTAAAAGCAGGTGGCATGAGCCCTAATATGGCAAATATTGCCCGTTTAGCAGGCTTGGGTGTTGCAGGCGGAGGCGCTTATTTCTTTTACAAGAATTATCAAGAATACAAAAACATCTTCCTTGTATTTTTCATTTTTATGGTATCCGCGGTAATTATGTTGTATATCAAATATAACTTCGATATACATGCTCGTCCTGGTGACAAACCGGATAAGAGTTTCTGGTTGTTCCCGTTTTTATACGCTGCTGTTGGTATTTTCTTTGTTGGAAAAACAAACAATCAGAAGAACTTCCACACATTAATGAGCTGGTATTATTTTGTAATGTTGTTTTACCTCGCCATGCGTTTGGTTGCGGTAAAATTAAAGCCTGGTGTACCTGATACTGAGATCTTAAACAACCCGTATTTGTTAGCGGATGGCCAGGAACGTTTTTGTACGAAGGCTTTTGTCTTGTTAAAGTATTTTACATTATTGTGGTTCCCGCATCCTTTATCTTCAGATTATTCTTATAACACAATTGCTTACCGTCATTTTACAGATTGGGATTTTATCGTATCAATCATTTTACACTTAGCATTAGTTTATTTTGCATACAGATTGATTGTTAAGAAACATGTTTTAGGCTTTGCAATTGCAGTTTACATTGCGTTCTTATTAATGATTGGTAACGTATTGATGGATATCGGTGCTACAATGGGTGAACGTTTAATGTTCCACTCTTCCATCGGATTCTGTATTTTCCTTGCGTGGTTAATATTGGAAGGAATGGAGAAGCTCAGTACTATCAGCATTAACTTCCGTAAGACAGCCCTGATCGGTTTCTTGGGTGCTGTTGTGTTCCTTTATGGCTGTAAAGCTTGGGAGCGTAACTGGGACTGGAAGAGTGATATTACTTTATTTATTAAAGACGCGAACACAATGCCTAACTCTGTATTGGTGTTAGGTAATGCCGGTGCGCGTTGGATCGATTTAGCAGACACCAAATGGTTTAATAAAAAACCGGGTGAGGAAGCTAATCTTCCTTTTAGTACATATAAGGATGAGATGTTGGATTTCGTGGTAAATGACAGCGAGTTTGTAAGCGGTGTAAATAAGAAAAAAATCATTTTACCGTACGAAGAGAAAAAGTTTAAAGAGCAAAATTTAACTATGCGTCAGCGCAGTTTGTATAAAGGTATCAGTTACCTGAAGCATGCTACCAGTTTACATCCTCGATACGTAAACGGTTATTTGAATTTAGGTTTAGCTTATTATAAGTTAAAGCGCGATCGCGAAGCATTATTCTTCTGGAAGCATGCAGAACGTTTATATCCAAATAATCCTTATTTAAAGAACTACTACATTGTGTACTACAACGAGTTGTTACAGCGTGGTTACCAAAAAGCTCAACGCGGTCGTTCAGATAGCGCGGCTTATGAATTAAACAAGGCAACTATTTTAGACCGATATAACCCGGAAGGCTGGTATAATTTAGCAGGTGCTTACTTCAATTTAGGCAGGTATGTTAAATCGAAAGAATGTTTGCAGGAAGCCCTAAAATTGAATCCAAACCACGCGAATTCACTTCAGTTAATGCGTTCAATAACACCACAAATGTTAGGCGAAGCTCCGGTAACGGCTTCTGCTGCTCCGGTTAAAAATTAATTGATTTGAACCGTATTTCATTTATATTAATGTTGATAATGGGTTGTTTCTTTTCAGGAAAAACTCAAAATCACATCAGTACGGATACAGTAGGGCTAAAGACCGTTAGTGATAATGTTTACAATAAGCCCTTATTTGGCGATAGTTTAGCCAGTTCCTTTGTAATTATTATTAAAAAAGAAGTTAGGCTACATAAACATTTACATCACTCAGAACATGTAGTGGTTTTAGAAGGAAGCGGAAGTATGAATCTAGGCGGGAAACAATTGGAAATAAAAAAAGGAGATGTGATTTTTATCCCTAAAAACACACCTCATTCCGTTAAAATTTCAGGAAATCAGCCCTTGAAAGTGTTGAGCATTCAAGCTCCTTTTTTTGATGGAAAAGACAGACAATTTATAGATTAACAGAATGAAAAAAATTTTTGTACTTATAATATTTACATTTTTGATTGGCGCTGTAAGGGCACAGGTATTATTCTCAGATAAATTTAATTTGCTCTCTTTGCAAACGGATGTTCAAGTGATTGGAAGCAAAACCACCACAACCTCCTACACAACGGCACCGACCGGATATGATGTGATCGACGACGGATTAAAAAACAATATTGGTACTACCAATGGTCCCAATAAGCCATTTAATGTTGCGGCTTTAAAAACCAAAGGATGGGCAGTGTTGTATAACGAGAACGAAAAAGATACTTTCTTAGTAACAACTTCCTGGCTGGATACTAACGCTGCCACTAAACGTTTTGTGGTTACGCCGGTAATAAATAACATTTCTGCAAATTCGATATTGTCCTGGGAGGCAAAATCGCCCGACCCGAATTATCCTGAAGGATATGAAGTTTATGTAACAACAAACACAAGCGGAACGCTAACTGCAAACAGCTTTAATTTAGTTGATCGAGTTTTTAATATCAATGATGGCAATACAATTGGTGGGGGAGAAAAGTCGGTTTGGACAAAAAGAGGCGTTTCATTAGCAGCGTATGCCGGACAAAACATTCGTATTGCTTTTAAAAACATCTCACAAAACATGTATCAGTTATGGCTGGATGACATAAAAATCGAAAACATTGCTAGCGGTCTGGATGTAGCTCTTAGTGACGGTCAGGGTATCTATAAGTACAATAAAGTAAGCACCAATGGCAATATCAATTGCAGGGCTACTAATAACGGTACTGCAACTATCAATGCGCTTACTTTAAACTACAACATTAAAGGACCGGCTAATTATAATTACACGCAGGCATTTAGTTTTTCTCAGGCATTAACGCCATACGCGTTTGGCGATTTAACATTTAACCTGCCTTATAACATCCCGACACCTGGATTTTATAATGTTAAAATATGGGTAAGCTTTGTAAATGGTTTAACGGATCAGAATACTTTAAATGATACCATATACTCATCGCTTAGTATAATGACAACACCGCCAGCCAAGAATGTTTTGGCCGAACAATTTTTAAGCGCATTTGACGGAAATAGTCCAGACGGACAAGATAAACTTGCGGCGTTAACGGCGAGTAATGTAGTAGCTGTAAACATTCATGTTGACGATTCATTAGAAAATATTTCAGCCTCAGGTGCTATTTCGGCATACAAAAAGAAGACCACCACAGCAATGTTTGATCGAGCTTATTCTAGTGATGTAACTGCTGTTACATTCGATCGTCCGGCCTATGCCACTCGATTAAATCAAAGAAAAACATCAATCGTTCCAGCATCGGTAAGCGTTATTAATAAAAGCTATAATAGCTCTACACGTGAGTTAACTTTTACTGTTCAGGTCAACTTCGTTGCCGAAACTCAAGGCGACTACCGAATAAACGCATACATCACCGAAAATAACGTTAGCGGAAAAGGCTCCGACACCACTTTAAACGGTTGGAACCAATTAAGTTTTATGTATAATGTACCGTTTTCACAGTATTATCAGCAAGGATATTATTTGGCTAGTGCCAACGGGCACGTGTTAAAAGCCTGGCAATATCGCCATCAGAGTGTATTAGACACTATGCTGGACGGATCGTTTGGCGCATCAGGAATTATTCCTTCAACAGGTGGAACATTAAATCAGAATTTCACCAAGGTTTATACGTATACTGTACCAACTGTTTCTGCCGGTGTTGCAAAGCATCATCCGGATAATTTATACATTGTAGCAACCGTATCTGAATTTAATGCAGATGTAAATAAACGTTCGGTACTAAATTGTTATCAGGAGAAGGCCACAGCCGGAACAGAAGTCATATTCGTAAATGAATTGGTTAACAACGCGCGCTTTGCACTTTATCCGAATCCGGCCACATCTCTGGTTAATGTTCTGGTTCCTGAAAACAGTTTTTCAAACACTGTCACAATAACCATTACCGATATATTAGGAAAAGTGGTATATAATCAGAATGCACAAATGCGATTTGGTTTAATTCAACTGAATCTATTTGATTTTCAAAACGGCGCTTACTTTGTTAATTTGAGTGATGGTTTATATAGCCGCACACAAAAGTTAATTATCAGTAAGTAAATAATGCCAACGAATACCACTCAATTTGAAATTGCTGCTTGTAGCGATAGTGAATTTGGTGAAGTAGTGAAGTATATTGAATTGTTGCAACTCGACAACAACAAGTTAAACTCATCACAATTTCTTGTTGCCAAAAAAGAAAATAAGGTAGTTGGATTTGGCAGATTAAGATCCTATTCCGTCTGCCAGGAGTTGTGTTCTCTTGGTGTAATAGAACCTTTCAGAAATAAGGGAGCGGGAACAGCCATTTCTCTGGAGCTGATAAAAAAAGCAGAACTTCCTTTGTATGTGGTGACTATTATACCGGTTTTTTTTAGCAGGCTTGGATTTGAGGAGGTTGAGGAATTTCCAAGCGATATTGGTGTAAAAATGAGCTATTGTACAGATAGTTTGCCGGTTCCTGAAACCTATGTTGCCATGCGTCATAAATGATTTTAGGTGTAAAATTGGTTTTTAAATCTAAAAATTTACTACATTTGCATTCCCTCCATTAAGGAGAATTGCGTTGCGGATGTGGCGTAATTGGTAGCCGCACCAGACTTAGGATCTGGCGCCGCGAGGCGTGGGGGTTCGAGTCCCTTCATCCGCACAGAAAAATGAAAACCCCGACTTATTCGGGGTTTTTTGTTTTACTATAGTTTTAATACAAATCTTAACTTACTTATTAGTTCAAATTAGGATCAAAGGCAATATCCGAAAACAACTTATAGGTTTCTTTAATTTTTGCCAACTCTTCTCCCCACAAATTTTTAGGATTATTGTTGAGTACATTGTAATTATCTGCCTCGTTTTTGAACCAGGCTTTTTGAATCAATTCTTCTTTTAATTGTCCTGGAGTCCATCCCGAATACCCCACAAAAAACCGTACGTTATGTGTTTTCACTTTGCCGTGTTCTATCAAATGACAAAGTTCAAAGAAGTTTCCGCCCCAATACAATCCTTCTGCAATTTTAATACTATCTGTCAAATCGTTTCCTAAATTATGTATATAGTAAAGTTGGTTTTTTGATACAGGCCCTCCTTCATATACAGGAAAATTACCGTTTTTTAAATGTGGAAATAAATCACGCAACATCAATTCGGTTTTGAAGTTTAATACGAACCCCAAAGAACCCTCTTCGTTATCTTCTGTCAGAAAGATGACAGCTCTTTTAAAATACCCATCCTGTAACATTGGGTGTGCAATGAGAAATTCGCCAACCATAGTGTACTAATTTACAAAAAATATTAGCATTTTAAAATGACGCTAATTAGGCTAAAATAGAATCAATAATCTTACCTTTGAAAAAAATAGTTATGAGTTTACGTGATGAAATTAAAAAACTGAGGGAAGACTTTGTTAAAGGTCATTTGTTGGAATCAGAAGTAAACGCCGATCCTTTTAAACAATTTGAATTATGGTTAGGTCAGGCTGTTGAGTCAAAAGTTTCTGAAGTACAGGCGATGACCTTATGTACGGTTTCTCCGGAAGGCAAACCTGCTTCGCGTATTGTTTACCTACGCGAGTTTGAAAATAATCAGTTCTGGTTTTATGGAAACTACAATTCGCGTAAAGCAAAAAACATGGAAACCAATCCAAATATTAGCTTAAGTTTCTTTTGGCCTGATCTGGAGCGTCAAATCCGCATTGAAGGTACAGTTGTAAAATGCGATCCAAGTTTCAGTGATAATTATTTTAACAACCGACCGCGTGAATCAAAAATAGGTTCATGGAGTTCCAACCAAAGCGCAGAATTAAAATCACGACATGAACTGGAGGATTTGGTGGATGAATTTTCGAAAAAATTTGAAGGAAAAGAAGTTCCACGTCCCGATTTCTGGGGAGGGTGGGTACTTACTGCTGATTATTATGAGTTTTGGCAGGGAAGAAAAAGCCGTTTACACGACAGAGTCATTTATACTAAGCAAAATAGTAGCTGGAAAATTTCTAGATTAGCTCCATAAACTTCAACGCCTATCGATCGGACATATCACGTAACATGTCTTTCTTTGAATAGTAGAACTAAAAACAAATTATTATGACAAAAGCACAAAAAATAAAATCGTTTGACCCAAACGGCATTGGTGATAAAACAGCAGGAATGTTTGGTTTGCCCTTTACTCTGGATGAATGCGAAACTGTTTTAATTCCTGTACCCTGGGAGGTAACCGTTAGTTATGGTGGTGGAACTGTCAACGGACCAAAAGCAATCCATGAAGCTTCTTATCAGGTGGATTTATACGATCCAAATTTAAAAGATGCCTGGAAATTAGGTATAGGAATGGATAAGGAGAATAAAACAGTCCGGACGAAAAGTAATACTTTGCGTAAGAAGGCCGAGGCTATTATAGATGCAATGGCTTCAGGAAAGGATATCAGCAAAAACAAAACACATCAAAAATCTGCTAAAGAAATTCATGATGGTTGCCTTTGGCTGAATAAAACGGTTAAAGATCGCGTTACCCATTTTCTTAATCAAAATAAAATTGTTGGATTGATTGGCGGCGATCATTCTACTCCCTTGGGAATGATGCAAGCTTTAGCAGATAAATTTGGGAAATTTGGCGTTTTGCAGTTAGACGCTCATGCGGATTTAAGAATTGCTTATGAAGGATTTGAATTTTCGCACGCCTCCATTATGTATAATGCCTTAAAGATTAAACAAGTTGAGAAGTTAGTTCAGGTGGGAATCCGCGATTTTTGTCAGGAGGAATTAGATGTAATGACAGATGCAAAAGGACGCGTGGTTACATTTTTCGACCGAGATATGAAGCATACGATGTATCGTGGCGATTCATGGGATAGAATATGTAATCGTATTGTAAAAGAATTGCCGGATAAAATTTATTTAAGTTTTGATATTGATGCTCTGGATCCAAAGTTGTGTCCGAATACAGGAACACCTGTTGCAGGTGGAATGGAAACTGAACAAGTTCTTTTCTTAATCGAAAAAGTGGTGAAATCCGGTAAGCGCATTATAGCTTTTGATATTAACGAAGTTGCGCCTGCAAGAGGTAACGACTGGAATGAAAACGTAGCAGCTCGTTTGTTATACCGAATCGCAAATTTAGTGGCAATTAGTAACGAAAAGAAAGCTTAGTAAATTTTTTTGGCTTCAAAAATAATTTGCTTTAAAGTTTTAATAGGTAAATCCTTTTCGGGATTAATATAAAACACTTTTATTTGTTTACGCCCTTCTTTTTTTAAAGAAGGGTGTTTTAGTTTATATCCCTTTACAAAGCCTAAGTAGAGCTTTTTTTGTTTCGCAGAAACACCCATGTAGCAAAACATTTTTCCCTTATAATGATAAAATGCAGTTGAAAATTTATAGAGTTCCTCCAATTCTTGTTCTCTAAGCCAGCCTCTTAAATAAATCATGCAGCTTTGATGGGGTTCCGGTTGCTGTAAAAAATAATTTTCAATTGGATTAAGCATGAATAAGCTTGTTAAATGCCTTTAAATATTTTTCTTTATTAGCTTCAACAGAATATTTTTCAATTACGGTTTGTCGACCCGCTTCTCCTAATCTTGTTCTTAATGTCTTATCTTCGATCAATTGAGATAAGTAATTTAACCACTCTTCTTCTGTTGTCGCTAAAAGACCATTAACCCCATGATTAATAATTTCTTTATTTACACCAACCGGACTCATTACTGTAGCGATACCACAAGACATATAGGTTAATCCTTTAAGTCCGCATTTTCCATTAGCCCACTTATCATCCGGTAAAGGCATGATGCCTATGTCCATTTTATTGAGCTCTTCAACTTCAGTTTCTGCAGTCCACCTTTCACCTTTAATTTCTAAATCTGAATTTTTATATCCGGGTTCTCCAAGAAGCTTAAATGAAATCTTACTGCCGTATTTGACTTTTAATTTTTTTAAGGTAGGAACAAATGCCTCGAAATGTTTTACAGTGCTAATACTTCCACTCCATCCAATTGTAATTTTGTCCTGACCTCTTAATTCAGGAATGGGCTTGTGCAGTTCACTATCTACAGTGGTTGGTATTATAATAGTATTTGGATTAAATTGAAGCGCGTAACGAGCTAAGTAATCATTTCCGGCAATAACCAAATGAGCGTTTTTAATATTTGTTTTTGTTTTGTCTGGATTTTTTAAAAACTCATACTTTTTATTTTCAGGAGAAGTATCCATTAACCAGATACTATCGTCAAAATCAAAAATAACTTTAGCTTTCGAATGATATGCCTTTCGTTCAAAAAAAGTAGATCCTAAAAACAAAGCCTCTCGTTGAATAAAAATAATATCAAACGAGTTAAATCGCATCCAGTCTTTTAACCGGATAAAAACAGATTTTAAAGCAATAAACGCTTTAGAAATGATTTTACCTTTTGCATAAAACACTTTATCATCCGCTTCGTTGATGATAGGGGAAAAAGTAAATGAATAGCCGTTTTGCTCTAAAAATGAAATATATTGTTCATAGCGGTAACGCTGACTTGGAGAGCGAAACAAACGATGATCCGATATGACCAATACTTTAGGCACTAAACAAATATACTATTTAGCCGAGTATTTTAATAACTTACAGTTCTTTAAATTTACAGGTAAAGTGACGTAAAAACTTTGTTTCCTCTGTAATTTTTAAGCCACGCGTATTGTGTTTGTTTTGTAAAAATTTTCAAAGACTTCGATCACAAATTCAATGTGACTTTGGGTGTAAACGCGGCGCGGAATAGCAAGACGTACTAACTCAATTGGCGAAGGAATCAACTTTCCGTTTTCGTCGTATTTTCCAAACATAACGGAGCCGATTTCCACACAGCGGATTCCGCCTAAACGGTATAATTCACAAACTAAGGTTTGGCCGGGATATTGATTAACCGGAATATTCGGATAAAGCGCCTTAGCATCAATATATACTGCATGGCCTCCAATTGGCCACATAACAGGTACACCCATGTTTTTTAAGCGCTATCCTAAGAAGGCAGCGCTTCTGATGCGGTAGTGTAAATAATCATCATCAAAAACTTCTTCGAGTCCTATGGCTATGGCTTCCATATCGCGGCCCGACAAACCACCGTAGGTTGCAAACCCTTCGGTTATAATCAATAATTTTATACAAGCATTGGACAATTCTTCATTTTTTAACGACAGAAAGCCTCCCATATTAACCAATGCGTCTTTTTTAGCACTCATTACTGAACCATCGGTTAAGGCAAACATTTCCTGCGCAATCTGCTTGTAGCTCTTATCACTATAGCCTTCTTCCCGGTGCTTAATGAGGTACGAATTTTCCGCAACGCGACAACAATCTAAAAAGAAATAAATATTGTATTTTTACAAATAGCAGCTACAGCTTTTGCATTCTCCATGCTAATGGGTTGCCCGCCACCACTATTATTAGTAACGGTCAATATCACTCCTCCAATATTCTCAGCTCCTTTTTCATTGAATAACTTGTTCGAGTTTTATCACATCCATGTTATCTTTAAAGGGATGATAAACCTCTGGTTGTTTCCCTTCAGCGATAGGGATATCAATTGCTTCTGCTCCTGAAAATTCGATATTTGCGCGTGTGGTATCAAAATGGGTATTACTTATAAAGGTTTTCCTTCTCCTCCAAGGTAACCATATAAAATGCGTTCGCCAGCACGCTCCTGGTGCGTTGGTAAAACATATTCATGACCAGTCAAATTTCTAACTGCATCACGCATTTTAATCCAGCTGCGTGCACCTGCATACGATTCGTCTCCATTCATCATACCTGCCCACTGATTGGAACTCATGGCGGATGTTACGGAGTCGGTTAAAAAATCAATCATAACCTTATCAGAGTTTAGTAAAAACGTATTGTAATGCGATTCTTTTAAAAAGTGTTCGCGTTGTACTTTGGTTGTCATATCAGTTGGTTCAACCATTTTAATTTTAAATGGTTGAATAATAGTTTTAAAGTCTTCCATGACTGAAATAGTTTGGGGGGATTAATAAATAGAAATTGTAATTAAAGAATGGCAAACGCCAATTAAAAAGGGGGAATAATTATTTTATTCCTAATAGGTGTTATGTAATTGCAAACATACAATGTCATACCGATGATAAAGATGAAACATTGTACGTTTAATTAAAATGATTAAAGTCAGCTATTCTTCAGTATCTAGATGGAAACGATGTAAGAAACGGTGTAGTACAGGTGCAAATATCACAGCTACACTGGTTAAGAATGCTACACCGCTGTAAATAGCATAAAAGGAGGCAAAAATTTTTGCGCCAGCAGATTTAGCGGAATCAACGGGCCCCATCCCGGTTAAAATCATACTGGCATTTAGCAATGCGTCTATCCAATTTAAATTATAAAAATACATGTAGCCTGCAACCCCTATGGAAAGCGAAAAAATAAGTATAACCGCAGCAGCAATAACATTCTTAATCATTCGATTAACGTAATGTTTACTGTGTGGTAATGATTTATAGCGGCTTTTTGTCAATTAATTGATCTTATAACAAATGTATTTAATATTCTCTCCTTTTGCAGTAAATAATTTTTCGTAGTGGGTTTTAATTTCAATCAGTTCTTTTCTGTCGGCAGGACAGTTGTTGTATAAATCATTGGTGTGAAAAAGTAACTCCAGTTTGTTGTCACGGATAACCTCCATAGTGTATTCATATAAACTGGTACTATCGGTTTTTAAATGTACAAGTCCACCCGGTTTTAGGAATTTGCGGTAACGTTCTATAAAACGCATATTCGTTAGGCGTTTACGCTCTCTTGTTTTTTGCGGCTGAGGGTCAGGAAAAGTGATCCAGATTTCACTGACTTCGCCTGGTTCAAAGCAATGTTCAATAAAATCGATACGCGTGCGGATAAAAGCTACGTTACTCAGGTTATTCTCCAAAGCTTCTTTAGCGCCGGTCCAGATTCGGTTACCTTTAATATCAACGCCAATAAAATTTTTGTCCGGATTGTTTTTTGCGAGCCCTACAGAATATTCACCTTTTCCGCAACCCAGCTCCAATACAATAGGATTCTGATTTTTGAAATATTCGTTGTGCCATTTGCCTTTTAATGGTAATCCTTCTTTTATATTTTCAAAATACAGGGTAAAACAGTTCTTAAAGCTGTTAAAATCGCTGAATTTTTCTAATTTGCCCGGCATAAGAGATAGTAATTAAATAATGCAAAGTTAAATTATTGTTGCAATCTATTTAGTAAATTAGAGCTTTAATATGAGCGCTTTTTTTAATAAAACCAAGATTGTAGCCACTATGGGGCCGGCTACTCAAGATATTGCTGTTTTAGAACAGATGTTTCTTCAGGGACTTGATATTTGCCGCATTAATTTCTCTCACGGTGATTACGAGGCAATTCGTCACATTGTTGGGAATATTCGAACCTTAAACAAAAAACTATCCCGCCACGTTGGAATTTTAGGCGACTTACAAGGTCCGAAACTTCGTATTGGGGTGATGAAAAATAATAAAGCCTCTCTTGTTCAGGGCAATGAAATTGTAATTACCACAAAAGAATGTGAAGGAGATGAGCATAGAATTTACATCACGTATCCGCAGTTTCCGCAAGATGTGAATGTAGGCGAAACTGTTTTAATTGATGATGGGAAAATTCATTTGCGTGTAAATGATACAAATGGCAAAGATGAAGTACGTTGCACAATTTTAGTAGGTGGCGATTTGTCTTCTAAAAAAGGTGTTAATCTTCCCAACACAAAAATTTCCCTTCCTTGTTTAACAATTAAGGACATTCGTGATTTGGATGTGGCTTTAGAATTAGATTTTGACTGGATAGGATTATCTTTTGTTCGTTCAGTAACTGACATTGTTGATTTAAAAGACATTATTCGGAATAAAGGTAAACGCTCCCGTGTAATTGCAAAGATTGAAAAACCGGAAGCTATTCGTGAAATCGACAATATTATTGATGTTACCGACGGTATTATGGTGGCACGTGGTGATTTAGGAGTAGAGTTACCAATGGAACAAGTTCCATTGTTGCAAAAAATGATTGTACAGAAATGTATTCAAGCATCTAAGCCGGTTATTATTGCTACTCAAATGATGGAAAGCATGATTACCAGTTATACACCTACACGTGCTGAAGTAAACGATGTTGCAAATGCTGTTATGGATGGTGCAGATGCTGTTATGTTAAGTGCTGAGACGTCTGTTGGTAAATATCCAGTGAAGGTAATTGAAATTATGCGCAGGATTATTACTCAGGTAGAAGAGTTGGATAGTATTTATTACCGTGAACACGCACCGGAGGTAAAAACAATTACTTACATTACCGATACCATTTGCTTTAATGCTTGTACGCTTGCTCATCATGCCGGTGTAAAAGCTATTATCAGTATGACCAACAGTGGTTACACGGCCTTTAAGCTCGCTAGTCACAGACCAAAAGCGAATATTTTAATATTTACCGATAATTTGTCTTTATTAACTACTTTAAGTTTGGTGTGGGGTGTAAGAGGGTATTATTACGACAAATATGAAAGTACAGATCAAACCATTTCCGATTTAAAAGATTACATTAAGAATGAAGGATTTGTAAAAACGGATGATTTAGTGTTAAATATTGCAAGTATGCCAATGAAAGAACGCGGCAGAACAAATATGATGAAGTTAAGTTATATTAACTAATTACTTCTCGGACGAAAAGCCTCTATTTTACCATTTTTGATATTTTCGAAATTGATACTTAATGTGTCAACAATACGTTTGTTGTTGAAGTTTTGATGCAGCAGGGTCACTTTGTTCTTATTTGCTTTGTATACCACCGCAGTATGCTTTGGAAAAGAAGCGCTACCGTTAGTAAATACAAATTTTACGTTCGTAAACTGTAATATGTCGCCGGGTAACAATTCCTGTTTTTTATAATCAAATCTATCACCAAAATTAAAAGGCGCTTCCCATTTGGCATTAGCATAGTTGAGTGCGGCGTTTGCTAAATCCCAGCATTCGCCACGCTCAATTTTTTTACCTAAGTTTTTCTTTGAAAATTCAAGCACTTTATCCCCGGCAGTCTGACTATAACTTCCAAATTGCAGTGTGATAAAAGTGATAAGCGCTATAATACGCATTATAAATTATCAATAAAGTAATTACAAATTTTTTCCATTAAATGAGCGCGGTCTTTACCTAGTACATTGTGTTCATGTCCGGGATAAACATAATAATCCAATTGCACACCTTTATCTACCGCTTTTTTATGGTATAGAATACTGTGCTGCCAAACTACTACATTGTCCTGCGCGCCATGAATCATTAATAATTTGCCTTTCAGTTTATCAACATGGTTCAATAAATTATTTTTTTCATAACCCTCTTTGTTTTCCTGAGGAGTATCCATATAACGTTCACCATACATGATTTCGTAATAACTCCAGTCGATTACCGGTCCGCCAGCTGCGCCTACTTTAAACACACCGGCATTACGCGTCATTAAACTAGTGGTCATAAATCCGCCATAACTCCAGCCGTGTACGCCCATGCGTGATGCGTCTACATACGGTAATGACTTTAAATAGTCAACACCTTTTAATTGATCTTCCATTTCTTTTGTTCCTAATTGACGGAAAATTGCCTGTTCAAAGTCTTTTCCGCGGTAAGAAGTGCCTCTTCCATCTAATGTGAAAACAATAAATCCTTTTTGCGCCATGTATTGGTACCATAATTCGCCGCCTGCCATCCAGGTGTTGGTTACTAATTGCGAATGTGGTCCATTATATAAATAAACTATAACAGGATATTTTTTTGTACTGTCAAAATCAACCGGTTTAAAAATACGGCAATATAAATCGGTTCCCTCGTTGTTTTTAATGGTAAATAAATTCCACTTTCCTGTTTTATAATCTTTAATGGGGTTTTCTGCTTTAAACAAGCTTGCCGATTTTTTTGAAGAGGTATTTATAATTGCGTATTCGCGCGGAATGTAGCAGGAAGAAAAGTTATCAATGATGTAATTTCCTTTTTTGTCCATCATAGCGCTATGAAAACCATCGCCGTTAGTTAGGCGTGATAATTTTCCGCTTTTAATTTCAACCGAGTAAAAATCCTGATTCACCGGTTTTTGTTCGTTGGCATGGAAGAAGAAACGTGTATATTTTTCGTCAAAGCCGTTTACATCTTTTATTTCCCAATTGCCTTTGGTTAACTGTTTAATGAGTTTGCCATCGATATTGTACAAGTAAGCATGGCGGTAACCATCCCTGCGGCTAAGCCAGATAAACTGCTTTCCGTCGCCAATAAAAAACATCGGATGTAACGGCTCGGTATATTTCTCGTCTTTTTCGTTAAACAATGATTTTACGAAGTCGCCGCTGGCAACATCGTATTCGTTAAGCCACATGTCGTTTTGTTCACGATTTAATAACGCAACATAAATATTCTTTTCATTAGGACTCCATGAAATGTTGGTGTAATATTGATCGCGAGGACCTCCGTTTTTAATATAAGTGGTTTTTCCGGTAGCTATTTCATAAATACCTAAAGTTACATAATGACTTTTTTTACCGGCCATTGGGTATTTAATGTTTATGTTTTGCGCAGGATATTTGGTCCAGTCGATAATAGGATAATCGTCCACATCGCTTTGATCCATGCGGTAGAAGGCAAGGTAATTGCCTTTCGGGCTCCAATACGTTCCTTTATGAATACCAAATTCATCGCGGTGTACGCTTTTGCCGTATACAATGGTATAAGATCCGTCGGTTGTTATTTGAGTTTCTTTTCCTTTTACATTAATGTATAGATTATTGTCTTTGGTAAAGGCAAACGTTTCCTCATTAAAGGCGTCATACGATTCTAATTGTTTGTTTTTAGAATTACGTGGAGAATCGCTGATGTTTTTTCCTGTGAGCGAGTAGATAAATTCATTTTTACCGGCGTTGAAATAGAATTCATTTTCGTTTTTCCATTCGATTCCGGCTAAAGCTTTTAAAGTATCTTTGTTTGCAGCTTTTAAAAGTTTATTCAGTCCTTCACTACTAATCACATCGGAAGTCTTAGCCGTTGCGTTATCGGCGCTTTCCAAAACATTGTTATCAATGTAACTGAATTTATCGGTGCCCGGTATAAAGGTTAGATTTTGTAAGCGTTTTGGCGCTAATGAAGTTCGTCCTTTTAAAACAGCATCTTGTATAGTAAGCAGTTTGTCTTGAGCATTTGTAAAGTGCACTACCGCAAGAATCAAAACAACAGATAAAGCCTTTTTTATCATAATATTTAAGTTTAATTTAGAGCATTAAATATAGGTATAAAATATTTATTTCTTTAGCAGCAGTAGTGTATTTGGCGGCGCATTTTACTGCAATATTTTTGTACACTTTGCCCACTACTTCCGAAAATAAATTCAAGTATTTAGTTTTTCCATATGTGTATCCGTATTTTCATCAAGACTGGCGGATGTTTGCCCCCATACCAAAACAAAACTTTAATGTTTTTGTGAAATGTGATAATGAAGAATGGGAAGATCTTTTTTATACAATTAATTCGGTTCACCAAAAAAACCGACTGGCTGGTAACGAAGCATTGCTTCTGGCACTTTCCAACTCATTAAGATATTATGCTTCTTCGGTAGAAGAGAAAACAAAAACAGAAACAGATGACCAATCAAACGTAAACTATGTGGTGTTAAGAAAAATAATTACGAATTACCTGATTCATAAAAACGGAACGGCCGCGAAGCATGTGCAGATAATTATAGGAATTAAGGATGTGGAAAGGAATATACGTCATTACCATTATTATAAGCTGCACAATTGAGTACTTTGATAAGATATTTATTTGAAGATTTCAGAAACAAAGAGGAGGCGCGTTTTTTGCAGCGTCTGCTGGGAATGTTTCTGGTGTATAAATGCCTTTATCTTTTGCTGAATTATTCTTTGCTGTTTTCAGAATCAAGCATTATTTATCAAAATGATGTACATCTGAGTTGGTGGCGACAGGCTGTATTTGTTCTGTTCAACTCTGAATCGACGGCACTTGCATTTATATTTCTCATCATTGCTTTATTTTCGGCTATTGCTGTTGTTTTAACGCCAAGGTACTCGCGTTTGCTTTTCTTTATTTTATGGTTTACCATTAATAACATTAACAATAAAATATTCAGCACTTTGTCGGGAGGTGATCATTTATTGCAACATTTTTTATTTTTTTCTATTTTCCTGTCAGGTAATTTTGGAGAGAATCAATTTAGTGAAGTCAGCAAAGTTCTGCATAACACAGGCCTTATTGCTCTCAAAATTCAGTTGTGTTTTGTTTACGCATTTGCCGGTTATACTAAGTTACTGGATCCCGATTGGATGAATGGAACAGCAATATCGGATGTGTTTATGATAAACGATTTTAGTTTGCCTGCCTATTATAACATTCAGCCGGGTTTACTCACTTCGTTTTTAAATTATACGGTTATAGCGTATCAATTGTTGTTTTCCGTTGTTGTATGGATAAAGCCATTAAAAAAATGGTTTTTATTGATTGGCGTTATACAACATCTGTTCATTGCTTTTGTTCTTGGTTTACCCTCGTTTGGATTTATAATGATTGTGGCTTATGCAATTTTTCATAAGCCAAACTTTAAAAATTACGTTTAGATTTAATTTACTATCTTCGCCTTATGTTTACATCCGACCAATTAAAAGACCTGAATGATCGCCATGGTGCCTTAAGGGGGTATCTTTGACTACGATCGTAAGCTGCGAGAAATAGAAGAACTTGAGGAAAAAGCCGGCGATCCTACTTTTTGGAATGATCCAAAAAAAGCTGAGCAAATTTTAAAGGAAACTAAAATTAAAAAAGGCTGGACAAGTTCCTATAATGAATTAACCCGAGCCGTTGAGGATTTGAATACCCTCTATGAATTTTATAAATCTGGTGATGCGACTGAGGAGGAAACTCAGGCTCAGTTTGAACTTGCATTAAAATTGCTGGAGGGAATTGAATTTAAAAACATGTTGCGTGGTGAAGAAGACGCCTTAAGTTGCGTTCTTCAGATTAATGCCGGAGCAGGAGGAACCGAAAGTTGTGACTGGGCAAGTATGCTTTTACGTATGTACGCGATGTGGGCAGAAAAGCATGGGTACAAAGTGACAGAGCTGGATTACAATGCAGGTGATGTTGCAGGCATCAAGTCGGTATCCATTCAAATTGAAGGTGATTATGCCTATGGTTATTTAAAAGGAGAAAATGGCGTACATCGTTTAGTGCGTATTAGTCCGTTTGATTCTAACGCAAAACGACATACCTCTTTTGCTTCTGTATATGTTTATCCGATTGTAGATGACAGCATTGAAATAAACATCCATCCTAATGACATTGAGATGTCGACTGCGCGCAGTGGTGGCGCTGGCGGACAAAACGTTAACAAAGTAGAAACCAAAGTTCAGTTGTTGCACAAGCCAACTGGTATTGTGGTGGTGTGTCAGGTAGAGCGTTCACAGTTAGCAAACCGCGAGCGAGCCATGCAAATGTTGCGTTCGCAGCTTTACGAATTGGAAATGCGAAAACGCAATGAAACTAAAAACGCTATTGAAGAAGGTAAAATGAAAATAGAGTGGGGATCCCAAATCCGCAGTTATGTATTACATCCTTATAAAATGGTGAATGATGTGCGAACTGAATTAAAAATAACCGATGCGGAATCAGTATTAGATGGAGGATTGGATGAACTGATAAAAGCTTATTTAATGATGTATGGTAATAAATAACATGAAAAAAATTTACGCCATACCCGGACTCGCTACTACAAAAGAATTATTTGCTAAGTTAAAATTGAATAATGCAGAATTGGTTGTTTTGGAATGGCCAACTATTGATAAAGGTGAATCGTTGCAGGAGTATGCGAAAAAATTCCTTAAGCAAATAGATACTTCTCAGCCGTTTATTTTAATGGGTGTTTCTTTTGGCGGTATGTTGTGTTCTGAAATTTCATTGTTGACTCAACCTGAGAAGACAATAATTATTTCAAGCTGTAAATGCGCCAAAGAATTACCGCTTTCATTAAAAGTGTTTTCCAAGTTTCCAATTTACAGAGCGCTATCCGATCATAAACTTAAAAGCATGGCTTATAGATTAAGGTATTTTTTGGGATTTGAAAAGACGTACGACCCGGTTTTTAAAAGCATGTTGTTTTCGATGAAAAAAGATTATTTAAAATATAGTATCGATTGCATTCTGAAATGGAAAAACAATCATTGTCAACGTAAAGACCTTATTCATATTCATGGGGACGCCGATAAATTATTGTTTTATAAAAATGTAAAAGCTGATTACACTATAAAAGACGGTACTCACGGAATGATTGTAAATGACGCAGATGAAATCAGTCAACTATTAAACTCTTTATTATGATTATATTTCATAACCCGCGTTGCAGTAAAAGCAGAGAAGCATTAGAATTACTTAAAACGAATAATTGCGAAGTGGAAGTTCGAGAATATCTCAAGGTTCCCCCAACTAAAAAGGAGATAAAAGAGCTACTTGCTAAACTGGGTTGTAAGCCAATGGAAATCGTTAGAAAGAAAGAAGAGCTTTTTATAAAGAAGTTCAAGGATAAATCATTTACGGATAACGAGTGGATTCAGATTTTATCAGAACATCCGGTATTAATAGAAAGACCAATTGTAATTGATGGTTATAAGGCGGTAATTGGCCGTGCACCTGAACTAGTAATTGATTTGATTAAGAGAAAGAAGTGAAACTATTTCAGTTTTAGTTTTTGACCGATCGAAAGTTTAGCGTTTTTATTGAGGCCATTTAAGCTCATTAATTCATTTACATTCATGCCATAGCGTTTTGCGATGCCAAATAAACTTTCGCCGCTTTTAACTTTGTGAATGGACTGTGATGCTGCTGAAGTTTTGTTTTCAGCCAGTTTTTTATCATCGATGCTATCTTGCTTTGTTTCGGTTTTAGCTACTTCGCTGTTGTTTCCAGTGCTTACCTCTTCTTTTTTAGGAACATAAATCACCAGTTTTTTTCCGGGTCTTATGCCTTTTTTTCCAATATAATTCCAGGATTTAATATCAGCCACACTTACTCCGTATTTACGGGCAATGTCACTTAAGCGTTGTCCTGATTTTACAATATGTGTAACCTGTACTTCTTTAACAACGCTTGCCACTTCGGTTTGTGTTTGAGCTTTAATTGCCGCGTAAATTTCTTGTTCGTTAGTTAAGAAGAATCCTATTTTTTGTTTAGGAAGACATAAGGCATTTCCTCCCGCAGGTACAATATCTTTTCTGTATTGTGGGTTAAAATATTTTACTTCATCATATGGGATATCGAGCGATAAACTAATTTGAGAAAAACTCATCTGTTCTTTTAGTACCACTGTATCTACTTCAAAGTATGTCTTTTTAGGTACTGCCGGATAAATATTGTGGTCTGCATAATACGTCATGGCGTAGTTGGCGGCAATAAAAGCAGGAACATATCCTTGCGTTTCTCTTGGTAAAAACGGACGTATTTCCCAATATGTTTTTTTACCGCCGCTACGACGAATTGCTTTACTGATGGTTCCGGGACCTGCATTGTAAGCGGCTAAAACCATTTGCCAGTCGTTAAACAAACCATAAAGCGTTTTTAAATATTCGGCTGCGGCAACAGTTGCTTTGTATGGATCGCTGCGTTCATCAATATAGGAATTTACGCTTAAGCCATACATTTTTCCAGTCGGATACATAAATTGCCAAAGCCCCTGAGCGCCTGCTTTGCTGCGTGCGTTAGGATTTAGTGCCGATTCGATGACAGCAAGGTGTTTTAATTCTAAAGGAATATTATAACGGTCGAGAATCTGCTCAAACATGGGGTAATACAACTGTGAAAGCGCAAGCATTCTGCTCATTAATTCACGTTTCCTGTTCAAGTATAAGTCAATGAATCCACGAACATGCGGGTTGTAAACCAGATCAAATGGCGAAACTGCATCCAACTTAGCTAAGCGGGCTTCATACGCATAATCATCAAAAAACGGAATACTGTCGGGTGTGCGGAATTTATTGTTTTTAGGGAAAGCGGGTTTATTAAAGGCAGTTTCAAGTACTTTTTTATTTTCTAAACTATCCAGCATTACTGCCACCGGATCGTCGGGCATAAGGTTTTGAGATTTGATATTTGCTGAGCATGCGATTAGCAAAATGAGGGATATGTATTTTAAAAAGCGCATTTGCTCAGATTTCATGGGTTTCTATTATTAATTACGCTAAAAACCTCAACAAGTTACAGTAGTTGGGTTAAAAAGCACAATTCTATTTAACAATAATAAAAAAAGAAAAGCAAATAAGCACGTTAAAGGATATTAATTTTTAACTTTGTAATGTGAAAAAAGAAAAAGAAGAAATTCCTCTTCATTATTTCGAGCGGAATATGTTAATCGTAATGATTTTTGTGATTATTACAGCTATTCTTGTGTATTTCACTTGTTCATACTTTGTACAAGTTCATCCGCTTGCGTTTATTTTTGCTGTTCCCGCCAGTATTTTCGCTTTTCAGACATTGTGGTTGTTCCTAAATCCTTATGCTGTTATTTACGAGGATAAATTTGAAATTAAAAAATCGATGTTCAGTAATAAATTCTGGTATTTTATCGA
Source organism: Bacteroidia bacterium (assembly GCA_040403535.1). Taxonomy (GTDB): domain Bacteria; phylum Bacteroidota; class Bacteroidia; order B-17B0; family Aurantibacillaceae; genus JAHEYG01. The sequence goes on from JBBAKL010000006.1 coordinate 49,293, forward strand.
CATTAAAAACGTAAGCGATGTGTCCAAGAAAGGTTTTGAAATTACTTACAATGATGACGAAAAAGAAGTAATCTCTACTTTTGGAATTCGCCATTCACATAAGCAGACATTCCGCGATGCGGTGAATAAATCTGTTTGCAAGAGTTTGGTAGTAGATCGTGCCGACTAAACAAACTCAATAGCTTTTTGATTTCTGTTCTTAATTTCTCCAATACAAACAGCTTCTTGATTGTTCTCTCTTAACCAATTTTCAAATGTATCTTTTTGATCGGATTGAATAGTAAATAATAATCCGCCTGATGTTTGTGGATCACAATAGGTAATAAAATCCAAATCCGTCATGCCACTGATGTATTTTTCGTAGGCATTAAAATTACGGGTTGTGTTATCAGGAAAAATGAATTGCTGTATGTAATTTGAAATATTCTTAAATGATTTAATTTTTGATTTGTGCAGAACCGCGGTTAAATTTTTATCACCAATCATTTCAAGTAGATGGCCGGTTAAGCCAAATCCGGTTACATCAGTAATGGCGGTTACATAGTTTAGCTTTCCTAATTCTATACCCAAACTGTTTAATTGCGTCATGCTGTTTATTAGTTCGGTATAATCCGATTCGTTTAGCTTACCTATTTTTAACGCGGTGCTATAAACTCCCGAGCCAAGTGATTTTGTTAAATAAATAAGGTTGTTTAGTTCAGCAGTATGATTTTGTTTTAAGTGGTTCTTATTCACTAAACCATTTACGGATAATCCAAAAATTGGTTCAGCGCTTTCGATACTGTGTCCGCCTGCCAATGGGATTTTTGCTTTGCTGCAAATTTCTCTGGCACCTTCTAAAACGGCACGCGCTGTTTCTGTTCCAAGTTTTTCGGTTGGCCATCCTAATATCGCTATGGCCATAATTGGTTTTCCTCCCATTGCGTAAATATCGCTTATGGCGTTTGCAGCTGAAACTTTACCAAAATCAAATGCCGAATCTACTATCGGCATAAAAAAGTCAGTAGTGCTAATTAAACACTCATCATTACCCAAGTCATAAACTGCGGCATCATCATTGGTGTCGTTGCCAACCAAAAGTTCTTTGCAATCTATTTTTGATGGCGACTTTAATATCTCCAGAAGTATTGCAGGTGCAATTTTGCAGCCGCAGCCAGAAGCCTTACTGTATTGAGTCAGTTTAATGTTCTCCATAGTTATCAAAAGCTTGTTTAACTTTTCCCGCATTTATAACGGCATTATCAGTGTCCGTTTCAACGGTAATTAATTTTATTCCTTTTCTTTTAATATGACTGTATTCATACGCTCTGTCGTAGTATTTAAGAGTAATGGATGCAACTTCAGCAAGCTTTCCTTGTTCTAATAACTCTATGCATTCTTTGTAATTTTTAGGACCAATTTGCTGTGAAATGTTTTTTAAACTTTTTGCCAATAAAGATTTGTCCGCACTTCCGTAGTCTTTCACTAATCTTTTCACCCGCAGTTCAAAAGGCATCATAATTTTAATGATAGGAGCTTGTTTCATGGTTAGCCAAAAGCTATATGGTATTTTATTGTAGCCAATCGACATCGACTCATCTTCCACTAAAATATCTTGATCGGATGGCAGCGTTAATAATGAATTGAAAAATTCATTTTCAAATTGTTGTTGTGGTAATTGAGAAGGTTGATTAATCCCTCCAAACGCAGAGCCTTTGTGGTTTGCTAATTGTTCCAGATCAAGTACAGGTAATTGTGATTTTAGTTCCTGTAAAATTTCAGTTTTGCCGGAGCCTGTTGCGCCACCCAGCAAAATCAATTTATAATTGTGCGCAAAATTTTGCAGAACGAAATTTCGATAGGCTTTATAGCCCCCTTCCATAATTTTAACTTTTAGTCCTGCCGTATTTAAAAGCCACCCGAATGAATTACTTCGCATTCCGCCTCTGAAGCAATAAACATAAACCTGGATGTCGTGAGTATTACTTTTTGTTTGCCGAATAAATTCAGTGAATTTTGGCGAAACAATTTCAAGTCCTTTCATTACCGCTTCATCTTTGCCTTTGGCTTTATAAAGGGTTCCAATTTCAGCGCGTTCTAAATCATCAAACAGAGGAATATTAATAGCGCCCGGAATGTGCCCTTTTTTGTACTCAATAGGGGCTCTTACATCAATAATCAGCTTACCGGCTGAGTGCTTTAAAAATTCTTCTACAGGAAGTGAATCTGCCTTCATTGTTCAATTTCATGTAAATTTAGAATTAAAAAGCAGATTAAGGTCTAAATTTTAGTCCTTGCCAAATCAGTTTATTTTACCTCTAAATATGGCAAAAAGTCTTTAAAACCCCTTATTCATAGAATTATTAGGCCTTTTTTGTTAAAATCTCTCTTATAACATTTCGCTTTTCATCTAAAATTGGTGGATATTGTATTAAAATATAGTTAATATTGTAATACTAGATTATCTTGAAAAGGGTACTTGTCATATTCTTTCTCTTATTTGCCGTAGGCATTACTACGCCTATTTTTGCGCAACGTCGTCGCGAGCATAAGAATCAACGCCGTAGCGGAAGTTCACGTACTCATGTAAGAAAGTCAAATGCTTTTGCGTACGGCGGTCACACAAAGAAGAAGGTAAGAGGTGCTAAGGTTGTTGGAGGATGGGTATATAAGCCTACTCGTCCGGGTAAAAAACAAAACCGTGAACAGCCCCATTTGTTTTCTAGAACTAGAACTCAAAACCGTAAATATAAAGACGGATTGCAGGCGCGAATCAACAGCGAGCGTGCTAAAAAACGCGTTAGAGGAAACGCAACATTCCGTAAAAGTAAATACTATTAATATCTTAAATCCCGCCTTTCAGCGGGATTTTTTATTTTTACGCAAAATTTCACTTATGAATGTATTAGTATTGGGATCAGGAGGAAGAGAACATGCTTTTGCCTGGAAGATTGCACAAAGCAAAAAGCTGGAAAATTTGTACATAGCTCCCGGTAATGCCGGGACAGCGCATTGTGGTACCAATGTTAACATCAATGTAAACGATTTTGAAGCCATAAAGCAACTGGTTTGGGAAAAAGGTATTGATATGGTAGTGGTAGGTCCTGAAGATCCTCTTGTTAAAGGCATTCACGACTTTTTTTTGCAGGATGAAGTATTGAAGGACATTCCGGTTATTGGCCCTAAAAAAGACGGCGCTCAATTAGAGGGAAGCAAAGACTTTAGTAAACAATTTATGATTAAACACGGTGTGCCTACAGCGCGCTATCAAAGTTTTACCAAGGAAACCTGTGACGCCGGAAAGAAATTTTTGGAAACACTTCAACCACCTTTTGTTTTAAAGGCAAGCGGATTAGCTGCAGGCAAGGGAGTGTTAATTATTGATAATCTTGCTGAAGCTAAAACTGAATTAGAAAACATGTTACTGAATGCTAAATTCGGAGACGCGTCGGCAACGGTTGTTATTGAAGAGTTTTTGCACGGCATCGAACTTTCAGTTTTCGTTTTAACAGATGGCAAATCATACAAAATTTTACCGGCAGCTAAAGATTACAAACGAATCGGAGAAGGTGATACCGGCTTAAATACCGGCGGTATGGGTGCGGTAAGTCCTGTGCCTTTTGCGGATGAAGCATTTATTAAAAAAGTTGAGGAGAAAATTGTAAAACCAACTATTAATGGATTAGTGAAAGACGGAATTGATTACAGAGGTTTTATTTTTATTGGTTTGATGAATAACAAAGGAGAGCCATATGTAATTGAATACAATTGCCGAATGGGCGATCCGGAAACAGAAGTAGTGATACCCCGTATACAATCCGATTTACTAGATTTACTGGAAGGAGTTGCCACTCAAACTTTGAGTGAAAAAAACTTTGAAGTTCATCCATATTCGGCTACAACCGTTGTGTTAGTTTCCGGGGGATATCCGGAAGATTATGATAAAGGAAAAGTGGTAAGTGGTTTAGATAAAACGGAAGGATCGCATGTGTTCCATGCAGGAACAAAACAAGACGGTGATCATGTGGTAACGTCAGGTGGACGTGTTTTCGCAATTACTTCTTTTGGAAATTCTATTCAGGAAGCGGTTAGTAAAAGTTTCGCTAACGCCGATAAAATAACATACGATAAAAAATATTACCGTAGAGATATTGGAAAGGACTTAATGGAATGGAAAGGGTATTAATAAATACCCTTTTTTATTTTCCGAATTTCCCTTTTAAAGCGGCTAATGCCGATTTCATGTCGTTTGGATCGTAAGAAGCTTCTTCTTTTTTAGAAGATGATTTTTTTGATGATGCCATTCCTTCGCCTTTCATGCTTAACGCAATTCTTTTTCTTTTCACATCTACTTCCGTAACATTAACCCATACTTTTTGTCCAACTTTTACGATCGCATTAGGGTCATCCACAAATGTATCGCTTAATTGAGATATGTGTACCAGTCCGTCTTGATGAACGCCTATATCCACAAATGCTCCAAAATTGGTAACGTTGGTTACAATGCCCGGTAAGCGCATGCCTTCACGTAAATCAGAGATCTCATGTACGTTTTCATCAAAGCTAAATACTTCGAATGATTTACGCGGATCTCGTCCCGGTTTTTCGAGTTCCGACATAATGTCTTTTAAAGTTGGCAAACCAATAGACTCCGTTACGTAATTGTTTAAGTTGATTTTTTTTCGAAGTTCTTTATCGGTCATTAATTCATCTATCCCACAATTTAAATCCTTAGCCATTTTTTCTACAATGTGATAGCTTTCGGGATGCACGGCGCTTTTATCTAGCGGGTGGATACCATTGCGAATGCGTAAGAAACCTGAACATTGTTCGAACACTTTCTCGCCCATGCGCGGTACATTTAATAAATCTTTACGTGAACGAAACGGACCGTTTTCATTTCTGTATTCTACAATGTTTTTTGCTAATGACTCCCCAATACCAGAAACATAAGATAATAATTGTTTAGATGCTGTGTTTAATTCTACGCCAACACCATTCACACAACTCATCACCACATCATCCAGTTTGTTTTTTAAAGCATTTTGATCTACATCGTGCTGATATTGTCCAACCCCAATTGATTTGGGATCAATTTTAACCAATTCAGCTAATGGATCAGCTAAACGCCGACCAATCGATACTGCTCCTCTTACGGTTACATCGAAATTAGGAAATTCCTCGCGTGCCACTTCGCTGGCCGAGTAAACAGAAGCACCGGCTTCGCTTACAACAATAACAGGAATATTTTTCGGAAGTACATCAATTTTACGGATGAATTGTTCTGTTTCGCGGGAAGCAGTTCCGTTTCCGATGGCAATGGCTTCAATATCGTGTTTAGCGCAGAAAGCCAAAATAATATTTTCTGCTTCCGCGGTGCGTCGTTGAGGTTCGTGCGGATAAATAACAGTTTCTTCCAAAAGTTTACCCTGTGCATTCAATGCGACAACTTTGCATCCGGTTCGGAATCCAGGGTCAACACCTAGAATGCGTTTTTGTCCAAGCGGAGAAGTTAATAACAGTTCGCGTAAATTATCAGCAAATACCTGAATGGCTTTTTCATCGGCCAATTGCTTAGTGAACAGTCGGATTTCCGCTTCAATGCTTGGGGCCAGCAATCGTTTGTATCCATCCTCAATCGCTAATTGGATTTGCTGTGCACATTCTCCTCTGCTGATAACAAATTGTTTTTTTAGCAGGTCGTGTGCTGCTTCTTCATCGATGGTGATATCCAGAATTAAAACATCTTCTTTCTCTCCACGGCGCATGGCCAACATACGGTGCGAAGGGCAATTCGATAACTTTTCTTCCCATTCAAAATAATCCTCAAATTTTTCACCTTCTTCTTCTTTACCTTTAATAACACGGCTTTTAACTATAGCAGTTTCTTTAAACAGTTTTCGAAGGCCTTCACGTACAATAGCGTCTTCGCTCATAATTTCGGCAATTATATCTCGAGCACCTTGTAAAGCATCTTCAGGATTCTCAACTTCTATTTCTTTGTTAACATATTCTAAAGCTGCAGCAAACACATCGTTATTTTTTTGTTCAAGTATTAATTGTGCAAGAGGCTCGAGTCCTTTTTCACGTGCAATGGTAGCTTTTGTTCTGCGTTTTGGTTTATAGGGTAAGTATAAATCTTCAAGTTTTGATAAGGTGTCGGCAGCAAGAATTTTTTCTTTTAATTCTTCTGTTAATTTTCCTTGTCCTTCAATTGATTTTAAAATACTTTCTCGGCGTTGCTCCAACTGGCGTAATCGCTCAATCTCGGTTTTTATTGCCAATACCTGAACTTCATCTAAGCTTCCGGTTACTTCTTTTCGGTAGCGTGAAATGAAAGGAACAGTAGCGCCTTCATCTAATAAATCTATAGTGGCTTTTACCTGTTTCGAATCAATCTTTAAATCGTTGGCAATTTTAAAATACAATTTTACTTCGCTCATAGTTTTACATGTCAATACAAGCAAATTTAAACTTATAACACAGAGTACGACGGCTATTTTATCAACAGAAAAATTTATCTGTATGGATAAAAAAATGATAAAATGAAACCTAATTTTATTGTGGGTCGTATAATTATATAAACAAGAAAAAACGACCTACAAAAAAGTCATATTTTTTATGGTATTACTAGCGGCATTTTTGGGAATAATGTGAGGATAAATTCAATTGTAACTGAAATTCGACAACATAGCCGCAATTTAAAGGAGCCCCTTGGCTTTAAAGTCGCAGTTTAATCTGCGTTAAAAATTAAATCCCGACTTTTGATCGGGATTTTTATTTGATTAGGTTGCGACAAGTATTATTTCATCTGGCTAAGCGCGAAATCCATTCGTTTGATGATTTCTTCTTTACCAAGTAAGGCTAGCATATCGAACAGCTGTGGCCCACCGGCTACACCGCTGGTTAGTACACGCACCAATTGCATATCTATTTTACCTAATTCAGCGGAAGCAGCTTCAAACAAATGATGTAATGCATCTGCTGTCCAGTTTGACTCAGCGCTTAGTTTATCACGTAATTTAGAATAGATGGTTTTAGAATTTTCGTTCCATTTTTTAGTTAAAACTTTTTCGTCAAACGTGGTAGGGGCAACAAAAAAGTATGATCCTAAATCATAAAATTCATTTATGAAGTGTGCCTTTTCTTTAATTAAGCGGCAGAATTCAGTTACAAATTTTTTATCAGCTTTCACTCCTTTGCTTTCTAAAATCGGCATTAATTCATTAGCCAGTTCATCATCACTACGTTGACGTAAATATTGCTGATTAAACCATTTTGTTTTTTCAGGATCGAATTTGGCTCCGGATTTATTTACGCGTTCAAATGAAAATGACTCTATGATTTCCGCTTTTGTCATTATTTCACGATTGTCGCCCGGATTCCATCCCAATAAAGCCAGCATATTAATAAAAGCTTCCGGGTAGAATCCTGATTCGCGGTAACCAACATAACTTTCTCCGGTTCGTTCATCATACCAGTTTAACGGAAACATTGGTAATCCAGACTTATCACGTTTCGATAATTTGCCTTGACCATCAGGTCTTAAAATCAAAGGTAAATGCGCCAGTTTTGGCATATCATTTTCTAAACCCAGATAGCGATAAATTAAAATATGAGCGGGTGCGCTTGGCAACCATTCCTCACCACGAACAGCATGTGAAATGTGCATTTCAATATCATCTACAATGTGTGCTAAATGGTAAGTTGGCATTCCATCACTTTTTAAAAGTACTTTATCATCCACCTGTGATGAATTTACAACCACCCAGCCGCGAATGATATCATGAAAACGGATTTCTTCGTTACGCGGAACTTTTAAACGAACTACGTGTGGTGTGCCTGCGTCTAATAATTTTTTCACTTCGTCTTCGCTTAACGTAAGTGAATTGCGCATGGTTTGACGGCTTACGGAATTGTATTGCGGAGCTACCACTTTTGCAGCTTCTAAACGTTTACGCATAGCATCTAACTCTTCTTCGGTATCAAATGCGTAGTAGGCATGTCCGCCTGCAATTAGCTGATCGGCGTATTTTTTATAAATGCCTAGAGCTTTTCGTTCGCTCTGACGGTATGGTTGATGAGGTCCGTCACCAAAACCAACACCCTCGTTAGGCTCAATGCCGCACCATTTTAATGCATTAATAATATATTCTTCAGCGCCATTAACGTAACGGGTTTGATCAGTATCTTCAATTCGGAGAATAAAATCACCGCCATGCTTTTTAGCAAATAAATAATTAAATAAGGCGGTACGAACACCCCCCATATGTAAACCCCCAGTAGGGCTTGGCGCAAATCGGACTCTGACACGTTTTTCCATAGCTTGCAAAGATAATATAAATAGAGAATTTGCAGTCTAGGCTGGTAAAATTTATGCCACTAAAACAGTCTAAAAATCAACCTTTATATAGAACAAAGGAAGAAAGCCTAATTGGTAATTTTTTATTAATGGGTCGGCATTGTAATTGGCTGGATCTGGCGCATAGCTCAGAGCAAGAATGTTTTTAGTCCCCATTAAATTAACTAAATCCAATGCGATTTCATAACTTGATTTTTTAGCATTAATCTTGTAAGCTATTCTTAAATCTAAACGGTTATACGGGTCAAATTGTTTGGTGTTAATTTGATTTTCATCCGGCACCACATCCATAATAGCATTACTAGCCGCAATATTTACAGGTGAATAACGTTTACCGCCACCAATTGTAAATTTAGTAGAAATGTTAATCGTATTTTTCTTTTGTTTCCCAACACCGTATTCAATTCCGCCTAAAAAGTTAACCATATAATTACCATTAAAATCGCTGTTGTAAGTTTTACCATTGCTACCAGTGTATTTGCTGTCGTATAAACTCATACTGGTCATGAAAAAATAATGTTTGCTGAATAGTTTTTCTAATGTTAATTCAACACCATAATTGTATCCTGTACCGTTGTTTTCCATTGAGTAAATAGGAAAGAAACGTGTGAATGTGGCGCCACGATTAATTAATGAAATACCGGAAGGAATCATGTAAACAGGAATATTCCATAAATACTGGTAATAGGCTTCTGTTTTAATACGGAAGAATTTACTTACCTGCAGGTCGTAACCTAATACTACATGATGCGCCTTACTAAAGTCGAGATTTTTATTATCAGCTAATTTCTCTGTATTCGGCACTAGAACATTGTTTTTTACAATACTGTCTGGTATTGCATAATAAATATAGCCCGGTTGTGTTTGGCTGTGCATACCATACGCCAGACTTAAAATCTGATTCTCTTTAAACTGATAGCGGATATTGGCACGCGGCTCAATTGTCCATTTATTGTTTACTGTTAAAAATTGCCCGTTTAATCCAATGTTCGCACTCCATTTTTCGTTGAAGCGATGCGCAAAAGTTATATATGGCTGAATCAATTGATAATTATCGGTATTGTCAAGGCGTTTCTTCCAAGGTTTCGCAATTATATCGCCGGGTAGCGTGTCGTATAATGAATTGATTTTAACACGGTCGAAATAGGTAACGTTAAAGTGATTTACAAAGAAGCCGGTTTTAAAACTATTTGCTGCGTTAACCTTGTGTTTCAAAAACCAAGACAAAGTGGTTTTATTTTCTGTTTGATCGTAGTTAAGTATATGCGGTAAAATACTTTCGGGAACATAATTCGCGTCGCGTAAAATTAGGTAATGATTGGATGATATTTCCTGTGAGCTGAAAGCTAAAGTTGTTTTCATTAGTGTTCGTGTATTAAATGAATACACGTTATTGAGCATGGCTACACCCATATTAGAAGAGAAATATTGGTCACGCGTTTGATCACCATACAGCTCTTTCGGTCGCTCTTTAATTTTACTTAATACAATTTCTATATTGCTTAAGCCGCCAATACCACTAAAATTAAACACGCCGGCTTTTTTTGTTGGAAAATTAAATCGAAAGCCACCATCCTGATATTGCGGAATAGCGCTGGTCCCAAAACTAATCGGAATTTTAAAAGCGGAAAATAAAGCAAGGGTAGAGTAACGGTAGGTAATTAAATAACTCGCTCCGGTTTTTTTACTTAGTGGACCTTCAACAGAAGCCTCCGTTCCTAATATGCCAAGCTGAATAGTGCGCTCATGTTTTTCATTATTTCCATTTCGCATTTTCAGATCAAATACACCGCCAAGTGCATTGGCATAATTGGCAGGAAATGCTCCGGTGAAAAATTCGGAATTAGCTAAGTATTTATTATTAATGATGGATTGCGGACCACCTGCCGAGCCGGCAATAGCAAAATGGTTTGGATTAGGAATGTCTACTTCTTCCATGCGCCATAATAATCCGGAGGGAGAATTACCGCGAACAACAATGTCGTTTCGGCTGTCGTTGGTGCCTTGTACACCGGCAAAATTTTGTGCGGTTCGTGCAGGGTCCTGTCGTGAACCGGGATACCTTTCAATTTCTTCCAAGGTAAACGACTTCATGTTAACGGCTTGTAAATCGGCAATAACGTCTTTACTGTTTTCAGCGCTCACTTCCACCTCTGCCATTTCAATCAGTGATTCCTCCATTTCGATATCAAGAATTGTCTCCTTTCCTGTGCTTACAATAATATCGCCGGCGGGCACTGTTTTATAACCCATAAGTGAAAATAAAAAATCACGACGCCCTATAGGTACATTTTTTAATTTATAAAATCCGTTGCCATCTGTAATGGCGTTAATTTTTTTTGAAGTGTCATTCTTCAACTTAACTACAACGCCGGGTAAACCAATACCGGTTACCTTGTCGGTTACTTTTCCTCTTACCGATTGTAAATAAGCTTGCGAATAAACAAAGGCGCTTAAAAATAAAAAGCTGATGGTAAATTTTAAATTCTTCATAAACGAAGAATAAAAATAATAAAATTAACAGTACCACCTAACACAAAGGGATGCACAATGAAGAAAAGGAGAGTTATTTATTGATTAAAAAGTTAAAGGCTTTCCCATGTAAAAGTCAATAACTTTCAGCTTAAAAAGGTAATCGTATTTAGCTTGAAGTAAATTGCTTTGCGAATTTGCTAAGCGTGTTTTAGCAGTATTGAAATCAAAAGCGCTGATAGCCCCAACATTAAATTTTTGTTGAGCGTAAGTGAAAGATTCCTGCGATGCTTCAACCGATGCTTTGGAGGCAACGTATTTGTTTAAGGCAGCACGTGCATTAGCATATGCCTGCGCTATTGTTTTGTATAAGTTTTGCTCTGTTAACTCCTGATTATATTTCGCATTCATGGCATTTAACTTCGCATTTTTTATAGCGGTGTGCGTTTGTAATCCGTTATACAAAGGGACACTTAATGTTAATCCAATACTTCTGTTCGCGTTATCCCGGTATTGATCGGCAAAGGGCTTGTCGGCAGTTATCGTTTGGTAAGTTGGCGTTAAAACATAATCACCTCCGGTTGTAATTCCGGTTGTATCTGCCCCGGTAATATTTATTCCCTTAAAATCTTTGGCAAGTCCCGAATAACCGGTACCAATTGAACCATTTAAACTGATGGTTGGACTTACCCTTCCTTTAGCGGCAGCCAAAGATTTTTTAGCCATAAGTAAATTATATTCTGCACTCTTTATAGATGGTTGATTTTTTAAAGCCGTTTCGTAAATGTTTTGAACGCTGTTGGTTAAAAGATTCTCAGACTGAACATCAATATCGGGTTTAACAATATTAAAATTATTTATAGTATCTAAATTCATTAGTTGTTTAAGCGTAAGCATTGCCAGTTGATAATTGTTATCAGCATTTGTAACATTTACCTCTTCGTTGGCTAATTGTGCTTTAATATCTGATACGGCGCTTTTAGCAAGTGTTCCGGCATCGGCCAGTTGTACTGTTCTGTTAAATTGTTGCTTTGTTATGTCAAACTGGTTTTTTGCGATACCCATTAATTCATCACAATAAATGGCATTGATATAAGCAGTAGCAACATTTAAGGATAAATCGTTTTGTTGTTGTTTGATGTTTTCTGCACCGGCCTTATAAGCGTATTCGGTTGCCTTAATGTTGTTGTATTGAGATAGTCCCGACCAAAGTACGAGATTACTTGAAATAAATAAGTTTTGAGATAACACCTGAGTGTTAGCGAAAGTGTTGGTAAAGCGATCGACAGTTTGTCCAAAGTTATAGGTGTGAGCGGCTCCACCATTTAAAGTGGGCAATATGCCAGCCTTGGCCTGAATGCTGTTGTTTTTTGCAATTTGATTACTGATTTCAGTCTGCTTTAGAATAATGTTGTTTTTTAGAGCATAATCAACGCACTGTTGCAGGTTCCATTGTCCTTGCGCTAAAACCGCGAATGGACTTATGGCAAAAAATAAAAGTAAATGCTTAGCTTTCATACCAATCAAAAGTACCTAAAAAAACGCTCCCTGCTAAAGAATTATTGTAGTGGAAATATGATGTTATAAACGGTTTATGCTCAGGATAGTTAATTCAACCGTGTAATGTTTACAATTAGTGTAACTAGTGGGGTAGGTTTTCGTTATGCTTTGTTAAATTTGGCTATGCGCTTACTTTTTATTTTAACAATACTGATTCCGTTTTTATCCATTGCTCAACTAAAAAAGGAATATTACGACGTTGAGCAAAAGCAATTAAAAAGCGAAACGGACTATTATAAAGGCATGCCTCATGGCCCGTATTTCGAGTATTATAAAAGCGGAAAATTTTTAAGAAAAGGTTTTTATAATTACGGAAAGGAAGACAGTGTTTGGACTTTCTTTTTTGAGGATGGTTCAGTAAAAGCGGTTGAACGTTTTTTCAGAGGAAAAAAGTACGGTACAAATGTGTATTATTTCAAAAGCGGAAAAATCTCTCAAATTACTAAGTTCACTAATGATTTAGCTGATAGCGTGTGGACCAGCTATCATGAAAACGGCAAAGTAAAGAGCACTGAGAGTTTTGTAAACGGTAAAAAAGAAGGTGAATGGATTTATTATCACGAAAACGGACAAACAGAAAGTAAAGGACAATTTGTTAAAGATAAAAAAGAAGGAGAAGTAATAACCTATTTTAATTCGGGGAAAACTGCTATTATTGGTCAATATTGTTCCGGTAAACCATACGGAAAATGGCAGGAATATTATGAGAATGGTAATAATAAATTTGAGAAAGAATACAAGGATAGTACCCTATATTTATGGAGCATGTGGGATGCTAAAGGAAAGCAAGTGGTTTCTGGCGGCAACGGTTTCATTTATGTTTATTTTGATAATGGTTATTTACGAGCCACCGGCAGATACAAAAACGGATTACAAGACAGCACGTGGCGATTTTTCCATTCAAACGGAGAGCTTGATTACGAAGCTAATTACCGTGAAGGAATTCTGAGCGGATATTACTCTTCTTACTACATGAACCATAACATTAAGAGTGAAGGGCCTTTTATAAATGGAAAAAAGAACGGATTATGGAAGTTTTATACAGAAGATGGTAAGCCTGAAATGCACGGGACTTTGCGCGATGGCTTCAGAGAAGGCAGCTGGACTTATTATTACAGTAATGGTAAAAAAGAATCGGAAGGTAATTTCGTAAATGATAAACAAGATGGAACCTGGGAATATTTTTACCGGACGGGCGAAAAGTGGAAACAAGGAAATTATGAAAACGGAATTAAAAACGGAATCTGGACAACCTGGTTCGAGAATGGAAAAAAATTGCAGGAAGGTCAGTATGTAAAGGGTAAAGAAGAGGGCTTTTGGCAAAGTTGGTGGAATAATGGTACGAAAAAGGATGAGGGTAGTTTTAAGTCCGGATTATTGGTAGGCGATTGGCAGGGATGGTACATGAACGGAAAAGCTAACTACATTGGTAAATACAACGAAAAAGGTAAAAAATCAGGTGCCTGGAACTATTGGTATGAAAACGGAAATCCACGCGAGCAATGTGCCTACGTAAATGGAATAAAACACGGAAAATATATTCTATATCACGAACGCGGAGGTTTTATTGATACAGAAGGAAAATATCGTAAAGGACACCAAACCGGTTCGTGGAAATATTACTATGAAACCGGAGGAATATTAAAAGAGCAAAACTTTAAAAACGGACATTTGAGCGGAAAAGCTACTGCTTATTACAGCAATGCTAAACTTCAAAGCATCAGTAATTATAAAATTATTAAAGAACGTCGTAAAGGAAAAGTACAGAGTGTTGCCGACGGAGAATGGATATTTTACGATAAGAGCGGTAAAGAAATTAGCAGGATCAATTATGAGAACGGAGTTAAAAAATAATTTGTATATTTACTTCATTATGAATCGGAACAAATATTTCTTTCTGGTAATAACTGCAGTTTTTGTTTTGTTTTTTTCTTTCTGTAAAAATTCTGAAAAAACAGAGGAAGCAGCAGTTGAAACTTCTGCCGGATTGAATAGACTTACCGGTAATGAGCAAATCAGTGCACAAAATGTTTTTAATTCCATTCCGGCTCGTGCCGAAATAATTAAACTGATAAGTGAAGATAAAATTGATTACAATCCTGATTTTTTAAACAATCCTGATTATACTTCTAAGTATGCCCTTGAGAACTCGCGAGCTTTAAATTTAGGGGTGTATGGTGCGGATTTAAGTGTTACTGGCGCTTTTGATCAAACACAAGAGAGTATGCTCTTTCTTAAATGTGTAAACATTCTTGCAAAAAATCTAGGTGTTAGCACTGCTTTTGATCAAAGGATGATGGATCGAATGGAAGCCCATAAAGAAAACCGCGATTCTACTCTTGAAATAATTGCACAGTCTTTCCGTAAGGCAGACGAGTACTTAAAACAAAATGACAGACCCGGAACATCTGCACTCATTTTATGTGGCTCTTGGGTTGAAGGCATGTATGTTTCGTGTATGGTTGCAAAATCAATCAATTCAGAAAACACTATTAAAACTATTTTGCAGCAAGAAGAATCCTTAAAGCATTTGGTTATTATGACCGAAGCATCTCACTTAAACGCCGAAGCCCAGTATGTTATTGAAGGATTGAAAAAAATACAGGATCAAATAAAAGAGGCAAATACTAAAAACAGTTTAACTCTGGATAATATTAAATTAATCACAGAAAGTATTTCTTCCTTACGAAAAAAGATTGTAGAAACATTTTAAGCTTTAAATTCTTTCACAAATTCTACAAAGAATTTAACCTTTTCTTTGTCTAAATCGGGATATAAGCCATGACCTAAATTCGCGATATAACGTTGCGAGCCAAATGCGGTTAACATTTTGCCGGCTTCTTTTATTATTGTTTTTTCATCCGCATATAACAAGCATGGATCAGCATTTCCCTGTAATGTTTTATCCGGAGCTTCTTTTCTTGCATGCCTTGGGTCAATGGTCCAGTCAAGGCCAATTGTATTGCAGTTAATTTGTGAAATTCGCTGAACAGCATAATGAGCGTCCTTAGCAAACACCGTAACAGGAACTAAGGGCTGAATAGCATCACATATTTTTGAAATATAGTTCAATGAATATTCGTAAAACTGCTCAGGAGCTAAAACACCGGCCCAAGAGTCAAATAACTGAATCATGTCAGCACCACTTTCTACCTGACCTTTTAAGTAATTGATAGTGCTTTGGGTGATTTTATCTAATAATAAATGCGATAATTCAGGCTGTGTATACAAAAACTGCTTAGCCTTACTGAATGTTTTACTGCCACTGCCTTCAATCATATAGGCAAAAATCGTCCATGGCGCTCCGGCAAATCCAATAAGCGGTACGCGATTATTTAATTCTTTTTTTGTTAGCTTAAGGGCCTTCATCACGTAATCTAAATCTCCCATATCGGCTATATGCAAGGAGTCAATATCCGCTTTAGTTTTAATTGTTTTTTCAAACCATGGGCCTTTTGCTTCTATCATTTGGTAAGGTAACCCCATAGCTTCAGGAATAACAAGTATATCTGAAAAAATAATTGCCGCATCAACTCCTAAAATGTCAACCGGCTGAATGGTTACTTCGCAAGCTAAATCCGGACTTTTAACAAATTCGATGAAGTTTTTTGCGCGGCTGCGTGTGGCTCTGTATTCTGGTAATACCCTGCCTGCCTGTCGCATTAACCATACTGGTATTCTTTCCGTTTTTTCGCCTCGGGCTGCTTTTAATATTAAGTCGTTTTGTAGCATATCGGGTGCAAATCTATAAAATTAATAGATAAGTGGTTGCATTAATTAGATAAGCGGCAGTTGCTTTGTAACTCTAGAGTAATATCTTTACTAATCTTTTAACACTCATGAAAAAACTATTATTTACTTTAGCTTTATTTGCAAGTATTATTTCCTTTGCTCAAAAACAAAATTATTGCGCGGAGGCTAAATGCAAATCACTTGAACGTCAGTTAGCGATTGAAAATTCGCAGAAAATAGCGGCGCCAACAGCATGGATTTCGCATGAAAAAGCCTATGATGTAAAATTTGTTCATCTTAATTTAAATTGTGAGCGAAATACAAAATACATTAGCGGGAATGTAAAAACAATTGCTACGGTTACATTGGCAACCTTAGATACTTTCTCCTGCTTGTTACATCAGGCATTTACGATTGACTCCATTTACATAAACGGAGCTAAACGTTCGTTTGTAAGAAAAGACAGCATCGTAAAAGTGAAGACGGCTGTTACTTACACAAATGGTCAATCAGTAACTGCTATAGTATACTACAAAGGAACTGCTCCAACCGGAGGTTCGGCTATTGGAAGCGGTTACAGCACTGGTACTTCAACTTCTTGGGGAAATCAGGCAACCTGGAGCCTAAGTGAAAGTTTTGTGGCTTATCACTGGTGGCCGTGCAAACAAGAATTAACCGACAAAATAGATTCCAGCTGGGTATTTATCACAACCGATTCAACAAATAAAGTTGGATCAAATGGGATTTTGAAAAATGTGGTGACCGTAGGTAACAAAAAAAGATATGAGTGGAAATCGAAACTGATGATTGATTATTATTTAATTTCAGTGGCGATATCAAAATATAAAGAATACAATTTATACGCTAAACCTATCTATTTACCGG
This sequence comes from Bacteroidia bacterium, assembly GCA_040403535.1. Taxonomy (GTDB): domain Bacteria; phylum Bacteroidota; class Bacteroidia; order B-17B0; family Aurantibacillaceae; genus JAHEYG01. The sequence continues at coordinate 66,283 of JBBAKL010000006.1, forward strand.
GCGATTCTATTTTAATTCAAAACTATATTTACGATGGCGCAATAAATAATTCAACTTGGATTTCCGGGCAAAAAGTACAATTAGATAAAATAAAACAAACAATGGAATTTTTATGCCGTATGTATGGTATGTATCCTTTTTACAAAGAGAAATACGGTCATTGCATGGCTCCTTTTGGTGGAGGTATGGAGCATCAAACCATGTCAAGCATGGGTTTTTTTGATTTTGAAATTGATGCGCATGAGTTGGGTCACCAATGGTGGGGCGATAATGTTACCTGTAAAAGCTGGAGTGATATTTGGATTAATGAAGGATTCGCGTCTTATACCGAACATTTATGTAATCAGTATTTGAATCCAACTGCATTTATGACGAGCTTAAATTCTGCCCACAATAATGTGATGACACAAACAGGGGGAAGTATTCATTTTACAAATAGCGACACGATGAACACATCGCGAATTTTTAGCGGACGTTTAACTTATGATAAAGGTGGAGCAATTGTTCGTACTCTTCAATTCGAAATTAATAATGACTCCATATGGTTCCCTCTATTACGAGGATTTCAAAACACGTACAAGAACTCAACTGCTTCGGCGGTTGATTTTAAAAACTATGCCCAAACTTTTACGGGCATGAACTTTACACAGTTTTTTAATCAGTGGTATTACGGACAAGGTTATCCAACCTTTGCCGTAACCTGGAATTCGATGCCAGGTAAAGCCTTCGTGAAGTCGGTACAAACTACTTCTATGCCTTCTTCAGTTCCGTTATTTATTACACCAATGGAATATAAATTTGCGCGTACCGGTTATCCCGACACAACTGTTCGTGTTATGCATTCAAATGCTACCGAGAATTATACTATTTCTATGCTCGGTACTGTTACAAGCGTAACTCTGGACCCAAATCAATGGGTGATAAATAAAGTTACAGGCCCATCTAAGGATATTACTTTAGGAGTTGATGAGAATTTTGTTTGGGCCAATGATATTTTAATAACACCAAATCCAAGTCATGGTGTGTTTGAAATTACTGCTGACAAAAACTTAGAAGGCAGTATTGAAGTTTATGATGTGAGTGGTAAATTAATCTTAATACAAGATGCAAAAAACAAAAATAAAATTGATATCACCACTCAGGCATCAGGTGTATATTATCTAACTATTAAAGATCGTTCCGGTAATTTAATCAAGTCAAACAAATTAATTAAGGAATAAATTAAAGCAGATTTCGATAAACAAAAAAGGCATCCAATCTGGATGCCTTTTTTATTAATGATATACGTATTAAGCTAATTTAATTCCTAATTCTTTCAACTGTTCGTCGCTTATAGGGCTTGGACTTTCAATCATCATATCTTTGCCCGCATTGTTTTTTGGGAAGGCGATAAAATCGCGGATAGAATCAGCACCGCCAAACAATGAGCATAAACGGTCAAATCCGAAAGCGATTCCTCCATGGGGTGGAGCTCCAAATTCAAAAGCATTCATTAAAAACCCAAATTGATTTTGAGCTTCTTCTTTGCTGAATCCAAGAACGGAAAACATTTTTGCTTGTAGTTCCTTGTTGAAAATCCGGATACTTCCTCCTCCAACTTCTACGCCATTAATAACCATATCGTATGCGTTAGCTCTAACGGCTCCCGGATTGCTCTCGAGTAAAGAAACGTCTTCTGGCTTTGGCGATGTAAATGGGTGATGTTTTGCAACCCATCTTCCACGTAATGATTCCAGTAAATTAGTGTCATTTTCGTTCCATTCCAGTAATGGAAAATCTATTACCCATAAACATGAGAATGTGTTTTTATCACGTAATCCCAGGCGCGTACCCATTTCCAAACGGAGCTCGCTCAATGCTTTACGTGTCTTCTCTTCATTGCCGGCTAAAATCAACAATAAGTCACCAGGATGTGCGTTAAATGCAGCGGCCCACTTTTTTAAATCGTCTTCGGCATAAAATTTATCAACGCTTGATTTAATAGTTCCGTCATTATTGTATCGTGCGTAAACCAATCCGGTAGCACCAATTTGAGGTCGTTTAACAAACTCAGTTAATTCATCGAGTTGTTTACGGGTATATTCAGCAGCGCCTTTTGCGCAAATGCCAACAACTAATTCCGCATCATTAAATACTTTAAAATCTTTTCCTTTAACTACTTCGTTTAATTCAACAAACTTCATTTCAAAACGCGTATCGGGCTTGTCGTTACCATAATATTTCATGGCATCTGCATAACTCATACGTGGCATCGTGCTGATGTCAATTCCTTTTACATTTTTAAATAAATGTTTAATTAGTCCTTCAAAAGTTTGTAAAATATCTTCCTGCTCAACAAAACTCATCTCACAGTCTATCTGGGTAAACTCCGGTTGTCTGTCTGCACGTAAATCCTCATCTCTAAAACATTTTACAATTTGATAATAACGGTCGAAACCACTTACCATTAGTAATTGCTTAAAAGTTTGTGGACTTTGCGGAAGTGCATAGAACGATCCATTGTGTAAACGACTTGGTACAACAAAATCACGCGCACCTTCTGGAGTAGATTTGATTAGTACCGGTGTTTCTACTTCTAAAAAACTTTGTTTATCCAAATAATTACGTGTTTCAATAGCCATTCTATGGCGTAACTCTAAATTCTTTCTAACTATGTTACGACGTAAATCAAGATAGCGATATTTCATTCGCAGTTCGTCACCACCGTCAGTATCATCATCAATAGTGAAAGGAGGTGTAATAGCTGCATTTAGAACGTTTAACGAGGTGACTTTTATTTCAATTTGGCCTGTAGGATTATTTTTGTTTTTGCTTTCACGTTCAATTACTGTTCCTTTAATTTGAAGTACGAATTCGCGGCTAACAGTTCTTGCCATTTCGCAGATGCTTTTGTCCCAATCCATATTGAAGGCAAGTTGGGTAACGCCATAGCGGTCGCGAAGGTCAATAAACGTCATGCCGCCAAGGTCACGCGTTTTTTGTACCCATCCGCAAAGGGTAACTTCTTTGTTTACATCTGAAATTCTTAAATCGCCGCAAGTTGCAGTACGTAACATAAAATTTATTTTTCTTTATATAATTCGTTTACCTTATTCCAGTTAATAACATTCCACCAATTATTTACATAATCGATTCGTTTATTTTGATATTTCAAGTAGTAGGCATGTTCCCAAACATCGAGTGCCAAAATTGGCTTGCCTTTATCTGAAGCAATATCCATTAAAGGATTATCCTGATTGGCTGTAGTTACAATTTTTAGCTTTTCATTTTGTTTAATTAACCAACACCATCCGCTTCCAAAAATCTTCATGGCCTTATCGGTAAATTCTTTCTGAAATTCTTCAAATGAATGAAATTGAGCTGTAATTGCTTCTTGGATGTTTCCATCCGGAATATTCTTTTTCCCTTCTGGGTTAGCTTGCATTAACTGCCAAAACAACGAGTGATTGTAGTGACCGCCTCCGTTATTTCTTATCGCTGAATCCAGCTTTGAAATTTGCGTAAATAATGCATCTAATGTTTTATCGCTTTTATAAGATTCAAGTGCAGCGTTAAGCTTGTCAACATAAGCTTTGTGATGTTTGGAGTGGTGAATCTCCATGGTTTGCGCGTCAATAAACGGTTCTAGTGCGTTATAGGCATATGGTAGCGCTGGCAGTGTGTGTTTAAATCCATCTGCATTTGCGAGGGCGTCAATAACATTTAGTTTTTCTTCACTAAATAATTTACCGGCTATACCGGATAAACCAAGTAAGGCGCTTTTTTTTAAAAAATCTCGACGTTTATCACTCATTAAAATTGAATTAACAGTTGATTTTTTTCTACAGCTGTACCTTTGGACGCGATTATTTTTTTGATAGTACCATCAGAAGGTGATTTTAAAATGTTTTCCATTTTCATCGCTTCAAGCACTAAGAGCGAGTCGCCCTTTTTCACTTCCTGTCCTTCGTTTACCAAAATATTCAGAACCATTCCCGGCATAGGAGCTTTAATGTCATTCACCTTTTTAGAAGTTGCGTTATCCATTCCAAGATTATGCAGCAGCTCGTCAAATTTATCCTTAACATCAACGTTAAATTTTTTGCCGTTGACTTTCACAACAAGTTTTTTTTCGGCAAAGTCGGCCTTAACAATGAGAAAATTGTAAGATTTATTATTATGAATGAGGTGATATTCTCCTTTACCTGTTTCAATAATGGACGCTTCGGTTTTTATTCCATTTAAGTTGCCCGAAACCTCTGTGTTTTTGGCTGTTAATTCGGATTTTAACGGGCTTTTGCCGTTTATAGAAATCTTGTACATAGACTGCAAATTTATGGAAATATAGCAACAAAAAACCGCGAGGGGAAGCTCGCGGTTTAATAAATTTAATTTTATTGGGATTATTTTTTCACAAATTCACCCATTTTATTGTCGTAGTTTAAGAAATAACCACCTTTTGGAAGGTTTGATACTTCAACTTCTGACCCATAACCTTTTTTCACAATGTTACCATATTGATCGTAGATTTCATACATGGTTTCGATTGGCTTCTCTCCACTTGTAAAGAAATTAACCTTTTTAGAAGCTTTAATAGGAGCAAAATTAACCTCCGGAACATCTGCCATGAAATCAACAGGCTTAGACAAACGTGGCTGACCGCTATAATCGGTTTGGCGAACACGCACCTGATTTTTTCCTGAATGTGGAACTACTTTAAATGTGTAGTTATTTGTTGTTGGAGTACCGTTTCCGTCTACCTCACCAACTTTAACCCATTTGTTCCAGCGGAACTGCTCAACAGCAAAAGCTAATTTACCGGTTTCTGATTTAGTAGACCATTTTACTGTTCCGTCTTTCTCAATAGACATGCTTACCACTTCAAAAGTACTTTTTGGTTTTAAAACTTCCGGATTTAAAACTTTAGGCTTGCAATCTTCTTTATGTTTAATCTTAATTTCAACCTTGTCACCTACATTTAACTTATGAGGTTTGAAGTCAATTTCAAATGCGCTTGAGTTTGTTTCGTCGGTTGTGATATTGCCATTAACCAATACTTCGGAAACACAGAAACCAACACCGCCGCTTCCATAAGGGTTTTGAACGTATAAGTTCTTACCCTGATAGTTACCTTCAAGGATGATAACACCGCCCTGAGAAAAGGCACTGAAGGAAATCGACCCAATTAAAAAAAGGTATAGAGATATTTTTTTCATCGACAAATTCTAAGAAAGCCCGCATTAACGGCGGTGCAATATTAAAACGATATTTTAAAATAACAAAATAAATTTCAAAAAAATTTGAGATTTGTCATAATTTGAAAATTGCCTTATCTTTAAGTAGTTTTGCAAATATTTTAAGTATATGAATATCCTATTGAGATACATACAAATTATTGCTTTTGGAGCAGTTTTAGCGGCATGTGGTGGAAAAAAAGACGAAAACAGCAATAATAGACCGGAAGGAAGTGGTGGTTATATACGCATTTCGGAGGTAACCCCTCCTAAAAACATGTTCCCTCAGGCTACAACCAATCATATAGAGGGCTTGGTAACAGGACAAATTCACGAAGGATTAGTGAGGTTGGATCCAAAAACATTGGAACCCATTCCCGGATTGGCTGAAAAATGGGATGTTTCACCGGATGGCAAAACGATTACCTTTCACTTAAGAAAGGGAGTTTATTTTCAAAATACTGATAATGAAAATAGTAAAGGTGCAGAATTAACTTCAAATGACGTGAAATTTACCTTTGAATTGCTTTGCACAGATCGTCCGAGCAATATGCATTTTGCAACTGTTTGTAAAGATCGTGTTTTAGGAGCAAATGAATATTTTGAAGCTTCCTCAAAAGGTCAAAAGTCTGAACTTAAGGGGTTTAAGGTAATCGACAAATATACATTTAGCATCACGTTAAATAATGCTTCATCAATTTTCCTTCAAATTTTAGCCAATCCGGTAACGGCCATTATTAGTGAGGAGGCTTACAAAGTGAATTATGAAAACCTGAAGGTTGGTGCCGGTCCATTTGTTTATAGCGCAAAATATTCTAATCCTAAGCACATTGTTCTGGTAAGAAACCTAAATTACTACGGAAAAGATGAAAAAGGCAACCAATTACCTTATTTGGACAGTGTTGTCATTAATATTCTTAATTCAACAGAAGAAGCACTTAATGCGTTTAAGGCCGGAAATTGCGAATATATTGGAACTATCCCTTCTAACAGTGTACGTAATATCGTTGAGGAGAACATTAAGGATTTTTCAAACAATCCACCTTCGTTTATTTTAGAAAGAAGTTCAGAAATGTTGAGCCAGTATTACGTTTTCAATATAAATAAGGCTCCATTTAATAATCTAAAAGTTCGTCAGGCGTTTAATTACGCGATTGATCGCGATAAAATAATTGATAAAGTTTTACAAGGTCAAGCTTATGGTCCTGGTTCATTTGGTATAACCCCTCCAACTTTCGAATCATATAAGGTTACGAATATAAATGGTTATACATTTGATCCGGAAAAAGCTCGAAAGTTAATGATGGAGGCCGGCTATCCAAAAGGTGTTGGTTTCCCTGAAGTAGTATTATTAGTGAATTCAGGAAATTCACGTAACAATACTGTAGCTGCTGAAATTCAAAAGCAGTTAAAAGAGAATTTGGGGGTTAATATTACATTTGAATCATTGCCAAATGGCGATAAATTCAATTTGCAGCTAAAAGGTAAAGGTGATTTTTTCCGCGACGGTTGGATTGCGGATTATCCTAGTCCTGAATCATTCCTTTCTGTATTTTACGGAGAACCTGTACCTAGCGATACTTCTAAAGTTTCATATCCGAACACACAACGCTATATTAATCCGGAGTTTGATAAGTATTATAAGCTTGGTAGAGATGCAAAAGACAGAGACAGCTCATATGCTCACTTCTTAAGGGCGGAACAAATCTTAATGAACGATGCCCCACTAATGGTTTTATGGTATGAAAGTAATTACCGATTAATTAGCTCAAGACTTAAAAACTTTGTTGTTAATCCTTTGCGTTATTTTGATTTAACACGCGTAATGATTTTGGATAAACCGGAGAAGAAAGAAGAGAAAAAATAAGAATGGTTATTTAATAAAAGCCCCTTTATGGGGCTTTTTGTTTTTATTGCAGACACATTACGACATATTAGGTATTTCAAGTTCAGCAACCGAAGAACAGATTAAAGCTGCATTCAGAAAGCTTGCTAAATTATTTCATCCGGATAAGAATCCGAATGGTAAAGATCAGTTTGAGAAAATTCTTTTGGCTTATGAAGTACTGATTGATGCAAAAAAACGCCGCGCCTACGATTTAAAATTAAAAGGATACTCTTCTTCGCCATTATCAGCAAAAAAGGCAACTACTCCTTCAGGGCAAAAGAACTGGAATTTTTCAGAGGAAGAACTAAAACGACGCCAATATTATCAAGAAAATTATAAACGGGAATATCAGCAATATGTAAAAACGAAAGAACAGAATAAAGCTTCTAGTACCTATAATGAATATAAGTATATTTTATTCGCTACACCTCTTGCCGTTGTATTATTTATGCTGGTAATTAAAGGCTTTGAAATAGGATCAAACGATAGTGCAAACAACACACCTAAGCAAGAAATAACAGGGTATAAGGAATTAAAGATGGGTAGCGATCCTTACACTGCATACTTCAAAAATCCGGTATATGATACACTTGCCAACAAAACTCTGCAGATAAAAAACATTTCGCCATTTGATTTGATTATTAATGTACTGGATAAAGAAAGTAAGTTTATCAGAAGTTGTGTTTTGAAACAAGGTTATTACGTGGAGCTTGAAAAGATGCCTGAAACAATAGCGTATTTAAAAATTACTGCAGGTAAAAAATGGAATAGTTCAAAAGAATATAAAAACATTGAAGTAATAGGCGGATTTGAAGACGCCAGTTTGTTTTATTTGTTTGATTTGGCCAGTCTTAATGGCTGGACAATAACAATTGACGAAAGTTTTTTAAATGCGAGCGAAGAAATAAACGAATTGGAATTTTTTAAGCGAAATTAATTTTTCGACTTTTTTATTTCCATACCAAAATCCATAATGAGCGGAAGAGGATCCGTTCTCATTGCCTGTTCAAAAGTAAAACTGTATTTTCCTGTTAAGGGGAAACGTACACTTTTTTTAAGAGGAATAGTAATATCAAAAATATCACCGGCACCATCTCCCATCCATTCACCTCTGCCATTTGCCAGGATGCATTCTAATGTATCAGTTGTGATTTTTTCATCAGGGTATTTTGTTGTGAGAAATAAAAACAAATTACTGTAAGGATAGGCATCAGCATGACGAACCATCAGACTGATGTCGTGTAAGCTGTTTCCGTCAGTAACATCTATTTCAAACGTAACTTTATTTTTAGCAAACCATTCGTTGTCTTTGAAGTTTTGATATTGACTAAAAACTACACCTTTACTGCAAGACGAAAATAGTATACCTGCAAAAAGCGATAACCCAAATAAGACTTTAATTATTTTTTGGTTTATTATCATTGGTGTTGTTAGTTCGGTTAGTGTTATTGTTGCCTTTGTTTTGATTGGGTTTGTGATGATGAGGCTTGTTATGCCCTTTGTTTTGCTGAGGTTTGTTGTTTTGTTTATTACCCTGAGCGTGTTGTTGATTTTGGTTAGCCGGTTTATTTCCTGCTGTTTGCTGTGGGTTATTAGGTTTTTTGTTCTGCTGTTGTGCTCCAGACTTATTGTGTTGAGGTTTTTTGTGTTTGTTACGGTTTTGGTTCTTTTTTGAATCGAATCGCGTTAAACTGTCTTGCCCTACAACATTTTCAAAGTCGGGTTGTTTAATTTCCGGTTTCGTGCTTAATTCTTTGTATTCTGTTAAATCAAGAGGTTTTTCACCTTTTGCATTTAGTTCCATAATTTCTTTAACGCGCTTAATGCTTAGAGCAATAAACACATCCGGTTCTGTTGTGTACGACCACCATAAAACGCGTTTAAAAATATCGGTTTTTTGTAAAAAAGCATCTCCTTTTTGGGTGTGCAGTTTCTTATTGTCGATTTGCGGAAATTCTTTTAGAGCATCTTGATAAGCATCTAACTCGTAATTCAAACAGCATTTCAACTTACCGCATTGTCCTGCCAGTTTCATTGGATTCAGTGACAGTTGCTGATAACGCGCAGCAGAGGTGCTCACAGTACGAAAATCAGTTAACCAGGTACTGCAGCATAATTCACGCCCGCAAGCGCCAATTGCTCCTAAACGCGCAGCTTCTTGTCTGGCTCCGATTTGACGCATTTCTATACGAACTTTAAATTCTTCCGCTAAAACTTTAATAAGTTCTCGGAAATCTACTCGTTCATCGGCTGTATAATAGAAGATGGCTTTTGATTTGTCGCCCTGAAATTCAACATCACTTAACTTCATTTGTAAACCAAGCTGCAAGGCTATGGTTCGTGCCTTGTACATTGTGGAAACTTCCAGACTTTGAGCCTCGCGCCATTTTTCGATATCCTGTTGTTTGGCCTTGCGATATATTTTTTTTACCTCTTCAGTATCGAAATTCACATTTTTCTTTTTCATTTGAAGGCGAACCAATTCGCCTGTTAATGAAACAACACCAATATCATGTCCGGGACTGGCTTCAACGGCCACAACATCACCAACATTTAAAGCAAGAGCATTTGTGTTTTTGAAAAAATCTTTACGAGAATTCTTAAAACGAATTTCAACGAAATCAAACGGAGCTTGACCGGCTGGCAAACTCATATTTCCTAACCAATCAAAAACGTTGAGTTTATTACAACCACCACTGGTTCCGCATGAACCATTATTGTTACAACCTGCGGGGATTCCGCTACCTGTATTGTGATTACCTCTTCCTGTATTACAATTTCCGCAACCCATATATGGTTTTAAATCAAATGCCTAAGATAGCTCATTTTAGTGGGTTTTCAAACGCGACTGAATTAATTATAAAAACCAACCTGTGAATTAAATTTTAGCTTTAATTTTGCTCCGAAAACATTGTATATGAATTATTGGCTAATAAAATCAGAACCATCGGCTTATAGCTGGGAGCAATTTAAAAAAGATAAAAAAACAGCTTGGACCGGTGTAAGAAATTATGCGGCGAGGAACAATTTACGTTCAATGCAAAAAGGCGATTTGTGTTTGTTCTATCATAGCAATGAAGGGTTGTGTATTGTAGGCATTGCAGAGGTGACAAAAACCGCTTATCAGGACCCAACTACTAAGGAAGAAGCGTGGGTATGTGTTGATGTGAAGCCTCATAAGCAAATGAAAAATCCTGTTACATTAGCTCAGCTTAAGGCGGATTCTATATTAAAGGATATGCAGTTTGTCCGCATCGGACGATTATCGGTTTCTGTTGTAAAGCCTGAAGAATTTGATAAGGTTTGTTTCTTGGGAGGATTATGATAAAGTTTAAAACATAAAAAAAGCTATCCATCTGGATAGCCTTTTTTATTATATATATTTTAAATTTTAGGTATTCACCAATAATTTAAATCCTTTACCGTGAATATTTATGATCTCAACCTTAGGATCATCCTTTAAATATTTTCGCAATTTAGCAATGTAAACATCCATACTTCTGCCATTAAAGTAGTTGTCGTCGTGCCAAATTGTTTTTAATGCAAAGTTTCGGTCAAGCACATCGTTTTTATGCACGCATAACAATCGCAACAGCTGACTTTCTTTAGTGGTTAATTTTTGGTCTTGACCATTATGCATTAACATCTGTTTTTCAGAGTTAAATTGATAATTGCCAATTGCAAAATTAACTTCTTCAGTATCCTGAGAACGGTTTTTATTACTTCTGCGCAATACAGCGTTTATGCGCACCATTAACTCTTCCATGCTGAAAGGCTTAGTAATGTAATCGTCTGCGCCGGCATTAAAACCTTCAATTGTATCTTCCTTCATGCTTTTGGCAGTTAGGAAAATGATAGGAATGTTTTTATCGTTTAAACGGATTTCTTTAGCCAGGGTAATACCATCTTTGTGCGGCATCATCACGTCTAATAAAAGTAAATCAAAAGTACCTTTACAAAAAGCGTCATAACCTTTGTTGCCATCTTCGGCGAGTTTAGTTTCAAAACCTTTTGCGTTCAGATATTCTTCTAAAAGTGTACCTAAGCTTGGATCATCTTCCACTAAAAGTACTCTGGTTTTAACAGCATCCATAATTTATATTTTAATTAAAATTAATCATAAATCGGGCCAAAAAGGGTGTTTTAACATTTATTATCAAATGGTAGAAACACTTTAAAAGTACTGCCTTTACCTATTTCACTTTGCACATTAATGTTGCCACCATGTTTCTGTACAACTGCTAAAACATAAGATAATCCAAGGCCAAATCCTTTCACATTGTGTACGTTTCCGGTAGGAACACGATAGAACTTATCAAATATTTTTTTCTGATTTTCTTTGCTAATCCCTATACCGTTGTCTTTTATATAAATGTTAATCCCGTTATCAGCGTCTTCGGTAGTGATTGAAATTTCAGGACTGCCTTGCGTGTATTTAACGGCATTATCTATTAAGTTAAATATTATGTTTGTCAAGTGAACACGATCAGCCTGTAATTTTACTTTTGTAGCATTAAGATGGGTTGTTATGCTGCCACTGCGCTGATCAATCAGTAAATGGGTATTATTGATGGCTGTTTGAATAATTTCATGCAAATCCAGTTCATTAAGCTTTAGTTTAAACTCACCTTTATCTAAAATTGCGGTTTGTAAAATGCTTTCTACTAAAACGCTTAAGCGTTTGTTTTCGTCTTTAATCATTTTTAAAAACCTTTCTTGTTTTTCAGGCGTTTTTGTAACTGAATTATCGCCCAGCATTTCGGCGGCAAGTGAGATGGTGCTTATAGGTGTTTTAAACTCATGCGTCATGTTACTGATGAAATCATTTTTAATAGTAGATAATTTTTTTTGACGAACAATTGTGGCAATAAAATAATAGAAAGCAAAAATCAAGATTGAAATTACCATACATGAAACCACTAACATGGCCCACATGGTTTGTAAAATGTATTTTTTTTGGTTAGGGAAATGAACCGTTAAATATTCGGGTTGAATAAAAACGTTATTTGGTGATAAGTTGATTTTATACCCTATTCCTAAAGAGTCTTTTTCTGATTCCGCTTCGCTCAGGTTGTTTGTTTTAATACTGCCCGGATGTAATGACGAAATTGTATACCGGTATTTGGCAGTTATACCTTGCGCGGTTAATTCAAATTTAAGGAGTGAATCAAGCAGAGCCTCGTTTATTTTTGGTTTATAATTATTGTAAACATTAATACTTAAAACTTCATCAAAAATATCATTTACAATGTCTGTTTTTTGTTTTAATAACTCTTTTCGTACGTTTTCAATGGCCTTAATCGTGTCGGTTTTAGTATCAATTAAGTTGTATGGAAAATCGGGAGTGAATTTTAAGGTGTCACTGCGCATGTATTCTTTTTGTGAATACAGGCTGGTTGATACTCCGTTGGAATCGGTACTTAATTCAGTTAAAATCTTAACCTTATTTCCGTCGGTGATACCTTGTTTACGTAATTTTATTTTTTTTGCAATTTTATCCTTGTATGTAGCCTTTTCAAGTTTGTATGCCGTGTTATTTAATGCCGTTGTAACATGCCCTTCAAATTCCTCTTCCTTTAAGTCAATGTCATTTTTTATCCAATAAATCTGAATAGCAATTAAGGCCAGGAAGGCCATCGAAACGATGATAGATATTACGCTTACATTTTGCTTATTCATCCTGCAAAGATAACTAAATTTAAAGGGCATAAATAAAATACCCGGACTTTTGACCCGGGTATTAACAAAGTTAAACGTTTTAAATTTTTATTTCGAGATAAAGAAACGCTCGGTATACACTTTAGTACCTGAGGTGATTCTTACAAAATATGTACCCGAAGGCAAAGTGTTTAAGTCTAAACGGATTTTATCGTTTTGAGTAGCTTCCTTGTCTTCAATAGCAACTACTGAACCAAGTAAATTAACTACTTCAATTTTTGAGTAATTAATTTTCTTTGTATCTAAAAATACAATGCCATCGTTGCTTGGGTTGGGATAAATTTTAATTGCAGAGTTCAAATCTTGAGTATAGTTGGCAATACCAGCGCCGCTAGTAGCTAATCCGGTGAAGGTTACAGTATCTACACGGAAAGTACCAGCACCACTCTCAGCATTCCAAGCATAAAAACGGAAGGTGTATGGGGTAGTTTGGCTGGTAAAGTTTGGACCGCTTAGAGTAACCGTACTGCCTTTTTGTTGCGCGGTGGTGGTGTAAGTATCAACATTCCATAAGAAGATATTGGAACCCACAACAGAAATAGCTGTATTTGTTCCGACAGAAGCCTGAAGGTTATTGGTATAGCTGTCTTTATTACTGCGAACTGACCAGTTACGTGGGCCTGTAGAAGAGCGTAGCATGTTAAATGTAATAGAAGTAAGATCAATTGCATAACCCGAGCTAGGTGTTAAGGTAACTTCATAATACTTAGCTGCATTTAAAGATCCTGTGAACGTTGAATAGGTGTCAACCGCATTTGTTGCGCCTAAATCCCATCCTGAAAACGAAAACACACCACCCGCAGAAGGAGTAGTGCTCGTGCCTACAGCTGAAAACGAACCAAAAGTTAATCCGATTGCAGTTGGAGGAGGTGTAGGGTCGGTTGTTCCGGTACTAGCTGTTCCTGTGGCTACACCGGAAAAAGGGTACATACCACTAAAAGCCTGCGAAAAAACGTTGAAACTTAAAAATAATAATGTTGCTGATAGTAAATTTTTAATCATATTAGTTAATTTTGATAAATCAAATGTACAAAAAAAACCCGAACATGCGTTTTAAGTTATTGTTAATTTTTGTTTTGCTGCAATTTGGATTAACATCTCAGGAAAACGGACTTGTAAACTGGCTCACCATACAGGAAGCACAGGAAAAAAATAAGACACTTCAAAAACCCTTTTTAATTGATTTTTATACAGATTGGTGCGGATGGTGTAAACACATGATGAAAACCACATACTCTAATCAGGGATTGGCAGCATATATTAATCAAAATTTTTATCCGGTTAAATTTAACGCTGAAACAAAAGACACCGTTGAATACCAGGGTAAAAAATATCTTCCTACGTCAAAAGATCCGAAAACCCCACACGAACTGGCCATAAAGTTTTTAGGTAATAGTTTAAGTTATCCCAGCATTGTTTTTGTAACTAATAATTACGAATTTAATTTATTAACGCAAGGATATCTGGATGAAAAGAAAATAGAACCTTTATTGATATTCGTGCTGGAGAATGTTTATCGCCGCAGTTCATTCGATGATTTTAATGAGCGGTTTACAAAAACATTTTACGATACTGTTTTTCCAAAGGCGCCTGTTAAAACCTATAAAATTAACGAGGCCATTGCTTTGCAAAAGAAAAAGCCAAAGAAAATTCTCGTAAATATTTATACTAATTTCTGCAATTCCTGTAAGGTTCAAAATAAAACTACCTTTAGTGATACCAGTATCGCTAATTACATCAATAAAAATTTTTATTTGGTAAATTTTGATGCCGAAAGCAGTGATACGGTTTATTTCAATAACGAAAAACATTATAAGCAACTGGTTAATGGCTTTCCTTTAAATACATTTGCGTTTAAAGTCACCAACGGCCAGTTTGCCTTGCCGTCTGTTGCTGTTCTTGACGAAAAACTTAATCTAATTGATGTATTGCCAATGTATCAACATCCTAAAGGACTTAAACCTGTACTTACTTTTTTTGCAACGGATAGTTACAAGACCCAAAAATGGCCTGATTATATAAATAACTACAATAAGCCCAAAGAAAAAAATAAGAAGTAAATGACTAACGACAGAATTAATTATATAAATATCGGGCTTATAATATTGTCATGTATTGTGGCTTTTTTTGTTCCCTTCGAATTGTTTTTGTTTTCATATGGGGTGTTGGGCCCGCTTCATTATCTTACTGAAATAGGTTGGTTGCATAAAAAGAATTATTACACCAAAGGCAAATACGATTTTGTTTTTTTAAGTGTTATTTGTGCTCTTTTGTTTTACTTCGGTTTTATTAAACCAACTAGGGATGCAACACTGGTGCCCGACTTGATTACACTGGGTTTATTTCTTTCGCTCATTTTTGTTTTTGTTAAAGATTGGCTTTACAGGGGAGTGTTAACTGTTTTGTCGTTACTTGTTATTGGCGTGCTAAATAATTTTGGTGATTATTATATGTGGGTTGGGATTTTCTTACCAACAGTCATACATGTGTTTCTATTTACCTGGTTGTTTATGCTCTATGGGGTTTTGAAAGAAAAATCCACCAGCGGATTTCTATCTGTAGTTGTGATGCTGGCGTGTGCTATTTCTTTTTTTGTCATTACTCCGGAAGGATTAAATCACACGG
Source organism: Bacteroidia bacterium (assembly GCA_040403535.1). Classification (GTDB taxonomy): domain Bacteria; phylum Bacteroidota; class Bacteroidia; order B-17B0; family Aurantibacillaceae; genus JAHEYG01. The sequence goes on from JBBAKL010000006.1 coordinate 81,727, forward strand.
TTAATGAATATGTGAAGGGCAGCTATCAGATGTTTAACTTGTTAAATTTCTATATCATTAATCTTTTTCATTTGGATAATTTGAAAGATGTAAGTCAGATTTTTGATACCAACGCGGGTTTTGTTGTGATGCGCTTTATAGCTTTTTCATACACTTATCACTATTTAAATTGGTTTTCTAAAACATCCGTTATCAAATGGCATCAGGTACCTAAGAAAAATTTAATTCTGACATTAAGTATTTGGGCAGTGTCTGTTGCCTTGTACATTTATGATTATAATGTAGGATTACATGCGTTGTTCTTTCTGAGTTTTTTGCATGTTTTTTTAGAGTTTCCTTTAAATTTTGTATCTATAACGGGTATAGGCAAGGAGTTATCAGCGTTTGCAAAGCAGCGCTAATCAATCAACCGGTATTCCTTTTTTCTTGCAGAAATCAAGAATCTGAACAAACTTTTCAAACGGCGATTCGCTTTTCCAGATGATGCTGTTAAGCGCTACGCCTTTAAACCCCAGTTGATATGCTTTTTCAATGGTAGCTTCATTAATTCCGCCACGTGCAATAAAATCTTTTCCTGAAGTTTTAATTGCGGCACTAATCCCGTGTTCGTAAAAGCCACTGTAAAACGTGTTGGTTAATCCGTTAAATACTGTGCCAAGTAAATAGCAGTTAAATTTTATTTCTTCGGTATTGTAAACTTCAGATAATTTGTGATACGATCGTGATGAAAATATTTTTTTTCCTTTCACGCGTAATTTCCGTAAAAACCACCACCGTTTAAATTTACGCTCAAGGTGAACGTTGGCAAAATGAACTCCCTTTAGATTGTATTTAAAAATTAAATCGTGATGCGAATGGATAATAATTCGGTTATGAAAGTGTACAGGTATTTTATCAATGTACTTGCTTAATTGTTTGGTGGAAAATCGCGGTTTTCTTAAATGCAATGTCGTTAAACCGGCCTCAAACAGCTTGGTCGCTAATTCCGGCTCTTCATCACTGTTTTTTGAAGAAGTTATGACGCAAATTTCCATTAATTAAACGCTTTTTCTATTTCAGATAATAAATATAAGTTTTTTTCTAATGCATTTCCAACAACAATATAATTTGCCCCTGATTTAACCGTTTTTTTTGCTTTTTCAAACGAATCAATGCCGCCACCTACAAATAATGGAACATGGACGGCTTTTTTTACTGCTTTAATTAACCTTGTATTTATTTGTTGTTTTGCGCCACTCCCTGCCTCCAAATAAATTGCTTTCATGCCTAATAATTCTCCCGCTAGCGCGGTGCTAACAATTTCATTGGTATTTACAGGATTAATCGCGTTGGTTTTTGTTACTTTTTGTGTTGTAGAAATGTTTTTTCCGTTTATCAAAATGTAACCGGTTGGCAAAGTATTAATTTTGTTTTTGATGATGGATGTAGCCGCTTTTACATGTTTGCCAATAAGGTAATCCGGATTTCTGCCCGAGATTAAACTAAGCAACAGCATTCCGTCGGCGTGTTTTGAAATTTGTGTTTCATTGCCAGGAAAAATAATGACCGGTTTTTTGCTAAGTTGTTTTATCGATTTTACAACGCTGTTTAAATTGTTTTTTTTAAGCTCACTGCCTCCCACTAAAAAAAAAGCTGTCTTACCCTTGTTGGCTAGTTTAATTAATTCGGGATTGTATTTATCCGGGTCAATTAAAACAACCAGCTTCGCTTTTTTTGAATTTGCGTTTATAAGCTTATCCAATTTCATTTAAAGTATAAACCAGCATATACTCACCGGTTTTTTCGTAGTGTAAATTTATTTTTTTGTTGAAGTTACCGATTTTTATTTCTCCAATGGTTTGGCCTTTATCATTATTATCAAATTTATTCACAAATAAATTGGCGATGAAGTCAACCTCCTTTTTACTGTACAATTTGTACAATGCTTCTTTACAAGCCCAATAGGTAATTAATTTTTGTGGTTCGTTGTTGGCATCCAATAGTTCCTGTGGCGATAAAAATTTGTGTTGAATTTTCAGAACTTTATCACGTATTAACTCAATGTCTATTCCTGTTTCATGTATTTCGTTAACAATAATCGCTAATTTATCGTGCGAGTGAGTGATTGAAATATTACAGTTGTTATTGGCTAGAAAGGGTTTGCCTTCGTTTGAATATTGTAAATCCACACTGCCGTTAAATAGTTTTTCAAGTAAAAACTTTGTGCCGCCTTTTTCAATGTCACGTTTCGCTTCAAGTCCCATAAGTTGCGTAAAATCAGGTAAATGCAAAACACCTAATCGAATGTGTGGAGCTATTGAACTTATGTCGTACAAATCTGTTATTTTTTTGAGCGTTACAAACTTATGGCTTATCTTTGTTATCCTTTAAAAATAAATATAAATAATATAAAATCATGTCAACAGTAACAGCAACAAAGTACCTTCCTTACAAAGTTAAAGATATGTCTTTAGCAGAGTGGGGTCGTAAAGAAATTAAATTAGCCGAAGAAGAAATGCCGGGCTTAATGGCATTACGTAAAGAATATGGTCCGTCAAAACCGTTGAAAGGCGCACGTATTGCAGGGTGTTTACACATGACCATCCAAACTGCAGTATTAATCGAAACATTAGTTGAGTTAGGTGCTGAAGTTACCTGGAGTTCATGTAATATTTTCTCTACACAAGATCATGCTGCTGCTGCTATTGCTGCTGCAGGTATTCAGGTTTACGCTTGGAAAGGTCAAACCGCTGAAGAATTTGACTGGTGTATTGAGCAAACTTTATGGTTCGGTGAAAGTCGTCAGCCATTAAATATGATTTTAGATGACGGTGGTGATTTAACAAACATGGTGTTTGATAAGTACACTGAATTAGCTGCAGGAATCCGTGGCTTATCGGAAGAAACTACTACCGGTGTTCACCGTTTGTATGAGCGTATGGCTAAAGGAACTTTATTGTTACCTGCTATTAACGTGAACGATTCAGTTACTAAGTCAAAATTCGATAATAAATACGGTTGCCGCGAATCATTAGTAGATGCTATCCGTCGTGCTACCGATATTATGTTAGCAGGTAAAGTTGCTGTTGTTGCCGGTTATGGTGACGTAGGAAAAGGTTCTGCTCAATCATTGTCATCTCAAGGTGTTCGTGTTATTGTAACCGAAATCGATCCAATCTGTGCTTTACAAGCTTGTATGGATGGTTACCAGGTGATGAAAATGGATAATGCAGCTAAAATTGCTGATATTTTAGTTACAACAACCGGAAACAAAGACATCATCGTTGACCGTCATTTTAAAATGATGAAGCATAATGCTATCGTTTGTAACATCGGTCACTTCGATACTGAAATCGATATGGCTTGGTTAAACAAAAATTACGGTAAAACTAAAGATACTATCAAACCTCAGGTTGATAAATATACAATTGATGGAAAAGACATCATCGTATTAGCTGAAGGCCGCTTAGTAAACTTAGGTTGCGCTACTGGTCACCCAAGCTTTGTAATGAGTAATTCATTTACTAACCAAACATTGGCTCAGTTAGAGTTATGGACTAACACTTCTAAATACGAGAAGAGAGTTTATACTTTACCTAAGCATTTAGATGAGAAGGTTGCTATGTTGCACCTAGGTAAATTAGGTGCTGAGTTAGATGTATTAAACCAAGAGCAAGCAGATTATATCGGCGTAAAAGTTCAAGGTCCTTACAAACCTGAACACTACCGTTACTAATCGGAGCTATATTCCAAATAAAAATTCCCGCTCAAAAGGCGGGATTTTTTTATTGTGTCAAATAGAGTGGAGTTAAGGCATGAAGATAAATTATGGTTTACTTCTTCATTTCTGCCGAAGACTTAATGACTTTCTCTTTTAATTCTTCTTTAAAAGCTGCTAATTGTTTTAAAACATCCTTGTTGTTTGATCCGATAATTTGTGCGGCTAATATGCCTGCGTTTTGAGCGGCATTAACTGCTACAGTAGCAACGGGTACACCGTTAGGCATCTGTACAATAGATAATAAAGAGTCCCAGCCATCAATGCTATTGCTGCTTTTTACCGGCACACCAATAACTGGCAGTGGTGTTAAAGAAGCTACCATGCCCGGTAAATGTGCTGCTCCGCCGGCACCGGCAATAATCACTTTTAAGCCGCGATCTACAGCGCTTTTGGCGTAATCGAACATTTTTTCGGGCGTGCGATGTGCCGAAACAATATCGATTTCGTAAGGGATATTTAATTTTTGTAAAATTTCCGCAGCTGCATTCATGATACCTAAATCACTTTGGCTGCCCATGATAATTCCTACTTGTGGTATGCTCATACATCAAAGGTAAAATTAAAAACTATTTTTCTGTAATTTTTTATGCAGTTCAGGTGTTGCCATAAGTGAAGCGGAGCCATACCATTCAGTTAATTCAACAATAGAAATTACAGCTTTAATGGCCGGATCGGTATGGGTTAGCTTTTCTGCTTCTTCAATAGTAGGCACATTAAAGATGTAAATCCCCCTGTAATTTCTTTCATTTTTCATAAAAGGTCCTGTTATGGCAAGTTTTCCTTCGTCAGCTATACGGCTAATGTTTTTCATATGTCCGGCAAATAAACTGTCTTTAGTAGCTTTATCGGTAATGTTAGACGGACCGGTTTTTAAAATGCAGAATACGTATTTTTTCATGCCGCATTCGTCGGCCACCAGTTTTTTGGCAAGAATTGAATCGTAAATGTTCTTGTCTTTGGCCTGACTAAATGACAAACCTGAAACTAAAACGGATAAAATTAAAATTAGATTTTTCATAGTGTAAGTTGATTTAAATTATGTTCTGAAATTATTTTTGCGCCAAATTTCTGATGCCAGTACTTGGCTAAATATTCCTGTTCGCTTTGTCCGTGTGTCGGAATTAAAATTAGTTTTTTCTGTTCTAACAAATACATATCCATTAATGTGCTGTAGCCGCTTCTGCAGATTATGGTGTTGGAAGATAAAATCAGTTTTTTAAGCTCTTCTTTTTTCGGAAAATCAAACACATCAATTCTTTCCAACCTTGAATCGTGAATCTTAAATTTTGAACCTCTTACTAAAGCTATTTTTTTATTCGAGTTTTCTACCTTTTTTAAAAGTTCATTTTCTAAAGTGGTTCTGCCCGGTTCCGGTCCGGATAACAGAATTAAATAATCGTATTTGTTTTTTTCCACTTCAAAAATCACATCGCTTAATCTGCTTTTTGGACCAATGTACTTTACATGTGAATGATAATGTTTGCCGTGAGATAATTCTCCGCTCAAACTTTCTTGCTCTTTCTCAAAATCCGGAACCCAAATGTTATTAAATTTCAAAATGTATTTTTTATTAATACTCTGTGCGAAATTTTCAAATACAGGCGCTTTTAAAAACAACTGATGTGTCATAAAAACACAATGCGCTTTTTTATTATACAGGCCAAAACGATTATCGCTAATTACAACATCCAACTTTTTTTCATCGATCAGTTTGTCTAAAAGTTGATGTTCTTTTTTTATGATGCCGCTTATTTTAGGATAGCTAGTACCTAGTTTTACCCATAATGGCAAGAGTTTTGAGTAGGTGATATTGTAAGCAGGCAATTCAATAGTTTCCAGATTAGGGAACTCTTCATCAAAAACCGGTTTAGTTAGGGGAGTAATACCTAAAATAACCTTGTTTTCTTTTAGTAATTCCTTAATTATTGGCACACAGCGGGTAGCGTGACCTAGTCCCCAATCCAATGGTGCAATAAATATGCTTTTACCTTTAAACAAGCTTTAACAATATAACAATAAATTTAGTTTAAATGTGATAAATATCCCTGAAATCCCATCATTAATTTAGTACATTTACACTCCTTAATTTTTTTTGCAAATGGAAAATGTATTAAAGGCCTTAGGCATAAAAGAAGTAAACGAAGGTTGCTCTACCGGTAAAAACTGGTTTTCAAACGGCAACACGATCGAATCTTATAGTCCGGTTGACGGTAAATTGATTGCTAAAGTAAAAACTGCTACTAAAGCCGATTACGATAAAGTTATGGAAACAGCACACGCTGCTTTCCTAGAGTGGAGAAACATTCCTGCGCCAAAGCGCGGTGAGTATGTTCGTCAGTTTGGCGATAAATTACGCGCTAAAAAAAGCGAATTAGGTCAATTGGTTTCTTACGAAATGGGTAAATCTTTACAAGAAGGTTTAGGAGAAGTGCAAGAGATGATTGATATCTGTGATTTTGCTGTAGGCTTATCGCGTCAGTTATACGGTTTAACCATGCACAGTGAACGCGCACAACACCGTATGTATGAACAATACCACCCGTTAGGAGTTGTAGGTATTATCAGCGCATTTAACTTCCCGGTTGCTGTATGGAGCTGGAACACGGCTCTAGCGTGGATTTGTGGAGATGTGTGTGTATGGAAGCCATCTGAAAAAACACCTTTATGTTCGGTGGCTTGTCAGAATATCTGGAATGAAGTGGCATCAGAAAATAATTTACCGGAAGGTATTTCATGTATCATCAACGGAAATTATACGGTTGGTGAATTTATGACTGCCGATCACCGTATGCCGTTAATCAGCGCAACCGGTTCAACCCGCATGGGTCGCATCGTTGGTGCTAAGGTTGCTGAGCGTTTTGGTAAATCATTATTAGAGTTAGGTGGTAATAACGCTATCATCGTATCTGAAAACGCGGATCAGGAAATTGCGATTACTGCTGCGGTATTTGGCGCAGTTGGTACTGCCGGACAACGTTGTACTACAACACGCCGCTTAATTATTCACGAGAGCATTTACGATAAATTTAAAGAGCGTTTAGCAAAAGCCTACGCACAATTACGTATTGGAAATCCTTTAGACCAAAATAATCATGTTGGTCCGCTTATTGATAAAGATGCCGTTAAAAATTACAACAACGCATTAGAGAAAGCATTAGCGGAAGGAGGAAAAGTAGTAGTTGAAGGTGGTGTTCTAGAAGGAAAAGGTTACGAGAGTGGTTGCTATGTAAAACCTGCCATTATCGAATCTAAAAACGAATTTGAAATTGTTCAGCACGAAACGTTCGCGCCAATTTTATACATCATGAAGTATAAGACTATGGATGAAGCTATTGCTATGCAAAATGCAGTTCCTCAAGGTTTATCTTCTTCTATCATGACCTTAAATATGCGTGAGGCAGAACAATTCTTATCTGCATCAGGTAGCGATTGTGGTATTGCAAACGTAAACATCGGTACTTCGGGCGCTGAAATTGGTGGTGCGTTTGGTGGCGAAAAAGAAACCGGTGGTGGACGTGAAAGTGGTTCTGATGCTTGGAAAATTTATATGCGTCGACAGACCAACACCATTAACTGGAGTACAAAATTACCTTTAGCTCAAGGTATTAAATTTGATCTTAATTAATAATATATAAATCAATTCTCTCAGATCCTGAACGCTATTTAGGATTTCGCCTCTAAGAGAAATTAAAACAAAAAGAAGAATGAAAATAGCAGACAACAAAGCAGTATCAGTTAATTATTATTTAACTGCAAGCAAAAACAACGGACCTGAGGAATTAGTAGAACAAACCAGCAACGAACATCCATTTGTTTTTTTATTTGGTTTCGGTCAATTATTGCCTGATTTTGAAGCCGCATTACAAGACAAACAAGTAGGCGATAAGTTTGATTTTCGTATTAGCGCGGCTAACGGTTACGGTTTAGTGGAGCAGGATTATGTGGTTAAAGTAAATAAGCAAGCGTTTATCGTTGACGGTAAGTTTGACGAGGCCCGCGTAAAAGTAGGTGAAGATATTGCAATGCATGATCAGGATGGCAACCAGTTAATTGGTAAAGTTATGGAGATTGCGGTTGAACACGTAACTATGGATTTTAATCATCCTTTAGCAGGTTACGATTTACACTTTGTAGGTGAAGTGTTAGAAGTGCGCGATGCTACTCCTGAAGAGTTAGATCACGGTCATGTTCACGGTCCGCACGGGCATCATCACTAAGGAATAGTTCTTAAAATAAATTGGATTAATCCGGTTCCTGAGCTTGTCGAAGGACCGGATTTTTTTATTTTCTTCTCCTTTAGTAGAAGGTGTCCCGAAGAGACGGGTGAGGCTAAAAAGAAAAGCCACCAATATGTACATCCCCGCGAAACATATTGATGGCTTTATTTTTTAGGTTTAGTCATAAACTAAACAAAAACCCTTAGCAAAGAACGTACAGTAAAGATATAGCCACTAAAGGGGCAAAAAAATACCCGCCTAACAAGTGGCGGGTATTTTCTAATAAGTGGTTGTTTTAACAATTTAAATCTTATTCAACCTTTCCATAAAGGCATCCTTTTTACGGCGCGAAATTTCAATTTGGGTGCCATCACTCATCACCGCATACCCTCCATCTTGCTTTAAGTATCTGGTTACGTGGTTCATATTGATAAGGTGCTGGTGGTGTACACGGATAAATTCGTTTTCTGGTAACAAATCTTCGTAATGTTTTAAGCTTGCCGATACCATTAATTTTTTGCCGCCAACTAAATAAAAATGGGTATAACTGGCGTCGGCTTCACAGCGGATAATGTCTTTAATGTTTATTATTTCGTAAGCATTTCCGGTTGGTAATGTAATTTTCTGGTAATTGTCATCCGCCTTTTTTAACTGCTGAATTAAGAATTGCAAGTTATCCATCGAAGGCGTTGAGTTTTTCTTTTGCAGAACTTTTTCTACAGCTACTTTTAATTCGTCAATGTCAATTGGCTTTAATAAATAATCGCAGGCACTGTACTTAATAGCTTTTAACGCATGTTTATCAGTGGCAGTGGTAAAAATTAATTCGAATTTTTTACCTTGAACGGCCTCCAGTAAATCAAAGCCTGTTCCGTCTGGCATCGAGATATCCAAAAACACTAAATCCGGTTTGAAAGAATTGATCAACTCAATTCCTTCTTTAACGTTTTTGGCAAGTCCGGCTATTTCTAATTGAGGACAATTTTTTTCAACGAGCATAGCCAACATCTCGCGGCTTTTTTGTTCGTCTTCAATAATTACTGCCTTAATCATAATTTAATTAATTAAAGTGTGGTATAAATAATTCTACCATGGTCCCACATGGTTTTCCATTGTCATCTTTTAAATCGGTTACCGAAACACTTAAGTTCGATTTATGAATATCATTTAAAATCCGCACGCGTTCACTTGTTATTTTCATTCCCAACGATTTATGTTGCTGACCCGGTTGCGTACGTTTTATTTCTCCTGCATTTTCCCTGCCAATACCATCATCGGTAATTCTGCACACAATGTAGTTGTCTTTTGTGAAAATATCAATAGTTAAATGACCTTTATCCGGTTTCGGGTTTAATCCGTGTAAAATGGCATTTTCTATATACGGTTGCATTAACATAGGCGGAATTTCATCATAATCACCATCAACAGAAGAGTTAATGTTTATAGCGTAATCAAATTTTCCGTCAAAACGCATTTGCTCTAATTCTAAATACAAGCGTAACGATTCTACATCTTCATTAATGGTGACCATTGGCTTTTCCGTATTATTTAAAATAACACGCATCAGTTTGGCAAATTTATTGAGGTAACGTGCCGCTTCATTTGAGTTGTTGTTTAAGATATAATGCTGTATGGAGTTAAGGGAGTTGAATACAAAATGCGGGTTCATTTGCGCACGTAAGGCCTTTAATTCTACTTTTGAAATTTCAACCCGCTTGTCAAATTCTTCTTTTTCTTTTTTACGTATGTTTTGAATTCGCATTCTGAAGTACACAATAATTAAAACAATTCCGGCTGCAATTACGCCCGTAATGAACCACCAGGTTTTGTAATATGGTAATTTAATTTCAAATGAAAATTCGGAAGCGGTTTCATTCCAAACTCCTTCGTTATTGCACGCTTTTACTTTAAAGGTGTATTTACCTGCAGGCAGGTTGGCATATTTGCTGTAATCTTCAGTGCTGGGTTCAGACCAGGTATTCTCATAACCTTCCAGCATCTTTATGTATCGAACTTTATCGGGGTTAGTTAAACAAATTCCTATGTAATAAAAGGTAATGTTATTGTAATTATAAGGAAGAATGGATCCGCTTTTTAACAAGGTGTCTTCGTTTAAAAGTTTTATGGATTCAATATAGGTTGAAGGTAAGTTGTTGTTCTTTTTAATTGAATTTGGATTGTGACGCACCACACCACTTACTGTTCCAAACCAGAGGGTTCCATCCTCCTCTTCCATAATACCGTAATTGTTACATTCTACTCCGGTAAATCCTTCAGTTTTACCATATGATTGAATTTGAATGCTTTTGTTTGCTCTGAAAGCTTCTAAATTAAATTTATTAATACCTTGATTTGTACCAACCCACAAAACAGATTCGTTTTTACTAAAGTGTAACGAATAAATTAATTCTGAATTAAGTCCATCCTTGTCAGTAATGTATTGCTGAGTTCCTTTATTGAGATCGTAAATTAACAAGCCGTTTAAAGTAGCGGCATACATTACATTTTGCTTATCAACCAGCAACATAAAATATGAATCGGCTTTTATGTTTCTTTTTTTGTTCTGATAAACAAACTCATTGTTTTCCAATTTAAATAATCCGCCCAAAAAAGTACCCGCCCAAATATTGCCATCTCTGTCTTCGGTTAACGACTGTACACCCGATTCTTTTAGCAACTCAGGAATTTTGTAGAAAGATGTGCTGTATTTCCCATTTACTTTTTTAATGGCTTCTATTCCGTTTTGTCCACCCAGCCAAAGAGTGTTTTTACTGTCAATTAATTGTGAGGCAATGGTTCCTCTCACCTTCATGCTGCTGTTGCCATTAAAACTCTCGAATCGGTTGTTTTTGAAAATGGAAATTCCTTTTTTGGTTGCAAACCAAATGGAGCCGTCATCCATTAATGAAGCGGAAATAGGTGAGTTGTCAAGTAAGCCATCTTTAGTGGTATAGTTTTTAAAGAAACCCTGCGTGTATTTAAAAGCGCCGCTTCCGTCGGTACAAAACCATATATCACCTTGTTTGTTTTTAAAAATTTTAAATACAAAGGCGTTTCCAATTCCTGAACTTTTATCAAAACTGGAAAAAGCGTTGTCTCGGTATTTGTATATTCCGCTGTGAGTTCCAATCCAGATATTTTCTTCTGAATCTTTGATAATGCAACGAATATGATTCGCGTTGTTATCATTATACAAGTTATAATATTCAAAATCTTTGCCGTTATGTTTAATAAGTCCGGAAGCGGAACCTATCCAGGTGCTGTTTGTGCCTTCACATAAAATGGCAGTAATGTTTTCGTCAATCAAGCCATTTTCGATGTGGAGATTAAGAGGTGTTTCGCCCGGAACAAGTACTTTGCTAAATCCGGTGCTGGTACCAATTAATAAATGACCCGTTTCCGGACATTCTTCAATGCAGTTAATGTAATCACCGCCTAACTCTTTCTGCTTGACCGACGAATTATCTATTGGGTTAAAATAAAACAATCCATATGTGGTTCCAACGCAAATCAAGCCCGATTTGGTTTTTAGTAATGAACGGATTTCAACACCTTTGAATTCAGAAATTTCAGAAAATTTATTGTTTTTAAAAGTGAATAGTCCCTGTCGCGCTCCAATGTAAACACCGTTTTTGGTGTCGCAACATAGGGCGTTCAAATACATATTACCAATTAGACTTCCGGAATTGTAATTGTAAATTTTATTGTTTTTAAGAATACTTAATCCTTCCGCTGTAGCAACATATACAATTCCAGAATCGTCACTGCAAACAGCGTTCACGTAATGGTTTACAAGTCCGTTTTTTGGCGAATAATTTAAAAAGTTCTTACCGTCAAATCGACTTAATCCACCATATCCGCCACTCCATAAATATCCAAACTTGTCTTGATGTAGTGAAGAAACCTGAACAAAGGGTAATCCGTTTTCGGCTGAGTAGTTTTTAAAATTATATTGTTGTGCTGTGGCGGTAAAACGAACCACAAAAAACAAAAGCAGATAATATTTGAATGTTTTTAAAAACATATTCCTATCTAAAAATAGGCTTTTAAAAACAAACACAAAAACGCGATACATAATTGGCCGTTTTTTATATGTAAATGGCCCTCTTGAGCTCTTTATTTGTTTACGGTAACTAAATGATATTGAAAAACAGGCAGGCAAGTTAAAAAAAGCCAATTTACTGGTTTTCAAACCTATTTTAGCTCCGAATTACTGGGCAAATTTTATTATCTTTAGAGCTTATAAAATTTTACAAAATTATGTTCGGGTTTCTTAAAAAAGTATTTGGTACAAAGTCGGAAAAAGACATCAGAGATATTGAGCCAATTGTAGCGGAGATTAACAAAATATATTCAACACTTTCTTCCATTAGTAATGATGAGTTACGCGCACGTGTAACAAAATTAAAAGAGCAAATAAACACAGCAGTTGCCCAGGAGAAAGCTAATATTGCCAAGATACAGGAGAAGATTAATTCAGACGCTGATATGGATGTGAATACAAAGGAAGATTTGTATAAGGAGATTGATGAAAGTGAAGAGGAAATCACAAAGAAAATTGAAAGTGAACTCAGTGATATTCTTCCGGAAGCCTTTGCAGCGTTAAAAGAAACTGCTCGTCGTTTTAAGGAAAACAAAGAATTAGAAGTTACAGCTAACGAATTCGATGGTGCCATTTCCAAAACAAATGGGAATGTTGAAATAAGAGGAGGAAAAGCTTACTGGAAAAACAGCTGGAAAGCAGCTGGGGCTGATATTACCTGGGACATGGTTCATTACGATGTTCAGTTAATAGGTGGTATTGTATTGCATCAGGGTAAAATTTCCGAAATGGCGACTGGTGAGGGTAAAACTTTAGTTTCAACTTTACCCGTTTTCTTAAATGCTTTATCCGGCAGAGGCGTGCATGTGGTTACTGTAAATAATTACTTGGCGAAACGTGATAGCGAATGGAATGCTCCTTTGTTTCAGTTTCATGGATTAAGCGTAGATTGTATTGATAAACACGAGCCAAATACCAACGAGCGTCGTGAAGCCTATTTGTGTGATATCACTTACGGAACTAACAATGAGTTTGGTTTCGATTACTTGCGTGATAATATGGCGCGCGGTATTGATGAATTAGTACAGCGCAAACATAATTTTGCTATTGTGGATGAGGTTGACTCGGTATTAATTGATGATGCGCGTACGCCATTAATTATTTCAGGTCCTACTCCGCAAGGTGATAAACATGAGTTCAATGAATTTAAACCTCGCGTTGAGAAATTGGTTAACGCTCAAAAGCAATATGTACTTACTTGTCTAAGTGACGCAAAAAAATTATATGCAGAAGGAAAAGAAAAAGAAGCCGGCATCCCATTGTTGAGAGCTTACCGCGGATTACCTAAGAACAGCGCCTTAATTAAATTTTTAAGTGAACAAGGTGTAAGAGCTTTATTACAAAAAACAGAGAATTATTATATGCAAGACCAAAATAAGGAAATGCATAAGATAGATCAGGAATTGTATTTTGTTATTGATGAAAAACACAACTCGGTAGATTTATGCGAAAAAGGTATTGAGCTTATTACTGCCAATACCGACGATCCTAAATTCTTTATTATTCCAAATGTGGGTGATGAAATTGCCGAAATCGAAAAAACAGTAGGAGATCCAAAAGAAAAAGCTGTTCGCAAGGAAAGCATCATGCGTGATTTTTCAGTAAAGAGCGAACGTATTCATACCGTAAATCAATTATTAAAAGCTTACACCGTATTTGAGAAAGATGTGGAGTATGTGATTGATGGCGGACAAATTAAAATTGTTGACGAGCAAACTGGTCGTATTATGGAAGGCCGTCGCTACAGTGATGGTTTACATCAGGCAATTGAAGCGAAGGAAAATGTGAAGATTGAAGCGGCTACACAAACCTACGCAACCATCACATTGCAAAACTACTTCCGTATGTACAATAAATTAGCAGGTATGACCGGTACCGCTGAAACGGAAGCACAAGAGTTTTGGGATATCTATAAATTAGATGTAGTAGTTATTCCTACTAACCGCGCTATTTCCCGTAAAGACGAGCAGGATTTGGTTTACAAAACAAAACGTGAAAAATATAACGCTGTAATTGAGGAAACGGCAAAATTAGTTGCTGCCGGTCGTCCGGTGTTAGTTGGTACTACTTCGGTTGAAATTTCTGAATTGTTAAGCCGTATGCTTAAGTTAAGAAACATTAAGCATAATGTGTTAAACGCTAAGTTACACCAAAAGGAAGCTGAAATTGTTGCTGAAGCAGGTAAAGCAGGAACAGTAACCATTGCTACTAACATGGCTGGTCGTGGTACCGATATCAAACTTGGTTCTGGTGTAAAAGAGGCGGGTGGTTTAGCAATTATTGGTACTGAACGTCACGAGAGCAGGCGTGTCGACCGTCAGTTACGCGGTCGTGCCGGTCGTCAGGGTGATCCTGGATCTTCTCAATTCTTTGTTTCGTTAGAAGATAACTTAATGCGTTTATTCGGTAGCGAGCGTATTGCTTCGTTAATGGATAGAATGGGTTTACAGGAAGGTGAAGTAATTCAACACAGCATGATTACTAAATCTATTGAACGTGCGCAGAAAAAAGTGGAAGAGAATCATTTCGGTACACGTAAGCGATTAATTGAATACGATGACGTAATGAACGCGCAGCGCGATGTGATTTACAAGCGTCGCAGAAATGCATTATACGGCGATCGTTTAAGTATTGATATTGCAAACATGTTATTTGAAGTGTCAGAAAACATGGTAGCTGAGTTTCAGGGTCAGAAAGATTACGAAGGATTTAGTTTAGAATGCATCCGTGTATTTGGAGTTGAGAGTCCTGTTACTGAAAAGGAGTTTAACACAGAGCGTGAAAATGATATTACTGAAAAATTATTTAATGCTGCTTTACAGCAATACCATTTAAAATCGCAAACAATAGCCGATGCGGTTTTCCCTGTTGTAAAAGATGTTTATACCAATCCGAATAATCATTACGAAAACATTGTTACGCCATTTACTGATGGCTTAAGAGGATTGCAGATAGTTGCCAATCTTAAAAAATCATACGACACAAAGGGTCGTGAAATGGTTTTAGCGTTTGAGAAAACGGTTGTGTTAGCGATGATTGATGATTCATGGAAAGAACATTTACGTGAATTAGATGATTTAAAGCAAGCGGTGCAAAACGCCTCTCTAGAGCAAAAAGATCCATTGGTGATTTACAAGTTGGAATCGTTTAATTTATTCCGCGATATGATTGGTAAAACCAGTAAAGACATTATTTCATTCTTAATGAAAGGTGGTTTACCGGTAGAAAACAATCAGCAGGAATTAAAGCAGGCAAAATTCACTCAGGAAGCAGAGCCAAAGCCGAAAAAAGAAAAATTAGTGGAGAGCAGAAATGAGAATGAGGTTCAAGAACAAAAAGAACAGCAAAAGCCCAAACAACAACCGGTACGCGTAGAACAAAAGATTGGAAGAAACGATCCTTGTCCTTGCGGTAGCGGTAAAAAATACAAGAACTGCCACGGCGTAGGGGTGGTATAAGTTATATATTATGCTTCATAAAGCATCCAATGTGTTACTTGTTACTTTAAGCGGCCTATTATTGGCCGCTTCTTGGTTTACACCCTTTACTCTCTTCATTTTTGTTGGTTTTGCGCCGTTATTTCTGATGACAAAAAACATTCATGAGACGCATGAAAAAAAGCGCGGATTAAAAATCTGGGCATTAAGTTACCTTGCTTTTTTTATCTGGAATATTATCACTACCTGGTGGGTATACAAAGCTTCATTTGGTGGAGCCGTATTAGCCATTGTTTGCAACGCACTTTTAATGAGTTGGGCGTTTTTAATCTGGTACCGTGTAGAGCGTAAAATTTACGGCACTTTAAAATTCTGGTTGTTCATTCCATTATGGTTAGCTTTCGAATATGGACACATGCAATGGGATCTAACCTGGCCATGGTTAACTGTTGGAAATTGTTTTGCGAATACAACATCATTGGTACAGTGGTATGAATCCACCGGAATCAGCGGAGGTACATTATGGGTGCTTGTGGTTAATGTTTTATTGGCAAAAATTGCCATAAGTGATTATAAGCAAATCAAAGCTTATGTTAAGCCATTACTTGTAATCATATTACCGGTCTTAATTTCATTATTGATTTTATCATTAAGAAGTTTTGATCGTGTAAAAACAATTAATACCACTATTATTCAACCAAACATCGATCCTTACAACACCAAGTTTAGCACTGAGTTTAATCAACAGTTAAACACGCTCCATCAGCAATTATCGCAATTAAAATTAAACCGAAATACACAATTAGTTGTATTGCCTGAAACATTTATTAGTGATAATGTACACGAGAATAATTATCAGTCATCGCAAGTAATAAATAATCTTAAAACGTTAATAAAAATCCATTTTCCTAAAGCGGCTATCGTTACTGGGGCTAGCTCTTACAGAGAGTTTTCTTCCGGAGAAAAAATTCCTGAAACAGCACGTAAATATGATAATGCCGATGTGTATTACGACATGTACAATACCGCCATATATATTGACACGCTTGGCAACACGACCTTCTATCATAAATCAAAACTGGTGCCCGGTGTAGAGCGCATGCCGTTTCCGGGCATTTTTAAATATTTCGAAAAATACGCCATCGACATGGGCGGTACTACTGGAAGCCTAGGTACTCAATCGGAGCGAACCGTTTTTAATGATGAGGTACTGGGTATTAAACTGGCACCTGCGGTGTGTTACGAGAGTATTTACAGTGATTTTATGGCCGATTATATTCGAGCAGGCGCTGATTTAATTTGTGTGATTACCAATGATGGCTGGTGGGATAACACTCCTGGGCATCGTCAGCATTTGTCATACGCAAAGCTACGTGTCATTGAAACCCGTAAACAGGTGGTGCGTTCTGCCAATACAGGTATCAGTTGTTTTATTGATGAATTTGGTAATATAAGTCAGCCATTACCATATTGGGAGTTTGGAGTCATCAATCAGGATGTGGCAATTAATTCAGCACGAACCATATTTGTTCGCTTTGGCGATATAATCTCTTATGCCTCAGTGTTTTTGACAGTATTGATATTGCTTTATTCTCAATATTTACGCTTTCGGAGTCCACAAAAATTAGTAAATTCGTAACCTAATTTACCTTTGTAAACACACGCCTTAAAAGGCACAAAAATAAGATTATGGAAAAATTTGATGTTGTAATTATTGGCTCGGGTCCGGGCGGTTATGTGGCAGCTATCCGTTGCGCTCAATTAGGAATGAAAACAGCTTTAGTAGAGCGTTACACTACTTTAGGCGGTACTTGCTTAAACGTAGGATGTATTCCTTCAAAAGCCATGTTAGATTCATCGGAGCATTACTACAATGC
>JBBAKL010000007.1:0-79227 GCA_040403535.1 Bacteroidia bacterium
CTTCCGCTTTCAAACCCTAATTGAACTAATTGTTCCGTAATACCGTGTGATGCTGATTCGCCTGTTCTACCTCCACCTAACTGCTTTTCTCCAATATGAATAACACCATTTAAAAACGTTCCGTTTGTTAATACAACGGCTTTGGCTTTAAACTCCACTCCTAATCCGGTTACAATCCCTTCCACTCGTTTGCCGTCTTTGCTAATTATTAAAGACCGCACCATGTCTTGCCAGAAATCAACGTTTTGCGTTTGTTCCAGCATTTCGCGCCATTTAGCAGCAAACAACATCCGGTCATTTTGCGAACGCGGACTCCACATGGCGGGACCTTTACTTCTGTTAAGCATCCGAAATTGTATAGCCGAAAAATCAGAAACAATTCCGCTATATCCGCCTAAAGCATCAATTTCTCTTACAATTTGGCCTTTTGCTATACCGCCCATAGCGGGATTACAACTCATTTGCGCTATGGTTTGCATGTTCATGGTTACCAATAGCACTTTAGAGCCCATGTTGGCAGCTGCTGCTGCTGCTTCGCATCCGGCGTGACCGGCACCAACAACAATTATATCGTAATGTGGAGTCAAATTTTTTGCAAAGATAGCATATTCTATTTTAATGGCTTATTAATAGTGCTATAGATATTTTATGGAGTTTTTATGTAAAGTTCATCTCAATAGAAACGTTATAAATAAAACTAGCAACATGACTATAAATTACGCCTTAACATTAATGGCCGGATTAAGCTGTTCACTATACAGCGCCCAATACAGCTCTAACTTTAAAGTGTTTTCACCTTCTAAAAACGAAGGTCTTTATAGCCTCGAAAAACTACTGCAATCTATGGCTGGTGGAGGAGTGGTATTGAAAAGTTATTAGATTACAAAATCATCGAGCGACGAAGCATTTGGTTTTTTTGAAGATAAAACCGCGCGATTAGGTATGAAAAAGGGATTAATAATGACCACAGGTGGTATTGCCGGCCTATCAAGTAAGAACTTACAAGCCGCCATGTCAAACAACACACACGCAAACGCAAAGGGCTGGGCCGTGAAAGCAGGCGGAGACAATACGGGATATGCTGAATTAGAAGAACTTTTGGAACGAAATCAAAAAACGTTTGATGCTTGTGTTATTGAACTGGATGTTGTTCCAACGGCCGATACTTTAACGTTTAATTACGTTTTTGGCTCGGAAGAATATGATTAGTATTTTGGGTCTAACTATAATGATGTCTTTGCCTTTTTTATACGCGGTAAGGGTATTAAAAACGTTCAGAATTTAGCGGTTGTGCCAAACACAAAAACACCGGTTAGTGTAAACAGTATAAATGACGGCGGAGGCCCGTATGGAAAAACAGCAAGTCGTCCGATATGTTTTGTAAGTAACCTCGACGGAAGCGTTGGTCTGGAATATGATGGTTTAACCAAGCTAATGGAAATAAAACAAGCTCTTATTCCTTACGAAACCTATCATATTAAACTGGTAATTGCTGATGTGGGCGATAACGCCCATGACTCTGGTGTTTTAATTGAAGGCCGAAGCGTTGTGTCGTATAAGAATAAATATAATGTGTTTATGAAAAAAACAGCAATATAACTCAGAGCGGCTATCAACACATGTTGGATGCGTTAGCAGTACAATATAAAAATTACGGTGGCAAAATTGTTTTAACAGGTCATACTAATAATAATGAAACAACAGAATCCTCACAAGAACTTTCATGTTCTCGGGCTTATGAGGTAAGGGCTTACCTGCAAAGCAAAGGAGTAAAAGAAAGCAATATAGTAATTGATTGTAAGGGTCAAACCATGCCCGCTAATGATAATTACACCGAAAAGGGTAAAACATTAAACCGCAGAGCAGAGCTTAAGATTACCAGCGATAACTCTTCTTGTTATGAAAAGAAAAATACTGTCGGCCTACAAATGGCGATGGAAACAAAGTCGTGCTTAATTAAAAATTATCCCAATCCGTTTATTGGCAACACAACTATTGAGGCAAATATTTTGCCGACAGTTAAAGAAGCTTGTTTGTTGGTTACCGACATGACCGGGATGGTAAAAAAGCAAAAGACACACGGACAGAATCGCAACAGGAGGTTAAAAAATTATTAATAATAAATAAAGAACCCCCCCTGACATCGAGGGGCTTTTTGCTTACAATAAATTTAATTTGGTTAAAAGTTCGTCTCTGTAAGAACCTCCTATTGGAATAGCCTTCTTTTCGTTTTCTAAAACCACAGTTTGATTTTCAATGGCCTGAATTTTATCGGTTCTGACAATATAGGAGCGGTGAACGCGAACAAACTCATTTGTTCCCAGTTTCTTTTCAATATCCTTCATGGTAGAGTGTACTGTATAACGGGCGTATTGTGTGTTGATTATTACATAATCTTTCAGCGCCTCCACATAATAAATGTCTTTTAAATAAACCTTTACCAGCTTACTGTTTGCCTTAACAAACAAAATGTCGTTTTGAGAACCGTCTTTGTTTTCAACTAAAGAATATAAAAAATCGCGTTCTTTCTGAAGGGCAGCGTCTTTCTGATGTTTATACACCGCCATTTCAATGGTACTGTGCAAATCAATTTCTTTGAAAGGCTTTAATATATAACCATAGGGCTCGGTTACTTTGGCCCGGCTTAATGTGCTTTCGTCGGCATAGGCGGTTAAGAATATAACAGGTACATTAACGAATTTTTTAATTTGTTCTGCAACTTCAATTCCTGTTAAATCACCTTTAATCATAATGTCCATTAAAACCACGTCGGGGTTTAACTCCTTTATTTGATTAATAGCGTCTTTACCATTGTTGGCAATACCTAAAACATTATAACCTAATTTAATCAGGTTATTTTGAATGTCTTTTGCAACAATACTTTCGTCCTCTAAAATAAAAATATTTAATTTTTCCATACCGTTTTACATTGGGAAATTAATATAAAAACTAGTTCCCTTGTTGTTGTTTTCTTTCAGTTCAATGGCTCCGTTTAATTGTTCGATAAGGGTATTTACAAGTTGAAGTCCAAGTGAGTTGGTGTTTTTAAAATCAATCTCTTTTGGGAATCCTTTACCATTATCCGAAACTTCCAAAAATAACATATTATCTTTAGTAAACAAATTTATAAAAATAATACCTTCATTAAGCCCTTTAAAAGCGTGCTTAATTGAGTTTGTTACCAATTCGTTTATAATTAAACCGGCCGGAATTGAGGTATCGAGGTTAAGAATAACTTTTTGCATATCCATAACTAGTCTTACTTTTTGAATAGAAGCCGTATACGAATGAAGAATATTGTTCGTAAGCGTTGTTATATATTCAGTAAAGTTTATAGACGAGAACGTTTTATTCTGATACAACGATTCGTGAATATACGCCATGGTTTTTATGCGGTTCTGGCTTTCTTTTAAAAGATTTAAAGCGTACTCGTCTTTAACATACGACGACTGAAGGTTTAATATGCTTGAAATAACCTGCATATTATTTTTTACGCGGTGATGAACCTCTTTCAATAAAACTTCTTTTTCTTTTAACGATTGTATAATCCGCTCTTCGTATAGTTTATTCTCCGTGATATCGATTCCTAATCCGGAAACTTCAATTACTTTGTTGTTCTGATCTTTAATAGGGTATAATACATACTGACGATAAACTTTTGAGCCGTCACGATTAAATCGCTCGGCCGTAAATTCTGCAGGAATACCCGAAAAAGCCTGATTATATTTTTCATCCCAAAAATCTTGATATGGTTTTGTTGAATCATTATCTAATTGTCTAATGCTTTTATTTACGGTTGGATAAAATCCATATAATTTATAAAGAGCATTGGCATAATTTTGATTAAAAGAAGTAATTTCTTTTTTATTGTTAATTGTCCACATCAACTGACTTCCGCTCTCAAAAATAGCTTTTAATTTTGCTGTTTGTTCTTTAATCTGTTCTTCGTTCTTGATGCGTTCCGATATATCGTGAGCAATACCCGAAACTTCAACAATTGCTTTACCTACGAAAACAGGATTTAAATAAACATCCAGATAAATTTTATTGTTTTCCTTATCAATAAAGGTTGTTTCAAAATTAATTACCTCACCGGCAAAGGCTTTATCATATTGATTATTCCACCACTCGTTATAGGAACGTTTACTAACCATTTTACCTTTATTAATCACGGTACCAAGCTTTGGTTCTAAACTGTAAACACGTTTAATTAATTCGGTATAATTAGTATTAAACGCGGTTAATTCGTTCTTGCGATTTATCGTCCAGATATAATGGCTTCCTCCTTCAAAAATGGCTTTAATTTTTGCGTTCTGACTGTTTACTTTTTGTTCGTTTATAATTTTATCAGTTATATCGATACCCATACCCGATACTTCAACAATTTCATTTTTATCGTTGTAAATAGGGTGCAAATAAATCTGACGATAGTGCGTTTCTTGTTTGGTGTTTACCCGCTCTGTTATAAACTCAACAACATTTCCTTTAAAAGCTTGGCTGTATTTATTATTCCATAAATCACGTATTTGTGTTCCTTTACCGTTGTTGTAAGGAAAAACAAAGGCTTTTCCTAATTGAGGGCGCTTTCCGTGAATGCTATTTAGTACATCGCTAAAATTATTATTAAACGACGTGTATTTATAATCCTTGTCTACGGTCCACATAATATGTGTGCCGCCTTCGAAAATCGCTTTTAACTTAGACGCTTGCTCTATGTTTTGTTTTTCAAACTTTTTACTCTCCGTGATGTCGTGTGCCAAACAAGCAACTTCAAAAATTTCGCCTTTATTGTTTTTAATTGGACTTAAGAAAACTTCTCTGTAAATATCCTTCCCGTGTTTATCAAGGTCTTTTCTTTGAAATTCTATTTGTTCGCCTTTAAATACACGTTTGTAATATGGCTCCCATAAATCAGCCAATTCGGATTTTTTTTTATTTGGTAATACATCCTGAGATTTTTTACCAATAACCGGATTTTTTCCGTACTTCCTTTTAAATAAATTTTGATAATTTGAATTAAAATAGGTGAGTTCGTGCTTTTTATTGATGGTCCAAACTAAGTGTGAACTACTTTCAAAAATAGCGCTAAGTTTTGCCGCCTGAACCGTTAATAGTTTTTCGTTGTGAATTAACTGATTTTCTGCCTTTTTACGCAACTCTATTTCCTTTAATAAGGATTTATTATGCTCTTCAGCTATTTCGGCGCGTAATTTTTCTTTGGCATAAATTTCTTTTTGTGAAACGTCCTGAAGAATTGTTAAAACACAATCAACACCATTATATTTTATTGGAACCGATTTCAGTTCAACGTTAAGTGTTTTTCCCTTTTCATTAATTATTTTATACGGAACATAATCCTGTTCTATTCCTTGTAAAACGCGTCTCATTCTTTCAAGCGCAGCTTGGCGTTGTTCCGGAACAATATAATTAACGATATATTTTCCTATTATTGTTTTTTCTGATTTCGCTTTTAAAAGCTTAACCGCCTCTTTGTTACATAATTTACAAATCCCTTTATCGTGAATAAAATAAGCAATAGGCGAGGCATCTAACATCTCGCGATAATCGTTCCATTTTTGATTTAATTCACCTTCCTTATTCTTTATTTCGGTAATATTACGAACTATACCGAACACAAATTTTATTTTACCGTTGCCGTCTTTAACAGGTGTTACATTATCTTCCAACCATAAAACATTGCCATCTTTATTCTTTACCTGATAAATTACACTACGAGGTTTTAGTTTATTTAGTTTTTGTTCTTTTGCAGCGCTAATTTCATGGGCCTTTAATGGATTAAAATCTCCTATTGTTTTTTTATTAATAAAAAAAGGATCTTTGTAAAACGCGTCTTCATCATAACCTAATAGGTTTTTTACAGAAGGGCTTATATAAACATATTTTGGTTTGGGAACATAAGTAAAAAAATAAATTATTTCGCTTGCTTTAGTAGTAATTAAATTAAACTTTTCCTGGGTGTCCTTGAGTTCGTTATCAATCGTAATGGCTTCACTAACATTTCTGCTAATCCCGATAATTGAATGAATATTTCCTTTATCATCTTTTAATGGTGTGTAAACTGTTTCGAGCCAAACTATTTTATTAGACTTGTTGAAGTAACGAATAGTATTGCTTTTTTGTTTTGACTTTAAAAATCTTTCGTAATCTTTTAAAGTGTAAATAAATTTATTTACATCTTCAGGATGAATAATTTTTTTATAAAAAGAGCTGTTGTTTAGAAAATTTTTATTATTGTATCCTAAAATCTCATGTAAGGAATCGCTAAGAAAAGCGTAATTCGGTTGAGGATAAAAATCGAACTTAAAGAATATATCATTACTATGTTTATTAATTACATTAAACAATTCCCCGCTTTTTAATAATTCCTTCTCGTATTTTTTTCTCTTAGTAATTTTAATTATAACTGTTTGGATTACTTTTTTACCGTTATAGATTGTAACGTTTGAGCGCGACTCTAAATCACAAATAAATCCATTTGGTGTTTTAACTGTAAAGCCAATATGTTCAAATGGTTTACCTTTTAAAATCTTTATATTGTTTTTACGTATGGATTCATGAAATTCAGGTAACAAAAAATTAAAAATGCTTTGTTTTGCTTTAAAAAATTGGTTTTTGTTTTTTATACTAAGAATATTTAACCCAACTTCGTTTATGTAATAAATCTGTTCGTTATCAAAAACAATAGCGGCACAAGGTAATTGATCTAATACCTCAAAATTTACGGTTTTTAATTTGTTTTTATTAATCACCTTTTATTGTACTTTCTTCAGCTTTATTTTTTATTATAGTAGAATAATCCCTTAAGCTTTCCTCGTATGTTGGCTTAATTTTTATTCCTTGAAACTTTATTTCTATATCATTTTCGTATGTTATCGTCAAATAATTATAACCTTCATCATTATAAAATCGCCAGTCGCCTTGTTTTAATCCGCCGGCATAGTTTCCGTAAAACATTTTCAATCCGTTTTCATAATACCAGATGTGTAGTCCTTCCGGTTCTCCGTTAAGAAATTTTCCTTCGAAACGCGGTTTACCTTTAGGCATATAAAAACTACGCCAAGTACTGTCTTGTTTATCCGCACTGTATTTTCCTATTTCTTTATATTCAGGGGTTTCATAAACCCAAATTCCTTCTTTCATATTATCAAAATACTCACCTTTAGTAAGTATTTTTCCTTCTTCTGTATAATCTACCATGCCACCTTCACGTTTACCATTAACATAATTTTCTTCTCGCATTAATGCTTCGTTTTCGTAATACCAACGCCATACTCCTTTTGGTCTGCCTTTTTTATCATAAACACCTTTTTGTTCCATTTTGCCGTTTGGATAATAAAAAATCCACTCGTTAATTCGGTTATTATTAGAATATAATCCTTTCGCTCTGAATTCCCCGGTGTTGTGATATTCCATCCAAATTCCTATACGGTTTCGGACACTATCTACCGCACCTCTTTCAATTACAACACCATCATTGTAAACTATTGCAGAATCGGGTACAGGAACGTTTCTGCATACCCACTTCTTAATCCAAACATCGGTTGAATCATCACGTTTATATAATAATGAATCGCACTGAAATTTTTGTTTATAACGATAATGCGTACCTACAGCATATCCATTAGCATATGGTCCTTCATATTTTAATGTACCGTCATCATAATAATCCTTATAAATTTCAAGAACAGCTAATTCAGGAGCATTTAATATTTGTTTACCTAAATTATACTTTTCTGTTTTTTGAAGATTTCCTTTTTCATCGTATTGTTTAACGTAACCATCCAATACATTATCATTATAACGTTCTTCCTTTTTTACACTCCCGTCATTATAAAATTCTTTCCAATATCCTTGTTTTTTACCTTCCGAATCTTTTCTATTAATTCGTTCAACATTTTGTAGTATTCCGCCTTTGTATTTATAAATTGCTGTTACAATAGAATCTTCAGATAACTCGTAAGAAATACCATCAGGCTTGCCGTTAACATAAGGTGTTGTTTGTTTTGTTTTTCCCGAAGTATAAAAGGATTTTGAAATACCTTGCTTAATATCATTTACAAAAACTTCTCTGGTAATTATTTTTTCCGCTGTATCATACGTACAAACAAAACCATCTTTTTTTCCTTCTTTATAATTAATTGTTTTTGTTAATCTGCTATTTTCGGAATAAAACTTCCATAAACTATCCAAAAGAAAATTTTTTCTGTTTCCTTCAATTTTTAGTTTACCGTTTTTATAATAGTTTTTCCAGTATCCGTCCGGTTTACCATCTTTCATATTTCCTTCAGATGATAAAGCTCCGTTTTCGTAATAAAATTTATTATAACCGTTGGGATTAGTAGTTTGAGCAATAAAATAATTAATTGCTGATATCAGAATAATAATGGTAACTGAAATATGTTTGCTAAAAAGTACCACCGCTTTATTCTTTAAATATACGGTTTATAAGCCAAATTTTACCGATAATTCCAACATTTTTACTATTGGTTTTTTAGCTGCTTTCATTAACGACTCTTCCATTAATAATTCAGGTTGCTCGTATTTTAATGCAATATATATTTTCTCAATAGTATTAAGTTTCATATATGGACAATCATTACAAGCGCAATTATTATTAGGCGGTGCTGGTATAAACGTTTTATCAGGACTGGATTTTTGCATCTGATGTAAAATACCAGTTTCGGTTGCTACAATAAATTCTTTACAGTCTGATTTTTTACTATAGTTTAATAATGCAGTGGTACTTCCAATATAATCTGCTTTATCTAAAATATCGGCTTCGCACTCAGGATGAGCTATTAACTGTGCATTTGGATGAGTTGCTTTTAACTTTACAATTTTCTCCAATGAAAATATTTCATGTACCTGACAAGCTCCATCCCATAAAACCATGTTTCTCCCTGTTTTTTTATTAATATACGCACCAAGATTTTTATCGGGAGCGAAAATTATTTTCTGATCCTTTGGTAAACTTTCTACAATTTGTACAGCATTACTGCTAGTACAAATAATATCGCTTAATGCTTTAATTTCTGCTGTACAATTAATGTATGTAATAATAATATGATCGGGATGTTGCTTTTTAAACGCTTCAAACCTATCGGGCGGACAGCTGTCCGCTAAAGAACATCCGGCTTTTAAATCAGGAATTAAAACTTTTTTGGTTGGATTTAATATTTTTGCAGTTTCGGCCATAAAATGCACGCCGGCAAATAAAATAATATCAGCATTACTTTTTTCTGCTTGTTGAGCTAAACCTAAACTATCTCCAATATAGTCAGCAATATCTTGTATGTCAGCATCTTGATAGTAGTGAGCAAGGATAACAGCATTTTTCGTTCTCTTAAGTTGCGCAATTTCTTCAAACAAATCAAGAGTCGGATTAATTTTTTTTTCGAGGTATCCTTTTTCTAAAAGTTCTTTATACATATATATATTCTTTATTTAAATAAATTATAATGTATTATTATAAGGTGTTAGTTCTGTTAAGATTTAAACGTTTAAAATTTGCATATTAAGGTTATTAAACCTCATTAACATTCTATTAACAAAGGTACAATTTTAATAGACTGATTATCAAACTAAGTTGAAACGATTCATTATTGTTAATACATTTTAACCTTAATAAGTTTTATAAAATTAGGGTAAACGATATACTTAAAACCAACCAAAAATTAAGTCAAACTTTGTTTTTTTTTATTTGGAAAGTTGAAAACGCAACTTATATATAAACTTTTGGTAATAATAGCGTAATTAGTTGTTTATTTTTTCTTAACGCTAAATAAACATTTCAACACCATTTTTTACACTGTTTGTTAGTTTTTAAAAGCTTACAACCAACAACATAAGTTATTAGTGTTAATTAACGTGAATTACTAATTACTAACAAAGTGTATTTTTGTTTACATAAATTTATTATTCAATTATGAAAATAGCAATTGGCAGCGATCATGCCGGTTTTGATTTAAAAACCGAATTAATAAAATACCTAGGCGGTAAAGGTATACAAGTAATTGATAAGGGCTGTTACAGTGCCGATCGTGCCGATTATCCCGATCATGGTCATGCCGTAGCTAATTCAGTACTAACTAAAGAATGTAATTACGGTATTGTTATTTGCGGAAGCGGAAACGGTATTAATATGAGTGTAAATAAACATAAAGGTATAAGAAGCGCATTGTGCTGGAATACCGAAGTGGCAGCGCTTGCCAAACAACATAACGACGCGAATATTATAGCCTTACCAGCACGTTATTTGAGTACCGAGCAGGCTATTACCTGTGTGGAGGCTTATTTAAATGCTCAGTTTGAAGGAGGACGCCATCAAGGCAGAATCGAAAAAATAGACATCTGTTAAAACCAAATCAAATGAAAAAATTATTTTTTGTAATAGGATTAATCCTTGCGTTAAACATAAACGCTCAAACAGGACAAACTTTCCCGGAGATTACCGGCCGAACCCTAAACGATAAAGTAATTACAATTCCAATAAAAAATAATAAAACAACCATTGTTGGTATTGCCTATAACCGTGCCGCGGAAGATGAATTGAAAAAATGGTTAAATCCTTTGTATAATACGTTTATTCCTAAACCGGCAGGGACACAAAATTTTGACGTTGCACAGATTTATGATGTAAATTTTGTATTTGTTCCGATGATTGCGGGATTTAAAAAAATTGCGGAAGATTTTAAAGCAAGCACCGATAAAGAATTTTGGCCATATATAGTAGACACTGAAAGAACTGATATTAAAGAATTAAAAAAGAAATTGGGAATACAGGACGATAAAATTGCATACTTCTATGTTTTAGATAAAGACGGGAAAATTTTAGAATCGGTAAACGGGAAATTCTCTGAGGTAAAAATGGATAAATTGGAAGAAGCCGCAGAATAATTAATATGTAATGGCTAGTTTTTTAACCGAAATCCTGCCCTTAATCATCACTTCCAAAAAGTAAATTCCATTTTCTAATTTCAAATTTTTACAACCATAACGCAGGTTATTTTTACCTGCGTTTAATTTTTTATCCTGCTCTAATCTTATCTTATGTCCCTCAGAAGATACTAAATAAACACTAGCTTCTCCGCCTTGAAATATATCTAACACAATATTAAAATCCTCGCTGGCAGGGTTGGGAAATACTTCAAACGAAAACCCGTTTAATTCGCTTTCTTTTATACCCGTAAAAACTTTTATCTTAAACGTATCGGCAACGCAATGAAACTTATCGCGCACATAAATCACAGTATCGCTAGAGGCGATTAAAGACAAAACAGATGCTGTATTTGTAGTGTTATTCCATAAATATTCTCCTGGCCAAGAGGGCGACAATAAAATGTTTTGTCCGGCACTAACCGAGTAAGTTATAACTTTATTTACGTTTTTAAACACCGTAAAACTATCTTTTATTATTCCGTCGGCACACAACCAACGAAAGTCGGCGCGATTGTTTCGAACATCCATTATTAATGAGCCGCCTTCCGTAGCGTTGGAGTAATACATAGCATCGTGAGGAAATGAAGTAGATATTCCTCCTAACGAACCCGACGAGCCCGACACCACGTAAACGGTTCCTTTTTGATTGGCGTTTTTAATATAAGGACAAGAGTTATTTGAACCATTGTATAAAGCAGAAGAAGAACTTAAATGGTGCGTAGCGGTATTAAACGTGTTTTCGCTGCCCCAATGACCGTTCATTAATTTACTGCGCTCATAACTATGGCTATGTCCGTTAAAGACAAAATCAACATTATAGCGCTCTAAGATTCGAACTAAATTAACTCGTATATCAATTAATTCACTTTCATTATCCGAATTATGAGAGCCCATGGTATAAGGCGGATGATGAAAATAAACAACCACCCAGGGAAGGGCGTTGTTTGCTAAATCTTGTTTTAGCCATTGTATTTGAGGACCCAGGGTGTCGTATAAACGGAATTGATTTAATTCGTGACCATATGAGTCTAGAGATATAAAATGAACGTTACCGTAATTATATGAATAAAACGCCTCTGTACCTGAAATCACACCGCCCGCCTCTCCGTTTTTTGGTAAATTAAAAATGGAGTAGTACGGCACGTTATGAGAATTTTGATTACTAAGGCTGTTGGCATAATCATGATTTCCGATAGCGGGCCATAAAACTGTTTTTTTCATGATGTTATTTTGGTAATAACTGAAAAAATTTGAATTGTATTCGGCATCTAATCCGTCGTTATACGCATTATCTCCCAATAACAACCAGCCATCCGTGTGTCGGTTACCGTTGTATAATAAATATTTATTTCTCACTTCCGCTTGATTTACGGAACCGTTACCGCAATCACCCGTAATCCAAAAGCGATAATTTCCGGCCGCGCCTTGTGTGGGTGATGTTATAAAGTAATTGTTGGTGTCGCCCTGAATAACCGCTGTATTGCTTCCTATTGAATAATAATATTTTTTGTAGGGTTGTAATCCGCTTAAATAAGCTTCATGTATTGTGTCGGCGTTGCTGTTTTGATAAGAAAGGTTTAAAAGCGTAGGATTTGTTCCAAATGTGCATTTAGTGCTTGTGGGATAATTCGTTTGCCATTTTACAATCATTGAACCCGGCGTTCCGGTTTGTAAATAAGGTCCTTTAATTAAACTTATTTGCGCGGAACAACAAAAACGAATAAATATGAGTAAAAAAACAAAGCGCATGCAATAATGAAGTTACGCTAAATAATAAATTTCACAAAAAAGTATTTTGTGTTGCGTTCGGAAAAAAACCGGTTAACAACGCTTTATCAGTACCATTATATTCAACAACAACACATCCGCCCTCATTAGTCAGCGTATTATTCTTAAGAAGTAGTTCCGGATTAAACGTAAACGGTAAAATCACAAACCGTTTCTTATGATGGTTTAGTTGGTGTGTGTTTATAATATTGTTTTTTTCTGTTCGGCTTACCTCGTTTAAGTATAGTTCTTTTGGTTTTACCTTATAATGCAAATAGTAATCCAAAGCAATTAGCTGCTTTAATACCAAATCATTTGGGTAAACGGCACAAACAAATTCCATTAAAATATCGTACACGTCGGTAAGCGTATAATTATGAAAATCACGACGCGTAGAGAAATGAGCCCCCAATCCTAATAAAAACTCAAACGATCCGTATGTGTTAGTAATGTATTTTAAAGTATTAATGGCGCGTTTTTTGTTCCAGTAAATTTCTAACGCGTGTTCAAGCATCACAATCTGATTTAATTGTTCTTTTGACAGATAGTTGCTTTCAATTATTTGGTAGGGCGGATTTTCATCAAATTTAAATCCGTGCTCTTTGTATTTATAGCGAACAGGAGTACCCTTCAAAAATTTTAAAAATCCCAATTGTAATTCAGGAGCAAAAATTTTAAAAACTTCTTCAAAACTGTATTTAATATCATCCCAATAATCGAGAGGCAATCCCACAATTAAATCCAAATGAAGTTCGACATGATTTCGTACCTGCTCAATAATGCTTTTTGTTTTATCAAAATTTTGTTTTCGGCTAACCTCCAAATTGGCTTTTTGGTTAACGGTTTGTATACCTATTTCAAAACGAAATAAGCCTTTAGGAACTTTTTCTTGAATAAAAGTAATTATATCCGGGTGTAAAATATCGGCGGTAATTTCAAATTGAAAAACATTACCGGGCTTATGGCTCTCTAAAATAAAATTAAAAATATTGAGCGTAAAATCACGCTTCATGTTAAAGGTTCGGTCAAGAAATTTTATTACATGACCGTTATTCATTAAATAGATCAGCGTAGACTTAATGTGCGCATCCGGCAAATACCTAACCTTGTTGTCGAGACTGGCAAGACAAAATTCACACTTATAAGGGCAGCCACGGGAGGTTTCTATATAGAGAACTTTGTTTTTTAATGATTCTGGCTCGTCGTCAACATACGGCATCAGGTGTTCAAAATTACTTACGTCAAATTGTTTTGACGGAAGCGTGCTTAACACATCCCCGTTTTTTTTATAAATCAGAGAAGAAACAGACTCAATATTTGGATAGGAATGAATGAATTCTTTAAACGGAATTTCTCCTTCTCCCGTAATGATAAAGTCTACACAAGGCTTCGATATAACATTATCATAATCATAACTAACCTCCGGACCACCCAGTAAAATTTTTGTACCGGGCGAAAGTTCTTTTATTTTTTCGGCTACGAGTAGTGTTTGGGTTATGTTCCAGATATAACAACTGAACGCAACTAAATCAAAATCTTTACAAAAGCCGGCCACCTCGTAAGGATCTTCTTTAATGGTAAATTCTTTCCAGGAAAGGCCTTCTCTGTCTTTGTTTAGTTGGTAAAGCAACCTAATGGCCAGGTTGGTGTGGATGTATTTTGAGTTGAGCGAGGCCAGTAGGATTTTCATTTATAAAATAGTGTTTCTAAAAAAATTTAAATTAAGGCAAAAAGTAGCAATTAACAAATAGTTGTTCATTCAAAAAAATAAAAAAGGAACCTTTTCAAATTAGTAACGTACAAAAAGTAAACCAAAAAAAACAAATCCGAAACCCTTATCAATGTAATTTGTAAGGGCTGGTAAAAAAGCAAAGAAAAAATCACCAATTTATTATTAACAAAAATTAAATAAATATGAAAACATTAATTATTCTAAAACTTATTCGTTATGAAAACACAAATTTACCTAACAGCATTATTGGTTCTTACCATTCAGGTAATGGTAAACGGCCAAACACGAGGCAACCGAACCAGTGAAAAAAGAGCTAGTATTTTAGCACCAATTGGAACGACTAATTAAACACCCGCTCCTGCAGTTGGTGTTAAGCAGGAGATAAAACCACAAGCCCCTGAAACACCCCAAAACACGGCTTATTTTAATGCCGCAAGCCGAACACGGTTATTAAAGCGGGCTGAAGAATTAATGAGCGATGTTAAATTCTTACAGGCCGAAGCTTCAAAATTTACCGGACCAGCAAAAGAAAACCTTCTTCAACAAGCAAGTATCCCTGCTAAGCAGGCTGAGGCCAATTACATAAAGGCTTCTGAAATAGCTGGTAAAACAAGTAAAGAAATTTTTTAAATCAACGAACAAAATCTGGCCGCTATTCTAGCTATCGACATTGGCGACGAGTATTCCAGTAATCAGGCACGTGAACTAATAATTGAGGCTACTTTTAATATACGATTAGCACAGGAAATGCGCGAAGAGGCCTATGCTATGCCAACCAGCGCTTCTAAATTAGGCAGTATGATTAATGCAGAGGAAAAAGAAACATTAGCCATCAATCAACAAAAGAAAGCCATTGAAATATTAAAGGGCAGTAATCCCGAATTAGCAGGAAACATAAATGCGATTTTAAACGGATCTGCTCTTGCAACACGATAATCAAAAATAAAAACAAGAAAGCCGGAATGTTCCGGCTTTTTTATTTTACTATTTTGAAATTGAAAGCACCGTTTTTGGTAGCCCCAAAAATATGCAACCATACAGGCAATACCGCTTCTGTACCGTGCGCAGCAGAAATATCACCCAAAATCGAGAATGTTATTTTCTGACCACCCAAATTGTTTTAGTAAGGCAATTATTTTTGTTTTAGCTTCCATATCGTTACCACAAACATAATTGGTATGATCGCCACCGTTTATCATTGCCAGATTCACCATAAAACCACACCACATCGTATTAAGTGTTTTTACAGCTTTAGCCGTTGGATATTTTTTGAATTTCTTCTCCTAATGAATGTGTGTTTGGTAATTCAGGAATTAAACAAGGCGGCATACCTTTGCTAAAATCAAGCGGATTGGATACATCCAAAATGATTTTATTGTTTAAACCGCTTCCCGCCAATTGTAAGCCTCTATTGTTCTTTCTCCCTTGATGCAGTTAAAAACGATTTCTGCAAACTGTGCGGCATCTGCAAATTTATCATTACTTGCCCTGTTATTTTGTTTTTGCACAAACCCTAAAGCTTTTTCATTATTAATGGTACGCGACCCCATCATAACCTCATGGCCTAATTCAATTAAGCGCGACCCAATAGTGTCTCCAACACTTCCTGTTCCTAATATTCCAATTTTCATAGTAATAGTATTATAAGTTAAATTCAAACGCTAATTCGGGATAGTCAAATTTTTTTTCTGCTTCTTCAACATCGCCTACGGCATCTTTGCCTTTAATTTTTCTGACCGTATGAAAGGTTAGTAAATTTTCGTCAAAAGGTTTTATAAGTGCTATTAATCTTTCTTTGTCTTTTTCGTTAGTGCAAGCAATTAACCAATCGTTCTGTAATTCCTTGGGAATAATAACAGGCATACGCGGCCCCTCTGCTTTTGGATTATTATGAATTTTGGCCATTAATCCATTAGCTCGAGTAGTTACAATGCTAGATGTAGATATCACTTCTCCGGTTTCTTTGTTTACCCATTCATCATACAAACCCGCAACCGCTAAAGGGGAACCGTCTTTCATTTGTATATGAAAAGGGTAGGTGTGTTTACCTAAATGATGATGCTCGTAAAACGCATCTAAATAAATTAAACAACGTTTTTTAATAGCTGATGATTTAAATGCGGGTTTTTCAAAAATTGTTTCACCTCTGGCGTTTAGTGTTTGATTATATATTTTTTTAGCGGATGTTTCGTCTTTTATCCATGAAGGAATTAATCCCCAATAAAAGGCCTGTGGCTCATCTGGTAAATCCTGTGTGAATACCAGTAATTTTGGGTGTGCAAAGCCGCTTATTTGAAAATGACTTTTTAAAGATTTTTTTAGTTCTTCCAGTTTTCGTTCCAGTGCCGCAATATAAGCCGGATCGTCGCCACGATGTTTGGCATACTTGATCAAGGTTCTGGTGGCCGAAGTAACATCGTAGCACATGATTTGTATAAATTAATTGTAAAATAAATTTACACAAAAAATAGTGTACCCGTTTAAGGGCCATTTATTTTTTCTTTTTACCTCTGGCTTGTGCTAAATCGGAACCAGCCAGACTTTTAGCTGTTTTGGAGGAAGATTTACTTCTTAAAACTTTGGAAGCAACGCTTGCCATTTTTTTGGATGTTTGTTTTTTATTAGCCATGATCGTTGATTTTGTTGTAACTAAAATAGTAAAGTTGGTAATTAAAAAACATGATATCGGTCAATGCGGCAATTATTTTCTTAAACGCGACAGGTTAAAAAACTTAATTAATTCAAGTATTGATAAAAGTATTCCGCCCCCTAATAATGAAGGAACATAATGTGCCATACCAGGGTTTTGCATTCCAAACAAAGCGGTAAATCCCGCTACAAAATTAATAATGCACAACAATACTACCGCCACAATCAGTAAAAACAGCAATGAAATATTTTTTTCAATTATAGCTGAAATAAAACTACGTGTTTTTGAAAGTTGTGAAAGAATTAAAAAAACATTTCCGATAATTAAAGCGCTGAAGGCAATGGCGCGCGACTCTTCCGCATTATGCCCCTCACTAAAAGACAAATAATAAACAATTAATACCATTACAAAAAGTAAAAAGCCATTAAAAACACTTATTGCAATTTTATCAAAGCCAAAAAACTTTTCGTTAATGTTTCTGGGTGGTCGCGTCATTAAAGATTTTTCTTCCTGCTCCGATTCAAACGCAATTGAGCAAACCGGATCAACAATCAGCTCCAAAAAAATAATGTGCAGAGGAAATAAAAGAATAGGAATGGATGAAAAGAAAGCCGGCAATAAAGCAAGTCCGATTATTGGAATATGAATGGCCATAATGTATGACATGGCTTTTTGCAAATTGTCGTAAATCTTTCTTCCCGATCGAATCGCGGCCACAATTGAAGCAAAATTATCGTCTAACAAAACCAACGACGAAGCCTCTCGCGCTACATCTGTTCCTTTTTTACCCATAGAGATTCCGATATCGGCGGCTTTAAGTGCGGGCGCATCGTTTACGCCGTCGCCCGTCATGGCAACAACTTCTCCATTATTTTTTAGGGCTTTAATTATGCGAAGTTTTTGTTCAGGAACCACTCGGGCAAAAACTGTAACGTTTTTAATTTTGTCTTGTAATTCTTCGTCACTCCATGAAGAAATCTCTTCTCCCGTTACAACCAAACCACTTTCCTTTAGACCCGCTTTTGTTGCAATAGCCCGAGCTGTAACAGGAAAGTCTCCTGTTATCATTATAACTTTTATTCCCGCATTGTAACATTCCTGTATAGCAGCCGGAACCTCTTTACGTATAGGGTCTTCCAAACCAATTAAACCAATTATTTGTGGTTTTAAGTTGTTCTGTTTTTCCGGTAAATTGTTTTGATTAATTTGTGCTGATGCTATTGCCAGAACACGCAATCCTTTAGCGGCCATTTCGCGAACAGCTTTGTTATACGTTTCTGATTCGGATAAAGGCAAATCACACATAGCGAATACAGCCTCTGGCGCACCCTTTGTATATACTTTAGCTGTTTTGTTATCAATATATACACGGCTCATTGCCATCAAATCTTTACCTAAAGGATATTCCTTTAAAAACGGAAAAGATATATGATTAATGTTTAAAGATAGACACAGATCGTTTATAGCTTTTTCCATTGGGTCGGAGGATTGAGGGCGCGAAGCAAGGTGGGCAGCAGTAATAATTTCTGTAGTTTTAATGGTAGAAAAAGAATTTTCAAAGATTGTTTGTCCGTCGAATATGGAGGCAATCTCCATTTTGTTTTGAGTGATGGTACCTGTTTTATCGCTGCACAAAACAGTTGCGGATCCGAATGTTTCAATTGCCGATGGCTTTCTTGTCAGAACATTTAGCTTACTTAAACGCCAAGAACCTAATGCTAAAAACACCGTTAATACAACCGGAAATTCTTCCGGCAAAACAGCCATAGCGGCAGATAAACCACTTAACAACGCCTTTAAGAAATTGCCTCTTGTGAGATAGAACATTATAACAATTAGCACACAAATTATTCCTCCACCAATAAACAAACGGCGAATTAATACTTTCATCTCACTTTGTAGGCGTGTTTGGTCTGACTCAATATTTTGTAGAGTTTTTCCAATTTTTCCGAATTCGGTTTGCATGCCTGTTGCATTTACTTCGTACACACCGTGTCCTTGTACAACCAATGTTCCGCTAAATACTTTTTTATTAGTTAAATCGTGTTCTGATTTTAATACAGGTAGTGATTCTCCTGTGAGCATGGATTCATCGATGGATAAATGAGTAGTTTCAATCAAGATTCCGTCGGCAGGAACACGATCACCTTCATTCAACACAACCATATCTCCGGGAACAACTTCTTTTCCCGGTATTCGAATGATTTCTCCGTCACGATAAGTTAGTGCACGTGGAGAAGCCATTGATTTTAGTGCTTCCACCGCCCGCTCTGTTTTTTGTGATTGATAAAAGGTAATGGCAATGATTAACAGAATGGAACTGAACATAAAAACACCTTCTCGGTAATCACTCAACAAAAAATAAAGTGAGGCACACGACAGTAATAAAATAAACATAGGTTCTTTTATTACCTCCAAAGCAATCTTCCATACCGTGCGTGGTTTGGCAGAAGGAAGTTCGTTAAAACCAAATTCTTTTAGTTTATTTGCTGCCTCTGCAGAAGTAAGTCCTTTATTCATTCTTATATCTGCAAGTTAATAAAGTAACCGAGTAATAACAATGAAATAAATCAGAAACTTATTTTTCGACGATCATAATTTCAACACGGCGATTAGCTTGTTCTTCTTCGGGAGTTAATTCGGCTTCAAATTTTGGTTTGGTGCGTCCAAACCCCGCATAGCTTAAGCGACTCTTGTCAATTCCTTTTTTAATCAGATAATCATAAATGGCTTTTGCTCGGTTAACAGATAATTTTAATTCA
This sequence comes from Bacteroidia bacterium, assembly GCA_040403535.1. GTDB lineage: Bacteria > Bacteroidota > Bacteroidia > B-17B0 > Aurantibacillaceae > JAHEYG01. The sequence continues at coordinate 19,871 of JBBAKL010000007.1, forward strand.
TGCGTGTCTAAATCCACTCCGTCTGCCCCGTCTTGTGTACAACAAACATGCCCCTGAATTTCTATTTTTAAATTTTTGTTGGCCTGAAGCGTTTCTAATAATTTTTGTAAAACAGGTATTGATTCCTTAAGGATAAAATGCCGTCCTGGTTCAAAGCCCATTCCTTCTAGGGCTAATCTTTCTCCTGCTTCGAGCTCTGTTATTTCTTTTTTATCATATTTCGGCTTGGTTATTTCTTTTGGGCCGTGCGTTTCTAATTTATCGTCCGCTACATTAATTGTTACTATGGGCTCAAAATAAATGTCTACACGTCTTAAAGCGGGCTCACCAGTGTCCGATCCGTTGTCTTTTGAAAACGATTCACCAACCCCACCGCACTTGTAAATGTTAAATTGAGATTTATTTGATTTTTGTAAAATATAATTTTTAACATTACGAGCTCTTTTCAGAGACAGACCTCGGTTGTAATCTTCGTTATGCAAAAAATCTGCGAATCCAATGATAGCAACATCCGTGTATTTACCGTTTAATGCTTTTATTGCGGAATCAATGCGGCTGGTGTTTTTTACCGACGAAATTTGATTTATGGCATAGTATAAACGAAGCGTATCCGTTTTCTTTTGCGCTATTGCACAAAACACGAAAACACAGAACAAAAGAGAAATTTTTAGCTTCATATACTAAATATAACGAAAAACCCGCCGTAAATTACAGGCGGGTTTTAAAAATAATTTACGGCATAATTAAAATTTGAAGATTTCGGCAACAAATCCCGGAGCTGCTCCTAGTGCTAAGGATAATATTGTTGTTAAAATCATAACCATTTTTTGAGGCATTTCTACAGTTATTGTTTCGGTTTCGGATGACGACTTAAAGAACATGGCAATAATAACTTTAAAGTAATAATATACGCCCACTGCTGAAGTTAAAATAGCTAATATCAAAAGCCACTTGTATCCTGTTCCAATCATTGTAGTAAAAACAAAATACTTTGCAAAGAACCCCGCGGTGATAGGTATTCCGGCTAACGATAACATGGCAACTACCATACAGGCAGCCATTAATGGATTGCGCTTTCCTAATCCGTTAAACGCATCAAATGTTTCGTCACCACCCTTTGTTACAGTGTATATAATACTAAACGCGGCAATTGAGCCGATAGAGTAGGCTAAAGAATAATAGAGTAACGCGTCTAGTGAAGCGTTGCTGCGTATGTTGGCTAATACTACCATTAACATAAACGCTGCATGACTAATGCTGGAAAAGGCAAGCATACGTTTAACGTTTGGTTGAACCGCTGCACTGAAATTAGCAATAACAAGTGATAAAGCAATAATAACGGATAATACCATTGACCAACTTTCGCTAACACCACCAAAGGCAATCATGAACAAGCGCAATATGGCAGCAAAGGCAGCTGTTTTAACTACTGTGCTCATGAGTGCGGTAATAACAGTTGGCGAACCCTGATATACATCCGGTGCCCAAAAATGGAATGGGGCTGCCGACACTTTGAAACACATTGCTACCAACATCATTATAATTCCGGCATTTAAGAAAACGGGCACTGAACCCGATTCATAAGAAGAAATTTTTGCACGTATGTCCATTAAATCGAAACTTCCGGTAGCACCATAGATTAAGGCAATTCCAAATAACAAAAAACCACTTGCAAACGAACCCATAATTAAATATTTAAAACCGGCCTCGTTTGATTTTACGTCTTTCTTTTTGCTTGCGGCTAAAACATATAATGGGATACTCATGATTTCTATACCCAAGAATAACGTGGTCATATTTTTAAAAGCGGTTAGCATTAAAGCACCGGTTAAAGCAAAAAGCACAAGTGAATAATGGTCAACAATGGTTTTTTCATTATCAAAATAATCATTAGCCATAATAAACCAGAAAAACGCTGTTGCTAAAATTACCCCGCTAAAAGCCAAAGCAACTTTATCAAAGGCAATCATGTTATTGAATACACCAATTACATAGCTGTGATCCCACTCAATAAAATTGGCAACGTAGGCGCCAACTAAGCCCAACAAAACAAGCGGGAACAATAACTTTTTAAACTTAAAAATCTCGGCAAGCATTGCCAAAATACCAAGTCCGCTTACAATTAGAAGTCCTTTCATATCAAATTTAAATTTCTATACTCAATTAATTATTTTAATGTGCTCAATAAGGTTTTAACAGCCGGTTCAGCCAAATCATTTAATGGTTTTGGATAAACACCAAAGGCAATAATTACTACGCAAACGATAATTAAGGTTACTTTATCACTCATCGCCAATGAGCCAAACTCTACACCTCCGGTTGTTTTTTCGCCCAACATGATTTTTTGGTAAGAACGCAACATATATACCGCTCCTAATATCACGCTTAAACCCGCGAATGCGGCCATGCCTGCGCTGTATTGGTATACGCCGTTAATTAATAAAAACTCTCCAATAAAACCATTGGTTAACGGAAGAGCAACTGAGCCTAATAAAATAATCAGGAATAATACAGCGAACTGACCGTTCATATTTCTGATACCGCCTAATTTTTCTATTTCACGCGTTCCTGTATGGCGTAATAAAATATCTGCAATTAAAAATAAGCCAACTACGTTAACACCGTGGCTTAACATTTGAATAACCGCGCCCTGAACACCTTGCTGGTTTGCAGATAAAATACCCGCCGAAATTAAACCAACGTGCGCTATAGATGAATAAGCGATTAATCGTTTATAGTCTTTTTGTACAATTGCAATACATGAGGCATAAACAATTCCTATTGAAGATAAAAGAATGGCTGTGCCGCCCCATTTTTCTAAAGCCAAGGGAGCAACAGGCAATAACCATTTAATAACACCAAACGTTCCCATTTTTAACATAATACCTGAAAGCAACATGGTTCCTTGTGTTGGCGCCGTAACGTAGGTGTCGGGTTGCCATGTATGAAGCGGGAACACCGGCATTTTAATAGCGAAGGCCAGGAAAATCATCCAAAATACAGCTGATTGCTGATCAAGATTTAAATTTTTTCCTGCAGCATATAAATCATTTATCGCCCATGATTTAATTCCGCTTTCTAAACCGGTGTGATTATATAAATAAATTAAACCAATCAACATAAAAAGCGACCCAAACAAGGTGTATACAAAAAACTTAAACGTAATTGCAGCACGATTTTCGCCACCCCATAACAAGCATATGAAATAAATAGGAATTAAAGCCAACTCCCAGAACACATAAAACAAAAAGCCGTCGTTAGCAGCAAAAACACCAACTAATGCCATTTGCATTAACAAAATTAATCCATAGAAACTATTTAGTTTTTCATAGTTGTTTTGAAAAGACGAAAGTATGATTAAGGGCACTAAAAAGGCTGTTAGCAATACCATTAACAAACCAATACCATCTAAACCAACAGAAAATTTTATTCCCATTGATTCCACCCAGGTGCAATTTAGAGCAAGATTGGCCGCTGCGGGATTGGCTTTAAATTGGAAATAAACAAATAACGATAATGCAAATTCTGCAACAGATGCGGCTAAGGCCAAGGTTCGTGCAGCGCTTCCTTTTGCAAGAAACACCAGTAACGAAGCGACAAGAGGCAGAATGATTAATAAACCGGTTAACATACTTTTTTATATAATAAACGTGAATAATAAAATTAAAATAATACCTAATACCATGCTTACAATGTAAAAGCCGATATTTCCGTTTTGTAATAAACGCACAACATTACCCGTGCCCTTTACAACAGAGCCAACGCCGTTAACAATTCCATCTATAACCTGCAAATCCAAAAACTTATAAAAAGCGATAGAAATTAAATCTAACGGTTTTCGAATTACAGCATCATAAAATTCATCTACGTAATATTTGTTGTAAATTAATTTTTGCCAAGGCTTCATTTTTTCTTCGCTTTCCATTGGTAAAACACCGTTGGTAATGAACATCGCGTGAGCGAAATAAATAACAACACCGGCAGATAAAACAGCTAATCCCATTAAAGTCCATTCGGTAGTGTGGTCTAGAGTGCTTGGGTTTTTGTGTAAAATTATTGGACTCAAATGTTCGCTCATCCAATTAGGCATGTGCCAGAATTCAGGTAAACCTAATGCACCGCCCAATACAGACAGTACAGCGAGCACCATTAAAGGAATGGTCATGCTTGAAGGAGACTCATGAAGGTGATGTTCTTGTTCGTGCGTTCCGCGGAATTTACCAAAGAAGGTTAAGAATAACATACGGAACATATAAAACGCGGTTAACATGGAGGTCATCATACCAAGCACCCATAAAACCTTGCTGTGCTCATAGGTGTGCGCTAGAATTTCATCTTTACTGAAAAAACCGGAGAAGGGAGGAATACCGCTGATGGCAATTGTTCCTAGTAGCATGGTTAAATAAGTGATTTTAATTTTACCCTTTAATCCTCCCATTTTACGAATGTCTTGTTCGCCTCCCATGGCGTGTATAACAGAGCCTGCGCCAAGGAATAATAATGCTTTAAAGAATGCATGAGTAGTTACGTGGAAAACAGATGAGCTATAAGCGCCTACCCCTAAGCCAAGAAACATTAATCCTAATTGTGATACTGTAGAATATGCTAAAATCTTTTTTATGTCATTTTGTAATAATCCAATTGTTGCAGCGAATAAGGCGGTTATAACTCCAACAATAGCAACGGTTTCTGAAGCAACTTCAGAAATGGAATAAAACACATTAGAACGAACGATCATATAAATACCCGCTGTTACCATGGTAGCCGCGTGAATTAAGGCAGATACCGGAGTTGGACCGGCCATCGCATCAGGTAACCAGGTGTATAATGGAATTTGAGCACTTTTTCCCATTGCGCCAATAAACAACAATAAGGCAATAGTAGTAACAACACCATTACCGTTTAAACCGGCTTTGGTAAACACATCGCCATAACTTATGCTTCCATAAGTGACAAAAATTAAAATAATTCCTAATAGAAAACCTAAATCACCAATACGGTTCATAACAAAAGCTTTTCTTGCCGCATCGTTGTAAGATTGATTTTTAAACCAAAAGCCAATCAATAAATACGAACACAATCCAACACCTTCCCAACCAACAAACATTATCAAGTAGTTATTGCCCATTACCAATAATAACATGAAGAACACAAACAGATTCAAGTAAGTAAAGAAACGGGAAAACCCTGGATCATCATGCATATATCCCGTAGAATATATGTGAATTAAAAAACCGATTCCGGTAATGATTAACAAGAACCAAGCCGACAAAGGATCATATAAAAACTCAAAAGGTATTTTCAATGAATCAGCGTTAATCCATGAAAACAACTCAACGACGTGTGATTTATGGGTAGAATGATGTAATTCTAAAAAAGCCAATACCGCCACAATAAACGAAGCCAATACGCTAACAGAGGCGATGCCGCCCGATAAGCCCTTGCTTAACTTTTTACCGTAAAAACCGTTAATTAAGAAACCGATTAACGGAAACAACGGAACTAATGCAATCAATTTAATCATAAATACTTATAACTAGTTTTTCAAATTACTCAATATGTCTGTATCAATGTTTTTTACATTTCTGTAAATCATACTCAAGATGGCTAATCCAACGGCAACTTCTGCAGCAGCAACAGCCATGATAAAAAACACAAAAACCTGTCCTTTTGCGTCGTTGTGCAAGGTTGAAAACGATACCAATAAAAGATTAACTGCGTTTAACATTAATTCGATACACATAAAAATGATAATAGAGTTACGGCGAGCCATAACCCCTACAGCACCTATTATAAATAATACTGCGCTTAACAGTAAATAATAGTTTATTGAAATTCCATTTAACATTTTGTTGTTGTTTTAATTTTTTATGCTTCTCCTGCTTCTTTTTTACCAATTAAAATTGCGCCTACCATGGCGGCAAGCAATAATACTGACGCAATTTCAAAAGGGAATAAAAATTCACTAAACAATACCTTTCCAAGATTCTTAACTAATCCCATTTGGGCATTGCCGTATTGAACCAATCCCATATCGCCGGCGCCCTTTAAAGAACCAACCATTACAAACAACATCAAACCACCGGCAACGGCAGCAATTATTTTGCTTAACCAGGTGCGCTGAGGCTCTGTGTTTTCATTGAGGTTCATTAACATAATTACAAAGAGAAAGAGTACCATTATAGCACCAGCGTAAACCACTATGTGAACGATTGCAAGAAACTGTGAGTTCAATAATAAATAATGACCCGCAATGCAAAAGAAAGTCAATATTAAATAAATCACGCTGCTTACCGGGTTGCGGCTAAACACCACCATCAGAGCGAACATAATAGCTAAAAAGGATAGTATTCCAAATAGCCATTGAGTAATTGTATAACCTAACATAATATTAATGTTTGTCTTTTAATTGTTTTTTACCATCCCACAACGTATTGTGTTTTGTGCCCTCAATCTTTTTGAACTCGGCAACCTCTAAAGTTTGACGTTTTGTAACATCAATACGCTTGTCTGTTTTTTCAACTAACTTATCTTTTCCGTACACAAAGTCTTCGCGCTCGTATTCTGCATCAACAATTCTGTCAGTTAAGAATATCGCTTCTTTTGGACAAGCCTCTTCGCATAAACCACAGAAAATGCAGCGCAGCATATTTATTTCGTATGTTTTCGCGTATTTCTCTTCTCTGTATAAACTTTCTTCTCCCTTTTTTCTCTCAGCGCTTTCCATTGTAATGGCTTCGGCCGGACAAGCAACCGCGCACAACCCGCATGCCGTGCAGCGCTCAGCTCCGTTTTCATCACGCTTTAATACGTGCTGACCGCGATATACAGGGGCCATAGGGCGTGTTTGTTCAGGATATTTTGTGGTAGGAGTCTTTTTAAATAAGTGGCTCGCTGTAATAAACATACCTTTTGCCACTGCTGGAAGATACAATCTTTCAGCGAAGCTTTGCTCCTTATTGGATACTACTTTTCTTCTGTTTGTCAGTTGCATAATTTTTTTATTAAAAATGTATGTTACCTCTGAAATATTCTACTGCAACCGTAATCGCAAGGTTTAATAACGATAACGGTAATAATGTTCTCCAGCCTAAATTCATTAATTGGTCATAACGGAAGCGTGGCAGAGTCCAGCGCACCCACATGAATACACAAATGAAAATAAATATTTTTGTAAAGTAAGCGCCGAATCCAATTAAAGAAATAACCCAACTGCCTTCTTCTAATCCCATTGCCGAATATAATTCGCTAGCAAAGGGGAAATTGTAACCCCCGAAATATAATCCTGCCATAATCGCTGAAGAAATAAACATGTTGATGTATTCCGCAAACAAGAACAATCCTAACTTCATGGATGAATATTCAGTATGGTAACCGCCCACTAATTCACTTTCACACTCAGGTAAATCAAAAGGGGCGCGATTGGTTTCCGCCAACGCGCAAACAAAGAAAATTATGAAACCTAAAGGCTGATAAACAATATTAGCAAGACCCTGATCTTGTTGCGCCAGAATTTCGCGAATACTTAAAGTTCCGCCTGCAGTGATGATTAAAGCAATGATGGAAATTCCCATAGCGATTTCATAACTAATCATTTGTGAGGAAGCACGAATTGCGCCTAATAACGCGTATTTGTTATTGGAGGCCCATCCGGCAATCATGATACCGTATACACCAATGGAAACAACACCCAATAAATACAATATGCCAATATTGATGTCGGTAATTTGTAAAGCATAAGTTTTACCGTCAATAGTTACGTCTTTTGCCCAAGGAATTACTGAGCCAGTCATTAATGACGTAAGCATAAACAAACTTGGACCAAGAATAAATAAGAAGCGGTTTGACACGTTAGGAATAATTTCTTCTTTGAAAAACATTTTACCCCCATCGGCTAATGGCTGTAACAAGCCCCATGGACCTGCTTTATCCGGACCAACGCGGTCTTGAAGAAAGGCAGCAAATTTTCGTTCCCATAAAGTTGCATAGGCGGCTACCCCTAATGAAAGAAGGAATACTGCTAAGCAAACAATGGCTTTGTAAATAATAAAACTTATCATAATTAAGGTCGTTTATTAATGTCCATAAATCCTAAAGCTTTTTGTTGCTTTAAGGCCTGTAATTTTAATTCATTTAAGTGTTCGTAGTGATTTTGCGAAATTACCGACTGGCGACTGATGTGCGATGGCCCCTCAATTACCCAATCTGATTTTTTCTTATGATCGTAACGACACGAATTACAAATGAACTCTTCTACTTCGTCCCACTGATCTTTGCGCGCTGTCACGCGTAATACTTCCTCCCCCTTTAACCATACGCGGGTTTTTCCGCAGCACTTATCACACTTACGGTGAGCATCCACAGGCTTTGTAAACCATACGCGGCTCTTGAAGCGGAAAGTTCTGTCGGTTAAAGCGCCAACCGGACAAACATCAATTACGTTTCCTGAAAAGTCGTTATCGATTGCTTTTTCAATGTATGTAGAAATTTCAGCCGCATCCCCTCTGTGAACAACTCCGTGTACGCGCCCATCGGTTAATTGTTCGCAGGTTTTAACACAACGATAACATAAAATGCAACGGTTCATATGCAATTTAATTTTATCGCCAATATCAATCATATCGTATTCACGACGTTTAAATTCGTAACGGGTTTTTGCAGATCCGTGTTCATAACCTAAATCCTGTAATTTACACTCTCCTGCCTGATCGCAAACCGGACAATCTAAAGGGTGGTTGATTAATAAAAACTCAACAACACCTTTACGTGCTTCAACAATTTCAGGTGAAGTTACGTTTTGCACTTCCATTCCGTCCATTACTTCGGTGCGGCAAGAAGCAACCGGCTTTGGCATTGGGTTTGGGTTTTGTGCAGAGCCCTTTGTAACTTTTACGATACAAGTTCTGCAATATCCGCCCGATGTTTTTAATTTAGAATAATAACACATGGTTGGCGGAGCAACCTCCGGACCAATCATGCGTGCAGCCTGCAAAATTGTGGTGCCTTTTGGCACTTCAATTTCTATTCCGTCTATAGTAACTTTTGGCATATTATAAAATTTTTAGTTTACGGCTTAAGCCATTGCATTCTTTTTTAATCTTTCGTAATGACTAACGTCGTTAAACTTTTTATTTCTTGCTATTTCTAAAAATTCATGTTTAAAGTGACGGATTGCCGCAGCAACCGGCCAGGCAGCAGCCTCACCTAAAGGACAAATCGTTTTTCCTTCGATTTTGCTTTGGACATCCCACAATAAATCAACGTCAGCTTCTGTTGCTGTTCCGTTTAAGAATTTCTTTAATATTTTTTCCATCCATCCGGTTCCTTCACGACAAGGCGAACATTGTCCGCAGCTTTCGTGGTGATAGAAACGAGAGAACGTAAATAAGTTTTTTACAATGCTAGTATCTTCATCCATTACAATGAAACCACCAGACCCCAACATAGTACCAGTTTGGAATCCGCCGTCAGACAAACTTTCGTAAGTCATTAAACGCGGTTCGCCTTTTGCGGTTTTTAAAATTAATTCGGTTGGAAGAATAGGTACGGATGAACCTCCGGCAACAACGGCTTTTAATTTTTTACCGTTACGGATACCACCACAATATTCTTCGCTATAAATAAACTCTTCAACAGGCACACCTAACTCAATTTCGTAAACTCCGGGTTTGTTAATGTGACCTGATGCTGAAATTAATTTTGTTCCGGTTGATTTACCAATTCCGATTTTTGCGTACTCTTCGCCTCCTATCATAACGATAGGACAAACTGCCGCAATGGTCTCTACGTTATTAACTACGGTTGGACAACCCCATAAACCCGCAACAGCAGGGAATGGAGGTTTAATACGCGGGTTACCGCGCTTTCCTTCCAATGATTCTAATAATGCAGTTTCTTCACCGCAGATATAAGCACCGCCACCAACTTGAACTGAAAGATCTAATGAATAGTTAGTGCCTAAAATGTTTTTTCCTAACCAACCAGCCGCATAAGCTTCACGAATGGCTTGTTCTAAAATTCTTGCTACATAAAAATATTCGCCACGGATGTATATGTATGATTGGTTAGCGCCTAATGCGTAAGAAGAAGTAATCATTCCCTCAATTAACGCATGAGGAATTTTTTCCATTAAATAACGATCTTTAAATGTGCCCGGCTCCGATTCGTCGGCATTACAAACTAAGTAACGAGGTACACCTTCCGGTTTAGCCAAGAAACTCCACTTCATCCCGGTAGGGAATCCCGCACCACCACGACCGCGTAAGCCGGATTTTTTAACCTCATCCGTTACCTGATCAGGGGTCATTGTTTTAAGTGCTTTTTCAACCGATGCGTAACCACCGTGTGCGCGATAAACATCCAGTGTGTGAATTCCAGGAACTTTATCGTTGTGTATTAATAGCTTTCTTCCCATTACAAAATATTATAATGTATTGTTATAATCTAAATCTGTGTAACTTCTTAAGCGTCCTTCGCTTTTGTATTTTTCTAGAATGGCATCCACTTTTTCGTAAGTTAAATTTTCGTGAAAGCTGGCGCCGCACTGCATCATAGGCGCTGTTCCGCAACTACCTAAACACTCTGCTACTTTTAAAGTAAACATACCGTCGCGAGTAGTTTCACCAACTTTAATTCCTAATTTTTTCTCAATGTATTTAATGATGTCTTCGGCACCACATAACCAACAGGAGCTGGTTTGACAAATTTCCAAAGTGCATTTACCAACCGGTTTTAAATTAAACATGGTATAGAAAGATGCAACTTCAAAAACTTCAATTGGTTTAATGTTTAATACTGAAGCAACATAATCCATTACTTCAGGACTTAACCATCCGCCAAACTCAGCCTGCGCTACGTGTAAAACAGGCAGCAATGCCGATTTTTGTTTACCCGCCGGGTAGCGGCTGATAATTGTTTTAACGGTTTCCATTGCCGCATCACTGAATTTTACCTCAGCTCTTTTTTTGACATCGAAATTTTGTGTTCCGTGTACTTGTGCTCCCATTTTGTTTATCGTTTCGAGTCCGTTGTTTATTAAACAAGAACTCCATTCTTAATATTTTATGCGTCTAATTCTCCTGCAATTACATTCATACTACTCATTGTAATAATTGCATCACTTAACATGCTGCCTTTGATCATTTCAGGGTAAGCCTGGTAGTAAATGAAACAAGGGCGACGGAAATGCAAGCGGAAAGGCGTACGACCACCATCACTTACTAAATAATATCCAACCTCTCCGTTCCCGCCTTCAACACTATGGTAAACTTCTCCTTTTGGAATGTCAGTTTCTCCCATGATAATTTTGAAGTGATAGATTAGCGCCTCCATGTTATTATATACTTGTTCTTTTGGAGGTAAATAAAACTCCGGAACATCGGCATGGAAAGGCTGATCCTTTGGCATATTTTTAATAGCCTGCTCAATAATTTTTAAGCTTTGCCACATTTCTTCCTGACGAACCATAAAGCGATCGTAAGTATCGCCACTAGTACCCACAGGAACAATAAAATCAAAATCTTGGTAAGAGGAATAAGGATTCATTACGCGCACGTCATAATCAACACCTGCGGCGCGTAAATTCGGTCCTGTAAAACTGTATTGTAAAGCCATCTCAGCGCTAATTGGTCCGCAGTTAATAGTGCGGTCCATAAAAATTTTATTACGCTCTAATAAGTTGGCAAATTCTTGTAAAGCTTTTGGATATCCTTTAACAAAATCATGGATTAAATCCCAGGTTTTCTGACTCCAGTCTCTTTCAAATCCACCAATGCGGCCAATGTTAGTTGTTAAACGGGCACCGCAAATAGATTCATAGATATCATAAATTTTTTCGCGCCACTGGAAAATGTATAAGAAACCGGTCATTGCACCGGTATCTACACCAATTACCGAATTACAAATTAAGTGATCGGCAATACGCGATAACTCCATAATGATGACACGCATGTAGTCAACACGTTTAGGTGTTTGAATACCCAATAATTTTTCTACGGTCATTTCCCAGCCCATGTTGTTGATGGGAGAAGAACAGTAGTTTAAACGGTCGGTAATAGGTGTAATCTGGTTGTACGGACGGCGCTCTGCTAATTTTTCAAATGCACGATGAATGTAACCAACGGTTGGTGTTGCTTCGTGAATAATTTCACCATCCATCTTTAACACGTTCTGAAAAATACCGTGCGTTGCTGGGTGAGTAGGGCCAAGATTCAGAATAGAATATTCTTTTTCTTCTACCTGCTCGGTTGCAATATTTTTATTTTCTTTTTTACTCATGTGAGAGTTTATTAAAAATCTTGTTTGAATTATCGGCCAAACATTTTATCGTTCTTGTCTTCTCTTGTCTGATCTTCTAAAGGATATTCTTTCCTAAGAGGGAAAATATCCATTTCATCAACATTTAAAATGCGTTTTAAATTTGGGTGACCTTTAAATTTAACACCGTAAAAATCATACGTTTCACGCTCCATCCAGTTAGCACCAGGCCACAAATCAGTTGCGGTTGGAGTTTCGGGATGTGTCATTGGGAAAAATGTTTTTACACGAATGCGATAGTTTTTTAGCATGTTGTGTAAATGATAAATCACGCCTAAATGTTTTTCGTCTTCTGTTTGAATACCTGTTAAGTCGGTTAGAAAATGAAAAGTAAATTCCGGATCGTTTTTTAATAAAGTTAAAACCTCGTGAATTTTATCTTTATGAATATAAAACACAGGAAAATCATACAACACTTCTGCTTTTTCAAGAGCGCCATGTATGTCTGATTTTATTTTCTCTGCTATTTTATTTAATAATTCTTCTTTATTCATTTCAGTAATTCCTTATCAATATTATTCCATTCCGTAACTGTTCAATAAACGCTTGTATTCAGGCGACTGACGACGACGTAAAGATTCGTTTTTGGCTAATTCCTGAATTTTTAAAATTCCTTCAATGATTTGCTCAGGACGAGGAGGACATCCCGGAACATAAACGTCAACAGGAATAATACGGTCGATACCTTGCAGCACACTGTAAGTGTCAAAAATACCACCACTAGAAGCACAAGCGCCAACTGATAATACCCATTTTGGCTCAGCCATTTGTTCGTATACCTGACGTAATGTTGGACCCATTTTTTTTGCAATAGTGCCCATTACCATTAACATATCCGCCTGACGTGGAGAGAAACTTAAACGCTCGGAACCAAAACGCGCTAAGTCGTAATTACTGGCCATTGTTGCCATAAACTCAATTCCGCAACAAGATGTTGCAAATGGCAAAGGCCACAATGAATTAGCACGCGCTAAACCAATAACATCTTCCAGTTTTGTTGCAAAAAAGCCAGGGCCTTCTAATCCTTCCGGACTCTTCGCCATATCAAGCTTTGTTCGTTTTTGTAATTTATTATCGCTCATGAATTTTTATTTTAAGACTTAATAGTTTAACAAGTTGAACTCAACTTAGTTTAACTAATCTTCCCACTTAATTGCGTTTTTAGCAAGCATATAGTAGAATCCTACCAGTAATAGTGCAATAAAAGAAAACACTTCAATTACCCCAACAATACCCAATTCTCTATAATTTACGGCCCATGGATACATAAAAATCACCTCAACATCAAATAATACGAAGAGAATAGCAACTAGAAAATACTTGATTGAAAAAGGTAAACGTGCGTTACCCTGACTCTCGATTCCGCACTCAAATGAATCGAGTTTAATTTTTGTTTTACGTTTTGGGCCAAGAGCATGTGATGCAACCATTGCGGTAATCACAAATCCTAAAGCGACAATAAACATTAAAACAATTGGTAGGTAATCTGTAGGCGTGTTTGTAGAACCCATATTTCGTGCATTTATCAGGTTGTAAGATTAACGATTTTTGGCTAAATCATCAAATCTTACAACTGATTTTTTAATGCATTAAATACCTTATTGTTTTACAAATTTGTAATTAACAGATGTGCTTTCGTTGTAAAGGCTTAAACTGTAAACGCCTTCCGCTAGATTTTCAACAGAAACACTTGATTTTTCGTTACTTATAGCCTTACAACTTCCTGTTTTTACAACCTTACCCAATGTATTCGTAATCGTGTATTGAACATCTTTTGCAGAGCTGTTTTTGAAAAGCACATAAAGATTATCTTTTGCCGGGTTAGGAGAAATTTCTACAGACGAAAACACAGTATGAATGTCATCTATAGATGTAACGGTTATAAAGATTGCTGACGATGATGATTGACAAGATCCGTTACTTACCCAAACAGTATACCAACCATCAACGGTTGCAGTATACGATTGACTAGTTGCGCCAGAAATGGCACTACCATTGAGGTACCATTGATAAGTGGTTGCCGGAGAAGATGTTAGTATGTTTCCGAACTGTGAAACAACAGGAATAGCCGGTGGCGTTCCAACTGTAACGGTAGAGTTTCCGGTAACCAAACACGCACCGGTAGAAGCAGTGTAATTATAAACGGTTGTGCTCATCGGTCCAAAGTACGCTGTATTTCCGGTTTGACCGCCTGTCCAAACAACACTTGATGCGTTGGTGGTTACAGTGACAGCAGCTGATTGCCCAGCACAAATACTTGTATTACTTGATACTGCGGTTGGTGTGTTTACTACTGAAATGGTAGTGGTGTATGGTGAGCTTGAACTTACAGAATTAGTGGCCACCAAGGTAATAGTGTATATTCCTGTTGCCGTATAGGTAACGCTTGGATTTTGTAACGTAGAACTTGAAGGTGATCCTCCTGGAAAACTCCAAGCCCATGTGGTTGGGTTGTTGGATGAAGCATCCGTTAATGTAAAAGGGACATTTATGCAAGCGCTGTTGTATGCCGAGGTATAAAACGCAAATGGTGGTGCCGAAGGGTTGCTATATAAGTCACTTTCCCAAGTACCGCGACCATAAGTTGCGGCTCTGATCTTATTGGTTGGATAAAAGATTTCTAATTCATCAATAATTACGTTTGGTAATCCCGTCATAAACGGAATCCACGAAGACATACTTAATTCGCGGTAATAAACACCTACGTCAGTTCCTACATAAACCGCTCCCGCAGAATTGTTTTTATAAACAATACAATTTGAAGGAATATTTGGTAACCCCGTTGAGTAATTTGTCCAGCTTGTTCCACCGTTATTTGAATAAAATACTTTGTTACCTGCTGAATAACCAGATAAAGTTACATATACATTATTTGGATTTAAATTATCTACGGCAATTCCTGTAATCTGGCTGGTACCAACAGGTAATGTTCCGGTAATGCCACTCCATGTTAAACCACCATCAGTAGTTTTATGAAGAGAGGAAGATCTTGACGCATAAATTACACTTGTATTTGAAGGAGCAACTTTTATGTGTAGAACCTCTCCGCTTCCTGACATTGTTCCAAGTTGTGACCAAGAAGTTCCTTTGTTTGTTGATTTAAAAACCTGCTGATAGCCGCAATAAAAATTATTGGCATTTACAGGATCCTGTGTGATAGGAGCAATCCAGGCAGCATTTCCGGTTAATCCGCTTTGAATGGCAGACCATGTTCCGCCGCCATTAGTTGATTTTTGGAAGTCACCATTTACATATGATGCAATGATAATATTATTATTACTCCAGTCAATAAAACAGTCTGCGCCGTCGCCGCCATAAATTTCGTTCCATGCGCTTCCGTTTGATAAATTGGTTCCGTTATCCTGATGACCAGTTACAATTCTTCCCGCTGTGCTTGCGGAATTTCCAAGTCTGTATTGTTGTGAAATGTTCATGGTGCCATTAATGGTTGCCCATGTACTTCCACCGTTAGTTGTTCTTGAAATTCCTCCGTCTGTTCCTAAATAACAAGTTGTTCCGCTTATATACTGTACATCATGTAAATCTGCATGAACGTAAGGCTTTCCTCCGCCACCATACCAGTGTGTATTTAATACCCATGTTGAACCACCGTTAGTTGATTTCCACGAATTAACACCACCAACAGTTATTTCGTTAGCATTGGTTGGTGATGCGCCTATAGCAATATCGTACCAGCCTTGTCCTCCGGCGTCTGAACCGTTTGTGCTCCACCCAAAAATATTAGGAGTTGTTGACATAGTTGAAAAGGTGCTTGCAGAGTTGGTTGAACGAAACACCCCCCCAAAACTATTATCAGAGGCTTTACTACCCAATACATAAACATAATTTGGATTTGCAGGTGTAACAGCAATAGAGGTGCGGTTTAATGAATTTACAGAACCCAAAGAGACAGATGTATACGATGTTCCGCCATTAATGGACTTATATAAATTTCCTCCTCCTCCGGCATATACCACGGTGGTATCTCCCGGTTTATATTCTGCATCTTTAAAATTACCGGCGATTGTCATGTTCCAAGTTGTGCCTCCGTTTAACGAGCGGTACATTCCTACTGAAGTTGCCGCAATTAGAGTGTTTGGGTTTAATGGATTAATCAATAATCGTCCGATTCTTCTAAGCTGACTCGTAGTCCACGCTAATCCTGTTGCGTTCCAGGTTGCTCCTCCATCGGTTGATTTTAAAATACCGGTTGCATAAGTGTCACCGGCGTCAATATCACCGGTAGCGATATACATAATGTTGGTGTTTACTGGATTAATTGCAATATCAGCAATACCCAACGAAGCTAATTGATCGGTGTTTGTTGTCCAGGTACTTCCGTTATCGGTAGACTTCCATAAACCACCGGCCGCTGTACCGACATAAATTGTGTTGGTTCCGGCAGGATGAAAGCGTACGCACTGTAATCGTCCTGCATCACCGTTGGTTGGTGAACCAAAAGGACCTAACGGAATCCAGTTTGCTGTAGTAGCGCTTGGAGCAGCAGTTGCTAAAACTTTTGCTGTTGTATTATTTTTTAAAAACTCCTGATATTCTTCGTATGCGTGAGCACGGGATGCCAGAGCCATGTTACCACTTGGGTACACACGAGGCTCAACAAAATGAGACCATCGTTTAAACTGTTTATAACCTTTTGCGCGCTCGTAAGGACGGTTTTTCCAATATTCTTCAAACTCCTTTTTTATATCGAAGTAGTTGGCATTGGGGTCTTGCATCATCTCTACCCACTTTTGAGACTTGACAACAGATAGGATTAGGATAAAAGCCAGTGTAAATTTTAACTTATTCATGTGTATGTGTTTAATGGATATATATTATTTATCATTCGCGAATTGCGAACCGGGGAAGGATGACACAAATATAATATGCAATTGTCATATTGTTGTCATAAAAACAAGGAATGGAACAAAAAAGTACAATTCAAAACTAAAATATTTAGAAAGAAAATACTCTGTTTAATTCTCAAGGTGTGGCATTTAACAAAAGCCTGTTTATTAAATTGTTTTTTGGAAGTTGAAACCGACTATTAAATAGATAGCTTTAATAAAACATTAAACCTTTCTTTATGGCAAAAAAATCCGCACCACGAACTTCTGAGTCTAGAAAAATATTTGTCCTTGATACATCAGTAATTATTTACGACCACACCGCCATTAAAAATTTTAAGGAACACGACGTGGTTATTCCAATAACAGTTTTGGAAGAGCTGGATAATTTTAAGAAAGGTAACGATACTAAAAACTTCGCAGCACGCGAGTTTACAAGATATGTCGATTCGCTTAGTGGAAAAAACACACTGCAGGACTGGACACCTATTAATGGTCCAACACGAGGGAAGTTTAAAATAGAAATGAATACTTCCAGCAAGGTTAATGCCGAGAGGGTTTTTGATGATAAAAAAGCGGATCACCGTATTTTAAATACCGCGTTATATACAGCAGAAACCAATCCGGGAAGAAAAGTTATTTTAGTGACGAAGGATATTAACCTTCGCATTAAGGCAAAATCGTTGAGTTTACAAGCAGAAGATTACGAAACGGGTAAAATTAAAACAGTAGATGAACTCTATACCGGCATGAGTGAAATTCAAAAAGTTCCACAGGATAAAATAGCGAATATCTATCAAAAAGGATCTTCACCGGCTAAGGATATTCTTAAAAAGCAGGACGCTTTGCCAAATCATTATTATATATTAAAAAACGGAACTCAATCTGTTTTAGCGCGCTATAGCGCCGAAGAAAACAATTTGGAGCGTGTAGTGAAAAGTACGGCTTTTGGAGTGATTCCAAAAAATGCCGAACAGTCTTTTGCGCTGGACGCCATAATGAATCCGGAAATAAAATTAGTCACAATTCAAGGTGTAGCAGGTACAGGAAAAACATTATTATCGCTAGCGGGCGCGCTTGAACAAAGAAGAAATTATCATCAAATTTATTTGGCACGTCCAATTGTTCCGTTAAGTAATAAAGACATCGGTTATTTACCCGGTGACGTCAATTCAAAACTCAATCCGTACATGGAACCACTGTGGGATAACTTGAAATACATCCGCAGTTTGTTTAACGAAAAAGACAAAGAGCATAAACAATTAAACGAAATGGTTGAAAGCCAGAAACTGGTGGTATGTCCCCTGGCGTACATTCGCGGCCGAAGTTTAAGTAATGTTTTTTTTATTGTTGATGAAGCGCAAAATCTTACACCACACGAGGTTAAAACAATAATAACGCGCGCCGGCGAAAACACAAAAATTGTATTTACCGGAGATATTTATCAAATTGATACACCTTACCTTGATGCTCAAAGTAACGGATTAAGTTATTTAATTGAAAAAGTAAAAGGTCAGCCGTTATACGCTCATATAACGTTACAAAAAGGCGAAAGAAGCGAATTGGCTAATTTGGCTAACGATTTACTCTGATTTAATTCATTTCACTAACGGTCGTGCGTGTTCTTTTTTATTTAATTTTGTGTTGACAAATAAAACAATTTCATGAGCACACAATCGGTTGATGTTTTAGTGATAGGTGCAGGCCCTGCCGGAACTATTGCAGCAAGTATAATTAATCAGGCAGGATACAAAGTAAAAATTGTTGAGAAAGAAAAATTCCCTCGATTTGTTATTGGAGAAAGTTTATTACCGCGCTGCATGGAAGCACTCGAGGAGGCGAAGTTTTTAGACGCGGTAAAAGCAAAAGGTTTTCAGGAAAAATTCGGTGCTAAATTTGTTCGTGGCGAACACGAGTTGTGTGATTTTAATTTTTCGGATCAATTTACCGAAGGATATAAGTGGACCTGGCAAGTTCCGCGCGGCGAATTCGATTTAACATTAGCCACAGAAGTACAAAAGCACGGTGTAGAAGTAAATTTTGAAACTACAGTTACGGATATAAAATTTGACGGGTCTAATTCAACCACTACTGCGGTTAATAAAGATGGAAGTACACAAATCATTAACGCAAAGTTTATTGTTGACGGAAGCGGATATGGTCGCGTTATTCCACGCATGTTTGGTTTAGATCGTCCTAGTTCTTTACCGGCACGTAAAACCTTGTTTACACATATTAAAGATCCAAACCGGGCTAAATACAGTGAACCCAATCGCATTACTGTTGTGGTTCACGAGCCCACTACCTGGATCTGGGTTATACCGTTTTCAAACGGAAACACCTCTGTAGGATTTGTAGGTAACCCTTCTTTTTTTGATAAAATAAAAGGGAAATCACCTGAAGAATCCTTGCGTTTTTTAATTAATTCGGAGCCTCATTTAAAAGAACGTTTTGGAGAAGCGGAGTTTTTATTTGAGCCACGCACTATTGAAGGTTGGAGTGTAACCACGGAAAAATTTTACGGTGATGGGTTTGTTCTAACAGGAAATGTTACTGAGTTTTTGGATCCGGTTTTCTCATCAGGCGTTACATTGGCTTCGGTTTCCAGTCAGAATGCGGCGCATTTGGTGATTAAGAAACTTAAAGGTGATCATGTAGATTGGGAAGAAGAATTTATGAAGCCGTGTATGGTTGGCGTTGAGGTGTTCAGAAGTTATGTTAATGGTTGGTACGACGGCACGCTTTATGATATTTTCTTTTCTAAAAACACAAACCCCGAATTTAAAAACCAGATTTGTTCAGTGTTAGCCGGATATGTTTGGGATACTACTAATCCATTTGTGAAAAAACACGACAGAGCTTTAAAAGCACTGCGCGATGTGATTAACATTACAAAAACAGAAAAAATTTAGTTAGCTATGCGAGGCAGTTTAGCCCCAATGGGAATGGCAGCCTCAAGATTACTCGTGTGTAAAGGAACACGATCATTCATTTCCAGCATCGCAGCTAAAACTAATTGCGAATAATTTTGTGATGCCGATTTAAAGCGTGATGTTTCTGTTCGCCACAACGTATAAATCAGAGTCATTCCGCCTTCTTTTGGCATAAAGCTGAACAATGCTTTTCTTACATTTCCTGCACCGGCATGGTAACTGTGCATAACAAGTAATCTAAACCACAAATCACTTTCATTATAACTTATGTGTAAAGAGTCGAGCATTTGACGCGTATAGGGCAAACAAATGTTTTTGATTAATGAAGAAGCGGCATATGCAGATCGGTCAAAGTCAGCACGCTCATCCATGTATTTATTTACTTTAAGTCCGTACATACGCGCCACATCTTTCATTAATTGAAAAGGACCGTAAGCGCCAACATTTGATTTTTGTAACTTATTTGGACTTTCAATAAGTAAAATAGCTTGTGCATACCATGGGTCAACACCGTTAGCAACGAAACCGTTTATTCCGCGGTCAAATTTCTCGAAGGCCTTTTCAAAATCGTAAAAAAACTGACGGCCATAAGTAACAAGAACTTTATGACTGGAATCTAATCCGTGCGCAACACGAATGCTGTCTCTGAACTTTTGTTTTATATCGCTTTGTAAGAAATACCAGTTTTTACTATATGCCTTACTAATTACTTTACGGCTTTCTCCTAAACTAATCAGAACCGTGTCTTTAGAAAGGTTCATGATCTGACGCCAAAATTTCACTTGTGTTAGCGTATCGCAGCGGTGAAGGTAAAGCTGATGATCATACACATAATCGCTACTGTATTGCTCCTTTTTGCATACGCCAATTACGCTTTCGCATAAGCCTGTATTTTTTACTTCCGGCTTACGAATACTGTCGTTTTTTGGACCCGACAAAAGGTTAGTAGTAATTAATATAAGACTTAATAATTTCATGCACTTTACCGAAGCAAAAGTTATGCATAAAAAAAGCGGAATAAAAATTATAATTGTTAAATTTTTCACAACGCAATGCTCATATCTGCTAAACGATAAAATATGGATTTGCTAAATCAATTGAAAATATGACCAAGTAGCATAAAACAAAGACTAACAGATTTTAATAGCGATTACACTAATGTCATCTACCTGTTCGTGTTGGCCTTTCCAGGAATTTAAGAACCGCATTAATTCAGTTTTTTGCTGTTCAATCGGCAAACCTCCGTTGCTAATAATAAATTGTTTTAAGTTTTTCGACATTAATTTTTTACCGCCATCTCCTCCAAACTGATCGGCAAATCCATCGGTGGTCAGGTATAGAATATCATTTTTTTGTAGAGAGATACTTTTGTTTGTAAATGGTTTTATTTCGCCGGCATAATTTCCTATCGGCATTTTGTCACCGCTAAGTTCTTGAATTGAACCATTTCTTAAAAGCCATAATTTATTGTTAGCTCCTGCAAATTCAATTGTATTATCAAGTTTATTCCAGCAGCAGATGGCCATGTCCATACCGTCTCTACGGTCGGCAGCGCCTTTTTGTTCTAGTGAAGTAATTATTTTTTGGCGTAGTTTATTTAAAATTTCCGCAGGATTAAATAGTTTATTTTCCACAACAATTTCGTTTAAAAAACTGTTGCCAAGCATGCTCATAAATCCACCCGGAACACCGTGTCCGGTACAGTCGGCTAAGGCAAACACCGAACGGTTGTTCAACGTATTGTATGCCCAATAAAAGTCGCCGCTTACAATATCTTTAGGCTGAAAAATAATAAAGTATTCCTGACTAATTTTTTTCCAAACCTGTCCGCCTGTTAAAACGGCCGATTGTATTTTTTGAGCATAATTAATGCTGTCAATAATCTCTTTTTGTTTTTCTTCAACTAAAAGTTTTTGCGTTTCAATTTCTTCTTTTTGCAGTTCTACTTGTTGTTTTTGATTATTTATAATGATGTTTGCTTTTCGTGTTTTTTTAAAGTTGTAATAGGCAATGAAAGCAAAAATTAAAACTGCCAATAATCCAACTGTTCCAATAATTAGAATTTTATTTTTAGCGGCATTTTCTTTTTCCTTGGCAGATATTTCAAGTGATTGGTTTCTTATTTGTAAATCTTTTTTCTCAGTTTCGTATTCGGTATTAATTGTTTTTATTAATTCCATGTTTTCTAAAGACAACAATGAATCTTTCAGGTTCAGGAACTTATCCATTAATAAAAAACCGTATGCTTTGTCTCCATAAGCAAGGTGATATTGTGATAACTGTTGAATGAAGGCGATTCGGTATTCCGGTAAAGAATAAATTTCTGTTAATGCCTTTGCAGAATCTAGATATGTTAAGGTAAGTTCCGGGTTATTAAAAAACCGGGCATACAAACTCGCAAAATTAATGTAGGCGGCGTAGACAGATGCAGTGGCATTTAAATTTTTTGCAATGGCAATAGCGTAGGTATTATATATTCTTGAGGAGTCAGGCTGATTTTGACCTTGAAAATTTAAACTTAAATTTAAATTAATGTCAGCCTGTCCAAATAAATTATTCGATTTCGCAAATTCGTTCAAGGCAAGATGATAATACGCATTACTTTTGCTTGAATTGCCTTTGTTGTCTTCAACAAGTCCTAAATTTTGGTAAACATATCCTAGTGTACCCGGCACATTTATTTTTTTAAAATCGGCATAAGCATCTAACAAATACTTTTCGGCCATTACAAAATCTTTTTGTTTGATATAAATAACCCCAATATTATTTTTTAAATCCGCTACAACTGGAGCGTTTTTAATTTTCTCCTGAATACGAATGGCTTCAATGTTTTCGGTAATAGCTCTTTCATAATTTCCTTCTTTTTCATACACCAAGGCGAGATTCTGGTGTACAAAGGATTCAATTTTTTCACGCTTATTTTTCTTAGCTAATGAGAGCGTAATGTCGTAAAAGTATTTGGCCGAATCGAGATTACCCAAAGCTTGATAATACACTCCTAATTTGAAATTTCCTATGGCAATGTATTTTTCATATCCTGATTTTTCCCCAAGTTCAATAATTTTATAGCCGTATTCTTTATTTTTTTCGGGATGGGTTCCGGCCCATAGCGCTGCAATTACATTGTAAAGATTGGCTTTTACTGTATCGTTGGCTGTTTGCGAAAGTGTTATCAAGCTGTCAATAACGCGTTTGTTTTGAGCGTTAATCACACCACAAAACAAAAGAAAAGCAAACAGGGTTTTATTTATTTTAGAAAGCATTACCCAAACAACTGATTAAACACCTCTTCTATTTTATTGACTGTAATGATTTCAATAGAATAGTTTTTTGGGTCTAATCCTTTTTTGTTAAAGGTAGAAATAAAAATCTTTTCAAAACCTAATTTTTGTGCTTCACTAATTCTTTGCTCAATTCGATTAACGGGTCTTATTTCTCCTGTAAGGCCTACCTCTGCAGCAAAACAAACGTTTTGCGGAATTGGTAAATCTTCATTACTGGATAATATACCGCACACGAGAGCCAAATCAATTCCTGGATCTTCCACTTTTATTCCGCCGGCAATATTAATAAAGACATCTTTCACCGCTAATCTAAATCCGCAACGTTTTTCTAAAACTGCGAGTAACATCGATAATCTTCTTAAATCAAATCCGGTTGACGAACGCTGAGGTACGCTATACGCCGCGCTGCTTACCAAGGCTTGTGTTTCAATGAGCATTGGACGATTTCCTTCCATGGTGGCGGCAATGGCCACACCACTTGTTGCGTATTCTCGGTGCGTAATTAATATTTCACTTGGATTGGTAACTTCTCTTAGTCCGTCACCACTCATCTCGTAAATACCCATTTCGTTGGTGCTGCCAAATCGATTTTTGGTAGCGCGCAATAGACGGTAAATGTGATTGGTGTCGCCTTCAAACTGCAAAACTGTATCTACCATGTGTTCTAAAATTTTTGGCCCCGCTAAACTTCCCTCTTTGGTGATATGACCAATCATAAATACCGGAGTGTTGGTTTCTTTCGCGAATCGCAAAAACTCGGCGGCGCATTCCCGAACCTGACTAACGCTTCCCGGACTACTCTCTACATAGGCTGTGTGAATGGTTTGAATAGAATCGATAACTACTAACTGAGGTTGTATTTCCGCAATTTGCTGAAAAATGTTCTGAGTGTTTGTTTCTTGTAAAATATAACAACTATTGGTAGTGATTCCGATACGTTCGGCACGCATTTTGATTTGTTGCTCGCTTTCTTCACCGCTTACATATAATACTTTCAGGTTTTTTAATCGCAATGCTAATTGTAACATTAAGGTAGATTTACCGATGCCTGGCTCTCCGCCAAATAAAACGATACTTCCCGGAACAATTCCCCCGCCTAAAACGCGCGCCAGCTCTTTTCCCGGAACGGGTATGCGCGGATAATCCTGTAAGCCTATTTCCTGTAATAATTCAGGTTTATTGCTTTGTTTTGGGTCTTTGTTTCCGGAAAATAACTGCAGACGATCGTTTTTAGTTTCTTTTTTTACAACCTCTTCCACAACGGCATTCCATTCACCACAACTGCTGCATTTTCCAATCCATTTGTTGTGTTGTGTTCCGCAATTCTGACAGAAATAAGTGGTTTTAACCTTGCTCATAGTAAATCAAAGGTATTACACATAGTACAATATAGTTGCCATGATTTGTAGCAATATAAAAAAGAGTTGTAATTTCTCCTTTTAAAAGCCGATGCATTGATAAAAATTATCTGTTAACATAATATACAAGATTGTTTGTCTAAAAAGGATACCTGTACTTAAAACCAATTATATATGAAATTAAACATCTGCTTAAAAAACTTACCCAAGCAGCCTCAAAGGTTAGTTTGTGTTCGGCACTGGCCATATCCGGCCTGAGTACCGCGCAAAAAACTTACACCTTAACCAACGCGGGCGCAACCGGAAGTTTTAGGGCCAACTCAAACACAAATTAATGCGGCTTAACTAAGCACTAATCTTTCGGGATCTGTTCAGGTACAACACCATATTTAATTGCAGGCGGCGGCGGTTATATCGGCTGCCCGGGCGGAGAAGATTATTTAAACACTCCAATCTCAACATGGGATTCCGGTGGTGGTGGTGCTTTGTATTGGGCACCACTTGACACAAATGTAACTAATTTAGGCATAAACGGAGATCACGGAAAAATAATTATCACTCAATTGTTTTCTGCTGCTATTACTCAAACAGCCTCTATTTTATGTAACGGTTTAAGTACCGCGGCACTAACCTCTAATGTTTCCGGTGGTTTAGCGCCTTAAACCTATACGTGGCTTCCAGGCGGAGGAAAATGCTTCTTCAGCAACCGGATTATTGGCAGGTGTTTATACGCTAACGGTTAAAGACGCCAACAAATTTCTTACTACAAACGTTTACAGTTACCCAACCATTAGCTATTAATTCTATCAACACACAAACCAACAACACTTGTTTTGGTAGCAATAATGCTGCGGCAAGCGTATCAGTAACAGGCGGAACAGGTTCTTATACCTATACCTGGTCTCCTTCCGGGGGAACAACTTCAATCGCTACAGGTTTATCGGCAGGCGGATATACTGTTAATGTTAAAGATGCCAATAATTGCTCTTACACAAGAACCTTTAACATCACACAACCATTACCAGTTGTAGTTACTGCAACAGCTAATAATTCGTCAGTTTGTGAAGGGGGAACTGTTACGTTAACTGCCGGTGGCGCATCTACATACACAATTTCAGGAGGAAACGCGGCGGTGAGTCCAACAGCTACAAGCTCTTATTCTTTTACAGGAACTTCTTCTAATGGATGTGTTTCTGCAAACGCGGCTGTTGCAACAGTAATGGTTAATGCATTACCAACACTTATATTAACCGTAGCAAAAGATACTGCATGTATAAATGAGGCGAACGTTACTTTAAACGGTTTACCGTCGGGCGGCGTTTACTCCGGTACTAACGTAACCGGAAATGCGTTTGCTCCAACTAGATTAGGCACCTTTACACTTAGTTATTCCTATACCAATCCCGCTACGGGATGCTTTAACACAAGATCATTTAATGTGTTAGTTGATCCATGTGCGGGTGTTGTTGAGTTGAATTCTGCTTTAGGAATTTCAGTATTCCCGAACCCAAGTAATGATATCGTTAATTTAACGGTTTCTCAGGGTGAAATCGAAGCGGTTACACTTTACGACATGACCAGAAGAATTATATTTACGCGATCAGTCACATCTGAAAAAGCTGTTCTCGATTTATCGGATTTAGCAAGTGGTTTATATAATGTTAATGTAGTTTCGGGTTCCAATTCCGGATTAATTAAAGTAGTAAAGAACTAATTGTACAATTCCTGATTTTAAAAGGCTGCTTCAAATCGAAGCGGCCTTTTTATTGCTTTAATTTATAAGAATAAGTTTTACACCCAGCCCTTTTGCATATCTACACACGTTAACCATACAATTTTTGGCACGAAATATGCTGTAAAAGTCGCGCACCGCTATTTGTTAATACAGCAGAATGAAGTATCTTTATTTTAATTAATAAAAAACATGAAATTTAATACCCTGAAATTTTCGGGACTCTTTCTTTTAGTGATGTTAGGTCTTGTTATCGGTTGTAAAAAAACCGATACTGTAACACCTCACAATGAAACTCCGGTTACAGGAACGGGTTTGGTAGATTTTTCCTGGACTTTTGATAAAGCACATAGCAATGTTAACTGGGAATCGAAGTATTTAAATTATTCTTCCGGTATGCTAACAGGGCGTTTTAATAATTTTAATTTCAATCCGAAATTTGTTTTTAACGAATCCGATTTAACTAAATGCAGTATTAATGCCTGGGTGCAATTATCGTCTATCGATTCGGGCGAACCCGGTCGTGATGGTCCGGGAAAATGTATTCGCAGTTACATGGGTGTTACTTATTTAGATACTTTAAAAACCGTAGTAAATCCAATCAGCGATTCGGCGTGGTTCAGAAGTACGAGTGTAAAAAAATCAGGTACAGGTTATGTAGTATTTGGTAATTTGCAATTTAACCGTTACCGAGCACCAAGCGGAAATCCCGACGGTACCCCAATTGTAAAGCCGGCTGTACTTTATTTGGTTTATAACGGCACGTCTGATTTTGATACTGATGGCGATAATGTTTTTGACCGATACCGCGCTTCATTTAGCGCACGCTTAACGTTTAAACGCTCCGATTTTATGGATACGCAATCAACTATACAATGGGTGCCGGTGCCATCGTTGGCCGACCAAACCGGAAATGTTGTTGCTGCCAATAACAAAACGTATGGGGTTTGGACAATGAATGTGGCTGATGAAATGAGCTTTAATTTTAACGCGCAGTTTTATAAAAACCATTAACCAATTAAATTTATGCGGCTAAAACTCACACAACTTTTTGGTTTACTAATACTGGTTTTTTTATCAGGAGCGTGCGAAAAAAAATCAGCAGGCCCGGGAGGGCATAATTCTGTAAGCGGCGGAATAACATTTAAAAACGGAGTTTCCGGAAATCAGGAAGGAGCACCTTATGCAAAAGTTTCCATTTCATATGGCACCGATCAACCAACAACCTCGTTTGATCAAACTGTTTTAACTGATGCAAGTGGTAGATACAGTATTGACGGTTTAACACCGGGACATTATTTTGTAAAAGCAGAATATTCCGATTCGCACGGTTTTAAATACACAAGCGCCGGCACAGGAATAACATTTGAGAATAAAGAAAGAAATATTGAAGTGAATTTAGTACTGGAATAAAATTAAACAATAACACATGAAAAAAACTTTACACGCAACAATTACTTTACTGGCATTATCAGCAACGCTTTTGCTTAGCAAGGCAAATGCCCAAACGGTATCCTGGCAATGGGCATCAGGGGCCGGATCAACCGGAGGAGAAATGGTAATGGGAACAGCTTATGATGCAAATGGCTATTTGTATACGGTTGGCTGGTATTCGAGTGCCAGCATAACATTTGGAAGCATAACTCTTACAAATCCCGGAAATTTTACAGCAGATATTTTTGTTGTGAAATACGACCCGGCAGGAAATGTGATATGGGCAAAATCCTATGGGGGAACAGACGGTGATTTAGGAAATGGAATTACGGTGGATGCCAGCGGTAATGTATACATTACAGGTTGGTATACCAGCGCAAATTTAACAATGGGTTCACATACCGTTACCAACACTTCAACAGGAAATAGTGAAATATTTATTGCAAAAATAAATTCGGCCGGAACAACACAATGGTTAAAAAGCGTTGGAGGAACCACGAATGAAAGGGGATACGGCATTACGTGTGACGCAAGCGGAAACGTATTTGTCACCGGAGGGTTTGGAAGCCCTTCTGTTAATTTTGGTTCAGGTAGTTTAACTAACAGCGGAACATCTACGCAAGACTTTTTTATTGCTAAATACGATGCGGCCGGAACATCCTTATGGGCTAAAAGCGCAGGAGGTACTTCTTCAGAAATGGGTTATAGTGCAGCCTGCGATTCGTTGGGTAATGTTTATGTTACGGGTGTTTTTTCAAGCGCTTCTGTAAATTTTGGCAGCGGCGCTGTTTCAAACGCCGCAACAGGAACTCAAGATATTTTTGTCGTAAAGTATAACGGTTCCGGTACTGCGGCATGGGCAGCGCGCGCCGGAGGAAGTCAGGATGATTTTGGAAATGCTATTGCTGTTAAAGGAACGGGTGTTTATGTTACCGGAGGATTTAATAGTACGTCACTTTTATTTGGAAGTACAACACTCACCAATGCTATGGCAGGAACCAGCGATATTTTTGTGGCTAGGTACGATTTAAGTGGCGCTTCCGTGTGGGCACGCAAATCGGGAGGCGCAGATTCGGAAGCAGGAAACGGTATTGCGGCCGATTCTGCCGGAAACATTTATTTAACCGGTTATTTTATTAGCAGCAGTATAAGCTTTGGCAGCATAACAATAAATGACTTTTCAGTAGGTTACCGAGATCTGTATGTAGCGTCGTATAATAATGCCGGTACACCACTATGGGCAACAGCGGTAGGCAGCACTTATGATGAAACATCAAACGCTATATCAGTGGGTGCATCCAGCGCGCATGTTTATATTGGCGGAACATTTAACAGCGGCGTGGTTTCCTTTGGCGCGCATAATGTTTTAAAAGGATGTGGCGATGATGTGTTTGTTGCCAAATTACAAGGACCTCTTGTTGGTATTAATGAAGTTTATTTAAATGATCAATTATCATTATATCCAAATCCTAATACGGGTAAATTTAAAGTAGATGGCGAAGGTCAAATAATCTTTTACAACCTATTAGGAGAACAGGTTTATAATGAAAAGTTAAATTCAGAAAGCAACACAATTGATTTAAGCGCGCAGTCTAAAGGAGTTTATACTTACAAAGTGATAAGTTCAAATAAGCAAACGTATACCGGAAGAGTAGTGGTGCAGTAACATCTTGCGGCGGCTTATGCATCGTATAAAGATTTTTTTTAAAACGCTTATTGTTATTGCAGCGACATGCTTGACTCAAAAAAGTGTTGCGCAAAACTTTATTCCCGATTCTAGCTTCGAGGCTAACAGTAATGTTCCGATATTACTTTCTT
This sequence comes from Bacteroidia bacterium, assembly GCA_040403535.1. Classification (GTDB taxonomy): domain Bacteria; phylum Bacteroidota; class Bacteroidia; order B-17B0; family Aurantibacillaceae; genus JAHEYG01. Next base: position 49,592 of record JBBAKL010000007.1, read on the forward strand.
CCATTGGCTTAAACGCTTCTTGGAGTGCGCCAACCTGGGGAACAACCGATTTGTTTTGTGAATGCGGTAAAAAGCTAAAAGAAAAATCGGAGGCGCAGGTTCCAATTAATCCGTTCGGAACGCAAAAAGCCAACACAGGAAAGTGTTATGCCGGTTTTTATTTGTTTTCACATGCAGATTACCGCGAGTATTTAATTACACAATTAAACTCTCCGTTAAACGGCGGCACCAAATACGAACTAAGTTTTTGGTTAAGTCTCGCAGATTATTCACGGGCTGCTATTTTTAGAATGGGTGCTGTTTTTTTAAACGCAAAACCCACTTATACATCCAGTGAAGTGATACGAAATTTGAAACCGAAATACATTCCTTTAAAAAATCAGTTGGGTAACGATACCGTAAACTGGCATTATATTACGATGGAGTATGACGCACAAGGCGGAGAGCAATATTTGTTATTAGGCAGTTTTGATATTTATGATTATGAAGAAACCGATGTAAAAGCGCCAAAGCATGTACGTACCAAAATAAATCAGCGTACCAATCGCGATGCGTATTATTACATTGATGATGTAAGTTTGCATCAGATGCCTGAACCGGTGGCGCCAAAGTGGGATACAATTGTAGCGCCGGTAGTAGATACGATACGACAAGCTTCTGTACCTGTTGCAAATTTTGGAAACGATACTACTAAGCCCATCATCGAAGTGCTGGTTGACAAAACATTTATTTTAAAAAACATTTTATTTGAAACCAACAGAGCTGTGTTATTGCCTTCGTCGTATACAGAGCTTGATGCTTTTGCAGTCTATCTGGTAAAGAACCCTCAAATTTATATTGAGATTGGTGGACATACCGATAATACCGGTAGTGAAGAAAAAAACAAAACTCTCTCGGAAAAGCGGGCAAACGCTGTTGCCGATTATTTGGTTACCAAAGGTGTTGAATTAATGCGTGTCACTTACAAAGGTTACGGCAGCACCAAGCCAATTGCCGATAACGGCACCGACGAAGGTAAAAAGCAAAACCGACGAGTAGAGTTTACAGTGGTGAAGAAGTAGGGTTTAAAATAATTTGAGTGTGGGAGCTTGTTTTTCTACAACTTATTCCTGTGAATATTTTAATTAGCATTTCAAATCGCAAAAACGGGTTAGCTACTGTTATATGCCTTTTATTTTTTTATTTACTCTCTGTATATTTTTTAAAATTATTTAAAATGGCTTGCCATCCATTTCTTTGTAATTCTATAGGGTTTTCATTTTCCGGATCAAATGTTATAATTACTTCTGTTTCTCCGTTAAGATCTACAAGCGACACATTTACTTTTCTTCCTGCAAACTCATAAGCAAAGTTACTTCCTTCATCTAATTCTGTATATATTGCAACATAGTCAAATCCGAAACTGCCGTCTTTTGATTCCATTCGCGCAAAGTATTTCCCGCCTATTTTCATATCGTTCGATGCAGCCGGACAATGCCAACTTGGATCGGCAAAATTCCATTTCGTTATATGATTGGGATTTGTATAATAATCCCATACTCTTTGCTTAGATGCTAATACGAGAGTTTTTACAGTAATTTTTTCAGTTATCATATAAATTATTTAGGGAAAATATTTATGAAGTTGCTTATAACTCTATTATAAATGTAGTGAGTTTGTAATTATAAATTACCGTTTATTAATGAGCTCATTGGTCTTTAACAACAAGTCCATAAAAATAATTTTAGCATTGCCATTACGCTCGATGTAGTAACAGTTGCTGTTAAATTCTTCCACCAAAGTTTCGTAATTACGTTGGGTAATGAAGGGCGCAAATTTTTCTAAAAATTGTTTTTCGTTTCCGCTTAAGCGCACTAAGTCGCGCGAGCCAAAATTGTACATTAAACAATCCCTGAAAATTTCTAAACCGTATTGTAAAAATTGTTTTTGCTTTTCGCGTCCGGTTGCCGCGTTTTGGTCAATCCACTGCAGGGCTTTTTCGCAATCAAATTTTAAAGCCAGACGCATGAATGACTGGAAGTGTTGTAAAAAGGAGAGTTGCTCGTCGCTTTGCGTGAGTAATTTAAGAGCTTCATTAAAATTGCCATCGCACAAAAAAGAAGCTTGCGCGGCATTATCTTCGGTAACACCAAATTTTTTTACTAATCCCTCTTTAATTTCTTTTTCGGTTAATCTTAAAAACGGTATTTGTTGTACACGCGATATAATGGTAGCTAATAATTGATCGGGGTTATTGCACACCATTAAAAATATGGTTTGCTCAGGCGGTTCTTCCAATACTTTTAATAATTTGTTGGCCGCTTCTACGTTCATTTTTTCAGGCTGCCAAATGACCATTACTTTATACAAACCTTCGTAGCTGGTGTAACTTAATTCGCGGATAATGTTACCGCTTTCCTCCACCGGAATAATGGGCTGTTTATTCTCTGCGTCTAAACTATCAAACCAGTCGTTTAAACTTAAGTAAGGATTTTGTAAAAACTCTTCTCTGAATTCTTTAATTAAATCGGCACTGCTTTTTACGTCTTTCGATTTAGCAATAGGGAATACAAAGTGCAAATCGGGGTGTACCAGTTTACTTGTTTTCTGACACGATGGGCATTCGCCACAGGCATCATCATTTTTTTTATTGCTGCAAAACAGAAACTGTGCAAAGGCAACTGCCGCTGCTAAATTTCCGCTGCCTTCCAATCCGGTAAATAATAGCGCGTGCGGCAAACGGTTTTCGTGAACCATTTTTAGCAGACGGCCTTTTACTTCTTGTTGTCCGACTATTTCGTTTAGCAGCATAGAGCAAATATAGGTTTTAGAAATGGATTTTAATAGTGATAATGCCAAACCGAGACACCCTCTCTAGTTAGGAGAGGGAACTTACGCCACCAAACTATACATTTTCCCGGGTAGAGATCGAATGACATTGCTAAATTCTAGCTGTAGTAATAAGGCAGCAACTTTGCTTATAGGAAATCCCGATGCATAACTGATTTCGTCCATGTGAAGGGAAGATTTGTTTTTAAACACGTCCACAATTTTTTGTTCTTCCTCGTTTAAATTTAAAAGCAATGGTATTTGCGCTGTTTCTTTTTTCTTGTTCTTAGTTTCATTTTCCCAACTCATGAAATAAAACAAATCAGCAGCATTTTCCATAAGCGCCGCTTTGTTGGATTTGATAAAGCCGTTACATCCTTCACTCATGGCATCATTGGTACGACCCGGATACGCAAACACATCTTTGTTATAACTATTGGCAATGGTGGCGGTAATTAAACTACCGCCATCGCGTTTGCTTTCCATTACTACCAAGGCATCACACATACCGGCTACAATTCTGTTTCGCTTCGGAAAATTAACCGCATCCGGATTGGTTCCGCTTCTGAAATCGGTTAATATTCCGCCTTGTTTCATCATCTTTCGAGCTATGCTTTCATGTGTTTGCGGATACATGCGGTCGAGACCATGCGCTACTACGCCAACGGTATCTAAATTATTTTCAAGCGCCTTACGGTGTGCCAGAACGTCGATGCCGTAAGCCAATCCGCTTACAACTAATACGCCGCTTCCCTTTAAATCGTTAATTAATTTTTCGGTTTGCAGTCTCCCGTATTCGGTAGGCTGCCGGGTGCCTACAACAGCCACAATTTTTTCGGTGTTCAAATCAGCGTTTCCCTTGTAATATAAAAGCACAGGACTATCACTGCAAAACTTTAAGCGCTGAGGATATTTTTCGTTGGTAAAAAATAAAGCTTCAATCTTGTTGTCTTCAACAAAACGCATTTCTTTTTCAGCCAGATTTAAAACATGCTTTTGCGCCAATATAGAATTAGCAATAAGCTCACCTATACCGGGTATTTTTATAAGCTCCGATTTTTTGGCCCGGAAGATGTTTTGAGCGTTGCCACAATAAGCTAAAAGATTTTTAGCACTCACGTCTCCAACGCCTTCCAATAATGTTAATCCAATCTGGTACAATAAATCATTCTCCATCATTTGAATTAAAATAATTCTTTTTTATATTGTGCTAACCTTAGCACCTGAATAATGCGCAAAACTACAACACTTTTTATACTTTGTTTCGTTCTGTTAAAAATAAATTTGCAGGCACAAAGTAACGGGATAATTAAAGGAAAAATTTCCGAATCACAAACAAAAGAAGCTTTACCGGGCGCAATTATTTCTATTAACGCAAAAACTGGATCAAGCAGCGACATGAATGGAAATTATTTTCTTTCTGCTCCTGCTGGTAAGCAAGAACTCGAATGCAGCATGGTTGGATATAAAACCCAAAAGCAGTCGGTGGAAGTGAAGGAAAGCGATACTGTTGTGGTAAACTTTTTAATGACGGATGCGAATACCATGTTGGAAGAAGTGGTAGTATCGGCCGGAAAATTTGAACAAAAATTATCGGATGTGACGGTGAGTATGGAAGTAATTAAACCCGCTTTATTGGAAAACAAAAACACTACATCGCTGGATCAAATTATGAATCAGGTGCCTGGTGTTACTATTAGCGACGGACAAGCCAGTATTCGCGGTGGTAGCGGTTTTGCTTATGGTGCCGGAAGCCGCGTGCTTATGATGGTGGATGAAATGCCCATGTTAAGCGCGGATGCGGGCGACGTAAAATGGAACTATTTACCAATAGAGAATTTAGAACAGGTAGAGGTGATTAAAGGGGCTTCATCTGCGCTCTTTGGTTCCTCGGCTTTAAACGGTGTGATTAATTTACGCACAGCTTATGCAAAAGATAAACCTTTAACATCGGTAACTATTTATGGCGGAGGTTATGATGCGCCTAAATATCAGTATAAATGGTGGAAGGGCAGTAGTCAGCAACAGAAAGGATTGAATTTTTCTCACGCCGAGAAAATTAAAAACTTTGATTTAGTTCTAGGAGGACACATGTATGATGATGAAGGTTACCGTATGCTGGAAACAGAAAAGCGCGCGCGCTTTAATGCTAATTTACGTTATAACTTTAAAAAAATTCCGGGATTATCGGTTGGAGTAAATACCAATATGATGGATGTTAAAGGTGGTTTGTTTTTTCTTTGGGCACACGCCGATTCAGCATACCTGGTGCCTTATACCATTACAGCTAAAGACACCATCCGCTCAATACAGAACTACAAAAACAAACGCTTTAACATAGATCCTTTTATCACTTATTTCTTTGGTAAGAATAATAAAATCAGTTTCCGTTCGCGCTACTTTATCACTAAAAACAATAACGATAAAAACCAGGAAGCAACATCGGAGTTGTATTTTACCGATTTGCAATATCAGAAAAGATTTAAAAACGATTTAACGCTAACGCTCGGCGCAGTTTACAGCGAGCAACAAATTTTCTCAGAAGCATTATATGGTAGACATACCGGAAAAAATACGGCGGGCTATTTGCAGGTAGATAAAAAAATTAAACGATTGACAATTTCGCTTGGATTACGTGGCGAGTATTATAAAGTGGATACCGCCTATACACGTGGTTATATCAGTAAAACCATTAAAGATCTGCCTTTTCAGCCGGTGGCGCGAGCGGGATTAAATTATCAGTTATTTAATTATACATTCTTGCGCGCATCTTTTGGTCAGGGTTATCGTTTCCCGAGCGTGGCTGAAAAGTTTATCAGCACAAGCGTGAGTGTATTAAAAATTTATCCAAACGAATCGTTGCAGCCGGAGCGTGGCTGGAGTGCTGAGGTGGGAGTGAAACAAGGTTTTTCTATTTCTAAATTTAAAGGCTTTCTGGATGTGGCCGGTTTCTGGACAGAATATTCCAATATGGTGGAGTTTGTGTTTGGTGTTTACATTCCTGACGGAAAAGCAACAGGCTTTCCATTTATTGATGCTGTTAATTACGCAGGATTTAAATCACAGAATCTTGGACGCGCACAGATCAAAGGAATTGATGTTACTGTAAGCGGTGGAGGTAAAATTGGCCCTGTTGGTGTGAGTTTATTTACTGGATATACATATATTGATCCTATTAATCCAAACTTTAATCCGTCAGTTGACACACTGGGATTACCGGGATTAAACGTGTTGAAATATCGCAACCGTCATTTGTTTAAGGGCGACATACAATTCGATTATAAATTTGTTTCGGTTGGTTTTAGCACCCGCTGGCAAAGTTACGTGGAGAACATTGATCGCCGTTTTGTACAAAGTATTTTTCACGAAGACACGAACGTGGATTGGGATGCTATTGATGCTACTTACATTTTACCTGGATTACCTAAATACCGTCAAAAGGATAAAGCGGGATCTTGGGTGCATGATATGCGTATAGGGTTTCAGTTGTCGAAAAATGTGAAGCTGTCTTATATTGTAAATAATCTGGCTAACGAAGAGTACAGTACACGTCCGGGCGATGTTCGTCCACCGCGCTTGCATACGCTGCAGATTATGGTGAAGTTATAAATAAAAAATCCCGCGTTTTGAGTGGGATTTTTTATTAATTCTAAAGTGATTATTGTACAGATATTTTTTTTGTTTAATACAACAGTACCCTCACTTACAACTTGTAACATATACATGCCACTGTTTAAGTTGTGTGCTACGGAAAAGTTGTTATTGGTGATGTTATTCTGATTGAAAACTAAACGACCTGATATATCATATATGTTTGCTACAGCTTCGTTACTTCCAACAGAAGTACTTACATTAACGTTTAAGCTACCTGCGTTTGGATTAGGATAATCTAAGCTTTCTGATTCATTAATCTCCACACCGTTGATGCCTGTTATTAAAGGTGTACAAAAGCGAATTACACCATTCCAGATACGGGAGGATGGAGATGTTCCGAATGCAGAACCGAAAGAGAGTGCAATTCCGCATCCTTCTTTAAATTCTAATCCGCTTTTAGATTTCATTGTTGTTCCTTGAGCTCTACCATTGGTATAGGCTACATAATTAGTACCTCTAAGGGTAATATAAAAGGCCATTGTTCCGCCAGTCGGAATGTTAATGTTTAAGGTGTTGGTTACCGGTATTGGCGTAAGAGAAGCGGAAGGGGTTATGTACACCTGAGCACCCAGAGTCCATGCGGACGGTGTAGTTTAAGAACCAACAAACGTTCCGGTTTTATATAAAATATAAACTGAATCGGCTGTTCCATATGTTTGAAAACACTGATCGAAGCCGGTAATCTGAATGGAAACAGAACTGGTGTTTGCTAAATCAAACATGTTTCCGTTATGATTATTACCGCCGGTCCATCTTGTTCCTAGCGTGTCGCAACCTAATGGTGAGGCTAAAGCCGAGGCGTTGATTTGTGACTTAACCCCTGATTGAGTAAGAGAGGTGTTAGGGTTGTTTGGTGCAGACATTACGCCTTACCGAATTGTTTTGAACATTTGTTAATTTATAAAACAAAACTCGCTAAAGGGCACCCATACTTTGCCTGTTTGTTTAAGAAGGTAAAAAGATGTAACAGGAAAAACAGCCGAATAAGACGCCTGTTGGTATTCTTCCATCATCTCGTAAAAAGCAGATTTTTTTAAATCGCGGAACGCGATGGTGACATGCGGATGAAACTTCCTAAGGTCGTTGGCCTGATTAAAAATGTTCAATTGCGTTTTAATGTGATTTACCAAATGAGATTGCAAAGTGTTTAAAGTTTCATTTTTTGCTACATCAATAAAAACTACTTTCGGCTCAAAACAGCCAAAGTTTTTTAACTCAACTTCAAATGGCCTAATATAACTGAAATTGTGAAGCGAGTTTATTAACTGTTCTTCTTTTTCCGTTTTCCATTCAAAAGGCATGTGAAGGGTAATGTGCGGGGGTGAACGTAATGCACTTTTGTTATTATATTTTTCTGAAACAGTTTTTTTAATGGTTTCTATTTCGGAAAAAACCGGTTGGGGAGGAATAACTGCTATAAAATATTTTTGGAGCATGACTATACGCAAACACCAATAATAAGAACATCGTCAACTTGCTCAAGGTTTCCGCGCCACTGTTCATAGGTCTTATTTAATTCTTCACGTTGTTGCGCAGGCGATAAATGTGAAATAGAAATCAAGGTTTTTTTAAGTGCATTGTATTTAAATTTTTTTCCTTTTGGTCCGCCAAACTGGTCGGCGTACCCATCGGAATATAAATACACACAATCGCCTTTTTGTAGCTGAATGGTGTGATTTGTGTAGGTATCGGCAACACCATTCGTGTTACTTCCAATTGGAAATTTATCGGCTTTAATTTCCAGTAAACCGTCTTCAAATAAAGTTTCTGTTTGCGAATTAAGGTTATGGCTAGATGAAAAGTTTTTACGAACAACCCACAAATTATTAAAAGCCCCTGCATATTGCAATTGCTTGGTTGAAGTGTTGTAAGTACACAATGATAAATCCATCCCGTCTTTTACACCGCCTTCAATTTGATTTTGACGAAGTGTGTCGGTTACACCAATATCTAAATATTGTAATATGTCAGATGGCTTGGTTAATTCTTTTTCGTTTACGGCACGATTTAATAAATTTAATCCAACAACACTCATCATGGCTCCAGGTACACCATGTCCTGTACAATCTACTGCGGCAAACATTACGAGTCCGTTTTTTTCTTCAACCCAATAGAAATCGCCACTTACCACGTCTTTTGGTTTGTAGTAAATAAACGCATCTGGCAGTAAGCGTTTTACCATTTTTTCGGGGGGTAAAATTGAGAGTTGTATGCGTTTAGCGTAATTGATACTATCGGTAATTTCTTTTTTCTGATTTAAAATTTCATTATTTTGAGCTTGTAGTAATTTATTCGCTTCCTTTCTTTTTTTATTTTGCTGAAATAATACAACTACAATAACTAAAAAAACGAGTACTGAAAAAACAGAAACAAGAGTAAGTATTTTTGATTGGCGAATTTTAAGCGTATTTATTTCCTGCTGTGCAGATAAACGCATTAATTCTTCTTCTTTTTTGCCGGTTTCGTATTTAACTTCCATTTCGGATAGCTTTTCTACAGTTTGTATTTTGTGAACACTATCAAGTAATAAAATATATTCACCAAATAATTCATTAGCTTCTTCGTGCCGGCCCAGTTTTATTAAAGAATAGGCCAGTTGTTGCTTAAGATCGGCGAATAATGGTAAATTGTCGAACGGCGTGTCAATAGCTTTTCGTAAATAGTGTTCTGATTTTTTATATTCTCCTTGGTTATAATAAAACTGGCTGATGTTGTTTAAATCACCGACGTATCCAACAAGGTCGCCAATTTTTAATTTTATATCAATGGCTAAGGAGGCATACTTTTCGACTGAATCTTTTATGTTTTTATCAATGTAGTTAGACATAATGGTAGAGTAGAGGTTAGATAAAAAAAAGTTATCACTCTTCTTAAAAATCTGATAGCGTTTAAGAATATCAAAACAAATTAAATTTGAACTATCAGGCTTATGTAACAAGTTGTATACAATGGCGATATTGCTTTTCATTAAATAGGTTTTTCCGGACATGTTGTTTTTTTCGCAAACAACCAAAGCTTCTTTATACGAAAGAAGCGCCAAATCATAATGCCCAATCTCTTTATAACTGTTACCAATTGCGTTTAGACTTTCCAACAAACTTATTTGGTTATTTAGCTTAATGGCGAGTTTTTTATTTGTTATAAAGTCTTCAAGGGCCTCATTAATTAGCCCCATGTACACATTGGCTACCCCCCTAAAAAACCTGCTTTTATAAATTAATGAATCAATCTTGTTTTTTTCAGAAAGCGCCAAAGCTTCATTAGCTATTGATTTTGCTCTTTTCGGGTTTGTGCTTAGTAGTGAATCAGCACTTTTTAAAAGTAAACTTGTTTTTTCCGAATCGCTCTGCGAAATAGCTAATCTGCAAAAAAATAATAAAGTAACCAGAAAAAAATATGTTCTAAAGCAATTCAAAATATTAGAGTTTTATGTAGAGATATTCTTTCAATTATTAAAATAAAGATATAACTTTAAACTAAATTAATAAAACAATAGTTATGTTAAGCTCAAAAGTAAGTAGCGCTCTAAATAAACAAATTCAATTAGAAGCCTCATCCTCTCAATATTATTTGGCAATGGCGAGTTGGGCCGAAACGCAAGGGTTAAATGGTGTTGCTGGTTTTTTATATACGCATGCTGATGAAGAGCGTATGCATATGCTTAAGCTAATTAAGTTTGTGAACGAGCGTGGGGGTCAAGGTATTGTTCCTGCATTGGAACAACCTCCTGTTAAATTCAAATCAGTAAAAGCGGTATTTGAAGAAATTTTGAAGCACGAAATTAAGGTTACAAATGAAATCAATAAGTTGGTTGAAATAACTTTAAAAGAACGCGATTACACCACTCATAATTTCCTTCAATGGTACGTTAGTGAGCAAATAGAAGAAGAAGCATTGGCTCGCCAAATAGTAGATAAGATGAAATTGATTGGCGAAGACAAGAGCGGATTATATTTCTTTGACCGCGACCTAGAATCGATTGCAGCGGCAGGTGCCGGTGGTAATCAGGCTGGTGACGCAAAATAATTTTAAAAGAGCCCATGCTAAATGCAGGGGCTTTTTAATTTGTACATTCACAGATTATTATAAATATTAATCTTAAGAAGATCGTTCTTGCTGCCAGCAATATAATTCAGTTTTTAAAAACATACTGTCCGTTTTTATCAATTAAATAAGCGGCAGGCCAATTATATTTTTCAAAAAAAACATAAGCTGGTTTAATACCATTCCAAAAGTTATTTGTTTCATTAGAGTAGGAAGCAAGAAGTTTAGAGTTATCATCAGTAAACCGGCAGGGATATATTTCAACTCTTGTGTCGTTGCTTTTATTTTTAGCTTCAACACATAGTATGTATACCTCTTTAACCGGATCGTCTTCTAATGGTATACAACCAATGGTTACACAATTGCCGTGTATCATAATATCTCCACCAGTTGGACCCTTAGCCAAAATACGGTCGCTTTTATTGGGGTAACCAACTTTTAACGCTAAGTAGTAATTGCTGTTTGGGTTGAAAAACGGAACGTCGTAAATTCCTTCAGGCACCTGACCATCGCCCTCCCTTCTTTTAGGGCCCAAATCGCCGCTCGCAGCGCATATATCTAATTTTTTGTAGAGGGTATATTTTTGATCGGTTTTGTTTTTTACCCATAATTCTAATTCACCTTCATGTTTAAATACCCTTATGTATATATCAATGTTTGTGGCATCAATTTTTTTGGCTTTTAAGGCGGTCTGTAAACCTTGCCACTTTTCGGAATAGGCCTGTTTTACGCGTTTGTTTTTTAACTGTTGTTCTTTAAAACCAACCGTTTGGGATTGTAAAGAAATGGCCGTAAAAACTAACAATAGGGTATTAATAATTGATTTCATGGGTACAACATTAATAAGTGTTTTAACGTAACTTTGATGTTAAAGTTAGATGGTAATACTAAAGCTTATAAAGAACAAGTATTTTTTAACAACAATTGGCATAATTGTGTGGTTGTTGTTTTTTGATAAAAATGATGTTTTTAGTCAGGCAGAATTAATTACCAAATTGAACAAACTTAAAACCGATCGCGATTATTATATCACCGAAATTCAAAATAACAAGATGGCAATTGAAGACTTAAGAACCAACAAAAAGAGTCTTGAAAAATTTGCCCGTGAGCGTTATCTTATGAAAAAGGATAATGAAGACATTTACGTTATCGTAAAAAAATAATCCGGTGGATTTAGCACAATTTAAACAGCAGTCCGAAAAATTAAGTAAGGAGAACAAACAGTTCTTTCAAAAGCTTAAATTGAAAAAACTAAAAAATTTGGATGAGCTATTCCATGAAGCACATGATGAGGTTTTTGAGGAGATAGATTGTTTAACATGTGCAAACTGTTGTAAAACGACTTCACCAATATTTTATCAGAACGACATCGAACGTGCCGCACACTCGGTTAGAATGAAGCCGGGCGAGTTTATCGATAAATACCTTAAGATTGATGAGGATAATGATTATGTTTTAAAATCATCTCCTTGTCCGTTTCTGGATTACGAAAACTATTGTACTATATACGAGAGCCGACCAAAAGCCTGCCGCGAATATCCGCATACCGACAGAAAAAAAATAGTTCAGATCATGGATCTAACTTATAAAAACACCTTTGTTTGTCCGGCGGTATTACGGATTACAGAACAAGTGAAGCGACAAATAAAATTATGATTTGGTTGCAGCTTTAAATACCTGCTGCATAAACTCGGAAGCAAAAATGAAATTATAAAGTTCTTTATTATCAGCTTTTAAAATTTCGTTTTTAGTGCCGGTCCAGTAGTTTTTTCCTTTGTAAATAAACATCACGTTTTCGCCTATTTCCAATACAGAATTCATATCGTGCGTAATGATAATGGTGGTGATGTTATACTCCTGGGTAATGTCGTGTATTAAATCGTCAATTACTATGGATGTTTTTGGATCTAGGCCGGAGTTGGGTTCGTCGCAAAACAGATACTTTGGATTATTAGCAATGGCTCTGGCTAAAGCCGCACGTTTTTTCATACCACCACTTAATTCGGCAGGATATAAATTGTTGCGACCCTCGAGCTTAACGCGTGACAGGCAAAAATTTACACGTTCATCTTTTTCTTCTTTGTTCATGTCGGTAAACATATCCAAAGGAAAGCGAACGTTTTCTTCAACGGTTTGTGAATCAAACAAGGCACCGCCTTGAAACAGCATACCAATTTCTTTTCTTATTTCTTGCTTGTCTTTAACATTGAGTGCCGGAAAATTTTGTCCTGAGTAAAGAATTTCTCCTTTGTCTAAAATATGTAGCCCAACCATTAATTTTAATATGGTAGTTTTACCGCAACCACTTTCGCCAATAATTAAATTGGTTTTTCCGGGAAGGAAAGTAAATGATACATCATCTACTACTTTACGATCGCCAAAACTTTTGCTTATGTTTTTAATTTCGATCAATGTGCCAGAAACAACTGAGTTAGAATTAAATTGAATATCAAAATAAGAACGCTGGTGATTACAACGGCTTTGGTACTGGATTTACCAACCTCAATAGCGCCTCCGCTGGTATAATAGCCATAATAGGAAGCAACAGAGGTAATAAGGTAAGCAAACACTACAACCTTTGTAAAAGAGTACTTGAGTTTCCAGGGTTCAAAAAAAGCCTGTATTCCGTAAATGTATTCGTAAGACGTACAAGCTCCGGCAGCGGTTCCCATTACATACCCTCCAAATACACCCAGAAACATACTTAGCGCAATTAGAAATGGATTTATTAAAATGGCAGCAACGATTTTAGGTAAGATTAGATAACTGGCAGAATTAACACCCATAATTTCCAGTGCGTCGATCTGTTCTGTAACACGCATGGATCCGATTTCAGAAGCAATATTAGAACCTACTTTTCCTGCAAGAATTAAAGACACGATTGTTGGACAAAATTCCAGCAGCATAGATTCACGGGTTGTATAGCCTACTGCAAATAACGGAACTAACGGACCAGTTAAACCAAACGCAGCCTGAATCGTAATTACTCCGCCCATAAAGACAGAAATGATGGCAACAATTGCCAATGAACCAATTCCAATTGAATTGATTTCAAAGATTATTTGACGCCAGTAAACCGACATTTTTTCGGGCTTACTGAACACCCGGTACATCAAGGCAAAATATTCACCTATTTGAAAAAACAGCTTCATTTGTAACTGTTACTAAATTACTAAATTATATGATTATCTTTGAATATAATTATTCCTTCACATGAACTTTAAAATTGCAAAATATACAGCTACGGTATTGCTGCTTGCGTTTGTTACTTTATTTTTTCAGGAGTGTTTTATGTTTAGGAAAAAGAACGGATGCAATAGCTGTCCGGCCTTAGTTAAGAGAAAAAAAGTAAGAAAGGCAACTAAAGGGTCTATTTAAAAACCAGTTTGTTAATTTTTTCGGACGAAAGGGCTGCAGCAATGCAGCCAACCGAATTAGCAATCATATCATACCAATCTGCACTTCTTTCGCTGAATACAGTAGCCTGCATAATTTCGAGCGCGCCTCCATACAAGATAGAAAGAACAACAAATAAATAAAACAATTTAATCTGGTGTTGATTCGCCTTAACTGAAATACTAAGTAAACCTACCAGAACAAAAAAGATTCCCGCATGTACAAATTTGTCAAAACTGAGTAATTCGAGCCATGTGGTGCTTGGAATAAATCTTCCCGGCATGGAGCACAAAGCAAGAATTATGAGCGCCCAGATGACACTAAGCGTGTACGCGTTATTTTTTATCAGGGGTTTAATCATAAAAAAACCGTCATGTTTTTCATGACGGTTGATATGAGTTTTACATTGGCAAATTAAGCGCCAATTAATTTTTTGTAATCGTCTGCTGATAATAAATCATTTAACTGTGATGCGTCAGCTATAGAGATTTTTATAATCCAGCCTTTTCCATAAGGATCGCTATTCACGCTCTCAGGTACTGAATCAATATCTTTGTTAGCTTCCAAAACAGTTCCTGTTAAAGGCATGAACAAATCAGATACGGTTTTAACCGCTTCTACGGTTCCGAAAACTTGTTCCTTTTCTACAGTTTCACCAACGGTGGTAATATCCACGTAAACGATATCTCCTAATTCTTTTTGAGCAAAGTCAGTAATACCAACTATAGCTTCGCCACCGGTTACTTTAACCCACTCGTGGTCTTTTGTGTATTTTAATTCTGCAGGGAAGTTCATGATTATTTATTTTTTTACAAATGTATACGTTTACTTAATAATTGCAAATGATATTTCACTTTATTGTAAATTAATTCTTAAGCTAAATCCGGCGTTGGTATTAGCTGTAGGGAAGGATGCGGACGTTTGTGGTGTTGTCCGAATCCAGTCGTAGAAAATACGTAAGTTAATGTTTTGCGTTAACTGATAATCAATTGCCGAACGTAAGGTGATGATGTTAGTACCTCCGGTTGGTGTACTGATTTCATCAACTATTCGGCGTACTACCGACATGTTCTTTCTGAAGCTTAAATCAACTTTTATGTTCAGGTCGCTTTGCAATGGTTTACCTTGTATCTTAAGTTTTTTGATGGTTAATTTCGGATAACGGTAACCAATTCCAATCACATATTCTTCACCTTTTGTTTCAATAATTTGCGGACCGGTTAAGTTTAATGTAACAGTTTTATCACGTTTCATTTCAAAATTAGCTTGCCATCCTGGCTTGTTAAATTGGAAATCTACTTTTATAAGCGGAGAAAAAGCTTCACTTACAACAACAGATGACGCATTATAATATGGATTAAAGTTCGAGCTTTCCTGAATACCATTAATGGTTGGATTTTGAACAGGTGATCGTGAAATAGCGTTATAACTTCCGTCACCCTGAAACAATAAGTTATTGGAGTAACCACCAATAGTATACGTAGAGCGGTAGCTATGACGAAGCGTAATAGCCCTAAACCATTTCTTCATTGCTTTTATTTTTCCTAAACCATCCCAGGTTAATGTCCAGTTTGGAAGAGGGAATCCGGGGAATATGTTTTTGGTGTTGTAATTTTTTATTTTTCTGCCGGTATATGTTTCAAAGAAAGCGCCCATTAAAACATCTTGCTGGGTATTATTGTATCCGTCGTAATATGGTTTTCCCAAACCATTAGTTTGTAAGCCGCTTGAATTAGGATTGGCACTGCTTAAATCACGCGCGTAGTCCTGACGAATAATTAAAAACTCTTTGAATAAGTCAGACTCTATGCCATCTGCTTTATCCGAGAATGATTTTCCAAGGGTAAATACGCTTGAGCTAAAGTTACCTGTTTCGTTAGGGCTTTCGTGTAAGAAGTAGGTGTTTGATATACTATCCCAACGCATAAACTCCGATAAATTATTACTTCTGCTTTGGGTTCCATTTAATTCGATCCTTAAACTACCATGCGGCTCAATGCTTGCCCTATAGGTAAGATTTTGAGATTTAGTTTGCGTATAAGGTGTTGTTTGAACCTGGTTACGTGCCAGCCAGTTATTTGATAAGGCCTTCGGACGAATGTCTTCCTGAGAGCCTGCAATAAATCCTAATCCAGGCGCCATTTCGTTGCCATCTCTCCAGTCCATACCTAAATATTGTGATTGAGGTTTAAAGTTAGGTAAACCGGTTCCGTTGGTTAATTGGTAGGTTACATTAATGTTTTTGAGCATCATTAATCCCTTGGCTAAAAACTCAGCTATATCACTAAAGTTGTCGGTAGATTTTTCTTTATCTACAGCTAAAGTATCATTGTTGTTTTTTCCTTTTGGTTTTATTCCTTTACCAGCTTTGCCCTGTCCGGAATTTACTTTTCGTAAATATGGAATTTTATTGTACAAACTAATCATGTTAAGATTAGCTGTATAGTTTTGCGTGTTGGTATTTTGTATGGTGTTTCCTATGGAGTCTACAGCTGCAAATGGTCTGCGGTTCCAGGTGTAAGTGGCGCCGTAGCGATAAGTTAAGTTTACAAAATCAAGCAAAGGAATTTTATTGATAGGCACGGTATAATTTACATTATACTGTTGTCTGAATGTTACGTTTTCGCCAAAGCCTAATAAATTATTTTTAATGGTATCGCGTTTTTCTTTTGTGTCAATTGCTCCGTATGGTTCTAGAATACGTCCTTCGTTAGTCGCAGAGTAATCAAACTTTAATCCTTTTGAAATATCCCATCTGAAATCATATTGACGAGTTATTAAGAATTGTTTGTTATATTGTGTTAATGTTTTATTGATATCGTTGGTATAGAAGCTGGTGATGTCACGGTTTAATAACTCAGAGTAATTTCGGGTGATATCCATTGTAACACCAAAACGATTCGGTAAAGGTTGTATATTGAAATCCTTAATTAAACCAAACCATTTGTTTTCAAAAATCTTCATTTTACTAAATGGTTTCCATGATTTAGGCTGAAGCTGGAAACCATATGTGATGTTTCCTCGATAGGATTTTATGATGTTGTGGTCAATGTTTACATTACGGCGGAACTGTTCAGTATAAGCATACGTTATTGCAAAATTGGAAATATCCCAAGGCATTGGTTTTGCACCAGCGCGCTTTAATCCATCGATGCGCACGTTAGTAAAGTTTAATCCTTTACGCTTAGTATAATCTAGTGCGTTAAACTTTAATTGCTTAATGTCGTCGTTAGTAAAATATTGATTCGACTGTAAGTTGTCTAACTGTACATCCGGTTCATACGGATTAAACAACGGCGTAATTCTTGTTTCGCCGTATGAATAATAAACCGGCAAGGCCACTTTCCATTTTGCTGGGAAAAATTTACCGAGTTGTACTTGTGATGTAAAATCCCAGTTAAGTGTTGTTTCTTTACTTCGTTCGTTAATTTTTTTCTCAACGCTACCAAAGAAAGGACGGCTGTATGTTCCTGCAACTGATACGTTACCTAAATCGGCAAGTTTAGCTTGTACGCGGCCTGTTGTTGCCCACCCGCCTTGATTATTAAATCCGGTTAGACGCAATTCATTCACCCATACTTCGGCACTGTGTGGTAGCGCACCATCATCTTTCGGATTACGGATACCAATCATAATGCTTTTTACAGCACCTAAGTTAGGATTACCAACAATTGTGATTCTGTTATTGCCATCATTGGTGGTGTAAGGTTTTTGAGCAGCAGCTAAATCTTTTCCTGTTACCGCGTTTCTTTCTTCTTTTGCAGATGTTAAAATGTCAAATGGAATATTTATTTCGTTAGAACTTGGCCATACCGCATATTTATCGCTTTCGTTATTGGAGTCGTAATAGCCATCAGCAGTTAATTGTAATGGAATTTCGTATTCGTAGTAGTTGTTGTTATAGTCAGTACCTAAACGCACAAATACGGTTAAGTCACCATTATTGAATTTATCGTTATTTAATTTTTCACCGTGAACAAACATTCTTAAATTCTTAAACATTCGCATGTCTAAATCAAGGTTCTTGTATACCGCACGGCTATCACCATCTTTTAAGTTGGTAGTTCTTAATTGTAAGGCCTGCTCGTTTTGTAAAACCAGGTTGGTGGTTTGAATGTTTTGTTGTTGTTGAATTCCGGGAGGTATAACGTAGTTTATTGGTGTTTTTTGTCCGTTTTCCTGAACGCTTACTGCCGATACGTCAAAAGAGGTAGAGTTATCATCATTGGCAACGTATTCACCCGGCTTTGTTAAATCAAACAAATAACGTCTCCAGTCACTACGTACCATCTCTAGTCGCGCCATACGTAACACCACTGGTTTGTCAAAGCCTTTCATAAACACACGCATGAAACGGATGGAGTTAAACCCTTCAATACCTCCAACGGTTGATTCAAATTGAGTAATTGGAACTTTAAACTGATACCAGCGCACGGTTTTTTTGATCCCCTCAACATCGGCAACACCTTCAAACGCGTTTACAATGAAGTTGTTTCCAACATTACTTGGGTCAAGATCTTGTTTTGAAATTTTAATACGGTATTGGTAATAGTTTTCTGTTTCACTTAATGTATTATCGCGATTGATATCTTCAATGTTCGGAATTGTTGTAGCGCCTGTAGGATAACCATCATTGTTTTGAGATTGATATTGGGCTTCAGTAGGCGAGTTGCCCTGAATGTTGTTGTATTTACTGTAACGTAATAGCGTATTCTTGTATAAGGCATTGCCGTCATAATCGTCTCCTCTGAAAAAATGATAGTCATCGGATGAAGGGTCAGCTAAAAACTGATCCAACAAAGGTTGTCCGCTTGGTACAGATCCCATTAAATAACTGAATTTTTGTTGCTCTGAAGCGTTGTCCATGCCGTCATAACCAACGTCTTGTGAAGCACGGTCGTTAGGATCAACAGAAAAAGCGTTAACTAACGGAGGAAGGGTAGGTACTACTGCAATGTTTGTTCTAACGGTCGGCAGATTGGAGCTGGATGCAGAAGGTCCTGGCAAACCATTTTCATAGCTCATGCGTCCGTCTTTTAAAATATCTTCCGATACGTTACCAAGGTTAATGTATAAATCACCGGCAGGAGGATTGTTTTCGTCCATTCCTTCATAGGTGTCGTTTTTATAATCCTCGTTGAAAGGATCCATTAACCAGAACTGAATGTATTCAATATTAGCTGCCTGAAAATCGTTGGTTTCCAATCGGCGCATAATACCGCCCCAGCGGCTTTGTGGATTGTTTAATTTACCTGAAGTGAAATCCATACCGGCAGTAATACCGCTTACCGGTAAAATATCCATGTTATAAGGCCCGCGTTCTTGCGGATAAAAACCTAAATCCAGAACAGGAAGTACAACGGGCTGACCGTTAGGTGGTGTTTTGCCCGGAAACAATTCTGTTTCTAAAACCTGTCGAACTAAGTTGTTTGAATAAACGTTTTTATCGTATCCGGGAGGTGTAACACCCGACTGCTGACGTGTTAAGCCTGGGTCAATTGTATACCAATTGAAACGCGCACGGTTTTTACCTACGATAAGTGAATCGGTTTGATTGGCCTCCGGAAACAATGCCGGTTGTCCTTGCGGAATACTTGCCAGTGACCAAGCGGATGGATTGCGAATATCAATTAATGAAATACTTCCTTCAAAGTCATCGATGTAAGAGTTGCCGTCTTTGCCTATAGCCGCTGCATTACCCGGAATTAAATGCGCAAATTCACCCTGAGTGGTAATGCTACTCATTTCTTTAGTATCGATTAAAGGAATGCGATCAATTAAACGGGTTAAAAAAGGAGCTTCTGTTTTGTAGTTATAGTCTAAACCGTAAATAATATTTGAAACCGGTTCGTCACCTGTATTTACTTTTTGTGTGATTGGTTTTTCTGAGAAACGTAAGAAACTTCCACCAAGTGTCAAGTCACGATTTACTTTGTAATCTAATCGTGTTCCCATTAAACTTTTTTGCTGCACATTAAAGAGTGAGTTACTTTCAACCGAAACTTTAATTTGCGCACCACTGTTTAAAACACTTTCGTTGATGATTTTTACGCGGCCTAACGTGTAGTCAACGGTATAATCGGTGTTTTCTGTTAAAGGGGTTCCGTTGGCAGTAACCATAACGGCGCCTTGCGGAATATTAAGTGCGTTTAAAGAAATTTCTGAACCGGAAGAAGATTTATATGAACCTTTAATTTTGTAACGGTTTTTTTCTGGCAATTGCTGAGCTGCTACACGAGTTGAATCGTATAATTCCTGAAAAATGTATTTGTTGGCAGCAGGAAAATCGTTGTTAATGTCAAATTTAGAAAGTAATGTTTTACCAAAAGGTTCGATGGTGGTAAAGTAGATGCGGCCATTGGCAGGATTAATGGTGTAACCGGGTAAAAAGTCATAAACACCATCTGAAAACTTATCGCCGTTTACACTTAACTTATCACAATCCAGTACGCGTGTTAATAATTGTCCGTTTACAGCGCCATAAGGCAAATATGGAATGTCAACACCCGTTTCAATGTTGTTATAAAAAATGTTTAATTGAAAATCTTGTTGATTAAGGTTGTAAGCGCCCAGCGAGTAAACGTTTTTCATCATCAAATCCCAGGTTGGGTAACGAACGTTTACGTTAGCGCCTTTCAATAATTTACAGAATAAAGATTTGGTGTTATCCGGAAACTGATCACTAAATTCACCCACCTGATAAGTTTTACCGTTGTAAGTAAACTGGAACGAAACGGCAAGCACCTGATCGTTATTTAGTGTTTGGTTTAAAGAGATAAAACCTAATCGGTTGTTAAGTGTAAATTCGGTAGCGTTTAATCTTCTGGCATTGTAAATCATGTCGTAATCGCGCGACTGAACCATATATTGTCCGGAAGCACTGTTACAAGAATTGGAAACAATATTGGAAGTAGTTAAAACACTCGACACTTTACTTCCATCGCGGTCTTTTAATAAACCACTTATTGGATCAGAAACGCCATAGTATAAACTGTTGGCTCCGTTGTGAGGAATAACACCTGTACTATCGTAAATAGCATTAGCCTGATTGGATACACAAGTATTTGGGTTACCAAGCCAAGCGCGATAGCTATCTGAAACGTGTAATGAGTCTTCTCCTAAGTCCTGAAACGCCACTACGTTTCGTGTTTGCTCTGCGCTACCGGTTTGATTTAGTACGTACACCTCAACTTTTGTAATAACAACCGGTGTGTTGATGATTGGCAATGACGACATCCATGAATCGTAATTGTCTCTGAAATATTGAGAGAGGAAGAAGTGTTTGTTGGCCTCGTAATTATCACCGTTAACATTGAAAGGTGTGGTTTGCGCCCCACCCTGAATATTTACCTCTTGTTTTTTACCACGTTGTTGAGAGAAGATGGCTGTTGCTGTTAAGCGCCCGAATTGTAATTGCGTTTTCACACCAAACAAACTTTGACTACCAGTAATTAAAGAGCTGTTAAGGGGTAATGAAACGTTACCTGCTTCTATCTTTTTAATAATTTCATCTTCGTACCCTGTATAATCTAACTTTACCTGGTTTTCCCAGTCGAAAGATGCTTCTGTGTTATAGCTGGTTGTAATTTTTAGTTTGTCACCAATTTTACCAATGAGGTTTAACTGGATACGCATATTAAAATCGAAATTGGTAACCTTTTGCTGCTTTTGAGGGATTGCAGGATTTAATGTTTTATTGTGGTTTAATCCGAAAATTAATTCGGCAGTACCGGTAGGACGAATATCAACGGTGTTACCTCCGAAGATGCGATCAAAGAGTTCGCTGTTCACCTGAAGTTTAGGAACAATACCTTTCTTTGGTTTATTGATGTCTTCAGCCTGAATTTTAGTGCGCCAGTAATCATGTGTTGCCTTGCGGAACATATAGTCCTGATAATCTTCAGCGTCTACATAGGTATCGGGACGGTACTTTAAGTCACCCATTTTTTGAGTGACATCGTAATTACCGGTTTTTGGATCGTAGGAAACTTCTGTTTTAATATTGGAAGGCGTACTTAGGTACAATCCGTTTTTATCATCGTAAATAGCCTGACTACCGTTGTTGTCTTTAAAGTTGTAAGGTAATTTTACTTCTGGTGTGTCGGGAGGCAAAGCAGAGATCGCAGGTGTTTCGAATGTAGGCTTAAAGGCGTTTCGATTGGCATTGGTTTTAAAAACCACGCCCATCAGTACCGCAGAAGTAGTACCAAAAACTAAAAAATTTATAACTCCTTTAAATCTCACCTTCAACTATAAATTTTTTAATGCTGCTTTAATAAGTAATTCCACATTATCTGAACTTAACCCCTGTTGTTTTAAACTTTTCTCAATAGCTTTTTCTGCGGCTACCTTTGGGAAGCCGAGTGTGACTAAGGCCATTAACGCCTCATCTTTGTTTTTATTGTATGAAGTGCTTAAAATCTGAGAGATACCTCCTTCGTGTTTACCAAGTTTTCCTTTCAGGTCCACTACAATGCGTTGGGCGGTTTTTTCGCCAATGCCCTTGATGCTTTTTAGTAAAGTAACATTGGCAGTATTAATTGCGCCGGCAATTTCAGAGGAAGAAAGGGATGAAAGCATTAGCATAGCGCTTGAACCACCCACACCACTAACCGAAATAAGTTTACGGAATAAGTCTCTTTCGTCGGTATTGTAAAACCCGTAATAGCGAGGGTTATCGTCGCGTACAAACACACTTTCCACATACAGTTTCAACTTTTCTTTTCCGTGTGCTGCGGAATAGGTATTAAGTGAAATAAGCAAGGTATAACCAATACCATTTGCTTCGATGGTTGCAAAAGCAGGATTCAGCTCAAAAATATGACCTTCTATGTAACTAATCATTTTTTATTCTGAGCGTCTAATACGGCAATAACAATCATGTTTACAATTTCGCGAACTGAGCTTCCGAGTTGAAGAACGTGAACAGGTTTTTTTAATCCCATTAGCACGGGCCCTATTGCCTCGGCGCCACCCAGCTCCTGCATCATTTTATAGGCAATATTGCCCGCAGCAAGATTCGGGAAAATAAAAGTATTTACGTCTTTGTCAACCAAAGTACTAAACGGAAACTGCTCTTTTAACAGGTTATTGTTTAAGGCGAAATTCGCTTGAACATCGCCATCTACAATTAATCCGGGATAGTTGTTATGAAGAATTTCAACAGCTTTTGATGCTTTTTCAGGCACCTCTCCAGATCCAGATCCAAAGTTGGAGTAAGATAACATTGCAATGCGAGGAGTAATATTAAATTGTTTAACAGTATTTGCTGTTAACACAGCTATATCTGCTAATTCCTGTGCTGTAGGATTGGTATTCATTGTGGTATCCGCAAAGAAGTATGGCCCCTTTTTTGTAATCATGATGTATAAGCCGGCCACTTTACTTACTCCTTCCTGAACACCAATAATTTCAAGTGCAGGTTTTATTGGAGCGCCGTACTTACGTGTTAAACCAGAAATCATAGAATCGGCTAAACCCATCTCCACCATCATCGCGCCAAAATAATTTCTGTCGCGCATTAGTTTACGGGCATCGTACTGGGTTAATCCTCTGCGGTTACGCTTGTGCCATAGAACATCGCCAAACTCAAAACGTTTAGCTTCTTCTTCCGGCAACCATGGATCAATGATTGGCATGTCGCTTAAATCGAGGTTGTGCTCTTCAATAAGCTTATTAATTTTTTCCTTGTTGCCTAATAAAATTGGTTTCGCAATACCTTCGTCTCTTACAACTTGAGCCGCCTTTAATATTTTGTACGTATCTGCTTCTGCAAAAACAACGCGTTTAGGATTACTTTTCGCTTTATTTGCAAGTGTACGCATTAACTTATTGTCTTTACCTAAACGGTTATCCAGTTCATTACGATAAGTTTCCCAGTCAGATATTTTTTTCTTTGCAACGCCGCTTTCTATAGCCGCTTTAGCAACTGCCGAAGAAACACATGAAATTAATCGGTTGTCAATTGGTTTGGGAATGATGTATTCTGGTCCGAAATTCAAATTCTTTGATCCGTATGCAAGATTTACATAATCCGGAACTGGTTCTTTAGCGAGTGCCGCAATAGCTTTGGTTGCGGCTAATTTCATTTCTTCGTTTATGCAGGTTGCTCTAACGTCCATCGCGCCGCGGAAAATGAAAGGGAATCCTAATACATTGTTTACCTGGTTAGGATGATCACTTCTTCCTGTTGCGACAATTATGTCTGGACGGGAGTTGATAGCGTCTTCGTATGAAATTTCAGGTGTAGGATTGGCTAGGGCAAACACAATACAGTTTTTTGCCATGCTTTGTACCATTTTCTGATTCAGGATATTTCCCTTTGATAAACCAACAAATACATCGGCTCCTTTAATGGCCTCTTCAAGGGTGTTGATGTTTGTTTTCTCGCTTGCAAAAAACGATTTGTACTGATCCAAATCTGTGCGGCCTTTATGAATAACACCCTTACTATCGAGCATAAGGATGTTTTCTTTTTTTACACCTACAGCAATATACATTTTTGCACAGGAGTTAGCAGATGCTCCGGCGCCATTAATAACCAATTTCACATCCGACATGTTTTTGCCGGAAATTTCAACTGCGTTTAAAAGTCCTGCAGCGGAAATGATGGCGGTTCCGTGTTGGTCGTCGTGCATCAAAGGAATATTTAATTCCTCTTTCAAGCGACGTTCAATTTCAAAGCACTCGGGAGCTTTAATGTCTTCGAGGTTAATCCCGCCAAAAGTTGGTGCAATATTTTTTACGGTGTTTACAAATTCATCAATGTTTTTTGTGTCAACCTCAATGTCAAACACATCGATATCGGCAAAAATTTTGAAGAGTAATCCTTTTCCTTCCATTACAGGTTTAGAGGCTAATGCGCCTATATCGCCTAATCCTAAAACCGCAGTCCCGTTTGAAATTACAGCAACTAAATTTCCTTTAGCCGTATAACGATAAGCGTCTTCAGGATTTTTTTCAATTTCGAGACAAGGTTCTGCAACTCCCGGTGAATAGGCCAGTGTTAAGTCGCGCTGAGTACTGTATGGTTTAGTTGGGATAACTTCAATTTTTCCCGGCCTGCCTTGCGCATGATAGTCCAGCGCATCTTCCTTTCTGAATTTGGCCATAAAAGTTTAAAATTTTGTGAAAAGCGAAAATACGAAAAACTTAGTAAAAAGACAGATTTTAACAGCGATTAAATATACTGATAATTAGCTGATTAAGCGTTTAATGACGCCTATCTAATCCCCATAGTAATTTGTTGCGAAGAGTTTCAAAGAAATGCTGTCCTTCAAATGTAATCAGGTTAAAGCGAAAATCGGCTTTTTTAATGCTTATTTCGGAGCCCGAATGAATTTGTGAGGTGCGAGAATCTAATGAAATATTGAAACTTTCATTACGTCCCGCAACTTTAAAACTTAGTGTTTTATTGTTTGAGATTACAATTGGTCTAACATTTAAGTTATGTGAAGCAATTGGTGTAATAATAAAATTTTCTGAGTCGGGAATCATGATTGGTCCGCCACAACTAAGAGAGTATGCGGTAGATCCCGTTGGAGTAGAAACGATTAATCCGTCGGCAAAATAAGAGTTTAAAAAAACACCATCCACATACGTGTCAATGTTAATCATTGCGGAAGAATCTTTTTTGTGAATGGTAAATTCATTTAGGGCATAATTTACTTCATCAAATTTGTTTTCTCCATCAATAATTTCCAGTAATTCGCGTTTATCAAGAGTGAATTTTTCTTCCAGTAATAAGGTTACGGCTTTTTCAATATCGTCTTTAGATACTGATGCCAAAAACCCAAGTCGTCCTGTATTCACACCTAACACCGGAATGCCGGATTTTCTAACCAAAGCGATTGTTTCTAAAATGGTACCGTCGCCACCCAGACAAACCACATAATCCGCTTTTGATTTAAGGGATTCGTAGCAGTTAAATGTTTTTAAGATGGTGTTAAAACGGTATTCTTTTTTGAGAAACTGATAATAAGGTTCAAAAACCATCAGATTTACCTTCTCTTTTTTTAATAGAGTAATTAACTTCTCAATGTAAAGAGGATGGTTGTCTTTTGTGTTGCGCGCGTATACCGCAATAGTCATGCTTCAAAGGTACAAAATAATTTTTTAGCGCAGATCAATCGTATTATACAGTATTTTTGAATTAAATATGACTGATGCAAACATAATCCGCGCCGATACTTATTTGTGGGCCATCCGTATGTTTAAGTCGCGCACTTTAGCAAGTACAGCCATTAAAGGCGGAAAAGTAAAGTTAAACGAGACTAACATTAAGGCATCTCATATTGTAAAAATTGGTGAAGTTTATACTATCACGATTTCACCTCAGGTAAAAAAAACAATTGAAGTTGTAGGATTAACGGATAAAAGAGGAAATTATCAGATAGCAAAACAGTTTTATAACGATCACTCTCCGGTTTTGGAAAAGTCGGAAAAGCAAGACAAAGCTTTTTTTTCAATGAATATAAAAACAGAAAAAGGAAGCGGACGACCAACAAAACGTAATAGGAGAAATTTAGGCAAAGAAGGCGGTTGGTTTTAATTGTAAAACACGAATTATTATTTCTACTTTCGCAGGTATGCAAGCTTACTCTAACCTCAATCAAAACGGAACAGAACGTAAATTTTTAGAAGGACCTCAGTCGCGGGCCAGTGAATTAGGATTTACTTTAAAGGTTTTGTGGCAGTTTATTAAAGGTTTCCGCGCGTTTCATTTTTTAGGACCGTGTGCTACCGTGTTTGGTTCGGCCAGGTATAAAGAAGGGCATCCTTATTATGATCAGGCAAAAGAAATGGGAAGTGTGTTGGCAAGAATGGGTTTTACGGTAATGACGGGAGGAGGACCGGGATTAATGGAGGCCGCCAACAAAGGCGCAAAAGAAGCAGGAGGAAAATCAGTAGGGTGTAATATTAAATTACCAAAAGAACAAAAGCCTAATCCATACCTTGATAAATGGGTTCTGATAGAATACTTCTTCGTACGAAAGATTCTTTTATCCAAGTACTCTTATGCTTTTATAGTAATGCCGGGTGGATATGGAACGTTAGATGAGTTTTTTGAAGCCTTAACTCTAATGCAAACAAAAAAAAACAAGCGTTTTCCTGTAATTTTATTCGGCACACATTTTTATTCGGAACTAAATAATCATTTTAATCATATGTTGCAGGAAGGCACCATATCAGAAGAGGACACGAGCATGTTTTTACTTACAGACAGCATAGAAGAAGCAGAGGTACACATCAGAAAATATGCTGTGGAAGCACATCAATTAACCGAGCGAAAAGAAATAAAACCGGTTTGGATATTTAATGAAAAGAAATAAAAAAAGGAGCATTGAGCTCCCTTTAAAAATATACTAGTTTAAAAACTAGGCCAGATCAAACTGAACTAATTCAACAAACTCCTGTAAGCGGGAATCAATTTTTTCCTGTGTTAAACCAATTAATCGCTCCGTTCCGAAACGCTCTACAGTAAAGCTGGCCATAGCACTTCCAAAAATGATGGCACGTTTCATATTCTCGAATGAAATATCTTTTGTTTTAGCCAGATAACCAATAAATCCGCCGGCAAAGCTATCGCCTGCACCGGTTGGATCAAATACTTCTTCTAAAGGTAATGCCGGTGCAAAAAACACCTCTTCGTTATTAAAAAGTAAAGCACCATGCTCACCTTTTTTAATA
Organism: Bacteroidia bacterium; assembly: GCA_040403535.1. Classification (GTDB taxonomy): domain Bacteria; phylum Bacteroidota; class Bacteroidia; order B-17B0; family Aurantibacillaceae; genus JAHEYG01. The sequence continues at coordinate 77,183 of JBBAKL010000007.1, forward strand.
ACTAAAATTTTTGGTCCCATTTGTAAAATTTTTTGTGCGGCTTTTACAAGTGAATATTCGCCTGATAATTGGCGCGCTTCCGAATCGTTGATAGTTAAAACATCTACCATGGTTAATGTTTTTTTCAAATCATCCATGGCAATATCCATCCAGAAATTCATCGTGTCAAGCACAATTAATTTAGGACGTTTAGTTAGCTGAGAAATTACTTTTTGCTGAACAGCAGGAACTAAGTTACCTAGCATTAAAAAGTCCGGTGATTTAGCATTTTCAGGAACAATCGGATCAAAATCTGCCAATACATTTAATTGGGTATCCAATGTATCGCGACTGTTTAAATCGTTATGGTATTTACCCGCCCAAAAGAAAGATTTTTGTCCTTTTTTAATTTGCAAACCTTCTAAATTAGCACCTTGATTTTTTAGTATATCTAAAAATTCTTGAGGGAAATCGTCTCCAATAACGGAAACTAAATGAATATTTTTATAAAAATATGAAGCGGCTAATGAAATGTACGAAGCAGCGCCTCCTACAATTTTATCAGTTTTACCAAAAGGCGTCTCGATAGCATCGAACGCAACTGTTCCTACAACTAAAAGGCTCATGAATTAATCATTTATAAAGTTTATAAAAAACAAAAGGATGCATTGTTGTGCATCCTCTTGTAGCTCCCCCTCCTGGGCTCGAACCAGGGACCCCGTGATTAACAGTCACGTGCTCTAACCAGCTGAGCTAAGGAGGAATCTTTCCCAAACTGGGGTTGCAATATTACTATGTATTTTGTAAATAAGCAAAAGAAAAAGTTTAATTTTTTTCTTTTTTTGATATAAAAAAGGTGTAAAGCAAGCAATTATAATTATCTGGGCCTGTTTGTAAGCTCAATATTTGTTATGGGATGAACCTCCCACGCAGTGCCACGCCAATTTTTTTTACCATCCGGACGTGTATTTTGTGACTGTTGATCGTGTTCGTCGTCAAAAAAAAGCCAGCCTTCAATCTTTACCCAGCGCCCCAAATACTTGTCCCTTAATGTTGAGGTTGACCAGTTTACCCCCTTCTTTTTCATTATTTCGCGCCAGCGCGGCGTAACTTCAGCAATAAAACGTACCGATTTTGCAGGGTTCATAGGATTGGTTACCAGTTCAATATGTGTATCCCTCAAGTTTTTGTCTTTGGTTTTACAATTGCAGGTTTCGATACCGCCCACTTTTACATCGTAAACATAGCCTACAATACTGACAGCCTTTTTGTCTGACCATCGTTTTGTGTCATTACCGGGCGCTAAAAGTTTTTCTAGGGTTATGGTGTTATCAAAGTCTTTTGCAGACGGAAAAGAAACTCTGTTTTTAAGTATGTTAAGTTGTTTTATTCGGTCTGAAACCGCATTCCCTTCAATCGGGCAATTAGTTAAGCTATTGGTGGATTTAGGCTCTTGAGCGCATCCGATAATACTTAACGCAACAAATGCGTAAGTGAACAGGTGTATTTTAAGTGACAAATAGGTTTGTTTCATTTAGAAAAGATAAAGTCTAATAACATGTTGTTTAAACATTTTATTGGTAAGTGGTTTTAATCGGCAAGAATATATTAAATCTTCACACAACACTCCAAATGCAGCTTAATAAGCTTAAAGTTTTGTGATCCCGGCGGGATTCGAACCCACAACCAACAGAACCGGAATCTGTCATTCTATCCAGTTGAACTACGGGACCATTATGTTATAAGAACGTATTTTGATGCTGTTGTTCTTAAGGATAATCTTATTGCATGGATTTAGCCGTACAGAATTATTGCATTAAAGCGGCAAAGGTAATAAAAAAACAGGCCTGAAGTGTATTTATACAATAAAGCATATCGGTTTTGGCGTCCTTATATTCAATAATTTCAGTTATTTTTATAATAATTTTAATGCACTTACGTTTATAAAAACGATATGTTAAAGCACTTACTGTTTTTTATTTTTGTTGTTATCGCCACCGGCATTCAGTCGCAGGTAAAAGTTGGTGAATGGAAAGATCATTTAAGTTACAATTCTTGTAATACTG
>JBBAKL010000008.1:0-76902 GCA_040403535.1 Bacteroidia bacterium
GATCATTAGTTACCGGTGGAGCAGGATTTATTGGTGCTCATGTTACTAATCATCTATTGGAAATGGGTCATGAAGTAGTGGTTCTTGATGATTTAAGCGGAGGATTTAAAGAAAATGTTAATCCAAAAGCCAAGCTGGTAATTGGTTCTATTAGCGACTACAGTTTACTTCAAAAACTTTTTGCCGAAGAGAAGTTTGATTACGTCTACCATTTAGCTGCCTATGCAGCCGAAGGGTTGAGCCACTTTATTAAACGATTTAATTATAATAATAATGTTTTAGGCAGCATAAATCTGATCAATCAGGCAGTTTTACATAAAATCAAGTGTTTTGTCTTTACTTCTTCCATTGCAGTTTACGGCAAGGGTCAATTGCCGATGCGTGAAGAGTTAACCCCCATGCCTGAAGATCCGTACGGAATTGCAAAGTACGCGGTGGAAATGGATTTGAAAGTAACCCATGAGATGTTTGGTTTAAATTATATCATTTTCCGTCCGCATAACGTATATGGCGAATACCAGAATCTAGGCGATCGTTACCGGAACGTAGTTGGCATCTTTATGAACCAGCTGATGCAGGGCAAACCGCTTACCATTTTTGGCGACGGAACGCAAACACGTGCCTTTAGTTACATTGCCGATGTAGCGCCCTATATTGCCAAATCAGTAAACATTAAAGAAGCCTATAATGAGGTGTTTAATATTGGAGGCGATAATGATTATTCAGTGAAAGAATTAGCCGAAGAAGTAATAAAGGTAATGGGTGTTAGTCAGCCGGTTCGTTATTTGGATGCACGCAACGAAGTTCAGCACGCTTATTCGGATCATACTAAAATGAAAAATGTGTTTAAAGTTGATGAAAAAGGTTTTACCACTTTAAATGAAGGTTTACAAAAGATGGCGGCATGGGCAAAAACAGCCGGAATTAAAAAAAGCGCCAAATTCGAAAACATTGAAATAACCGAAAAGCTTCCTAAAGTTTGGTTAGAAGAATAATATAATTACGATTTCACGTTCATATATGGAACTGGTATTTGTTACCGCTAATAACCATAAAGCTGCCGAAGTCCAAAAGGTAGTAAACAGCCGGATAAAAATTTTGTCTTTGAAAGATATTAATTGTTTTGATGATATAGAGGAAACAGGAAATACATTTCATGAAAACGCATTAATAAAAACAAGGCATGTTTTTAATAAATTCCGTTTAAATTGTTTTGCTGATGATTCGGGCTTGGAAGTGGAAGCTTTAAATGGTGCGCCGGGAGTTTTCTCAGCCCGTTATTCTGGCGAACCGAAGAATGATGCTAATAATATTGTCAAATTACTTCAAAATCTTAAAAACCACAGTAACCGAAATGCGTGCTTTAAAACCGTGATTGCATTAGTAATTAATGGTGAAGAATTCACGTTTGAAGGTAAAATCAATGGAACGATTTCAACTGAAATACTCGGCAAAAACGGATTTGGTTACGATCCTGTGTTTATACCACAAGGTTACACTACAACATTCGCTCAAATGACATCGGAAGAGAAAAATAGTATTTCTCATAGGGCCTTGGCAGTTCAAAAACTGAACGCCTTCCTTAATTCCTACGTATAGATTGTTAATTAATCCGTTAATTACTTCTAATTGATCCTTTAAAATCAAGCCCTTTAAAACTTGAAATTTAAGAAGGTAAAAATTGCCTGTAATTTTCTATTGCTCTATACTTATGTCTAAATTAAAAATTGGAATTATTTTTGGCGGCCGTTCAAAAGAACGAGAAATTTCTTTTGCAGGCGGCCGCACGGTTTACGATAATCTTAACAAGTCTATTTTTGAAGCAGTTCCGCTATTTGTAGATTCGTTCGGGAATTTCGTTTTGCTTAATTGGCAATTTGTATACAAAGGCACTATTCGCGATTTCTATCCGCCGGTTGAATTTCTTTCTGCCTCCAATACCGAATTCCAATACTATGCAGAAAACTTAGGTAACTTATCCGTTCAGCAACAAGACGAACTCATCACAAGAATTGGTAAAAAAGTAAAAGTTGACGAACTAAATACATTAATCGATTTTGCTTTTCTGTGCTTGCATGGCCCCTATGGTGAAGATGGAAGAATTCAGGGTTTATTTGAATATTTAAGTATACCCTATTCAGGATCGGGCATATTGCCTTCAGCAATTGGCATAGACAAGAGTGTACAAAAAACTTTAATGGTACGCGCCGGCTTTAATTCACCTTCTTTTTTCACAATTGACCGTGCGGCTTGGATAAAGGGTGAGTGCAAGGGGGTGTGGGATAAGGCGAAAGCGGAAATAGGTTTTCCAATGGTGATCAAGCCTGCTAATCAGGGCTCTTCCATTGGCGTAACTATTCTTTCTAATAATAGCGAGCAGGCGTTTATGTCGGCTATTGAAAAAGCATTATTTACCAAATGGGCAGATGCTATAGAATGGAATAAATTAAATGAACGCGAAAAAATTGAGTGGGTTCGTCATATAACAGATATCAGAGAAGGAATTGGCCTACCAATTTTAATCGACAATTCGGATTTGGTTTACGATCCTAATACCTTAATTGAAAAACTAAATTCTCATTTAAAAACAAAAGAGGGTTGTGTGCTTGAAAGTTTGGATGGAGAAAGCACAGTTTTGGTTGAAGGATTTATTGAGGGTAAAGAATTTAGTTGTATTGTTCTGGAGGATGAGAAAGGGAAGGCAATTGCATTACCTCCAACAGAAATAAGAAAAGGGAAAGAGTTGTTTGATTACAGAAGTAAATACATGCCTGGTTTATCGAGAAAAATAACACCAATTGATTTGCCGGACAATCAGATAAACGATATCAGAAAAGAATGCGAAAAATTATTTTACACATTAAATTTTGATGTGTATGCACGTATTGATGGATTTTTAAGCAAGGACGGTAAAATATTTTTGAACGATCCGAACACAACTTCTGGGATGATGCCATCGTCATTTTTCTTCCATCAGGCGGCAGAGATTGGGTTAAACCCATCACAATTCTTAACTTATATAATACGCACTTCCCTGGCTAAACGAATAAAAAATTCGAAAGGAGCAAGACTTTACGACACTTTATTAACGCAATTAGATAGTAATATAAAAAGCGAAAAAACAGCCCGAAGCAATAAAATAAAAGTGGCTGTTATATTAGGAGGTTATTCTTCAGAGCGCCACATCTCTGTTGAAAGCGGAAGAAACATTTATGAAAAGTTGGCTTCATCTGAAAAATATGCGCCTATACCGGTATTCTTGACTGGAAATGCCGATAATCATTTAATGTATAAGCTACCGATTAATTTGTTATTAAAGGATAATGCGGATGATATTAAGGAAAAGATTAATAATTATAAGGTACATCCAATCATTAACCAAACGATAAAAGAGTGTAATACGGTTACCGAAAAATATTCATCTGCTTCCAGTTTAATGGCACCGCAACTTTTAACCTATGAAGATTTGGCTAAAGAGGTTAGTCAGGTGTTTATTGCACTTCATGGTCGTCCGGGTGAAGATGGCTCCGTTCAGGAGAAATTAGAAGCCGTAGGGTTAACCTATAACGGCTCAGACAAATCGAGTTCTGAAATTACCATTGACAAGTATCGCACCAATGAGTTACTGATGAAAAATGGTTTGCTTGCAGCTAAGCATATGCTGATTACATCAGAAATGTGGAATAAGAATAAGGAGCAAATTATGGCTACTTTACAAAACGATTACCACTATCCTTTCATTGCTAAGCCGGTAGATGATGGTTGCAGCAGTGCGGTGAAAAAAATAAAAACTTTCGAGGAATTTGAAGCATTCGCAAAGTTGATGTTTCGTAATTCGGAGGATCTGGATGAAAAGGCGGCAGAAGTGTTGCACATCAAGCCAAAGGAAGAATTTCCAATGAAGCCTGTAATTTTGGTTGAAGAACTGATTTCTAGAAATGGCGCAAAACACTTTTTAGAAATTACCGGCGGTATGCTAACTAAGTACAATTCTAAAGGCCAGTTAGAATACGAGGTATTTGAAGCATCAGAGGCATTGGCTGAAGGCGATGTGTTGAGTTTGGAAGAAAAGTTTTTGGCAGGTCAGGGACAAAATATAACTCCTGCGCGTTACGCAAAAGATCCTGCAGAGAGACAACTACTTTCTGATCAAGTGAAACAAGCTTTAGGTGCTGCCGCTAAAGCACTGAATGTGCTAGGTTATTGTAGAATAGATGCCTTTGTAAGAGTTTTTGATGGACCGAAAGCAGAAGTGATTTTTATAGAAGTAAATTCACTTCCGGGCATGACTCCTGCAACCTGTATTTATCATCAGGCCGCCATCAATCACTATAAGCCATATGAGTTCATCGATAGGATTCTGGATTTTGGCATCAAACGGAGGCTCGCAAAGGCCTAATTACAAACAGGAAGCAAAAAATAATAACACGCTGATTATTAGTAATATATAAGGTTATTAAAAATCAATTAACTGGTTTTAAACAAGTTAGGAACACTGCCTTCGGCTTTTATTGCTCTTGTTTTTAAGGACTTTCGTCTAAATATCGAAGTTATTAACAGCTTTACCCCTTATATTTGTTAATAAGTCTAAAAAGCCATGTTTGAGATTTTAAAAAACTTCGAGAGTAAATACAATACCTTAAAGAAAAAAGGTTTACGTATTGAAGGATTATCAATGATTGATCCTAAACGTAAGAAACATGTTATCATGATTTCGAAACCGTTTTTGTTTGATAACCGTCAGTTACCAAAAACCTATGAGGGTTTAGAAATTAAATCTAAAATCGAAGGTGGCCTACCTGAAGAATTTAAGTTTGATAAGGAAGCCGCAAAAAAAGAATATTTGTGGGCACCTGCAAAATTTGAAAAGTATGTGGATCGTTGCTCTGATGAAATCAGAAAGCAATTCGGAAATCCAAACATGTCGCGTCAGGAAATGTTAGATGCTTTAGCATTCGGAAATTTCGAAGAACACAAAAAGAAAAGTTTACAGTTGATGAAAGAAGGAAAAATTCCGCCTTTCAAATTAAACTAAAGAATATAAGCAGATTGTTATAATTAAGGGTTAAGCAATTTTGCTTTGGTTCAAAAAGTCCTCTGTTAATTCAGGGGACTTTTTGTTTTTCTGCACTATTAATGAGTAGGCCGGCAATAGTATTGAGTTTATAAATGGTAATTCTGCAGTACTACACCTACCTTTGTTTTATGAAAAAAAGCATCGTAGTATTTATATTCTTATTATCAATTACTTCTTTTTCTCAATCAAAAAAGAAAGTTCTGTTTATCGGAAACAGTTATACCTATTTCAATAATCTTCCTCAGTTGGTTGCCGATATAGCTTTATCAAAACAAGATACTGTCATTTACGACTCCAGTGCGCCCGGTGGATTTACATTTCAAATGCATTGTTCAAATTCAACAACCTGGCAAAAAATCCGTGCTATGAATTGGGATGTTGTTGTTCTTCAAGGACAAAGTCAGGAGCCTTCTTTCTCACCAACACAAGTAATGAGTCAAACATATCCCTACGCGAAACAATTGTGTGATAGCGTTAGGGCAAATAATCCTTGTACTGAAGTCATGTTTTTTATGACTTGGGGAAGAAAAAACGGTGACCAATCTAATTGCGCTTTATATACACCTGTATGCACTTTTGCAGGAATGAATGCCCGCCTCCGCGAGAGCTATCTAATGTTTAAAGATAGTTTTGCTGCAACTGCCGCGCCTGTTGGTGTTGCCTGGAAAAATTTCAGAAACGCTTTTCCATTAATTGATTTATACATTTCTGATGAAAGTCACCCGAGTCTGCATGGATCTTATTTAGCGGCATGCGTATTTTATTCTTCAATTTTTAAGAAAACAACAGTGGGTTCAAACTACAATCCATCTTTACCTTCTAATGAACTTAGTTCTATTCAAACAATTGCTTCTAAAACCGTATTAGATAGTACTGATGTATGGAATTTAGGCTCCGCTAAACCCATCTCTAATTTTAGCTATACCATTCATCCTTCTTTTCAGGTTCAATTTTTTAACTCTTCTCTTAACGCAAAAGCATATCAATGGTCATTTGGGAGTTCTGCCAAAAATCCCACCTTCAACTTTTCGGGTCCGGGTACATATACAGTTCAGCTGAAGTCTTCCAATTCCTGTACATCCGACAGCATTACAAAAATCATTACACTTACCAATATCGCCGAGCAAGAATTGTCAGAATTCATGAGTGTTACATTTTACAATAATCAACTCATTGTAAAGTTAACGCATCCCTCCGAATATAAACTTTGCCTTTATTTAATTGATGGAAAACTAATCAGAACCGAAAACGGCTTATTTTCAGAAAAACCTTATTTTTTCACCAATGTCAATAATGGTATTTACCTGTTAAAATTAGAATCAAACGGTAAATTTATAACCCGAAAAGTAATAATAACCGACTAACGGGTTATTTTTACCGAAAAACCAAAATCCCATTGTGAAATCCACTAATTTTTTAGTAAATTAGAATCTTGCTTAAGCAACTTTTATCCAATGAAAAAGATATTCATTTTTGTATTTATATTCTCAGTTTTTTGCACATCGGCTCAACGTGGTAAGAATGGTGCCGGAAATATTACAGTTGCCAACACAATTGTAAATGCTTATACTGCTTTAACTGCAAGTGTTAACGCGGGAGCTACTTCTGTTTCGGTTACCAGCACAGCCGGTTATACTACAGGAGATTTGGTAATGATCATCCAAATGCAAGGCGCCACCGTTAATGCGTATTCAAATTTTCCATGGATTGACCCAACCATGGGTTTGCCTAATGACACTTCCATGGGTTACATTCAAAATTACAATACCTGTGGTAATTATGAATTTGCGCAGATCAATTCGATTTTGAGTGCAACATCCATGAGCTTAGATTGTCAATTGAAAAACTCATATTCTAACACCGGAAAAACTCAGGTAGTTCGCGTACCTCGGTTTACAACTCTTGCAGTAAGTGGAGCCGGATTTATTACTTGTCCAACATGGAATGGATCTACCGGAGGTATTGTGGTGGTTGAGGTTGAGTCTAATGCCACATTAAGCAGCGTGCCTTCAATTAGTGTAACCGGAAAAGGTTTCAGGGGCGGCGCTGTAGAAAACTCATCTACGCTTTCCGGAGCTAATAAATTCGGTTCAACTAAACCTTCTGAAGGTGCCTACAAAGGAGAAAGTATCGCGGGTGACACCAATGATTATAAAAACTGGTCGGTTGTCTTTTGTCGTGGCGCTATTGCAAATGGCGGCGGTGGAGGTACAGCTCATAATGCCGGCGGTGGCGGAGGAGCTAACGGTGGGGTAGTTGCGGCATATCGTGCCTACGGTAATCCGGCGGCTGGCTATGCAACTGCTTGGAATTTAGAATCGGCAGGTTTTGCAACATTTACTTCTTCAGGAGGTGGTCGTGGCGGATATTCATTCTCTTCAACTAACCAAAATCCTACTGTATTTGGTCCGGGTTCAGGCGGATGGTCGGGAGATGGCAGAAGAAACATGGGAGGATTTGGAGGCAGACCATTAAATTATTCTACCGGAAAATTATTTATAGGCGGTGGCGGTGGAGCCGGTGATGCTAACGATGGATACGGGGCGCCTGCTGGTAACGGAGGCGGTATGGTGTATATGTTGGTATACGGAAGCCTTTCGGGTGCAGGAACAATTGCAGCTGATGGCGGAAACGGTCAAAATACTGTAATAGCCGGAAGTTGTACTGGTAAAGATGGTGCTGGCGGCGGCGGCGGCGGCGGAACTGTTGTATTAAATGTTGTAGGTACTACAAATTTAACAGCAGCAAACGCATTAAGCGCACGTGGTGGTAATGGTGGTAATGTAAATTTTGGAGCACCTTGTTTAAATACCGAAGCCTACGGTCCTGGTGCAGGCGGGGGTGGCGGATATATAAGCGTAAGCGGAACGTTACCTTTAAATACTGTAGCCGGTGGTACCTGCGGAATTGTAACCGGTAATTCCAGCTCTATCAGAACTAACTTCCCGCCAAATGGCGCAACAAATGGCGGAACGGGATCTAACGGTACGATACCAGCGGCAATTACACTAACAGCAACTCCTTCCACAACAATTTGCGTTAATAATTCTACTTCATTATCAGCAGGAACTAACACAATTGGAGTTACGATTAACTGGTTTAATGCAGCGGCAGGCGGATCACCAATCGGTACAGGTTCACCTTTTACAACACCAACATTTACAGCCCCCGGAACTTATACATTATATGCCGGATTCTGCGATGGTGGCACATACCGTGTGCCTTCGGTTATTTCAGTAATTACCGGCCCTACATTAACGGTTAATTCACCTTCAATTTGTTCGGGACAATCAGCAACGCTTACTGCAAGTGGTGCTGCAACCTATACCTGGAATACCGGAGCAACATCAGCTTCCATTGTAGTTAACCCAACGGTAACAACAACCTATACCGTTACGGGAGCATTATCTACATGTTCAGGAGAGAGAACAACCACTGTTACTTTATTGAGCGCTCCAAGCATTACGGCTACACCTGTTAATATTTGTAATGGACAAACAGCAACACTTACTGCAAGTGGCGCTACAACTTATACCTGGAATACGGGAGCAACTTCTCCTTCTATAGTTGTTAATCCAACAGTAACAACATCCTATACTATTACCGGAAGCAATGGCTCATGCGGTTCTAATCAAACAACTTCAGTTACAGTAAACTCGCTTCCAACAGTAACATCTAATACTGCAACAATTTGTTCAGGTCAAAGTGCTACATTAACTGCTGGCGGTGCTACAACTTATACCTGGAATACGGGAGCTACTTCAACATCAATTGTTGTTTCACCCACAGTTACTACAAACTATACGGTTACAGGTAATGACGGAACTTGTTCCAGTACGCGAACCACAACGGTTGTTATTGCGCCTACGCCTACTGTATCTGCTAATAGTGATACCATTTGCATCGGAGCATCAACTGTTTTAACAGCGAGTGGTGCAACTTCCTATACATGGAGCACGGGCCCAACAACAGCAACTATTTCCGTGTCACCAACCGTAACAACTACCTATACTGTAGTGGGCTCTAATGGCTCTTGCAGCAATACAAGAACGCTAAGTGTAAATGTAAATGCTTTACCTGTTATTTCGGCTAATTCGCCAACAATGTGCAGCGGGCAAACAGTTATATTAACTGCAAGCGGCGCTTCAACCTATACCTGGAATCCGGGTGGTTTAAGTGGCAGTTCGGTGACCGTAAGTCCAAGTACGTCTACTAACTACACTGTAATTGGAACAAGTAGCTTATCCTGTGTCGGATCCCGTACAACAAATGTTTCAGTTACAGCAACTCCAACCGTAGCGGCATCTTCAGCAACAATTTGTCCTGGTGGAACCGCCACCTTAGTAGCAAGTGGCGCAACAACTTATACATGGAATCCGGGGGGTGTTACCGGAACAACATTTACTGTGGCTCCGGCTTCCAATTCAACGTATACAGTTACTGGCGCTAATGGAAATTGTACAAATACACGCACAGTGAGCGTATCCATTGGTTCGGCAATCTCGATTAGTGTTAACAGTCCAAGTATTTGTTCAGGTCAAACAGCTACATTAATCGCGACTGGCGCTACTACTTATTCCTGGTCAACCGGATCTACATCAAACAGCATTACTGTTAATCCTGCGTCAACAACTAATTACACAATCAGTGGTACAAGCGGATTGTGTAGCGGAACACAAACTACAGCTGTAACTGTAAATACTTTTCCTGTAGTGAGTGTTGCTAACGCAACTGTGTGTTCAGGAAATTCAGTTAATCTAAGTGCCAGCGGCGCTTCAACTTATACATGGAATCCGGGTGGTTTAAGTGGCAGTTCGGTTACAGTTAGTCCGACAGGCAATCAAACTTATACAATTACCGGTGCAAGCTCGGCCGGATGTGTTTCAACAACAAGTGCAAGCGTAAATGTTACTCCAACACCTACTTTGGTTGCTAATTCGGCTACAATTTGTACCGGTCAAACGGCTACTTTAGTAGCAAGTGGGGCAACAACATATACCTGGAACCCGGGATCAAGTACAGGATCAACATTTACTGTGGCTCCGGCTTCTTATTCAACTTATACTGTAATCGGAGCGAATGGAAATTGTTCAACTTCTTCAACTGTTTCTGTAAGTGTTGGCGCAGCGCTTTCCATTAGTGTTAATAGCGCAACTATTTGTTCAGGGCAGTCAGTAACACTAACAGCTTCTAGTCCTGCAAGTACCTATACCTGGAATACAGGCGCTACTACTACATCTATTGTAGTAACACCAACAACAACTACTTCGTATTCAGTAAATGGTACATCAGGAGCATGTAGTGGCAGCGGTACGTCAACCGTTATAGTTAATCCTGTTCCAAGTATAACTTTAACCGGTTCATCTATTTGTTCAGGCCAAACAGCAACTTTAAGCGCTATAGGCGCATCAAGTTATACATGGGTTCCTGGAGGTATTAATGGATCAACACTGGCGGTAACGCCATCAATTACTACAACGTATTCAGTAACCGGTGCAAGTTCCGGATGCGATAATTCAGCAACTATTGATGTAACAGTTACACCAACACCTACACTTACGGTGAATAGTCCAACTATTTGCGGCGGTTCTGCTACATTAACAGCAACTGGAGCAAATAATTATACATGGACGCCTGGCGGATCTAATTTGTCTAGCATAGTGGTTAGCCCTACTACAACCACAACGTATACTATTGATGGAGCAAATGGGTCGTGTAGCGCATCGGTTTCCGCTACTGTAACTGTTAACTCAGCTCCAGCATTAATCATTTCTTATGCGAATCAAAGTCCTTTTTGCCCGGGCGCATGTACTGATTTTTCCGTTACTTCCGGCTATTCAAATGTAGTTTTCAATTACGGCGACGCTACCGGCACAACTACTGTTTCAACACATTGTTATGCAGGAAGCGGAACTTATACAGTTACAGCAAATGGAACATTTACTTCAGGATGTGTAGCTACCACCTCAACTGTAATAACAGTAAATTTCTTGCCTGTAAATACGGCTACTTTTGATATTAATGGTGGTTCGCAATTTAATTTAGGAACAACAGTTTCGCTGAATAGTTTTGGATTAATCGCAAATTGGACTTTTGGAGATGGTGGTATTTCAAATAACGCATCTAATCCAAATCACATTTATAATGGAACAGGTAATTTCTGTATTAAAATGGTTACGGCTACCAATGCTTCGGGTTGTGCGGATTCGTTAACCAAATGTTTAGACATTATTCAACCAATTGCTGTTACAATTCCAAACGTATTTACACCTAATGGAGATGGTGTGAACGATGTATTTAAAGTAAGCGGAACAGGTATCACTGATTTACATTGCATCATTGTTGATCGTTGGGGATTAAAAATGACTGAATGGGATGGAGTAGCAGGTTCATGGGACGGCCGCACCGGTTCCGGTATAGCAGTACCTACCGGTTCATATTTCTATGTTATTGAATACAAAACAGCCGACGGTAAGTCAGAAACTGTAAAAGGTATTGTGTCATTGTTCATTGGCGCAAAAGAATAATTTAATATTGTTTCGGGATGGCAATATAAAGTTGCCATCTCGAAAAAAAGTATTTAAGGCTCTAATTATTTTTTCCTGTTTATAAATTGATTTCTCAAACAAATTGAAACAAATCATTATTGCAGACCTTAATTAATTAGTAATTTTGTTGAGGTTATGAATGAGTTCAGAGAAAGTTTATTAATATTAATTACAACGCCAATTTACATCGTTGTTATTGGCGGCGAGATCCTATACAGTTATTTACATAAACGCCATTTATACACGACTAAAGGAATTTTGGCGAATATTTATTTGTCTTCCTTAAATTTCACTTTGGATATTGTAATACGTGGAGTTTGCTTATTCGTTTTAAATTATTTTTATCAGTTTCGCTTTTTTGAAATACAACATATTGTCTTGTATTGGGTGACGTTAGCTGTAGCTGAAGATTTCATGTTTTATTGGCTTCACCGAATTGATCATTATTGCCGTTTCTTTTGGGCAGTTCATGTTACTCACCATAGCAGTGAGGAATTTAACTTAACTGTAGGATTCCGATCGTCTGTTTTTCAACCTTTATACCGTTTCGTATATTTTATCCCAATTAGTTTGATGGGTTTTAAGGGAGTTGATATTATGTTTATGTATGCGGCTACTCAGATTTACGGAATATTAGTACATACACAATTAATAAAAAACATGGGGGTTTTAGAATATATTTTAGTTACACCCTCTCATCATCGTGTACACCATGGCAGTAATGTGCGTTATCTGGATAAGAACATGGGTATGTTTTTAATTATTTGGGATAAACTTTTTGGCACTTTTCAAAAGGAAGTAGATACAGATCCGGTTAAATATGGCTTAACAACCAATATTAAAACATTTCATCCGATTACAATGGTGTTTCATGAATGGAAAAATATTTGGAATGATTTGAAAAAGAAAACTTCATTTAAAAACAAGTTAATGTATGTTTTTGGTCCGCCGGGTTGGAGTCATGATGGCAGCACAAAAACATCCGGTCAGTTACGGACGGAACTTTTTAATAAAGAAAAATAATGAAAAAATTACTGGCGCTGATGTTTTTGACAACAAGCTTAAGTTTGCAAGCTCAAACACTATGGCAAATTAATAAAGATACAGTTATAACATATTATTATATGGATGGGGATGAATTTTCAGACCCGTCCATCAATAAAGAAAAATGGAAAAGCTGGTATGGATGGGCCAGGAGTATTGTATCGAATAAAGAGCAACAATATTATTCAGATTTTGAAAATCTTGAATTAAAAAATGGCAGTCTGTTTATTACAACAGATAAAAAAAATACAGATGCACGGTTAATCGATTGGATGAATGATAATGATTCCATAAAAAACGGAAAAGGTGTTTTCCAGGGTTATAACAAAAGAAAATTCAAGTATACATCAGGGCTTATTCAAAGTAACAGAAAGTTTTTAAAAGGTTATTTTGAATGTAAGTTTAAAGCGCCATCTGATAAAGGATTGTGGCCAGCGTTTTGGTTATATGGCGGTTCGCCTAATGAGGAGATTGATATTATGGAATTGAAAGGAGAACGGGAGGATCAAACACATGTGGATACACATTGTCAGGGTTGTGATGTGGTGAGAAATTTTATTGGGCAAAAGAAAAGTTTTGGAGGATGGATAAAACTGAACGGTGATTTAACTAAAGAATTCAATGTGGTTTCCGCGTTATGGACAGATAAAGAGATCAAATTCTATTTAAATGGAAAATGTATTGCTGTTTCAAAAGTTAATTTTAATCAACCAAAACATATTGTTGCAAATATTGCTGTTGCAGACAATAACGGCCCGTTTCATCCGGGCCCACGGGAAGATGATAATAGTTTTGAGCCTTTTGTAATTGATTATATTAGAGCATGGACTTTAGACGACATGCAGGCCGGAACAAATTCTGTTAACCCGTCTGATATGAATCCGCCGGCTTCAAAAACAAAAGCTAAAAATCATCCTAAAATGCTTTATGGTAAAAAGAAAGATCATGTGAATGAGGGTATTTTTGTTTCGTTGCTTAATACCGATGACGGTAAGTTTAAAATATTCTGCAATGGGTTAAATAAAAAAGAAACTTATAAAGTGAAAGTGATTTTGGGAGATCAAATACTGTATGAAAAAGAAACGGATGAAACAGAATTAGGAATCCCCGTTGAGGGAATAGGCGGATTAAGAATTCAAGTGAATTATAAAGGAAAAACGGCGGAAAAAATCCTATATACCCGCTAAAACTTTTGCGAGGTATTTTGAGAAAGCTGTGGAGCCGGCAGTGTTAAAATGCGCTACATCTTTATAGTACAAAGGATTGCTATAGATACTATCAGGACCAATAATTACTTTTCCCCATTTCTCGTATTTTGATTTAAATGCCGGTTCTTTGTTTACATTGCCATAGCTGGCGAGGTAAATAAAATTTAACTCAATATTTTGTTTTTCGCATAAACCATGAATTTTGTCAAGGTAAAAATCGCTGTAAACATATTCTAACGCTTGTGTATTAACACGACCTTTCTTAAATTTTAATTTTTCCTTTTCGTAAAAACCATCTAGTTCGGTTTTTGATAATACGCGATCGATATTGTTCCAGCCATGTAGTTGAAGTTTCTCTTTATTTTTTTCAGCCTTGTCTAATTTTAAATTACATCTGGTATAATTCAAATTCATTAAAAAGTGATCATAAATTTCAGAAAACACTTTTGCATTAAGCGCTTTTATGCCTTCTATGATTTCATTACTGTTTGCTAAATACGCATAGATCGGATGAGAGGTAGTGGATTCGTCTGAACGTACCTCAAGAAAAATCTTTTTTATCTTGTTTTTAATAGCAAACTCATTGCAAAACAAATAATCAAGGTTTCGTCCAAAACGGCAATAGCCTGCATTGTACAGATGGATCTTTACAGTATCGCCTGCATTAAGGCTATCTTCTATTAAACCATCATTAATCCCATTCATGGTTTTTGAGGAGCCTACAAACAGATAATCGATGTTATTGCAATCTGAATAAAGTTTTTTATAGAATAATTTACCACGGGCATCGCAATCGCCTTTAATGTAATTGTAATTGAATTCGCGGTTAGTCTGTTTAAAGAAAATAACCACAAGCATTACCAAAATTGGTAATGTAAAAAGTAATATTTTCTTTAAAAATAATTTCATCAGAACTGAAAATAAATAAAGTTGGGTGTGTTATCGTAAACGCCTAACAATAAAATAATGATCACTGCATAATAATAAGCTGAATATCGAATGTATTTTTTTGAAAATATATTTTGAAAATAATCAGGCTTTAATTCATTTACACGCTCTATAATAAATATCAATGTTAAAGTGCTAAACAGTAAAAACAATTTAAGCGGACTAATTCCTAAAAATATTTTTATCAAAGAGCCATCTAATACAAATAAGTTTTTAATGACAGCATAAGCATCGCTCATACTAGCTGCTCTAAAAAATATTAAACCGAAAGCTACAATTATAAAAGTGAAGAAGATTTTTATCGGTTTCGGAAAATCAAATTTGAAATTGAGCATTCGGTTTAGTGCCGATAAAATTCCGTGGTACAATCCCCAGGCAATAAATGTACGTGAAGCCCCATGCCATAAGCCTGAAATAGCGAATACAAAAATGATATTGAATGAAGTTCTTAATTTCCCCTTTTGGTTTCCGCCTAAGGGAATGTATAGGTAATCCCGGAACCAGGTGCTCAATGAAATATGTCTTCTTCTCCAAAACTCATTAATGTTTTGCGCGAAATAAGGATTGTTAAAGTTTTTAATTAATTCAAAACCAAATAAGCGCGCTACGCCTCTGGCTATATCGGTATATCCGCTAAAGTCGCAGTAAATCTGAAAGGTAAAACATAAAGTGGCAATGATTAAATCAACACCATGATAGTTGTTTGGAAAACCAAAGCCTTTATCGGCGATTACCGCTAAATTATCTGCTAGAACTACTTTTTTTAAAAAGCCGAATAAAATCAATTCTAATCCTTTTACTGCTTGCCGGTAATTAAAGTCACGTTTCACTTTAAACTGTACCATTAATCGATTGGCGCGCTCTATAGGACCGGATAACATTTGCGGAAAGAAGCTGCTATAGCATAAATAGGTAAGCAGGTTTTTTTCGGCAGGAGCTGTTTTGCGATAAACATCAATGGTGTAAGCCATGGCCTGAAACGTATAAAAACTAATCCCTAACGGTAAAATGATTTGCAGTGTCAAACTATCCGGATTCATGCCAAATAGGTTGGCGAACTCAGTAGCAAAAAAATTGTAGTATTTAAAAAACAATAAAACACCTAAGTTTCCGCTGATGGAGAGAATCAAAAACAATTTGCGCTTACCCGGTTCTTCGCTCTTTTCTATTTTTTGTGCGGCGAAGTAATCAATTAAGGAAGTGCCAATAAACAGAAACAAAAATTTCCAGCTCCACCAGGCGTAGAAAAAATAACCTGCAATTAATAGTAATATATTCTGGCGAGTGCTATTTTTGTTGAATAATGACCAGTAGAGGGTAAAGACCACCAGCAGGAAAATAACAAACTCTATGGTATTAAAAATCATTTCAGGCTATTAAACAAATATATGGATTCACCCTCAATTGCACATTTAAAATTATTGAAGGAATTGCTTTTAATTGAGCGTGAAGAAGATTTTTTTCAGTATAAGGAACAATTTTTAAAAGCGAATATTGAAACCCGCCGTAAAAATGGCGTTACCTGGTATCCTATTCAGATTTTGAATCAGGAATTGGGTTATGGTGACCTTCTTCAACTAGAAGTAGAACGCACGACGCACTTAGATGAACCGCACCAGTTTGGTACCGGAAAAAATGTAACCTTGTTTAGTAATAAGGAAAAGGATGAGACTTATGAAGTGGTAGGCACCATTAAGCGTTCGGGTAAAAATAAAATGCTCATCATTTTACATAGTGAAGAATTACCGGAATGGGCCTACGACGGGAAATTAGGCATCAACATCCAGTTTGATGATAATAGCTATACCGAAATGCAAAAGGCTTTGGATATAGCTATTAATGCGCGTAATTGCAAAACCGCAGAACTCAGAGAAATATTACAGGGAGAAATAAAACCGTCCTTTGAAAGACCGGATGAATCAATTTTGATTCCTAATTTAAATTTATCGCAAAACAGAGCCATTCGACACGTCTTATCGGCAAACGATGTTGCGGTAATTCATGGTCCGCCGGGTACCGGTAAAACCACCACATTGGTACAAGCCATTCGCTTAACATTACAAACCGAGAAGCAAGTTTTAGTATGCGCGCCAACAAATACGGCAGTTGATTTACTTACTGAAAAATTATTAGAACAAGGGGTGAATGTGTTGCGGGTTGGACATCCGGCGCGAATTTCGGAGGAATTAATAAATACTTCGGTTGACGGGCAAGTACAAAATCATCAATATTATAAAGACATAAAAAATTTACGTCGTAATGCTGAAGAATATTTTAGAATGGCCGGTAAACACAAGAGAGTGTTTGGCAGGGAAGAAGCAGCGAATAGAGCCATGTATTACGCGGAAGCAAAAAATTGCATCAAAGAAGCGCGTTTACTGGAGGAGCATGTAGTGAATTCTTTATTTGAAGAAGCGCAAGTGATATGTTGCACGCCTGTAACATCAACCAATAGGGCATTGCAAAAGAAAACCTTTCGCACCTTGTTTTTTGATGAAGCATCTCAGGCATTGGAGCCAATGGTTTGGATTCCTTTATTGAAGTGCGACAGAGTCATTTTTAGTGGCGACCATTTTCAATTACCGCCTGTTGTAAAAAGTATTAAAGCAAAAGGCCAAGGATTGGATATAACCATGCTGGACAGATGCATTAAATTAGATGGTGTTTCGAGTTTGTTGACACGTCAATACCGTATGCACAATGCCATTATGTGTTTTAGCAATTCATATTTCTACAATAACGAATTGGAAGCAGACATAACTGTGAAAGAAGCCTTATTAGATGCTACTTCCGATTCGGAATTATTGTCTACTCCGGTTGAATTGATTGACACAGCAGGTTGTAGTTTTGATGAAGTGCAAAATACGGAGACATTAAGTTTGTGTAATCCGGGTGAGGCGGAGGTAGTATTTAAGCATTTAAATTTATTATTGGAACAGTACGTGCACTCGTATCCCGAGCAAAAAATAAGTGTTGGTATTATATCGCCATATAAAGAGCAAATTGAATTACTGACGGAAAAATTAAAAGAGTACGATTACAGTGAAAAGCCCGTACCTCATGTATCGGTAAAAACAATTGACGGGTTTCAGGGAGAAGAGCGGGATGTGATTTACATATCATTAGTGAGAAGTAATGCGAATAGTGAGATTGGATTTTTAAGTGATATACGTAGGATGAATGTTGCCTTAACACGCGCCAGAAAAAAACTGGTAGTCATAATGGACACCTCTACCATTGGCAATCATCCCTTTTACAAATCGTTTATTGAGTATTGCGAGAAAAATAATTTTTACAAATCAGCCTGGGAGTTTTTGTATTAAAAACAAAAGCCCTCATTTGAGGGCTTTTATATAGAATTTTTTAAAATTTATTTCTTCAACATTACATCTTTAACAAGAGAGTAAGTTTCTTTTGCGCCTAATTTTAATTCAACCACTTCAACAGCATCTTTAAATCCTTTTTTCTTAACTGTAATAGTATATTTTAATCCGCCTTTTAAAGTAATAAAATATTCACCGTTCTCATTAGTTGCTGTGCTGCCAACTTTGTTTCCGCTTTCGTCTGCAAACTCTACATCTGCTTCTGCTAAGCCATATCCTTCGTACCCATCACGGATGGTTCCTTTTAAAATGCTTAAGCCATTGTTAGATTTTACTTTTCCGTCTTTTTCCAAAACAGCGTAATTACTTAGGTCAACTTTGTAAATATCGCTCTCACCTAAACCACCATCTCTGTTACTTGCAAAATAACCGGTTTGCGCATCGGCACTTACCACAAATGGTCCGTCGCGTTTTTCGGTATTTATAGGGTAACCTAAATTAACAGGCTTGCTCCATTTACCATTATCAAAAACGGTTTTAAAAATATCGTAATCACCCATTGAGCCGCTGCCGTTAGAGCAGAAGAATAAGGTTTTTCCATCCGGTGCTAAAAACAAACCAACTTCATCCATTGGTGAGTTAATTTCTGTTCCTAAATTAACCGGCTTGCCCCATTCACGTTTGCTAATGCGTTCTGCCATCCAGATATCGGAATTGCCACTACCGCCGGGACGTTCACTGGTAAAGAATATTTTTTTGCCGTCAGGAGAAATACAAGCGCCGCCTTCCCAATAGGTAGTATTAATAGGCTTAGCCATGTTTTCGGGCGTACGCCATTTGTTGTTAACTATCTTCGACACATAGATGTCACCGCCGCGCGATTGTGGATCTTTTAAATCATTTTTGTAAATGAAAATCTGCTTTCCATCAGCAGAGATGGAAGTACAAGCATCGTGCGCGTCTGTGTTAATGGAGCCTGGTACACCATCGGCCGTACGCCATTTTTTTGATACCGTATCAAACTCAGAATAATAAATATCCTGAAAGTATTTACCATCACCTTCAACATCTTTAGGAGAATTGGTAGTTTCAGGTCGACGGGTATTAAATACTAAACGCATTCCGTCGGCTGAGATAGCCGGAGACTGTTCGTCGTATTGACTGTTGATTTCAGGGCCCATGTTCTCAATTTTTACATCAAGAGGAGATGCTAATAAGGTTTTTGCCGTATTACACTGACCAAGGTAGATTAAAGCGTCTTCTTCTTCCAATTCCTTAGATGTGGCTTTAGCTTTGTAAGCTTCATAGTTGCTAATAGCGTCATCGTATTTATTTTGCTTTTGATAAATGCGGCCTAAATACAACATCGTTTCATATTTCACATCTTTACTCTCTTTGGCTTTGTTAAAGTGTTCAAAAGCTTTATCGTATTCTTTTAATGTAAAATGGCATAATCCAACATAGTGAAGTACCATTGGGTCGTTTGGATTTTTTGTTAAAACCTCTTTATATAAGTTTAAGGCTTCAACTATTTGTCCGCCAAGGAATTTTTGTTTTGCTAGCGCAATTTTTACCTGATCCCCAGCATCTATAGGTGCTGCTTTAAGGGTGACTGATGAAATAAATAAAGTGAAGACTAAAAAAAGTAAGATTTTGCTTTTCATTATAATAATATTACCTAGTAAAAATAAAAAATAAATTTATAAATTAGAGTTAAAATTAAATAAATAGCTATATTTAGATTAATAAATAGCAAGTATGAAAAAGTTAGTTGTATTGTTTTTTCTAGTATTTACAATTGTATCGTGTGAAAATAAAGTAGGTTTACCCCCAGAGACCGTTCCTGCATCTTCAAACACTACGCCAAGTGCTTGTGATACCATTAAATTCTCAAAACACATTCAGCCGATTTTAAGTGCTTACAATTGCACAAGTTGCCACAGTTCTACACCGGATTTTACTACCTATGCAGGAACTAAAGCCAAGGTGGATGATGGTTCTTTTAAGAACAGGTTTTTAGTTGTAAAAGACATGCCTCAAGGT
The DNA here is from genome assembly GCA_040403535.1 of Bacteroidia bacterium. GTDB lineage: Bacteria > Bacteroidota > Bacteroidia > B-17B0 > Aurantibacillaceae > JAHEYG01. The sequence goes on from JBBAKL010000008.1 coordinate 20,192, forward strand.
GGCCCGCAAATATCAGCTGCAGATTTAGCTATTGTACAATGTTGGTTAGATAAAGGAGCTCCTAATAACTAATTTTCAAGACCCATCAGTTTTATTACTTTTTCAACATCTTCAGGCGTGTCGATGCAATGGCTGTCATGAAGCGTTTCTGCACACTTTATTTTAAGGCCGTTCTCAAGCCAGCGTAGTTGTTCGAGTGACTCAGCTTTTTCAAGAGATGAAGGTAACATGGTAGTTACTTTTTCCAAAATATCATTTCGGTAAGCATACATACCAACATGCCGGTAATAATTAAAGTGTTTATGCCAGTCTTTTTCATCAACGCCTTTAATAAAAGGTATAACCATCCGGCTAAAGTATAATGCTTCGTTGTTGTTGTTAAGGGTAATTTTTACCTCGCCTTTATCAAAGAGCACATCGTAGCTGTTACATTTAATCATCAAGGTTGCTAACTCGGTATTACCATCACAAATTGAGGCTAACAAGTCAATTTGACCCGGGTCAATAAAAGGTTCATCACCCTGGATGTTTATGATGTAATCGAAGTCGGAATTAGTTTTTTTATAAGCTTCAAAACATCGATCTGTTCCGCTTGGGTGATCAGGGTACGTAACAACAACTTTTGCTCCAAACGATTGGGCATGTTCTGCAATTCTCTGGTCATCTGTAGCAATAACCACTTCGGTTAATTTTAGGGATTTCTTTGATTGTTCGTAAACGCGCTGGAGCATGCTTTTTCCCATTATATTGATTAATGGCTTGCCCGGAAAGCGGGTAGAGGCAAATCGAGCAGGGATTATTCCTAAAATTTTCATGGACATGGTACTGAATTTAAAACTATGGATTAAATTTATACAATATTTTGCTCCGACGCATTCTCATATTCACTTTTTTTCTTTGGAACTATAATTGCTGGTCGCAACACTTGTATCCTGCCCGGCTAATTGCTGAAATGCTGGATTCAATTCAGCATATTAAAACGGTACGTTTTAAAGTAAAAGCCATAGAAAGGGTTGAGCATGGTTTTTCAGCTTCGGTTTCCGAATCAAAATTAATACCTAAGCCGCGACAATTGTATTTTGTAAATAAAGAGAAAAAACTGGAAATTCTTTATGTTACCGGAAAGCACGAAAACAAGGCTGTTGTAAAACCACACGTGTTTCCATACGTGACATTAATGTTAAATCCCTCTGGAAATTTAATGCGGAAGAATCAGCATTATACCATTCACGAATTGGGGTTTGATTTTATTGGAAGAACCATTGCTTTAGCAGTCAGTAAAGAGAAAAACGAAATGTTTAAGTCGCTTACTTATTACGGTAAGCACGAGAAAAACGGATATAATTGTCATATGGTTGTATATGAGTCGTCAGAATTTAATTTTTTTAATTATACAGTCGTAAAAAAGGAAACAGTAACAGGGATTGCGGGTAAGTTTAATGTGAATGATTATTTACTTCGTGTAAAAAACAATTTGTTTAATGACTTCGGTTACATAAAAGAAGGAACAGTGCTGCAAATACCAAATTATTATTGTAAAAGAGCGATATTATATATTGATGAAAAAACAATGATTCCGGTGAGCGTAAGTGTTTATGATGAAGGCGGGTTGTTTGAGTGTTACGACTTTTATGATATTATCTTGAATAAACCTATCGATCCGGAAGAGTTTAGCAGGAATTACAAGGAATATCATTTTTAAACAGTCGTTTCGGTAATTTTACCTTCAACAGCGTTATAGTAAACTGGATTAATCGTTTTTCTGAATTCCAGATACCCTTTATAATTATCAGAAAACTGAACACGTTGATGAATAACTTCGTCAAACAATCCGTAATTATTGATGATTTCTTCGCAAATAAGTCTAACCGGATTCGAAACAGAATCACCATCAATGATTAAGTCGGCTAAATTATTTTTAATTACATATTCGCTGAAATATCTTGTCGATTTTCTTGTTATAAATATTCGCAATCCACATTCTTTGGCAATACTTAAGTCTAAAACATCGTCAAAAACAAATGCAATGTTTTTTAATGCAAGGTTGTGTGTTAAGCAAATGTGTTTAGCAGCATCAATTTTATTAGCAATTTTGAAATAATTACAATGAAAACATTCACGGTTGGTGAAGGTAAAAGCAGCTTTGTTTTTTTCGCCCGATATGATTGCTGCCAGCGGGAGATGTTTGTTTTTTAAGTAATAAGAGAACCGTAAAAGGTTAGTGCCCATCGAATCAATTTCATTGAAACGGCTTTGTAATTCAAAATCTTTTTCCCCGGAAGTAAAAACACCATCCCAGTCAAAAACAAAAGCTTTAATGTCATTTAGTTTTGATAAAAATAATTCTTTATTGGTGATGTATTTTAAATGAAATGTTGAATTCATAAATGTTTTTGTAACAATAATATTTTTGACAGCACTGAATTATTTATAATAAAAAAGCCGCTGTTAGGCGGCTTTCAGATTAACCTTTCATATCCTGAATATCAAGCATACCAACCGGCTTTCCTCCGTCAGTAACAACAATTGTATCTACATTTGTTTTCTTGAAAATAGAATTAGCTTCGTTTAATAAAACGTTTCCATCAATGGTAATAGGTTCGCGGTAATCAAGATCAGACAGTTTTTTGTTTAAAACATCGCGGCCTTTTTCTCCAATTAACTTTCTCAATCCGCCATCGGTAAACACGCCTTTTATACTTCCGTCTGATTTTGTAACGGTTACTGCGCCATAACCAAATTCAGTCATTTTAATAATTGCATCTGTTAAGCTGGTGTTTTCGCTAACAATTGGATTAATCCCCTTTATTGCTTCTTTTACCTTTACCATCATTAATCGGGTATCCATGATAAATTGATCTGTACCAACGGTTGTGAAGTTGTTTTCAGTTAACTGCTTCATAACTTTAAGCGGAACCGTGATGGTATGAACACCAACATTAATTGCATTACGCACATGCTCCGTATGACGTACAGAAGAGAACATGATTTTTGTGTCGTATCCGTATAAATCTACAGCATTAACACATTGCTCAACTAGGGCTAACGCATCGTGTCCCTGGTCTTGTAAACGACCAACAAGCGGACATACATATGTTGCACCGGCATGCATAGCCATATAGGCTTGCTGTAAAGTATAAACTAAATGTACGTTTACTAAAAGCCCTTTGTCGCGAAGTAATTTACAAGCTCGAACACCTTCTAAGGAAACAGGAATTTTAAAAACTGTTTTGTTTTTATCCAAACCTAAAGCTAATTGACGCTCAGCTTCTGCTAAAATTTCTTCAGCAGTGTTGCCTAATGCCTCAATTTGAAGTACAGGCACCATTTTGCTCAATTTTACAATAGTACCGTCAATATCGGTAATCCCTTCCTTTTGCATAAAAGTAGGGGTGGTAGTAAGACCATTTAAAAAGCCTAATTTAAAGCCTTCTTCAATTTCTTTAAGGTTGGCTGAGTCTAAGTATAATTCCATAATTGCTTAAAAATTTGCTAGGTCAAAGAAACTAAAATTTTAGCGTATAAAAAAGAAAAGCCACCTTTTGGGTGGCTTTTGTTATCAAGAAAAAGCAGATTACTTGTTAATTACCAAGCGTTTGGTTGCTTTTGAACCATTTGCGTTTAAGCTAACAAAATAGATGCCTGAGTTTAAATTACTACAGTCAACTGAAATTTTATTTTTACCTGCCGACAATTTTTGTTCGGTTCCATTATACACTAAGGCGCCAAGACTGTTGTAAACCAGAACTTTTACAGTGTTTTCCTGTTTAAGTGTAAAATTTATAAAAGCATTATTTGCACTTGGATTAGGGTATACCTCACTTACGTTTTCAAGGATGTTGTTGTTCTCGTTAACACTTAAAAACTCATTATAACGAACTGTAAACGAAAGTGTATCATTTGCATCATTAACGTTAAAAAGTTTATAACGGATAAAGTATTTTCCTAAAGAAGTCCCTTCCACTAAATCCAATAAAAATGGCTGACCTGCTGCATCTGAAGTTTGGTTAGGGTTTAACACCGTATAATCTGTACTGGTGGCGGTATTAACATTGCTGCCAAAGCAGCTATATCCAAAACAGAAATACGAATCAGGGAAAGATCCGCCCCCATCAAGTTTTAAAGCTGGACTTTGATAAACAATAGTACGGATAACATTTAAAGTAACAGTATTAACTGAACTGTTATTTTGAATTCTGACTTTGGTTGCAGTTACTGCCGGTGAGTTGGTGTTAGTAGTTACAGTGGTTGCTTCATTTAATACAAAGCCATTAGTTAAAGCTGTTACTGTTGATGATCCTACAGTTTTAAACGCAGAAAAACTTTGACCAAACGCAATGGCAGTTAATGATATTGAAAATAGAGTAAATAATTTCTTCATGAGAGATAATTTTAATAACACAAATTTAAAAAATAAAAGCCGACTAAATTAGCCGGCTTTTATTTTTAACTAATTTTTTAATTATTTAGTTACAGTTAATTTTTGGTTTACTGTACCTTTAACTGTAGAGATGTTGATGTGATAAACACCAGCAGCCCAGTTTTCAGTATTTAAGTTCATAGTGTTTACGCCAGCTTCAAAATTGTTTGATTTTGAAGAGTAAACTTCCTGACCAATGCTATTGAATACAGAAACACTTACGTTTTCATTTTGAGATAACTCAATAGATAAGTTAGTTGAGTTAGAAGCAGGGTTAGGATAAACGCTAACACCAGATAAATTCATTTCAGGAGCAAATACATTTGAAGCAATTGAAGTTTTGTGGAATTTAGTTTCACCTGCACCATATACACCATTTGATGTGTAGATAGAGATTCCGCCAGACTTCAAGATGTAGTTACCAGCACCATATCCTGCGTTAATACCATCACCGTAAGAGTCAGCTACTACTAACTTGTAACAAGTGTTTGGAGTTGCAGTCCATGTTTTAGTATGTAATGCAGTTCCTGCAGCACTTAAATCAGTCCAAGGACCATCTTGCTGTAATAAAGTTCCGCTTACCTCATCGTATAATTTCCAAGTACACTCAGATCCATACTGATCTTGAGTGAAGTCCATTTGCATGGTATTGCTGTTAGCAATGATGTTAGTTAAAGGAATGTTTAATTTAGATACTACGTCGTTAGCAGTGTTTTGATCAGCAGAACCGTTAACAGATACAACACTTACAACTAAAGAGTTAGTTGCATTTGGAGTAAAGTTAATTGTAGGAATGGTAATTACATTAGATTGAGCTAATGGATTAACAGTACCAGTCCATGTAAAGTTAGTTGGAGCACTTCCGTTAATTGAATAAGCAAACACTGCAGAAGTAGCAGTAACGCTTCCTGAGTTAGCGAATTTGAAAGAAGAATTTAATTTACCTGCACAAACCTGAGCATCAGTAGTTAATGCCATTGGAGCTAAATCGCGTGCATTTGGAATACCGCTAATTGTAATTGGTCCATAAGCCGCAGTACGAATTTGTGTTTGGTTATCCGCAACAAATGCAATAATTTCTAAGTTACCTAAGTTACAAGCGTTTGTAGCTGTACCTGCACCAAAAATTGAAGGAACAGTGTAAGAAACTGTAGTTGAATAAGAACTACCTGCTGTTGTAGGTGAAACCGGAATTCCGAAAGAACCTGTTGTTAATACCTTACGTAACATGTGTTGGTGGTTATAAGAACCATCCGGGTTTGTCATAGCAGGATAATAAATTGCTCCTGAAGTTTGAGGACCAACAACCCAATTTTCTAATAACGCAATTGTTAACGAGTTAGTAGGGGTAGTACTGTTTGCAGTATAATAAACTTGTGCTTGTACTGTTAAAACGCGTGTAGTAGCATCAACAGTTCCTTGTAAAGCAACGTTAACACAAGAAGTTTGTGATAAAATTGTATTTACGTTAGTAGCCCAAGCACCACGGCTGTGAGCCATAGCTGTACCAGAGAAAATGTTACGGTTAATAGCTCCGGTTGGGTAACCAGTGATTCCCATTCCAGGCATTGCAGCAATTGCATTACCTTCAGTTGTTCTATAATCAGGTTGACCTGCACCTGGAGTTGCATAACCACCAGTATGAATGTTAACTAAAATTACATCACCAGCCGGCTTAGAAGCTTTAATTTGGTTAGCAATTTTATGACCATCCGGACAAAATTGACAGTTAATACCTGTAAACTCTTCTAATACCGCTTTACGGTTTTGTGGAGTAGTGCTCACAGGAAGCTGTGCAAACATAGAGCTAACTGCTCCTGCTGCCACAATTGTAAGTAATTGTTTTTTCATTTGTATTTAGTTATTAGGTTTTAAAATTTAAATTGGTTTAGTAAATATATCAAAACAACATATTAATTCCAATTCTTATGCAATTTTATTTCTTCTAATCCGACAAAACAACAGTTCTTGTCGCTTAAAATTGGAATCCTAGAATCTAAATTTATTTAGGTCCGATTGTTAAAATTTGGCTACTTTTGCTCTCACAAAATGGAAGAAGGGAAGATTTTAGATAACCTTTTAGTAAAAAAGGATTACAGTTTTAAGCCTCAAAAAAACACAGCATTTATCGGCTTGAAGGGCTCTTCTATTGCCTTTTTAGTAGCTCACCGGTTTAAAAAAACTCCTGAAAAGCTATTGCTTATAGCTTCCGATAAGGAAAAGGCAGCCTACTTATTGAATGATTTACAGTCACTTATAAACGAAGAGCAGGTTCTCTTTTATCCCGAAGCTCAGCGGCAGCCATATACTATTGAAAAAACAAATAATGCTAATATTCAGGAAAGAACAGAGGTGTTGAGTTGTATTGTCCGCGAAACCTTTAAAGGCGTATTAGTAACCTATCCATTAGCTTTAAGTGAGAAAATCACTACTAAAGCGCAATTAAACAACAACACACTTCAAATTAAAAAAGGCGAAAAACTAAGCATTCAATTTATTTGTGATTTTCTTAATACCTATCAATTTCAAAATACTGATTTTGTTTTTGAGCCCGGACAATATTCCATACGTGGCGGTATTGTAGACATCTACTCATATGCCCATGAATTTCCTTTTCGTTTAGAGCTTTTTGGCGATGAGGTGGAATCTATTAAAACATTCGATCCCTCTTCTCAGCTTTCCAATACTAAACATGATTTTGTCACCATCATTCCTAACATTAATTCATCACAATTAACAGAATCAAGAAGTTCAATCTTCGAGTATTTTAACAGCAATAGTACCATCTTTATTGACGACCTTTCTCTTACTGCAGATGTGATTAGTAAATATTTCGAAAAAGCAGAGGAAGAATTTTATAAACTGAATACTGAAATAAAACATCTGCCTCCATCCGAATTATTTATTAGCGGCCGTGATTTTGTTTCTAATCTTAAAAATTTCGCAACTGTTCAGTTTGGAGCCATCACCGAAAACACGGATGATTCTGTTCAGTTTAACCAGAGTCCGCAGCCATCCTTCAATAAAAACTTTGAGATGCTTATCGGAAATCTCAAAGAAAATAAAGCGAAAGGATATAAAAATTATTTTTTAACGGATAATCCGAAACAGGCCGAAAGACTGTTCACTATTTTTGATGATATACTTGCCTCCGAACACCGCGATCATCAATCGTTAATACAACATTTATCTTTAAATATTCACGAAGGATTTGTTGATCACGATGAAAAAATAGCGTGTTATACGGATCATCAGATTTTTGATAGGTACCACCGCTTCAGATTAAAAGAAACCAAACAACGCACAGCTCAATCTTTAACACTTAAAGAGCTGCTTGGTCTTGTTCCCGGGGATTATGTAACACACATCGATCATGGAATTGGTCGGTTTGGCGGTTTACATAAACTGGATGTAAATGGGAAAACCCAGGAAGTTGTTCGTTTAGTTTATAAAGACAATGATATTTTATACGTAAGTATTCATAGTTTACACCGTATAAGTAAATACACCGGTAAAGAAGGGAATGTTCCGCGAATTGATAAACTGGGAAGCACTACATGGAGCACATTAAAACAAAAAACAAAACGAAAAGTAAAGGAGCTGGCTTACGACTTAATTAAATTGTACGCTACACGTAAATCGCAGCCAGGCCATGCTTTTCCTAAAGATAATTATTTACAGCACGAACTAGAGGCCTCTTTTATTTATGAAGACACTCCCGATCAGGTTAAAGTTACCTCTGATGTTAAGCGCGATATGCAAAAGCCGCACCCTATGGACCGCTTGGTATGCGGCGATGTGGGATTCGGTAAAACTGAAATTGCCATACGCGCGGCATTTAAGGCAGTATGCGACAGTAAACAAGTGGTAGTAATGGTGCCAACAACCATATTAGCCTATCAGCATTATAAAACATTTAAAGACCGACTAAAAGATTTTCCTTGTAATGTAGAATACATCAATCGTTTTAGGAGCGCAAAAGACCAAAAAGACATATTAAAAAGATTAGCCGAAGGTAAAATTGATATAATTGTGGGAACACATCGGTTGGCCGGCAAAGAAGTTAAATTTAAAGATTTAGGTCTGCTGATTATTGATGAAGAGCAAAAGTTTGGTGTTGGTGTAAAAGATAAGCTAAAGTTAATGCGGGCAAACGTAGACACGCTTACTTTAACCGCAACACCAATACCGCGAACTTTACAATTTAGTTTAATGGGAGCGCGCGATCTTTCTATTATTTCAACTCCTCCTCCTAACCGTTATCCCGTACAAACCGAATTACATGTATTTAGCGAAGAACTTATTCGCGATGCTGTTTCATATGAAATAAAACGCGGGGGACAGGTTTTCTTTGTGCATAATAAAGTTCAAAATATTGGCGAAGTAGCAGGATTAATACAACGTTTAGTACCAAATGCGCGGATCTCTATTGGGCACGGACAAATGGAAGGGGATAAACTGGAAGAGGTGATGCTGAATTTCATGGAAGGCAATTCGGATGTTTTAATTGCAACCACCATTATCGAATCGGGATTGGACATCAGTAATGCCAACACGATTATAATAAATGATGCTCAGAATTTCGGACTTAGTGATTTACATCAGATGCGTGGAAGGGTTGGAAGAAGCAATAAAAAGGCTTTTTGTTATTTATTGGCACCGCCTCAGGTTAGTTTAACAAATGAAGCGCGCAAACGGCTAAAGGCAATTGTTGATTTTAGTGATTTAGGTAGCGGATTCCAGATTGCCATGCGCGATCTGGATATTCGCGGTGCGGGTAATATGCTAGGTGCAGAGCAAAGTGGATTTATCAACGATATGGGCTTTGATACGTACATGAAAATTTTAAACGAAGCTGTTGAAGAATTAAAGCAAGAAGACTGGTACAAAGAAACTATAAAAACTGAAGAAGGGGATGAAGGGCAAGATAAGAGTGTTTTCTCTCGTCAATTTGTTAAGGAAACTGTTATTGACACAGATTTACAATTGTTAATTCCGGATTATTATGTAAGTAATTTAACGGAACGATTAATGTTGTACCGCGAGTTAGATAATATAACCAAAGAAGAAGATTTAATTAAATACGAAGAAAATTTACGCGATCGTTTTGGTCCGGTTCCTTCAGAGGCAATAGAATTAATTAACGTAGTGCGCTTCCGCTGGAAGGCAATGGTACTGGGTTTTGAAAAAGTAACGTTGAAAAACGCGAAGATGCTGGCATATTTTGTAGCGCAAAAAGATTCTCCGTACTACAGTACTCCTGTGTTTCATGGTGTAATTGCGTTCGCTCAAAAATTCAGTAATTTGTGCCGTTTAAAAGAGCAGAATGATAAATTTTATTTAACGATTGAAGATGTGGAGGATGTAAAACAAGCCATGCACGTTTTGGAGCAGATGAATATCTTAATTGATAAAGCTGGTTCAAATAATTAAATTTGATGGAATGAAAAAACGCTCGCGCTCCATAATAATATTTACAATACTATTTGCTTATATCTTCTTGCAGTTTTTATGGTGGGAAGTCTTAATGGTGCGTCAGACCAGCGAAATTATTAACGAAAAGCAGAAAATAGTTGCTTTAACCACAACCGATCCAGTTCAGCTTGAAACGGAGATAAAAAATCTTCAGGATAAAAAAAGGGTTAAAACATTTATGATTGCAGGCGAGGGAACTGTTTTTCTGTTGTTGTTATTATATGGTATTTACCGAATACGAAAAGCCTACGAAGCCGAAACGCAACTAATTAATCAGCAAAAAAATTTCGTATTAAGTGTAACACACGAATTAAAAACGCCAATAGCGGCAACCAAGCTGCAGTTGCAAACTTTATTAAAACATAAACAGCTTGATAGTACACAACAAGAACAATTACTGCAAAGTGCGCTTAATGAAACCAATCGGTTAAACCGATTAATCGAAGATGTATTGTTGGCAAGCAGAGCCGATAAGAATGAATTACTGCTTAATTACGAAAAAGTTTATGTAAGCGAACTCACGGAACAAATTATTCAGAATTATTTTAAAGATAAATTGACAAGCGGTCAATTGATCAAAAACATTCAGTCCGAAGTGCTATTGAATACCGATAAGGTTTTGTTTCCTTCCATCATTATTAATTTAATAGAAAACGCTTTTAAATACTCCCCTGATAAGCCCAGTGTTACTGTTGAGCTATATTCTAAAGCCGATAAAGTTTATTTGAAAGTAACAGATAATGGAATCGGCATTCCTGATCACGAAAAAACGAAAGTATTCGAAAAGTTTTATCGTATCGGTAATGAAGAAACACGTAAAACTAAAGGCACAGGCTTAGGCTTGTTTATTGTTAATGAAATTGTGAAAGCGCATAAAGGGAAAATTGAAATAACGAATCATATACCAAAAGGAAGTGTGTTTACAGTTAGTATATAAAGGAGTTATTGCAGTTGTCTTGTTTTTTTTGATCGGATGCGCAAACAAGGAAATTCAAGATAAGGTTAGTCTTTCGGGTCATGATTTGGTTAAGGATACTTCCTTAACTTACGCCAAGCGATTCGCTTTTGCCGGTTCGCCTAAGGCTAGACTTTTATTTTTATTTGGAAATAAGGAAGCGAAAGATACTACGTCTGTTTTTGTTCTTTATAAATCTGATCAACCTCCGGTATTTAATTATAAAAATTGCTTTTACATTAAAGTTCCCGTTAAATCCGTAGCTTCTTTGAGCTCCGTTTACAGTCAAATGATTTCTAGGCTTAAATGCGAAGAAAAAATTGTAGCGATTGAAAACGTAGATTATTATAACGATTCGTTTATAATCGAAAAAGTTAATCAGGGTAAAATTAAAGAGCTTTCAAAAGGTCCTGAAATTAATATTGAACAAACATTGTTGTTGAATCCGGGTTTGATTCTTTCTTTCGGAATGGGTAATCCTGTTAATGATATTAATCCAAAAATAATTCAATCGAAGATTCCGGTTGCCATTAGCTTGGATCATCTGGAAGAACATCCACTTGCCAGAGCGGAATGGATTAAGTTTGTAGCTGCTTTTTTAGACAAAGAAAAATCGGCCGATTCTCTATTTAAAATCACCGAACGCAACTATAATGCTTTAAGATCACTGACCGATACGATGAAATATAAACCTACAGTTTTAACGGAAATAAAATACGCCGACGCTTGGTATGTCCCGGGAGGAAAAAGTTTTATGGCTCATTTGTTAAAAGATGCCGGCTCAACATACTTGTGGAAAGATGACAAACGTACAGGCTCTCTGCCATTGACCTTTGAAGAAGTGTACGCTAAAGCAGGTAATGCTGATTACTGGGTAAACTTATTTATAAATATAAATTCTAAGAAAGATTTAACTGCGTTTGATGAGCGTTATGAATTGTTTTCTGCATTTAAGAATAATAAAATATACAACAACAATAATTTTGCCAACAGCAAAGGATACAGTATTTATTGGGAGAGCGGTGTAGTTAATCCCGACGAGTTATTACAAGATCTTATTTCTGTATTTCATCCAAGTACATTACCCCATCACACATTAAAGTATTATAAAAAGATTAATTAAATTTAAGCTGTGGGTAAATCGCCTTTGATACATGTTTTGGTGCTGTTTTTTATTACCATTGTTTTGGCATGGGTAAATTTATTTTACGGTACGGTTACATTATCTATAAGTAGTATTTCGGAAGGCTCCAATCACATTATTTTTTATGATATCCGTTTGCCAAAAACAATCACGGCTATTTTGGCTGGCGGTGGCTTGGCTGTTTCTGGATTATTAATGCAGACATTATTCAGAAATCCATTAGCCGGACCATATGTATTGGGTGTAAGCAGTGGCGCCAGTTTATCTGTAGCGGTGGTATTAATGTTATTGGGTGGCATTACCAATTATTTGGCAGGAAAAGCTTTAATAAGTGTTGCCGCCGTTACCGGTTCATTGTTGGTAATGTTATTTGTGTTAGCCATTTCGAAACGAAACCGAAGCAATCTAACCGTATTGCTTGTTGGAATTATGTTTTCCCAAATATTGGGTGCTATACAGGGAGTAATCGAATATGTTTCCAATCCTGCCAGTTTAAAAAGTTTTATTGTATGGGGAATGGGATCGGTCAGTAACACGACGCTTTTTGATATTGGAATATTATTTCCAGTTGTTGCTTTGGTGTTTATTCTTACTTTGTTTTTATCAAAGTCGCTTAACGCATTGTTATTAAATGAGTCCTATGCTCAGAATTTAGGAATTAACATTACTCAGCTTCGTTTAAAAATTATCATTATTACTGCTGTATTAACCGGTATTATTACAGCTTTTTGCGGACCAATAGCATTTGTGGGCTTATCTGTTCCAATTGCTTCCCGTTTATTTTTTAAATCAACTCATCAGTTTCACCAATTGATGTACTGTTTTATGTTGGGAGCAATTACACTTTTATTTTGTGATACCATTTGTCAGCTAATAAGCAGAGATTATTTGTTACCCATCAACACCATTACTACCATTCTGGGTTCGCCGGTTGTGATTTACTTATTGTTTAAATCAAAAACCATTTCACCATGATAGAGCTGATTGATTTAAACATAGGGTACAAAACGAAAGGTGTTAATCAGGTTATATTAAATAACATTAATGCTGCTTTCCATAGAGGCGAATTAATTGGTTTGGCCGGCAACAACGGTTCTGGTAAATCAACTCTTTTAAAAACATTGAGCGGATTTTTACCGGCGTTAAAAGGAAAAATTGTAATTAACGGTACGGATATTTCTCAGTTAAGCAGCCATACTTTATCACAATTATTATCGGTTGTTTTAACGGATAAATTGGGCGGATATAATTTAACTGTTTATGATGTTGTGGCTTGTGGCCGAATTCCTTATTTAAATTCGATTGGTAATTTATCGGATGAGGATGCAGGTATTGTAAACGAAAGTTTAAGTACCATAGGTATTGCTGAATTGAAAGACAAGCTGTTTGAAGAACTAAGCGATGGACAAAAGCAAAAAGTTTTAATTGCCAAGTCTCTTGCCCAACAAACACCGGTTATATTAATGGATGAGCCTACGGCTTTTTTAGATTATGAATCCAGAGTAAATTTATTTAAGCTGCTCAGGCAATTATCTCAGGATAAAAGTAGATTAATTATTATTTCTTCCCATGAAATAGATATTTTATTTAGAAACGCAGACAAAGTGTTCTACACATATCCTGATGGAAATTACAAATACGATTTTCCAACCAAAATCAGAGAAGAACTTATGTTATAAGCGAAAGCTTGTTTAATTACAAAAAATGCTATTTTTGTCGCCTACAATTATGGCACTACTAGTTAAAAAATCAAAATTACCTAATGCGGGTAAAGGCTTATTCACCACAAAAGCCTTTAAAAAAGATGCTCACATCATTGAGTACAAAGGCGAAATTATTAAATGGCAAGAGTATAAAAAGCGTGTTGACCGTAGCGAAGACGGTTACTTGTTTTTTGTAAGTAAGGATTGGTGTATCGACGCTTTTAACACACCGCAGTATAAGGCGCGTTACGCTAATGACGCGGAGGGTCTTGGTCGTATAAAAGGTGTTAAGAACAATTGTGTTTATGAAATTGTAGGCAAAAAATGCTACATCAAGGCTACGCGTGATATAAAAGCTGGCGAAGAAATTTACGTGGACTATACCAAAGAATATTGGGACGCCGTACGCTATAACATCAAGCACGGTTTCGAATAAGAACAATCTTTTTTTAAATGCTAATCCGTTTCTATTAGATCGGATTTTATTTTTTTAGCTCCAACACAATTACAGGAATAATTATAACTGTTGGGGGTCAAGCCAAAGCAAAATCGGATTTAAAGGAATGTGTTCCATTTGGTTTACTAAAAAGGCGGTAATGCCTCCAATGTAACTTCCCATCATGTCACCAATGTGCTTTTTATACCAGTATAATGTTTCCTTTGGGCCTTTAACAAACAGTTTGATATTAGTGGTTATGCCCTATAAACCAATACCGTCAAACACCAATGGTATTATCGCCCCCGGGTTTTTATTTGTCAAATAATTTGTGACTGCAAAAACAATTAATCCTATAAAAGTTAATCCGGAAACGGATTCAATTAACCAGTCTATCTATAAGGGTCTTTGCTTGTTATGCAGGTTTTTGAGTCGTAAGGAGCGGTAAGCGATAGTGGTAATGTAATAGGTGAAAACAGCAATATAAAAGAAGACCAATAAACCTCTGGCAAACGAAAAAACACTGGTGATAAAATGAGAGTCATGCACCAGAAATAAATTCTGCCAACAGGTTTATGCCTCGCGGTATTTTTTCTTATTGCGTATGCGATGGCTCCTGAAATAAGCGCACCAATTCCGGAAGTAACATGAATAATAATGGCAACACGAATAAGTTATTCCATTTATTAAAGTTAAACTAAATCGCCGTACAAATCAAAGTCGCTTGCATCTTTAATCTTAACATTGGCAAAGTCGCCAATTCTTACATAGGTGTCTTTAGTGGCTTTAACTAATACTTCGTTGTCCACATCCGGACTGTCAAACTCTGTTCTTCCAATAAAGTAGTCGTTTTCTTTTCTGTCAAAAAGTACTTTAAATGTTTGGCCGATTTTATTTTGATTCAGAGAGTATGAAATTTCCTGCTGTAATGCCATAACCGCATCTGCACGTTTGCGTTTTGTTTTTTCCGGAACATCATCTTTCAATAAAAACGCCGAAGTATTTTCTTCGTGAGAGTAAGTAAATATTCCCAGGCGATCAAATTTTGTGTCTTCCACCCAACGTAACATTTCCTCATGATCTTTTTCAGTTTCTCCAGGATAGCCTGCAATAAGTGTGGTACGAATGGCAATGCCAGGAACTTTATCGCGTATTTGATTTACCAGATCAATGGTTTTTTGTTTGGTGGTGCCGCGTTTCATGCTTTTCAGCATGTTATCGCTGATATGCTGCAACGGCATGTCTAAATAATTACACACGTTAGATTTGGTGTTCATTACATCCAGCACTTCCATTGGAAATCCGCTAGGGAAAGCGTAATGCAAGCGGATCCAGTCAATACCATTCACATCGCTTAGTCGATTCACTAAATCGGCAAGTTCACGTTTTTTATACAGGTCAAGACCGTAATAAGTTAAATCCTGTGCAATTAATAGTAGTTCTTTTGTTCCGTTGGCTGCTAATTTTTTGGCTCGATCTACTAATTCTTCTTTTGGAACAGAAACATGTCCGCCGCGCATTAATGGAATGGCGCAGAAGCTGCAAGGTCTGTCGCAACCTTCGCTGATTTTGAAATACGCGTAATGATGCGGGGTAGTGAGTAAACGTTCTCCAACTAATTCGTGTTTATAATCTGCTTTTAAGGTTTTAAGAATCTTGGGTAATTCACGTGTGCCGAAATAAGCATCCACGTCAGGAATTTCTTTTTCTAAGTCAGTTTTATACCGCTCACTTAAGCATCCGGTCACGTATAATTTTTCAATTTGCCCCTCTTTTTTTGCTTCTGCATAGCGTAAAATGGCATCAATACTTTCTTGTTTTGCATTTTCAACAAATCCGCAGGTGTTTATGATAACAATGTTATGATCATCGTCTTCACTCTCATGTTCAACATTAAAATTATTGGCTTTTAGCTGCCCCATTAAAACTTCGCTGTCAACAATGTTTTTGCTACAGCCGAGTGTAATAACGTTTACTTTATTTTTCTTAAGTGTACGCGCTTTCATGTAGTTGCAAAGATAAGCCTATTTTACGCGAAAACTCCAATATTATGTATTTATTAAAGTAGGCTGAACCCATGGCGACATAAATCAGGTAGCACAATTGAATTAAAAAACATAAATTTAACCTGTAAACAAATGTCCAGTTGGCCAAGAAAAGTCACATAGGAGAATTCTTTAAGCATAACCCTCGGTTTTGGGTTCCAATTCTGGTATTAATCGCATTGATTGTTGTTGGAACAGTGGGGTATATGCTGATTGACTCCTATACCTTTTTTAATGCCTTTTACATGACCATTATTACTATTGCCACCGTTGGTTATGGAGAAATTCAGGAATTGTCGACCGCAGGACGGATGTTTACGGTATTTTTAATCATCACAAGTTTTGGTACATTTGCTTATGCGGTAACAGCCATTACTCGATTTGTAATTGATGGTGAGTTTAACGAGTTTTTTAAAAATAAGAAATTGAACGACGCAATTGATAAACTACACGGACACGTAATCATATGTGGTTATGGTCGTAATGGCCGTCAGGCAGCCCATGTTCTTAAAAAACATCATCGCCGCTTTGTTGTTATTGAAAACAGCAATCAGGTTACCGGAAGCATTACTCATAAGTTCAGCGAACTTGTTATTAATGGCGATTCTACTAAAGACGAAATACTCTTAAAGGCTGGAATTATGCGCGCTGCAGCACTGATTACTACTTTACCAATAGATGCTGATAACTTATTTATTGTGTTAACGGCGCGAAATTTAAATCCCAGATTAACTATTATCTCTCGTGCAAGTGACGATAATTCGGATACTAAATTAAAGATTGCGGGTGCCAATAATGTGATCATGCCCGACAGAGTAGGTGGTGCGCATATGGCCTCATTAGTAATGAAGCCCGATGTGATGGAGTTCATTGACATTATTACAGCCGAAGGTGGTGATAATATTAATCTGGAGGAAATATCATTCGATAAGTTCTCGGATGGCATGAACAATAAAACGTTAAAAGACCTGGAAATAAGAAATAAATCGGGTGCTAACATTATCGGTTTTAAAACAGCAATGGGTGAATACGTTGTAAATCCAAGTGCCGACACAAAAATTATTCCGCATTCCAAAATATTTGTTTTAGGTACCCCTGAGCAAATCCGAAAACTAAAAGAAATACTTCAGTTTTAATGAAAATTTTAATTACAGGGTCTAATGGCTTATTAGGCCAGAAATTAGTTTATAAACTCAAGCAAAAATCTAACGTAACATTAATTGCAACGGCGCGAGGCGAAAACCGCCTGGTGGATAAATCCGGTTACACTTACGATTCACTTGACATCACTGATTATAACAATGTAAAATCTGTTTTTGAAAAACATAAACCGGATGTTATTATTAATACGGCAGCCATGACCAATGTGGATGCCTGTGAAACGGATCGCGATGGTGCGTTATTGATGAACGCAACATCTGTTGAACACCAGATAAAAGTGTTGGAGAGTTTGCAAAATGAAAATTATAAACCGCACTTTATCCATTTATCCACCGATTTTATTTTTGACGGAACACATGGCCCGTTAACAGAAGAGGAAAAGCCAAATCCGTTAAGTTATTATGCCGAAACAAAATTAAAAGCCGAGCAAATTGTAGAAGCCAGTAAATTAAAATGGGCTATGGCGCGTACAGTACTTGTATATGGTATTGTTGATAATATGAGCCGAAGCAATATTGTTTTATGGGTAAAACAAAATTTGGAGCAAGGCAAAAAAATAAATGTAGTTGATGATCAGTTCCGCACACCAACCTTAGCCGAGGATTTAGCCGACGGATGTATTTTAATTGCGGAAAAAGGAGCCACCGGTATTTTTAATATTTCCGGAAAAGACTTCATGAGTATATTGGAATTAGCACAGAAGGTGGCGGATTACTATAAGCTCGATAAAAAATTAATCAACCCATCTAAATCAGCCGATATTAAACAACCGGCTAAACGTCCGCCGCGTACAGGATTTATTATTGATAAGGCACGAAACGTTTTAGGATATAATCCGCATAGTTTTGAAGAAGGCATTAAATTAATGGAAGAACAAATTGCGAAAATGGGGAAATAATTATTCCACAAATCTTTCTTTTATTTTAGGAGTCATAACTTCACAATATTCCGTCGTACCAAACCAGGTGATGCGGTTTTTAGCAATGTAATCATAAACAAAATCGCGGATAAAAGGAGGCACAATTAAAAATACAGCCATCAGCGGCCACAAGTATTTTAGCCGTAAGCACAATCTTAACGCCGCGCCTGATTTTGTGTAAACTTTGTTGTTATGGATGTATACAATGCTATCGGTTTTAATGTTGAATTTGTTTAGTTGTGATTTAGCAAATTCAGACTGAAGAGGAGAAAAAATTAAATCATGTTTTCTTTCTTTTTTTAACAGAAACTTTACACTGCGGTTGCATAAGCCGCAAACGCCATCAAACAATACTACATCTTTATTTCCGGTAGGCAACACCATAAGGGTCAACCGATACTTCGGTTTTTTTCTTTAATACCTGCAAAGTTGTTAAGTCAATAAAGCTGATAAATCCGTTTCTTCCTGAACACATGGCAGTGTGGTGTGGGGCAGGACCGTTAGAATAAATGTTTCTGCTGGCTACGTATATTAATTTTTTACTTTCATCTATTGCTATGCCATGCGGCAATGCGCCAACTTTAATATTCTGATGGGCATAGGTATTTATGTCAATCACTTCAACGCTTCCCTTAGCGCCTCCTGTTGTGTCTAACTCGCAGGTAACAAACAAGCGGTTAGATGTAGGATGCAGTGCCATTTCCAGAGGATAATTACCTGTTGGGACAACCTGAACAATGCTTTTTGTAGCGATGTCTAAAACCCGTATTTCGTTTGACTTTTGACACGTAATATAAAACTTGCTTTTATCGGGCGATAATAATATCTCATGAGGGTCAAGAGAACTCACTCCGCTTACAGGTAATCCGTTTAAACTGATGAAATCGGTATTATTAAATGCGGTATCGAGTTTAAACAAATAATTTCCATACTGGGCTGTAACATAAATGGTATCGTTTGTTCCGTTTAATGCCACGCCGTGTGCTTGTGTATATCCTCCGAAGTTACGAATCAGTTTCATTTGTGTTAAATCTACTGATGCAATTCGTCCGTTAGCCGACCAGGCTACACAAAATGCTTTTTTACTGTCATCAGTAATAATTAAAGTATTCCAGTCGTAATTGCTGCCTAAGCTAACACTGCCAACTAATTTATCATCGCTGCAACTGAATTTTTGCAAAATGTTATTATTGGTAAAAACTACATACCAGTAGTTGCCATCAGGAGATACTTTAATCATGTGAGGCGATTCTATTACATTAGGATCGTTGCCTACATCAATATATCTTATTGGTAATTGTGTTTCGCTGTCAAATACAGTCACCACGTCACAACCCTGATTGATAACATACAATTTTTTTCTGCCCGGATTTTCACTCCACTTTATTTTTCCATTAATGTCGGGAGCACCCTCGTCAATCCAATTTTTAATCGTTAAAACTTCCTCTCGCGTCAGTTTGGTATTATTGACGGGCATGGTAGGTAAATTAACAGGACCTAAATCTGCATAGGTGTTAATGAAATAGCAAAGTGATGAAAAGCGGCTGCTAAACGGAATGATTGGAGAGCCGGAGCTGCTGCCCTTAAATAAATTTTCCCAGGTAGAAAGATTCAAACCGTTTGCTGCAGGGTAACTGATGTCGTTATGGCATCCGGAGGTTGCACATTGATTAACCATTATCTTTCCAACTTCATTGGGATAATTACCATAAATGGAAAGTCCTTTATCTTTTAAACAAGAGGTAAAAAATAATCCAATGCTAATTAATATGTATAAGGAATAACGCATTACTCTATCACAATTTTTTTATAAAACTGTTTGGTA
The DNA here is from genome assembly GCA_040403535.1 of Bacteroidia bacterium. Lineage (GTDB taxonomy): Bacteria > Bacteroidota > Bacteroidia > B-17B0 > Aurantibacillaceae > JAHEYG01. Next base: position 40,275 of record JBBAKL010000008.1, read on the forward strand.
TAATTGTTTTCAGTTATTATCAGATTTAATAAATATATTCCTTTAGCGAAAGTCTTAATCTCAATTCTGTTTAACCCTGATGCCGAATTCTGAAAATACACTTCTTCACCAACCAAATTGTATAATTTTATTTTTAACTGCAGCGCATCGTTTCTCAAATAGCGAATATTTAACACATCGGAAGTGGGATTAGGAAAAACATTAAAATAGTCGTCAGCCGATTCTGCTGCGTATTCGTGAATTCCAATTGCGTTTTTTGAAGAGAAGAAGGATAATCCCCCTGAATAATTGCCAATAATTAAGTCACGTTTACCATCGTTATTAATGTCGGTGTATTGTACGGAGCTTTGCACACCTTCGTAAATTTTATTTACGTTGGTGTCTATGCGATTAAAATTCCCGCTTAAGTTACCATCGATATTGTCGTAATAATAGATTCTGCCATTCATGGAGCCACATAATAATTTATAAGTTCCGCCATCGTCGTACATAAAAGGGAAGCAGCTTCCAAACAAATAAACGGAAGGATTACCACGTACATTTACATTACCAAATGTGCTGGTAACATTTACAAATGAAGGCGATGTTGCAGTGCCATTGTTTCTGTAATAAGCCAATCGACCATTGCGTAAACCAATTATTAAATCCAGTAAACCGTCGCGATCAACATCAATTAACTGCGGACAAGCATCAGATGAAACAGTGGTTATTCCAAAATAATTGTATTTGAAATTACTGAAGTTACATACGTTGCCGGCTCCTGCTGTGTTTTCAAGCCAATGAATTTTTCCATAGCTATCACCCAGAATCATATCCTTGTCACCATCATTGTCAATATCGCCTATAGTAGGAACTAAACCATACATATTGTAGGTAGTGTAAGTAGATATGGAGCCATAATCGCGGGAAATTAATGAGTAGGAGGGCTGGCTTAAGGTTCCGGTGTTTTTATAAAGCGTCAGACGGGTTCGGTTAAATCCGTTTATGTAATAGCCGTTATTGCCAATAAGCAAGTCTAATAATCCATCGTTATCGTAATCGAATAATGTAGGATAGGAACCTTCGCCAACATCAATCATCTCATCTTGAAGAAAATTATTTTTCACAAACTGATAATCGTTTGTGACTGTGCCAATGTTTTTATAATAGTGTACACTCGTAAAGTTCTCTGCATTTGCGCCATTCGGGCTTGCAATTAAATCTTTCTTTCCGTCATTGTCAACATCAATATTATACGTGCACGGGAAAACGCCCAGTTTAATGGTTTGTGTATTGGCTTTAGCAGGAAAATTCGGGTAAAGTATGGTAGTATCGGTTATATGTGCGTTAGTGCTACTGCCTCCATTATCCATATAGATAACATGCTGACAGGAAATGTCGCCAAGAAGAATGTCCTGATCACCATCGTTATCTCTGTCAAAACACATAATGCATGATCCGGAGTGCATTACTTTATCAGTAGAGTTTAGAGCGGCCTGTTCAAATAAACGGGGAAACGGACAATCAAAAAGATTCACCGAACAACTGCTTTCACTAATATCCCCCCAGCAGTAATCTACCATGTCAAAAACTAAGCTGTCGCTATGACCATACAATTCTTTACTTTGATTTTGATGGTACTCCATTTTAAATCCGGTTGAACTGAACGTAAGAATATCCACATCGCCATCATTGTCTATGTCTGCAAATCCGGGAATAGATTGGGGGCTTGAATAAATATTTCCAATTAAAGGCGAACCTGTCGGATTAAAATCGGAGCGTAGCCTGAATTTTTCTAATTGAAAACTTAAATTCCCTGGTGTGGAAGTGTTTTTAAAAACTTTAATTCCGCCGATTACATAAGTGAATAAATCTTCTTTGCCATCATTGTTGTAGTCATAAAAAAACACCCAGCTATCAACCGAAGGAAATTTAGTTGTATAGTCAAATGTACTCCTATAAATAGCTTGCCCGCTGGCACTTTCGTTAATGAAGCAACGAAAAATACCGTATTCAAATGAATTAACTTTATCAAAAATCACAAGATCTTTTTTGTTATCTCCATTCAAATCCATTTTAGCGAATTCACAAAAATTAAGTCCGCCTGCCCATGGGGATTTTAGCAACTTGCCGTTTTCATTAACCGTAATGGTATCTCTGCCAACCGGTAATTGAGCATAGAGCGTGGAAAAACTAAAGCACATTAATAGCACTATGAAATAGAGCATTCGCATTTATACAAATTTACATGATGAATATTCAAAACCCTAATAATCCCTAAATTAATGGCTCTATTCACTCATTGATTCACATTTCCGATTATTTTTGCTAACTTTATTAGTCAAACTGTAACGCTGAAAAAGGGTTTAAAATATTTATTAGGCTGGCTGTTTTTCTTGCTGTTTTCATTGCAATTAAAGGCAACCCACATTGTAGGTGGCGAAATCTATTACGACTATCTTGGTAACAATAACTATAAAGTTACTTTAAGAATTTACCGTGATTGTATTAATGGTTTAGCACCGTTCGATAATCCGGCTTTTTTAACAGTTTACGATGCTTCCAATCTTGTTGTTACTACCCGAAGTTTAACCCTTTTAAGTGTAACCCCTGTACCGCCTTCTATTAATAACCCTTGTATTCAAACACCTAATAGCGTTTGTGTAGAGGAAGGTTTATATGAAGAGATAATTAATTTGCCTCCAAAAACAGGCGGTTATTATTTGGTTTATCAGCGTTGTTGCCGAAATAACACCATATTAAACCTAATCAATCCGGGTTCAGTTGGCGCCACCTATTGGGAGCATATTCCAGGTCCGGAAGTCGTAGTTCAGAACAGTTCACCGCGTTTTAAAAAATTTCCGCCAATTTTTATTTGTAATGGTATACCAATTAATTTCGATCACTCTGCTTTTGATGCGGATGGTGATTTACTGGTATATTCATTATGCAACCCGTTTAACGGCTTGGATAATTGCTGTCCGAGTGTTGGCACTTCTCCTCCTCAAAATTGTTCGAGTCCGCCAACGGCTTGCCCAATGGTAAATACACCACCGCCTTATGTTTCCGTTCCGTTTCAACCACCGTATTCGGGAGCATACCCTTTATCTTCTTCGCCGGCTATTAATGTTAACCCTACCACAGGATTTTTAAGCGGGACTCCTGATATCAATGGGCAATGGGTTGTAGGGGTATGTGTTCAGGAATTCAGAAACAATGTGTTAATTGGAACACATCACCGCGATTTTCAATTTAATGTGGTGAGCTGTGTGGTGACCGTTGTAAGCGCTATTCAGGATCAGGTTCAGCCTTGTTCGGGTTATACGGTTAATTTTGTAAATCAAAGTTTTGGCGGAACCAATTTTCACTGGGATTTTGGAGTTAATTCGTTAACGAATGATACTTCTAATCTTGTTAATCCTACATATGTTTATCAGGATACGGGAAAGTATACGGTAACTTTAATGGCTAATCCGGGGAAGCCATGTGCTGATACGATTCAGAAAACATTTTATGTGTATCCGGTTTTAACACCTTCGTTTACTGCACCAGGCGATCAATGTATAACAGGTAATAGTTTTACTTATTCGGTGGGAGGAACATACGCTCCTTACTCTACATTTAACTGGAATTTTGGTTCTAGTGCAATCCCGGCGGTTTCCACTTCTTCCAATCCAACCGGGGTTTCTTATTCAGCTCCAGGCTCGTATCCCGTCACAGTTACTGTGAAACAACGTATCTGCACAAAAACAATGACCGATACAATTGCTGTCTTCCCAAAACCACAAGCGTCTTTCATTACGGATTCTTTGCAGGAATGTGATCCCGCTATTGTAACCTTTTCAAATACCAGTATAGTCGGACCATCAGTAAGTTATTTGTGGCAATTCAGTAATGGCCAATCAACAACATCACCTAATCCAACTTATACTTTTTCTCCAGCAGGGGTTTATGATGTGACTTTAACGGTTATATCCAATAATGGCTGTGTGGATACTAGCAAGTTTGTTGTGCCGGGTATGGTAACGGTTAATGTTAGGCCGCAAGCCGGATTTTCATTTTTACCAACTAACACCACTATTTTTGAACCTAATATTTATTTTTTTGATGAAAGTCAGAACTCAACAAGTTGGTATTATACATTTGGTGATGGTGCTTCTTCTACAATGGTTAACCCTTCACACGAATATGCTAACTGGGGAAAATTTCAGGTAGTACAAACGGTAGTAAATGGATTTGGTTGTCCGGATACTGCTGTGCGATACGTTACAATTTTACCTGAATTTCGTTTCTGGATTCCAAACAGTTTTACGCCTGACAAAACAGAAGGACTGAATGATGTATTTATGCCAATAGTATTTGGGGTGGAAGAATATAAGTTTGATATTTATGACCGTTGGGGCGAAAAAATATTTTCCACAACAGATACAACTTCCGGATGGGATGGAACATACAAGGGTAAACTTTGTCAGCAAGATGTGTATGTATACATGATCACTTTCTTGAATCAAGTTACCAATCGCGACGAGTATCATTACGGTCACGTTACACTGCTTCGATAGAATTTTCTTTTTCAACAGGATTGCATAAAGCCATTAGAACAATGAGAAGTAATGCGCCGTATGTTAGTATTTTGTAATGCTCGTAATAGTTATTAAATGCTCCTAAGATCATTTTTAAGTTACTGATAAAATAAATCAGAGTAAGTGTTGCGGCAATACAGCGTTGCTTAATTAATGATAATTTGTTTTTGTTGGTTATTAAATAGTGAAGGCAAAACACAAATGCAGGACAAATAAAAAGAAAAGCATAATGCTGCTGATGCGGAAAGATTAAGGGTATAAGTAAAAGCAAATAACTTATTTCCCGGAAACGGTGAATAAAACCTGAAGGTTTTTTAAAGGGAAATGAACGGAGGAAGTAAAGAGTGAAGCTGATTAAAATTAATCGGACAATATTTAGAATTAAACTAAGATTTCCGATACTGATATCTGCAATGTTTCTTTTATTCGAAAGGGCGTACACGTCGTTGGCATTTTCAACCAATAATGTGGCCAATAATGTTGAAAGACCATGAAAGCTTCTTTCTTCTGTATCGAGAATATGAGTAGCATTAAATGGATTAATGAGATGTGCCCAGGTTTTAATAAGAGTGAGATTGTATTCCCAGCCAATTATTAAGCCGGGAGAAAAAAGCAGTATTAAATAAAAAATTAAAGTAAGGGAAGCTGCTTTGAAAAAGCCTCTGTATATTAAATATGGGATAAAAACAATGGGAAGAAGTTTAATGTTAATTCCTAAAGCCAGTAAAAGGGATCCGGGTATGGTTTTGTTTGCAAAAATCCATTGCAAACCCTGTAATGTAAGAAAGAGAATTACAATTGTGATTTGAAGACTATGAATGTTTTCGTGAATGAAACGCAGGGAAAATAAAAAACCGCATACGCGTAGAAACATCAATTGCTTTTTTGAAAGATTATAAAGCGGTAAAAGATTTTTAATTATTAAGAAAATCTGATAGATAAAAAAAAGATTGAGAACAATCCAAATCGCATTTGAAAGCTGTTCAGGCAAAAACGTAAGCGGAAAAATAATCAGCGCAAATAGTGTAGAATAAAAATAATGATAGCCGTCGATGTATTTCTTCTCGAAAATATTTATTTGATCGGGCATATCGGACGATGCCATTAAGAAAATTCTTAAATCACCTTTGTTGGCAGACTCCATCAGGACGTAAATTGCCAAGCCGATTAATCCGGTAATTAGAATGAGGTATTTTTTAAAATTCGGACTCATTAAAAAACCCAGGATTAACCTGGGTTTAGAATTTATTTTAAATAACTTAAAATTTTCTCAACGCTGGCTTTGGCATCACCGTAAAGCATTTCGGAATTTGGTTTGTAGAATAAAGGATTGTCTTCTCCTGAATAACCTGCCGACATTGAGCGTTTCATGATTATGACTTTTTCAGCTTTCCATGCTTCAATTACAGGCATTCCGTAAATTGAACTGGCAGGATCATCCTGTGCACTTGGGTTAACAACGTCGTTAGCGCCAATTACCATCACTACATCCGTATCCGGCATATCGTCATTAATTTCATCCATTTCCAATACGATGTCGTATGGAACGTTTGCTTCAGCTAATAATACATTCATGTGACCAGGTAAGCGACCTGCAACAGGGTGAATTGCAAAACGAACATTTTTTCCTGTTTTACGTAACGTCTGTACTAGTTCATAAATTGGATATTGAGCCTTCGCAACTGCCATTCCGTATCCGGGAACGATTACAACAGATTTAGCTTCCTTTAATAATGCAGCAACTTCTTCATGATTTAACGAGGTTACTTCGCCTTCAATTGCTTTTTTCTCGCCACCTTTTGCAGCACCACCACCGCTTGCGAATATTACAGAGAAGAAAGAACGGTTCATGGCGTGACACATGTGCATGGAAAGAATAGCACCGGAACTTCCTACAAGAGCACCAGTAACAATCAATAAATCGTTACCTAACATAAAACCTGCAGCAGAAGCAGCCCAGCCTGAATAAGAATTTAACATCGAAACAACAACAGGCATGTCTCCGCCACCAATGGCCATTACTAAAACCACACCAATGAACGAAGCGATGGCAGTCATGATGCCTAAATAAAGCATACCGCTTGTGCCTTCCGCTTTACAAAACAACACACCTAATATGATACAGGCAATAAGTAGAATTAAATTCATTAGCTGAAGACCATTAAAACTCCATGGCTTGGAAGGAACTTTGCCGTCTAATTTTCCCCAGGCAATAATTGAACCCGTGAAAGTAATCGCGCCAATAAAAATTCCTACAAAAACTTCCACCAAATGGATGGTGTGTTCTGCTCCTGATAAATTTTGCGTGTTTGGATCGAGGTAAGAACCAAAGCCAACCAATACCGCAGCTAAACCAACAAAGCTATGTAAGATAGCTACTAATTGCGGCATTGCGGTCATTTCAACTTTTTTTGCCACCATAATTCCGATAACAGATGCAATTGCAATGGCCGCAATAATGTATACATGTCCTTCAACACCTTGCCCCATAACGGTTGCAATGATCGCTACGATCATGCCTACAATACCGTACAGAACGCCGCGTTTAGCAGATTCCTGAGAAGATAATCCGCTTAAACTTAATATAAACAGAATACTTGCGAATAAGTATGCTGCCGTTTGTATTTCTTTTACTATAAACATAAAAATCAGTTCTTATTTTTTAAACATTTTCAACATACGATGTGTTACAACAAATCCTCCAACAATATTAATGCTTGCAACCAAAATAGCTATCGATGCAAGAATTGTCATGATGTTTGTTGCGTCGTTTTTAGTTTGTAACAAACCACCAACGATAATAATTCCGCTGATGGCATTGGTAACTGCCATTAGTGGGGTGTGTAGTGAGTGCGATACGTTAGAGATTACCTGCCAGCCTACAAATACCGCTAAAACAAACACGGTAAAGTGCTGAATAAAAGCAGGAGGGGCAAATGCACCTACCATCAACAATAAACCACCTATAACTGCTAAACTAATCAGTGTTGTTACTGCGGATTTTTTAGCTTTTTCCTCTTCTGATATTTTTACTTCTTCCGCGGTAGGGGCTGCTATTTTCTTAGCTCCGCCACCTGCGGTCGGACTTACCTGTAATGGAGCAGGAGGCCAGTTGATTTTTCCGTTATGTGTTACCATGGCGCGAGAAACAACCGCGTCTTCCATGTCTATCTTAAATTTCTCGGCTTTACCCATATCATCTAATAAATGACAAAGGTTGTTGCCGTATAATTGTGATGCCTGATTAGGTAATTGATCTAATTTTCCAACTACTGTTACACCGTTTGATGTTTTGTAAACCTCGCCCGGTTTGGTCTCTACACAGTTTCCGCCTGATGCTGCAGCCAAGTCAACAATAACCGATCCCGGTTTCATGGCAGCAACGTGATAATCTAAAATTAATTTCGGAGCCGGTCTTCCAGGAATTTGAGCGGTAGTGATGATGATGTCAACTTCTTTTGCCTGTTCAAGGAATAATTTCATTTCCGCCTCAATAAACTCTTTACTCATTTCTTTAGAGTATCCGGAAGCGGTTGCGCCGTCTTCATCAATTTCTACAGTTAAAAAGCTGGCTCCCATTGATTCGATTTGTTCAGCTACTTCTTTACGTGTATCGAAAGCGCGAACAATGGCTCCTAAAGAATTGGCAGCACCAATAGCTGCTAATCCGGCAACACCTGCACCAATTACCAATACTTTAGCCGGTTCAACTTTTCCTGCCGCGGTAATCTGACCGTTAAGAAATCTTCCAAAATGATAAGAGCCCTCAATTACCGAACGGTATCCGGCAATATTTGCCATAGATGAAAGCACGTCCATTTTTTGCGCACGTGAAATACGCGGAATCGCATCCATTGCAACGGCATTCACTTTTTTATCTGCAAGTTTCTGAAGTAATTCCTGATTTTGGGCAGGCCACAGATAGCTTAATAAAACCAACCCTTCTCTCATCATTCCTATTTCTTCAGCAGCCGGTTCTTTCACTTTAAGAACAATGTCGGAGTTGCCGTAAATTTCGGCAGCTGTGTTAACAAGTTTTGCTCCGGCCTCTTCAAACTCCTTATCGGAGAAATTAGCTTTTACGCCGGCACCGCGCTGAATATAAACCTCAAACCCTTGTTTCTGCAAACGTTTTATGGTTTTAGGCGTAGCCGCAACCCTTAATTCGTTGGGAGATATTTCAGATGGAATTCCAACTTTCATAAATAAAAAATTTAGTGAAACAAATAAAGCAAAAAATATCGTATTTACCGAATGGAATACGAAAAAGTTATTGTGCCCAGAAGTCGTAGTAATTAAACCATTGGTGAGGGTATTCTTTCAGTCGCATTTCCAATTCCTGAACATAACGTTCCAATAATTTCTGGCAAGCTGCTTCCGTTTCTTTTTCGCCTCTCACGCGCGGCACTTCAATAGGTTCGGTAGAATAAAAGCGGTAAGTTTTAGTATCACTTTTATTAGCAAACACAATGCAAAGCGGAACGCCAAATTTTACAGCCATAATAAAAGGTCCTGCAGGAAATTTTGCCGGGTAACCAAAGAAATTGGCAGTCAGGGTTTTTGTGCCGGCTCTGAAACGGTCGCCGTGCATTACAAGTAATTCGTTATTGGTAAATGCTTTATGTAACTCTATTATATGGCTCTTCGTTTCTTCGTTGATGGCAATCACATGAATTTTTTTGTTTTTCATTACATCATTCATGTATTGTTTGATGTTTGTTTTTTCGTTTTCATACATCAAAATATTAAACGGGGTATTTAAACGGTTTAAACCTTGCCCTGCAATTTCCCAGTTTCCGGTATGTGCGCTCACCAATATTCCGCCTTTTCCCAATTTGGCAACCTGTGTTAACACCTCATGTCGCGTACTGATAAAATTCAAATTTGTTTTTACTCCGGCCATATACGCCACTTTATCTAAAATGGTTTGTCCGAATATGTAATTATTTTTATATACCGCCCAAAAAGCTTTCCATTTACTGTATTTGTGGGCTTTGATGAAGTATTGGCGGATGTATTTGTTTTGTTTGGCAGTTAGAAAGTAGTAGAAAGAAACAAACCGCAATAAAAGATATGCAGGCGACATGCCTAATGTGTTTAATATAAACACAAATATTTTATAACCTAAAACTTTGGCTTGTGATTGCCCATCCCATTGGGGAGATTGTTTTTCCATGCGTATCCTTACAACATTTAAGGATATTAAAATGATTAGACGGTATGGGTCTTTTCCTGTATTTTATTATAACAATAGTTATAAAAATCTTCGAAGGTGATTAGGTTTACGAAATCCTCTCCTTTTACTTTGAATCCAAAATTGCTTTCAATAACTACAACTAAATCTACATAGTCTAAGCTATCTAAATCCAACGTATCACGAAGATTAGCGGATGGGTTAATTTTTGATCCATCAACTTCAAATTCGTCAACAAAAAATGAATTACTCCTTTCTATAATCTCTTCCTTCGTCATGCTCAGGTCCTTAATTAGGGCAAATTTAACTAAATTTCTTAATTATTAATGTTGAGTTGGTACCACCAAACCCAAAACTATTAGATAAAACAGTATTTAAGGCCTTTTGTTTAGTTTGAGCAATAATATTTAGTTTGGCTGAGTCTTCATCCGGATTTTCAAAATTGATATTGGGTGCTATAAAGTCGTTTTGCATCATCAATAACGAATAAACAATTTCACTCGCCCCGGCCATCCAACATTCGTGCCCGGTCATTGATTTTGTGGAACTTACCGGCGTTTGACCGCCAAAAATCTGATAAAGAGCCTGAGCCTCAACCTTATCTCCTCCGGGTGTTGAAGTGGCATGTGCATTTATGTAATCGATATCTTCCGGTTTTAATCCCGATTCCCGCAGCGCCATAGAAAGCGAACGTACCTGTCCATCAACATTTGAGTTGGAAATATGATCGCCGTTGGATGAAAAGCCGTACCCCACTAATTCTGCTAAGATGGTTGCTCCCCTTTTTTGAGCTGACTCTAAACTTTCTAAAATAACGGTTGCGCCCCCTCCGCTCGGTACTAATCCGTCACGGTCGCGATCAAATGGGCGGGATGCTTTTTGAGGGTCATTTTCTCGTGAAGAAAAGGCACTTAAACCATCAAATGCTCCAAATGTGTATTTGCTTACTTCCTGAGCGCCTCCGCAAATAACCTGGTTCTGTAATCCCCATTTTATCATTAAATAACCCATACCAATAGAGTGAGATCCGCTGGCACAAGCGGCGGCAAGGGTGTAGTTGATACCTTTTAATTTATAAATAGTAGAAAGGTTCATGCTAACGGTACAATTCATGGTTTGAAAAATCGCACCTGAACCCAGTAATGTCGTGTCCTTTTTTTGTCTGATAATATCAATTGCTTCAATAGTGGCGCCGGCAACGCTGTCGTTTCCGTAAATAATACCAACTTCGTTCTGTTCTAAAAAGTCCATGTCGATTTTGGCAAGATTTAATGCTTCAGCGGTTGCCATGTAGGCGTATTCGGCCGGCTCGCCCATACCAACCCGTTGTCTGCGGTCTAATAATCCTTTCAATTGTGGCCGTTCTATTATTCCGGTTAGGGCTGAACGGTATCCTAATTCTTTTCGCACAGGATCAAATCCAATTCCGGATTTGCCTTCAAATAAAGATTGACGAACTTCGTCAAGATTTTTTCCGAGGCACGACCAAATTCCAATTCCTGTTATTACAACTCTGTTCATGATATGTTTAAGAGTTTCTGATTTGAGTTTCTTTAATGTAAATATTCAAATAGATTAACTATACAAGCCACCATTCACCGAAATAACTTGTCCGGTTACATACGAAGCAGCATCGGAAGCCAAAAAGCCAACCACTCCGGCAACTTCATCTGCTTCTCCAAATCGGTTTAAAGGAATCATTGATTTGTACTGTTCTTCATTAATATCTTGTGTCATATCGGTTTTAATAAATCCGGGCGCTACTGCATTAACAGTAATGCCACGTTTTCCAACTTCCTGAGCCAATGATTTTGTTGCAGCGATTACCGCGCCTTTTGAGGCTGAATAATTAGTTTGCCCCGGCATTCCTTTTAGTCCGGATAAGGAAACCATGTTAATGATTCGGCCTTTGCGCTTGCTTAACATTTGCTTACACACTAATCGTGTAACGTTGTAAAATCCGTCAACGGCAATATTCATCACCTTGTGCCAGTCTTCCGGACTAATAAACACTAATAAATTATCCCTGCGTATTCCTGCGTTATTTACTAAAACCTGAATAATCTTATCAGGATTTTCTTCCATCCATTTACCTAATGTTTTGTCAACTTCTGCAATGTTTCCTACATCAAATTTTAATGTTACGGCATTTACGCCCTTGGATGAAACAAGCTCTTTTGTTTTATTTGCCTCTTCTTCGTTAGAAGTGTAATTGATAAGAATGTCGTAGCCCATTTCAGCCAGTTTTACGCAAACTGCTTTGCCAATTCCTCTCGAGCCTCCGGTTACCAATGCATAAGCCATATTTATAATACTTCTACGTGGTTGTTAAAAATATAATCTCTTACTGCTTTTACCTCTTTGTATTTTATATCATCATTTACAAAACATGGGAATATTTTGCGCAGATTAGTATAAGTGGTTTTTGTTTTTTCCGATAGTTGATCCTGTATCTTAAGATAATCAATTGCTTGTAAAATCGTCATCCATTCTATGGCCAATACTTCGTAACTGTTTAAAATAACTTTTTTGCAAATTAAGGCGGCATTAGAACCCATGCTTACAATATCCTGATTATCGTTATTGCTAGGAATACTATGTATGTACATTGGGTTAGACAACATTTGGTTTTCGGCTGTTGTTGAGGTAGCTGTGAACTGAACACCTTGCATACCCAAGTTCAAACCGAGTTTTCCGTGATTAACAAACGGAGGTAAGATGTTGTTCAGTTTATCGTTCAGTAAAAAATTCAATTGGCGTTCGGCAAGCATAGACAATTTTGTAACAGAAATTTTCAGTTTGTCCATTTCCAACGCAACATAATCCCCATGGAAATTACCGCCATGATACACGTTCTTTCTTTCCCAGTCTACAATTGGATTATCATTTGCTGAGTTTATCTCATTAATTAAAACTTCCTTAGCGTAGTTTATGGTGTCAACAATAGGGCCTGCAATTTGTGGTACGCAGCGAATGGAGTAGTATTCCTGCATTTTTTCAACCAACACATCCACTTCAACTTTTTGATTGTAGTGATGCTCTTCACGTTTTTTTACAAGTTTACTATCGGCAAGGGTGTTTTGTAAAGCTTTGGCTACTGCATTTTGCCCGTAGTGATGCTTAACTTCATTCAGAGGAGTCGAGTAATGGTCGTCGAAACTTCTAACAATTTCCATAATGGCAGCTGAGGCCAGCACCGACCAATTTACCAGGTTTTCGGCGTAAATCACATTAAGAACGCCAATGCCGCTCATTGCGGAGGTGCCGTTCATTAAAGCAAGGCCTTCACGGATGTGAATTTCCATCGGTTTTAATCCTTCCTTCTCAAAAACCTCTTGGGTCGGCGTAATTTTTCCATTATAATAAACTTCACCTTCGCCTATTAAAGTTAAGGCTAAATGTGCTAACTGCACCAAATCGCCACTGGCACCCAGGCCTCCGTGTTCGTATATAACAGGTGAAATGTTTTTATTTATTAGTGTTTTAATCAATAAAAGCGTATCCGGATGTATGCCTGCAAAGCCCTGCAATAAGGTGTTAAGCCGTGCAAGCATTACTGCTTTGCAATCTATTTCAGGAATAGGGTTGCCAGCACCTGAGCAGTGGCTTCTGATTAAATTGTACTGCAGTTTAATTTGATCGTCGTGATTTATACGGTATTGTGCCATAGGCCCAAAGCCGGTATTTATCCCGTAAATTAGTTTTTCGCGAGTGAACTCTTTTAAAAAGTAAAAACTACGATACAATTTAACAATTGAGTCATCGTCAATTTGTAATTGAATGTTGTTTATCAGAACCTTATAAAAATCGTCTGCCGAAATTTTTTTGTCACCAATCTTTACCATAAATAATCAACTGTAATAATACAATATTACCATGAAATTTAAAAATATGTGTTATCACGTATTTTTGATTATTTAAAAACAATTATCGATTAATGATTTCTAGGCTGTATATTTGTTAATTGATTAATTGTTATGAATTTTTTTGAGAAAGATACAAAATCGGCAATGGAAGCTATTGACCTGGCTCAATGGATTGCCTTTGCTCCGATGGTTTTTCAGGCCTCATTGGCATTGAGAGATTTAGGAATTTTAGAAGCCGCGGAAGAAAGTAAAACCGATGGCATTACTTTTAATGAGATTCTTGAAAAAACAAAGTTGTCGAATTATGGGGTGCGTGTTTTGTGTGAAGCCGCATTGGGAATTGGATTGTTAACAAAGTCAAACGATCGTTATTTTATTACCAAAACCGGCCTTTTTATATTGAACGACATGATGACCCGTGTTAACATGGATTTCACTCATGATGTATGTTACGAAGGGATGTTTACATTAAAAGATAGTATCACACACGGTAAACCAACCGGATTAGAAGTTTTTGGTACCTGGAAAACGGTTTACGAAGCATTAGCACATTTGCCACCTCAAGCTCAAAAGAGTTGGTTTGCATTTGATCATTTTTACAGCGATGGATCTTTTCCGCAGGTTATGCCAATTTTATTTAAAAATAAACCAAAGCGTATTTTAGATATTGGTGGTAATACCGGAAAATTTACATTGAAGTGTGTGAATTACGATCCGGATGTAAACATGACAATTTTAGATTTACCGGGGCAACTGAACATGGCTAAGAAAAACGTAGATGCTGCGGGATTCTCCGGCCGGGTTAAATATCATGAAATAAACATTCTGGATGCTACTCAAAAATTCCCTAAGGGCGCGGATATCATTTGGATGAGCCAGTTTTTAGATTGTTTTAGCGAAGATGAAATTGTAAGTATTTTACAACGTTGTCACGAAGCGCTAGATGCTAATGGAAAAGTTTATATCATGGAAACATTTTGGGACAGACAGCGCTTTAAAACAGCTGCCTTCAGTTTACAAATGACATCCTTGTATTTTACCAATATTGCAAACGGTAATAGTCAGATGTACGATTCGGCAATATTCAATAAGCTTATAGATAAGGCAGGATTTAAATTAATTGAAGAGAATGATGGTGTTGGCGTGAGTCATACCATTCAGGTATGTGTCAAGAAGTAACTAATCTGCATCAAAAATCTTTTCTATTGCTTCTCTGTATTTTTCTTTGATTACTTTTCTTTTCAAACTGAGTTTTGGAGTTAGTTCTCCTCCTTCGATGCTCCAATCGTTGGTTAAAATTTCACAACGCTTTAATTGTTCGTAAGGCGCCAAACTTAAGTTAACTTGTTTTAAATGTTCATTGACCAATCGTTTTAAATCAGCATGGCTAGCCATTTCAAAATTATTTTTCCATTCAATGCCGGTTGTTTGGCAATACTCTTTAAAGTTCGCAAAATTTGGCACCAGAATAGCTGATGCAAATTTTTGACCTTCACCTACCACCATACATTGTTCAATAAAGCGACATTCTTTTAATTTGTTTTCTATAGCTAAAGGCGCAATGTATTTGCCGGAGCTGGTTTTAAAAATCTCTTTTTTCCGGTCGGTAATTTTTAAAAATTTATTTTCTAAAATCTGGCCTACATCACCTGAATGAAACCAACCATCTTTATCAATCACTTCCGAAGTTGCTTCAGGATTTTTATAATAACCCATCATAACACTAGGGCTTTTAATTAAAATTTCACCATCTTCTTCGGCAATTTTCACCTGTACGCCTTCAACTAGCGGCCCTACTGACCCAATTCGGATGTTATCTTTTCCAAACCGGTTAACACTTACAACAACGGATGTTTCGGTTAATCCATATCCTTGTAATACCGTAATTTTAGCACATAAAAATATGCGTTCTAGTTTTGGATTTAAAGCTGCGCCACCCGACGCCAGACAAACCAGTTTACCACCAACAGCAGCACGCCATTTACTGTAAACCAAAACATCTGCAATTTTTCGTTTTAATTCGTAGAAGAAACCGTTTGCGCCATTCACCTCATATTGTTCGGCAATTTTTATGCTCCAATTAAAAATTTTACGCTTAAATCCGTCCAGTTTTTCGCCTGCCGCGGTAATTTTTTCATAAACACGTTCAATCAAGCGCGGAACGGAAACGAAAATCTGTGGCTGTACTTCTTTTAAATTATCGCCAATAGTTTCAAAGCCTTCGGCAAAATAAACAGATATACCTTTAAACAAATACAAAGTAATAATCATGCGTTCGTAAACATGATTTAAGGGCAGAAAACTTAATGCTTTCCACCATGTGGCAAAGGGAGCGAAATTCTGGCACGACTTTACATTTTCAATTAAATTGAAATGCGAAATCATTACACCCTTTGGAGTGCCTGTTGTACCGGAAGTGTATAATATGGTTAGAAGATCGGTTGGTTTTATTTTTGATTTTATTTCTTCAACCTTTTCGGGTTGCTTGTTTTTTTTACCCAGCTCTATAAATTCATCAAAATGCATTAAGCCAACCAGTTTTTCAAAACTGATCACGTGTTTAACATTAGGAATTTCGTTTTGTATCGATGCCAGTTTAGCATAAATGGATTTATCCGAAATAAAAACCACTTTAATTTCTGCGTGATTTAATATGAATTTTAAATCATTATTGCTGGCGGTCGGGAAAATCGGAACAGTTGTTACGTTGATTTGCTGTGACCCATAATCGGCAAATACCCACTCCGGCCGGTTATTTGATATTATCGCAACCTTATCGTTTTCCTTTAAACCCAATGACAATAAGCCATAACTAACCCAGTTGGTATAATTAATAAGATCTTCGCTGTTATGTTTTTTCCATTGCTTATTAACTTTAGAGCATAACACATCTTCTTTTTTATAAGTAGACTTGTATAGCTCCAGGATATCAAATACTCTGTTAATTTCCATAAATAGTTTTGCGTATACCAAATATAGGCTTTTAGCGATAGTTTAAAAATACCGGGAACTAATAAGTCATGTAATTATTTTAACACCCTGTTTATAGCTTTAATATTCTTATTAAATTTAGGCTTCAAAATAAATAACATGATTGTAGTTACAGGTGCAGCAGGTTTCATTGGAAGTTGCTTGGTTTCACGATTAAACCAAGAAGGAATAACCGATATAGTTATAGTAGATGATTTTTCTAAAACTGAAAAGGCGGATAACTACAAAACAAAAAAGTATAAAGGTGCAGTAGAAAGAAATCAATTTATTAGTTGGTTTAAAGAACACGCTAGTGAAATTACCTATGTTTTTCATATAGGTGCACGAACAGACACTACTGAATTTAACAAGGCTATATTTGACGAGTTAAATGTTAACTACACGAAGGATATATGGAATATTTGTTCGGATAGCAATATTGGTTTGTGTTACGCTTCATCCGCAGCCACCTACGGTTTAGGCGAGTTTGGTTATGATGATGATGAAACCAAAATTCCTTTATTGAAACCGCTGAATCCTTATGGCGATAGTAAAAACGATTTTGATAAATGGGCATTAGAACAAAAGCAAACGCCCCCTAACTGGCATGGCTTTAAATTTTTTAATGTGTACGGACCAAATGAATACCACAAAGCACGAATGGCATCCGTGATTTTTCATTCATTTAATCAGATAAACGACAAAGGTTTTGTGAAATTGTTCCGTAGTCATAATCCCAATTATTCCGATGGGGGACAATTACGGGATTTTGTATACGTTAAAGATCTTGTGGATGTTATGTTTTTTACATTAAAGAACAAAATCAAAAATGGCATTTATAACCTGGGTAGCGGAAAGGCAAGAACATTTTTGGATTTGGCAAAAGCGACATTTAACGCACTAGGAAAAGAACCTAAAATTGAATTTATTGACACGCCGGTTGATATAAGGGATAAATATCAGTATTTCACAGAGGCTAATATGAATAAGTTAGTTGCGCAGGGATACAATAAACCATTTACATCGTTAGAGGATGGCGTAAGAGATTACGTGCAGAATTATCTGATTGGTCACAGATACATGTAAGTTCCCATTCCTGAAAACAAAGAATTGAATTTATGCCATATTTTGTTTACGAATTTTGATGGCGTCGGAGAACGAGATGTTGTGGATTTTTGAATCGAGCCATGCATAAAAATTAAAATACTCTAAGGCGTTTTTTTCGTATTTATCTTTAAATACATTCTGCATTTCTTCTTTAAACTTAACAAACGATTGTGTTTGTTTTCCTTCCCGTTTTGACAATGCAATTTTTTTAAAGTGCTCCAAAAAGTGCTGTTCAAATTTATAACTGTCATCTAATGATGCGACAAATCTTACTGTGGATTTGTAGATATAAGGCAGTAAATCTTCATTACCCAATTCAAAGTGAATAATCAGATTTATTAGTTTTGAAATACGAATAATATCCTGGCGTAATTCGGCATAATTTGAATTGATGATGCGGTTTACCCAATGTAGGGCTTTACTGTATTCGCCCACGCCAAAATAAACCATTGTAATAATCTGGTAAATTCGCAGGAGCTCCTCTTCGTTAATTTTCGCCTCGTATCTTTCTAAACCTTTTATTACTGCAGGAATAACATTTTTTGCTTTGTCGTGCTGTCCGATATAAGCATAAAGCAGCATTTCGTTAATGTAAGAGTTTGAAAAAATTGCAATTTGCAAATCGGTGCTTTTAAAAGCCGGATCTAACCAAAGCGCTTTTAATTTGTCAATGGTTTTAAAGCCGTCGGTATACATACGCTTAATAGCATAATAACGTACCACATATCCGTGCGCCTGAACATAATTTTTAGGTAATTCGGAAATCAACGACGGGTTGTTTTCCATTGAAAATATTAAGCTCTGAAACGCGTCAAACATTTCTTCGGGCTTATTGAGTAATCTTGCCGCTAAACCTTTTATGTGAAGGGCAGTGATGAAAGATTTTTGAGAATTAATGGTTTCCTCACCGTTTAAAAGAGTTGCGTCGTTAAGAATTTTTTCAATCTCATCCACATCTTCCTTGGTACGTACAAAAAGTAATTTGGCAGAAAGCTGGTGTAATCGGCTTAATAATTTTTCAAAATGCGTTAACTGCTCAATTTTTTTGTAGATATCAACTTCTTCTTCAATTAATTTTTCGATGGTAATATTAGTAATTTGACCAAAATGCGCTTCCATATCAATTACTACTTTTTCCAAATCGATGATTTCAAGAATATAGTAGAATAATTCGTATTCGTAAGCTTGTTCCTTAACTTCATTCAGCACTTTGCGCGCTTGCTTATAAAGCGACTTGTTAAATAAAATCTGAATGTTCTTGATTTTTTCATTTATCTGAGCTACCGAATTGTTTTCAATCCGGAAATGCCGAAGGCTTTTTAAAACGTGATGAAGTAATTGATTTTTTTCAGACGGAAGGTGCTTGATAAAGGTTTCATTTTTAAAATGAACTTTAACCATTTCTTCATCGTATTCTTCTAATGATGAAATATAGTTGAAAAGCTTGATGTAATTTTTTTCACCTTGCTGCAATGATGAAACCTTACGGAAATATTTGACTTCTTCGTTATTAAGCGATTTGATTATATCAAACAACAGATTGGAGGGTTTCATAGTTTATTTCTTCCAGTTATCAGATTGTTTTTCAAAAATTATATCTCCAATTGGCTTACCATTCACCTTACTTTCGATATAAGCCAAAAAGTCGAAATAGTAGTTCGCTATTTTTTCGTAAGGGTCTTTCATCGCCTCTTTAAACTCTCTCAAATAATTTTCCCAAACTTTTTGAGGCGTGTCGGTTTCAGTTAATTCCTCAAACATATTAAGCACCATTTTTTCCGTTTTGAACTGATACTTCTGGTTTTTATAGAAGTCGTGTGCTGTTTTAATAATGTATTTGAGCTGAGGGATTTTATTTAATTCAAAGTGTAAAATAATATTTTGTAAACGCGAAAAACATTGCAGGTCCTGGCGTAAATGCATATCGTTTTCGTTTAAAAGTAAATTAAGGTATTTGCTTGCCTCAATATAATTTCCGGCATAAATAAATAAATTGGCAAAGTTGTAGTAAAAAATAAGCAACTCTTCTTTGTTGATTTTATCCTGGTAAATTTCTATTTGCTCATTGATGTAATTTACAACCGGAATGGCCTTATCTGTTCTGCCTCCGTCGGTATAAATCAATAATTGACCGTTAGTGGTACTGGTGAATATTTTTAGTTGTAAATCGGTTGTGTTAAATGCCGGATGTTTTTTTAATTCGATAAACTTGTTTATGAGTTTTTCAGCAGTTAAATAGTTGGCTTTTTCAATTTCAACCGATAGAACATTGTTAATGGCAGACAAATAACGTTTAGGATATTCGTATATAAGAAACGGATTGCTATCCATTAATTTGATCATATTGGAGAATTCCACTTTACGCGCATCGTTATCTCGTTTTTTAGAATAACACAAAGCGCGTGTATGATAAAAAAGAACCAGTGCTTTTTTAGACAAGCACCTGGATGTGTTTTTCAGGAGCGCCGAATTCAGAAATTTGTCATATGTTTCAAATTCTTTGGCTGTTTTAGCAACCATGTTTTGGCGTACCAAATAATTCACTTTGGAAAAAGCCTGAGTAAGTTCGCCAATATTTTTTGACTTATCGATTAATTCCTGTTCTTCTTTAATTAAATTATCAAGTGAAGTAAAGTTAATTCCGAATTTATTCTCAATATCAAGCAATTGTTTTTCAACCGAAATAATCTCCAGGATAAAATTGAAACTTTCTTCTTTGTAAGCCTCGTCTTTTAATTTGTTCAGCATTTTACGGCACTGTTTGTACTGAGCTTTATCAAATAAATTTCTGAGATTGGAAATTTCATCTTTTATGCGGTAAGCTGAAATGCTTTCAGCATAAAATGTACGCTGGCTTTTTAGAATGACATCAAACGTTTCTTCCAGAATGTTTTTTGTCTTTAAGAGTTTGGTAATTGTTTTGTTGCTTTTTAACAGTTCGGTAGAAGGCAGATTTTCCAGTTCGTCAAACAATTTCGAACAGGCAGCAGTGTCGCTGTCGGTAGAAGCTGTTAACTTAAAGAAACGCTTTTCCGATTTACTCAGCGATTTAATTAAATCGTGAAGTTCTTCTATGCTAATTGTTGCCATTTAGGAATTCAAAATGGTAATTACATTATTGTATTCTTATATAAACGTAAAAGAACGCTTTTTTTTGTTATCTTTAAAGCACACTCTCTTTAATTTCAACATGAAAGCGCCAAAAAACGTTTATCTTATTGTATTCCTAATAGCATCGGTTTTGTCATTTAATTGTAATGCTCAGGTTGTAACTTGCCATAAATTAAAGAATTCGGCAGGTTTAAACAGCTTGTATTATAGCGCTGAGAATTTGCGTAGCGACACCTTTGATATTTTAAAGTATAATATTCATTTAAACATAACCGATTTTGTAACAGATACCATTCATGGATATACAGAAGTTCGGTTTAAGCCTAAAATGAATGCCCAAAATAAAATCAGATTCGATTTGTTGAAGATGAAGATTGACTCAATCAAATTGAATATTTTAAAGCTCACGTATACCTATAACGATACGGTT
Source organism: Bacteroidia bacterium (assembly GCA_040403535.1). GTDB lineage: Bacteria > Bacteroidota > Bacteroidia > B-17B0 > Aurantibacillaceae > JAHEYG01. The sequence continues at coordinate 61,515 of JBBAKL010000008.1, forward strand.
ATTAAAGTAAACTTACCGGCATCTTACAACACAACGGATACGCTTAATGTTAAAATATATTATCATGGCAAACCGCAGGGCGATCCTTCGGGTTGGGGTGGTTTTTATTTTAGTGGTAACTATGCTTTTAATCTCGGTGTTGGGTTTGGCGCAAAGCCACATAATTATGGGAGAGTTTGGTTTCCGTGTTTTGATAATTTCGTTGAAAAAAGCACATATGAATTTAATATCACCACCGACTCAACTAAATCTTCTTTTTGTAACGGCGAATTAATTAGTGATACCAAAACAGGTGGAACACGCATTCGTAAATGGGTTTTGTCAAAAGAAATTCCTACTTATCTGGCATCAGTTGCCGTTGCTGATTATACTCAAGTTAACTGGACGACATCGGTTGCAAGTGGAACTATTCCAATTACTCTGGCTGCCCGTGCAGCTGATACCAATGCGTTAAAAGCAGCATTTGTAAACTTAAAGAGTGCGATTTCAGGTTTTGAAAATTATTACGGACCATATGTCTGGAATAGGGTAGGTTACTGTTTGGTTCCGTTTAGCAGTGGCGCAATGGAGCATGCAACCAATATTGCCTACCCACAAGCGGCTATGAGTTTGGCTTATGAGGCTGATTTAATGGCACACGAATTAGCACATCACTGGTGGGGTGATTTAATGACCTGTGAAACGCAAGAAGACATGTGGTTAAACGAAGGCTGGGCAAGTTACAGTGAGTATTTGTTCAGAGAATGGAAATACGGGTACAATTCGTATATCAGTAACCTTAGAACAACTCATGATGATATGGTGCATTATGCTCATTTCAGAGAAGGATTGTATTGGCCGGTTTCGGGCGTACCGCATCAGTATACCTATGGCGATCATGTTTACCGAAAAGGCGCTGTTGTGGCACATAACTTAAGAGCCTATTTAGGCGATGCCGATTTTTTTAACGGATTAAAATATGTAATGACACAAAAGGCATATAAAAACATGAACAGTGCTGAATTTAAATCACTCTTGGAAACATCTTCCGGTAAAAACCTGACAAGCTTCTTTAATAACTGGGTACTTGCCGGAGGTTGGCCTCATTTTTCAATTGATTCAGTACAATATGTGCCGCAAGGTGTAGGCAGTTATATTGCAGCGGTATATATTAAGCAAAAACTTACCGGCTCAGCTGTTTATTATACTGATGTGCCTCTTGAAGTGTCTTTTTTTAACAGTAACTGGCAGCCAACTGTTAAAAGCTTTACAATGAGTGGTGCTGCGCAATCATTTACCTTTTCGCTAAATTTTAATCCGATTTTTTCTGCCATTAATTACGATAACAAAATTATGGACGCGCTGGTTGCCGAAAACAGAATTTATAAATCTACCGGTAACTTTAATAATTCACTTGGAAAATGCATTGTACAGGTAGTAAATAAAGGACAAGACTCATCCTTAATTCGGGTGGAACATAATTATGCCAAACCCGATCCTATTAAGAACAATATTAAAAATTATAAAATTTCCAATCAGCATTACTGGCGTTTTGACGGAGCGTTAACTCCGGGATTCCATGCCAAATTACACCTCAATTTTGACGGAACAACATCCACCAGTGGTAGCTTTGGGTATCTCGATACCTGTTTGACTTCTCTGCAAAACGACAGTATTGTAGTTCTTTATCGTAAAAACAGAGCAGATGATTGGAAGTTGGTCGATAAGTATACTAAATACAAAACAGGTTCTAAGATGGGTAAATTTATTATCGACACATTACGTTTGGGAGAATATGTTTTTGCCAACAAACAAGGCGCTAATCCCGGAATTGGAATTGATGAGAAGATGAAAAACAATTCAGGGCTGAAATTATTCCCGAATCCTTCATCGGGTAATGTCACGGTAAAAATAGAAAATTATATTTTGGCTGGCGATGAAAAAATTGAATTAATGAACATAGAAGGTAAAATTATCTATTCAGTTGCGCTTACTGCCAACGAAGTAAAACTTGATACAGCCATGTTTGCTAAAGGAAATTATTTTGTAAATATTACGCGTAATAAGAAAATGATAGCTACGGAAAAGTTAATTCTGCAGTAAATTACTGTAATGCTTTTATCATCGCTTGTGCTTTCAACAAGCACTCTTCGTACTCTTGTTCCGGATCACATAAGTGTGTTATTGCGCTTCCAACCGAAAACGAAAGATATTTTTCGGAGGCATTATAAAAAATGCTTCTGATTAACACGTTTAAATCAAAATCTCCGTTTGTATGAATGTATCCGATGCTTCCGGAGAAAGGTCCGCGGTTATACATTTCATAATCATCAATTAACTGCATGGCTCTGATTTTTGGGGCACCTGTCATACTCGCCATCGGAAAAGCAGCTTCAATAATTTCCTTGAAACTAATGTTTTCTTTAAGTTCGCATTCAACGGTACTTACCATTTGATGTACCTGCTGGTACGATTCAATGGCGTATAGTTTTGCGACAGAAACAGAACCTTTTTTAGCTATCCGCGACAGGTCATTACGAGCTACATCAACTATCATTACATTCTCAGTACGTTCTTTAAGACTATTCTGCAAGTTGTATTTTAGTTGCTCGTCTTCAACAGAATCAGAACTTCTTTTCGCAGTACCCTTTATTGGTTTAGTGATAAGAGTATTACCGCGTTTCGATAAAAACAATTCAGGACTTGAACATATAATGTAATGCTCATCCAGTTTTACCAGGGCGGCATACGGAGCGTTGCTAATTGAATTAAGTTTACTAAATACAGACAAAGGATCTATTGTTGCGTTTAGCGCTTCAAATGTTATGCAATAGTTTATTTCATAAATATCGCCAAGTTGAATATGCTTTTTAAGTGTCTTTACAGTTTCAATGTATTTATCCCGCGTAATGGTGCTTTGTAATTCAACAGATGAGGGTGACTGAGTTGACGAAAACGAGTCAGTAGTTATCTTTAGCTCCAATTCATTTTTTAAAAATAATTTTTCAGGAAAATTTAATTTTGAGGGGCGTTTACTGGTGAGTGTTTCAAATTTATTTTTTAAATCGTAATTTAGAAAGGTAAAACAATTCTTTTCGGGTTGGGTAAGACTAGTGTTGGAAAACATAGCAGTTGGCACAAATCCATGCGCATGTCCATTATTGTAAAACAATGCAGCGAATCTAAAATCGTTTAGGCGTGCGCGTAAGTCCATCAGTCTGTAAAATTGCTAATTTATAACTGAATATAGCAAAAATCATATGTTTTTGTATTAGGAGAGTTGAATAATTTTTATATATTTGATAACCAATTTTTATTCATTCTATGAAAAAGAGTATTTTTCTTTTAATCTTCTTTTTTATAATTACTTCATTGCAGGCTCAGGAAGTATGTGATAATGTTCGACCAGTAAATACGAATGATCCTAACGCTTCTGATCTTATTCCAAACCTTGATCCTGAAAAATCACAAAAGATCATGGCATGTTCCGGGAATGCCGCTAATGATAACTTTGCAAATGCCCAGTCTTTAACTGTTAACGGTGGTGTAGTTGCAGGAACAACATGTGGTACTCTGCAATCCGGTGAATCCATAGGTTGTAATTCCAGTGCTAATCTTTCAGTTTGGTATAAATTTACAGCCACATCAACTACGCATTTTGTTCAGATAGCACACACCGGAGGAAGTTGTTTTTTTGGGAGCGCTGTATATAGTACATCTTCCTTACCAACCGGTACTTGTGGCGCCGGTTATCCCATCAGTTGTCAGTCATCTTCAGGAGGGCCATTAACTCATTTGTATCAATTAACAGGATTAACGGTTGGTGTTACGTATTATATTCAGGTGGTATATCCATCCGGGGGTGCTTGCGGAGCCAATGCTACATTTAATATTCAAGTAACTACAGCTAGTCCGGGCGGTACCGTAACAAATAAACCACCGGTTAGTACATGTCAGGGTGCCCAAGCTAGCTGTTATTTTCCTTCTCCCCCAACGGTAAGCCAGGTAACAACCAATTGTACCTCTTATCCTTTATCAGCATGGGGATATAGTGCAAATTCGGTGATGAGCATAACGCAGCAATTTACCAATAGTCTAACAGTATCCAACATTTCATTTCAAGCTATTATTACCAGTAATTGCGCCAGTGGAAATGTAGTATGGCTAAACTGGCAATTGTTTGATTGCAGTTGCAATAGAATCGCTTGCGGTAACATTAGTTCTTTAACAGTAGCCGGTTTAGCATGTGGCGCGTGTTATCGTTTAATGTATCAGTTCGAATTGGCAAATTGTTCTAGTTTTACTACCATTTATCCGTATCAGAACATTCCTGCAACACCTATACCTTGCACCATTCTTCCTCTGCATTTATTGTATTTTACTGCTTATCCAAACCAGGATGAAAATAATGTGACCATTGAGTGGGAATCATTGATGGAAAAAAATGTTCGTGATTACAAATTGTATAGAAGTGATGATGGTATCAACTTTAATCAATTGGCCACAATAAAGGCAATTGGTAAAGAAAACGAGCAGCAAAAATACAATTACAAAGACGAATGTTGTAAAGGACAAAATACCCGCTATTATAAGTTGGTTTCAACGGACATTGACGGTACGGAATCGTTTAACAAAATTATTGCAGTTACCTTTAAAGACAACAAAGAACTGGTGAAGTTTGCGCCGAATCCTGCCGAAGATAATTTTGTTGTGGTGTTTGGCGATGAGGCAAAAAATCAAAACACTTTATTGCAAATTTATAATGCCATGGGAACATTGGTAAAAGAAGAAAATTTTGTATCTGATCAGTTGTACAAGCAAGTAGAAATTTCTGATTTACCTACCGGAATTTATTTCATCAATGTGGCAACTCCTGCAAGCTCAGAGGTGATCAAATATAAGCTTGTTAAGCAATAACTATTATTAATTAAACAAAAAGCCCCTAATCTAAACAGTTTAGGGGCTTTTTTATTTTTTTTATTTTGGGCAAAAATCTGCGTGAATCATATACTTTATAAAGTAAAAACGCCATTTTTTTGAGTAAAAATCCATAATTGAATTGTTATTTGAACCTGCCTTATAATAATTAACAGAAATTAATTGAACTTAATCATCTAAAATACGTTATGACACGTAAATAGTAGTATTTTTGCACCCAAATTGAAATACCCCATATGAAATCAAATACACATAGATTTTTAGCAATACTTGCTTTGTTTATTTTTAGCTTTTCTTTTGCACAAGATGATAAAGGTAAAAAGGCGGAGAAAACAACGGCATCAGATTCAAAAACAACATCTGTTCAGCAGAGTACCTCTCAAAAAGAAATTAAACCAGGAGGTTTAACTCCTGTGGCTGAGCCAAATCCAACGCCCGAACAACAAGGGTTCACTAAATATACTGTTGATGGTGTTGAATACTATCACAAGCAAGAGGGTCAGTTACAAATTAATTATAAACCAAAAAGCAATTAATATAGATACGTGAAGTTTATGAAGTTACTTAAAAGAATATTATTTTTTATTTTTATACTGTTTGTAAATCTGCAAACGAGTGCTCAAGGCACCTGCGCAACTGCTATCAATTTAGGAACACCGGGTTCAACTCAATCCTGTCAGAATGTAACCAGTGGAACAACAGGCTCAGCGCCATGTGCAGGGGCAGGATATGGTGGAAGCGGAGGGGTATACTACGTTAGATTTTGTACCAATGCATCCAATGCTTGTGTAAGTTTTAGTATTACACAAGGGACAGCCTCAGGAAGTTGGGCAGTTACTTTTTACGATGCAAGCTGTACAACAGTGATTGATGCGCAATGTTTAGGTAATACTGGTACCGGTGGCACATTTAATACAGCAAGCTCAGGGCTATCGCCTAATACGTGTTATGTTGCCAGAATTTGGGTAGCAAATGCAGGAACATTTAATTTATGCACGCAAACACTTCCTGCAATTAATAATTTTTGTACAGGCGCAACGCCAATCGGACCAACAACTACTTGGTATAATAATTTTTGTATGACTGCCGGAAGCAATGGTAGTTACACCGAGCCAGCTCCATCGCAGTTTTGTGCGGGAAGTTTAGAAAACAACGCCTGGTATACTTTTACCACTTCTCCAACTTGTATATCTCCATGTACTGTACAAATTATTATTTCGAATATTATTTGTAACGGCGGTGGTAATGGTTTTCAAATTGGATTCTGGTCGGGAGCTTGTTCTTCATTGAATTATTTGGGTTGTGCTAATGGTTCGGCGGGAAGTTTAACAGTAACTATTAATTCATTATCGCCCGGTCAAGTTATAACAATGGGATTAGATGGTAATGCCGGTGCCAATTGTACATATAGTATTCAGGCATTAAATACGGTTCCGTTACCTATTGAGCTGGTAAGTTTTGATGCAACATTATTAGGTAACGGAAATGTGCATTTGAAATGGGTAACAGCATCCGAAAAAAACAACGATTATTATGTAATTGAGAGAAGTAAAGATGGTGTTTACTTCGATGAAGTTATACGTGTGGATGGAGCGTTATACAGTGAAGGATCCATTGCCTATGGTGCTTATGATAAAAATCCATTACCGGGTATCTCATATTATCGCTTAAAACAGGTGGATACAGATGGTAAATTTGAATATTCGGAATTGCGCGCGGTGAACGTAAAAGGGAAAGAATCTGACAATGATTTTGCACTAATCCCAAATCCGGCCAATGATGAAGTATTGGTGAATTTTATTTGCAAATCTGCAGCAAATGAAATCATTAATGTATACGACAACAAAGGAAATTTAGTATTGTCAAAAGAAGTGAATTGCTCTGAAGGTGTAAATAATACCAGGCTGGATATTTCTGCTTTAGATAACGGACTTTATTTTGTTTTCTTAAATACGGCTGACAAAGTTTACAAGAGTAAGTTAGTAATTAACTAACCATTTCTTTAATTGCATTTACCCAGATATCACTATCGTTTAAACTCTTCACAAGAGTAACACTTTCTCCACCGTGTTCTCTGAATATTTCATCGTATTCGGTTCCGATTTCATGAATAGTTTCAAGACAATCCGCCACAAAGGCAGGCGAGAATACAAGTACTTTTTTAGCTCCGAGTTTAGGTAGGTCTTCAATCACTTTATCAGAGTATGGCTTTAACCACGCGTCATCTAAGCGCGACTGAAAAGAGGTGGTGTACTTACCGTTAGGAATATTTAAATGCTTAACTAACTGCCTGGTGGTTTCAAAACAGTTGGCGCGATAACAATATTGATTCTTTTCAGTAATGGCATCGCAGCAATTACCAAAATGACAAGAGTTATCGCCGTAATGCGCAGCTGCTTTTTTAATTTGTCGCTCCGGTAATCCGTGATAACTGAAAATAATATGATCGTATGCGTTTAAATCATACCCTTCGGCCGATTTAACTAAAGCTTTAATGTAATGAGGGTTATCGTAAAATTTATTAATGATTTTAATACTTGGTATTACTTCCCAGCCTGCTAATTCTTTTAAAATATGTTCGGCTGTAGACCCGGTTGATGATGATGCGTATTGAGGATATAGCGGAAGTATGATTAATTCGGAAGGTTTTTTTTCCCGAATTCGGTTTAATACAGATTTAAGAGAAGGGTTTTGATAACGCATGGCCCATTCTACCATATATTCATCTCCTAAAGCTTTCTGAACTTTTTCAGCCAGATTTTTAGTATGAATGGTTAAAGGAGATCCGCTGCTGGTCCAGATGTGCTGATACAACTTTGCGGATTTTGGCGCACGAAAGGGTACAATAATGCCGTTAACCAACATAAAGCGACCTGCTGCATTGATATCAATTACCCGGGGGTCGTTTAAAAATTCTGTAAGGTATTTTCGCACATCAGAAACTGAAGGAGAATCAGGTGTGCCTAAATTAACTAATAAAACCGCTTTTTTCATTGGCTATCTGAAGTTGGTGCCGCATCTGATTTGTCGGCAACAGTTTTTGTTGTATCAACACCGGAATGGTGTTTATGTTCATCAATAAATTTTTTCTGAAAAACTAAAATTAAGCCCACGCCTGTTGAAATGGCTGCATCAGCAAAATTGAAAATAGGACGGAAAAACTGAAAATCTTCACCTCCCCAAATAGGAAACCAATCCGGAAATCTTCCTTCGTAAAGCGGAAAATAAAACATGTCTACTACACGTCCGTGCAGAACACCTGCATATCCGCCTTCGGCCGGTAAAAATTTGGCAACATTAAATTCATCACTCTCACCAAACAATACGCCATAAAAAATACTGTCGAATATATTTCCCATGGCTCCGGCCAGAATTAATGACACGGAAAAAATAAATCCCCAGTGTTCTTGTTTTCTGACCAGCGAAACCACATACCATACCCCAACACAACACGCAATAATCCTAAATACACTTAAAATTAATTTACCGTAATCACCCCCAAACTCCATACCGAACGCCATACCCGGGTTTTCAGTAAAATGAATGATAAACCAGTCGCCAATCACACGCGTTACCTCGCCTAACGGATAATTAAGTTTAATGAAGATTTTAATAAACTGATCGATGAACAGTACCGAGAAAATGGTAATAAGAGGTATCTTATATTTTTTAAGCATATTAAATAAAAAAGTGTCAATTCGTTTTATGAATTGACACTTTTAGTTTAAAAAGAAATTATTTGTTTTGGTTTAGTTTTGCATCAATCCCAAGTGTAGCGTGAGGCACACTGCGTAAACGCTCTTTCGGAATTAATTTTCCGGTTACACGGCAAATACCATACGTTTTATTTTCAATACGCACCAATGCGTTTTTCAAATTAATGATATATTTTTCTTGACGAGCAGCTAACTGAGCTGTTTCTTCTTTAGATAATACATCACTTCCGTCTTCTAATAATTTAAAAGTTGGAGAAGTGTCATCAGTACCGTGGTTGTCTTCGTTAGACAAAGTTTGTTTTAATAATTCGTAATCGGTTTGAGCTTCTTTTAATTTTTCTAAAATTAATTCTTTAAACTCTGCTAATTCTTTATCTGTGTAACGAGAACGGTTGTCTTTAGTATTAACAAAAGGTTTTGGTGCTTCTTCAGCAGTTTTCTTAATTAACGGCTTAGATAAATCGATTTGCAAAGGACGGTTACGGATATATGCTTCCATGCTGTTTCCGCTTGATTTACCTTCGTTTTTCTTTCTGCGTCCACGACCTTTTTTAATTGGCACTTCATCATCATCATCGTCATCATCAACAGGAGGAATATCACCATCAACATCTAAAACTGCCGGTTCTTCTAAATCGCCATCCAAAACATCTTCATCATCCGGTTTTTCGTAATCGTCTTTAATATCTACTTCATCTTCATCATCGTCGTCTCCGCCTTTGGCTTTCTTTTTTCCTTTAGCTTCTTTAACTGAAGTTTTTGAAGATTTTTTAATTGCATCAATTGGTTTTCCGCTGGTTTTTTTAACCATTAAATCTTTGGCGGTTTTTGCTGCAGGTTTAGTAACTTTTGCAGGTTTAGCTGCCTTAGCCGGTTTTGTGGCCTTGGTTGGTTTTACCGGTTTAACAGGCTTCGCTGTTTTTTTAACCACTGCTTTTGCCGGCTTCGCTGCCTTTTTAGGCGCCGGTTTGGTTACTTTTTTAGCAGGCTTCGTTGCTTTTTTAGGTGCAGTTTTGCTTGCTTTTTTAGCAGGCTTCGCTACCTTTTTTTGAGCAGGTTTACTTGCCTTTTTTGCAGGTTTAGCTGCTTTTGCTTTTTTGTTATCTTTCTTAGCCATCTTACTCTTTACTTAATCAGTTTAATTTTTCAATTGATATCAGGGTCGATATTGTTTCGTCAACTTCAACAGCATTGGCTGTAGCGGCATTTAAATCCGGTACAAGTTGCAAATCGCCTGTCAGAGTCTCAGAACAAATATAACTTAAATTATTATTTATGGCCGAATTTAAGGCCTCATTTTGCTTTATTTTAACCAAAATACGGTCGGTAACGTCTAATCCTTTGTCTTTACGTATGTTTTGGATACGGTTCACAATTTCTCGTGCTAAACCTTCCTGTTTTAAGCTTTCCGATAGGGTAATATCCAAGGCAACAGTAAGCGGCCCGTTGTTGGCTACTTTCCAACCCGGAATATCTACGGGAATGATTTCTACGTCTTCGGTGTCTAAAATAATATCGGTTCCGTTAACCGAAACAGTAAAGCTTCCGGTTTTTTCAATACCACTGATGATTTTATTGCCATTCTCGTTAGCAAAAGCTTGTACGGCCTTCATATTAGCACCGCATTTTTTTCCCAGGGTTTTAAAATTCAATTTTAGATTCTTTACAATTTGTGTTTTGCTTTCATCCACAAATTCAATTTCCTTCACATTTACTTCCGCTAAAATTAAATCTTTTATAGCTTCAATTTTTTGCTCTGTTTCCTTGTCTAAAATCGGAATCTGAATTTTTTGTAAAGGCTGACGAACACGTAAATTTTCCTTTTTACGAATGGATAAAATCATTGAAGAGATTTTTTGAGCTAACTCCATCCGTTGCTCTAAACTCACATCAATAATTTTCTCATCTGCTTTTACAAATTCAGTTAGGTGCACCGATTCGAACTGAAGCGGTGTATTGTTTTTAATTGCATTTTCACGAACAGGTCCACTTAAGTTTTGGTACAGCCATTCGCCAAAGAATGGAGCAACCGGACTCATTAACTGTGCTATCACCATTAAACATTCGTGTAAGGTTTCGTAAGCAGCTTTTTTATCAGTGCTCATTTCTCCTTTCCAGAAACGGCGACGGCTTAAGCGTACATACCAGTTGCTTAAATGTTCATCAACAAACTCTTCAATACTGCGTGCTGCACGGTGTGGTTCAAAATTCTCGTAATGTTCGGTAGCCTCTTTTATTAAACTATGAAGTTTAGACAAAATCCAACGGTCTAATTCCTGACGGTCTACTACGGGAACAACATTTTTTTCATCAATTAAAAAGCCATCCACATTTGCGTAAAGCGCATAGAAGCCATAGGTGTTGTATAACGTTCCAAATAGCTGACGTTGCACTTCGCTGATTCCTTCAATATCAAATTTTAAATTGTCCCAAGGCGCAGCATTGGCAATCATATACCAGCGTGTGGCATCGGCGCCAAATTTATCTAAGGTTTCAAACGGATCAATGGCATTTCCTAAACGCTTACTCATTTTGTTTCCGTTTTTATCTAATACCAATCCGTTACTCACCACATTTTTATAGGCTACCGAATCAAAATTCATAGTAGCAATGGCGTGTAATGTAAAGAACCACCCGCGGGTTTGGTCAACACCTTCTGCAATAAAATCGGCAGGAAAATATTTTTTATTATCAATTAAATCTTTGTTCTCGAATGGATAATGCAACTGAGCATACGGCATAGCGCCGCTATCAAACCACACATCAATTAAATCCGGTTCGCGGAATAGTTTTTTTCCGTTTTTCTCTAATACAATGGTGTCGGCATAAGGCTTGTGTAAATCAAACGTTTCGTAGTTTTCTTTACTCATATCGCCTGCCTTATAGTCGGCAAGCGGATTTTCATTCATGACACCTTTTGCAAGCGCATTCGCAATTTCTTTCTGAAGTTCTTCTGCCGAGCCAATGCAAATCTGTTCCGATTTATCTTCGCTAGTCCAAATTGGAATAGGAATACCCCAGAAGCGGGAGCGTGATAAATTCCAGTCGTTCAAATTTTCTAACCAGTTACCAAAACGTCCGGTGCCTGTTGCTCCCGGTTTCCAGTTAATGGTTTTGTTCAATTCAATCATTCGGTCTTTAGCCTCTGTTGATTTAATGAACCATGAGTCTAACGGATAATATAAAACCGGTTTATCGGTTCTCCAGCAATGAGGATAACTGTGCTCGTAAGTTTCTTTCTTAAATAATTTCCCTTCTTCCTGTAATTTTAAAACGATACGCTCATCAACACTCAAGTAAACCTTAAGATCTTTTATTTTTCCGTTTGCTTCTAATATTTTTTTTTGTTTTTCGAATTCAGTTTTCTTTTCTTCTTCAGTGTAATAGGCTTCTTTCACATATTCTTCACCGTATAAGAAAATACCGTCTCGCACTTCCGGTAAAAATTTACCGCGTTTGTCAACTAATGTTAGAGCACCAACATTGTTTTGTTTCGCTACTCTAAAGTCATCGGCACCAAAACTCGGAGCAATATGTACGATACCGGTACCATCAGTTGTGGTTACAAAATCACCAACTAATACCTTAAACGCGTTACCTTCCGGCTCGGCAAAAGGCAATAATTGATCGTAATGTACGCCTGCTAATTCGGAGCCTTTGCTCTGAGCGATAATTTTGAAAGGAATATTTTTATCGCCGTTTTTATAATCTTCGAGATTTAATTCTGCGTTTTTCTCAGAGAAATATTTATTTAATAAATCTTTTGCAAGAATTACAACCTGAGGGTTTCCTGTAAACGGATTAAAGCTATTTACAAAAACATAATCAATATCCTTACCAACTGCTAAAGCCGTATTTGATGGTAAGGTCCATGGAGTAGTGGTCCATGCCAAGAAGTAAAACTCTTTTTCGTTAGTTTTAAACTGATTTAATACAGCGTGTTTTTCAAATTCTTTTTTCCGGATTTTAAATTGAACGGTTGCTGTTCTGTCTTTTACGTCGCGGTAACAGCCGGGCTGATTTAATTCGTGTGAAGATAAACCGGTTCCTGCTGCAGGTGAGTAGGGTTGAATGGTATAACCTTTGTACAATAAATTTTTCTTGTACAAGTTTTGTAATAACCACCAAACACTCTCAATGTATTTATTGTCGTACGTAATGTAAGGGTCGTTCATGTTTACCCAGTATCCCATTTTAGCGGTTAGTTCTTCCCACTTATCGGTATACTTCATTACTTCTTTACGACAGGCTTTGTTGTAATCTTCAACAGAAATATATTTCGAACTATTTTTATTTCCGATGTCTTCTTTAGTGATACCTAAATTTTTTTCAACGCCCAATTCTATTGGTAAACCATGCGTATCCCATCCGGCTTTACGTTTTACCTGATAACCTTGTAAGGTTTTAAAGCGGCAAAAAATATCTTTGATAGCGCGTGCCATAACGTGGTGAATGCCGGGCATTCCGTTAGCGCTAGGCGGACCTTCATAAAAAACCCATGGTGTTTTACCTTCGCGGGTTGAAACAGATTTTTCAAATGTTTTATTTTCTCCCCAAAATTTTAAAACCTCCTTACTTATTTGAGGTAAATTGAGTTGCTTATATTCTGGATACTTTTTCATTCAGCTTTTAAAAAAGGAGAGCGAATGTACTAAAAAAATGCCTTAAATTTTATTATTTGACTGAAAAAGAGAGAGTTGGCAGTATTTTTAATAAGCTCGTAGTCAGTCGAATACGAATAGAGCATTAAATTCACTCGCAAAAACAGATGTTGTAGAGGGAAAATTAAAAACGAAATCCGGCATGAAAACCCAATTGAGCTATTGGGTAAGCATTACTGTTGTTATACGAGTAATTGGGCAGTGAATAATTATTAGGATTATTTCCAATATAGTCTCTTTGAATAATGAGTCCGAAAGCTCCATGAATCATCAGACTGAAATGCGGAGTTATCCGGAACAAAATGCCATTGTTAACCATCAGATACGATTCGTTCATCACAAATCCGTGTTTTGAATCGACATTGTAATTGTTGTTATTGTAATTATAATACGATTGAAAATATCCGTTATATTGTACAAAACGATAGAGTGGCCCAATAAAATGGGTTACTGCTCTTTTTCCGGTGTGATAATATATGCCTATACCAACATCGATCGTTTTTTGTGTTAATTGGTAATTACTAACAAAGTCAAAATAATTCATATCAAATGAATTGGAAATTTGTGGTTTATTGTATGAGAATGAAACCGGAAGATGAACACTCATTTTCCCTTTCATAAACTCTCGGGCAATGGTTAAGGAGATACATGAATTAGCGAAGCCGAGTGTATTGATAAAAATAATGTTTTTGTGTTTGGTAAGTGTGGCCAGCAGCTGCTCCATTTCGCGATTTTTCTTGGCAAACAGGCTGTCGTAATTTATGATGGTTGTAGATTCTTTGTATTCAGATTTAGAAATTGCGGCGGCAGGTTTTACATCTGAAAAGGTTTCGTGTTCTCCGTTGGCGTAAATAACCAGCGCTACCTCATTTTTCAGAACAACATAAAGCGGTCCTTCGGGATTTGATTTCAGCTTGTATTTGATTTCAGTCGGATTTATTTCCAGAATTTTCACATCCAGTTTTGTGTTGTCCTTCTTAAAAAGCTGATCTTGCGAAAATAAATTTCCCAACAGGACAATAAAAAACACTATTAAACTGAGTTTAGCCTTCATATCTATTCTAAATACGTAAAGATTTATGCTTTTATTATTAATAAAAGTAATTATTTTGACAATTAATTAAGTTTAGATACTTAAAAATTAAGCGAATAACTGATAAAAATCAATTTTAATTAATAGATTTATTTAAGAAATTAAACCTTATTTTAAAAATTCCGTCAAATAAAATTGACACTAAAATCTACTATCATGAAAAAAATTCTTTTTCTATTGTTAACCATGGCAAGTTTAACCCATCAAGCGCAGGAAGACAAAACCTGGCGACTAGGTCTGCAATTGGGTATGAGTGGCAATAAATCTAAGTTTTCTGGCGGATTGCCGGATGCCGATGCGCGTTTTGTACATAATCCTTTTGGGGCTGCTGCTATTGATGTAATTGCGCGTTATGATTTTAATAAGAGATGGAAAATAGAATCGGGATTAGGTGTAAACGCGCTTGGTTTTGAATTTGCCTTAGCGCAAAACTATAGTTTTGTAAATAAAGGTAAACGATATAATCAGGTAAAATCAAATATAGGCACACTTGAAATTCCGATAATGGTTTCGTATAAGTTCAATCCTAATTGCCGTAACTCAAAGTGGTTTATCAGCGGAGGTGTTTCAAATGTTTTTATTGGTCAACAAAAACAAAAGCATAATTCAGATAACAACAACGATACCCCATTGGGGAATACTGTTTTGAGCCATACAACCACAGTAAATTCAGGAGCGTATTTAAATGCCAGATTAATGGTAGGAAAGGAAAGAGTATTTAAAAAAGGAGGAATTTTAAGTGCCGCTTTAATTTGGAATATTGGTTTTAGTAAATTGGCAAAATCAAACGTTGAATACACAATTGACGGAAACACCTATCAGCACGAGTTTATAAATAAGGGAAGTTTCTTCGGACTAAGACTGGCGTATTATTTCAGGCCTTTAAAACAAAATTATAAGAGGCAGGCAGAGGCTTTAAAGAATAATTCATCATCGGTTACTAAGTAAAAAAGACTCCATAAAAAAAGCCACTGCAAAAGGGGCTTTTTTATTATGTTTTA
>JBBAKL010000009.1:0-75764 GCA_040403535.1 Bacteroidia bacterium
AGTGATGATGTAAAAGATGTGAAGAATTCTGTTTACAGTCCTTATGCCGCACGAGAACGTAAAATTCAGATTATTGCGGTAAGTAGTTTTGCAGATATCAAATAATTTACGAACTTCACTATACTTCCCCGCTAAAATATTGTTGTATTAAATATTATTAGCTTGAAAAAAATCTACTACTCTTTATTGCTTTTTATTTCTCTTTAGTGTCATTTTCACAAAACAGAGATTTAAATAAAAAGGCCACCGGAATTTTAAACGCACAGTTGCTCAATCAAGTAACTGAAGCTTCCGGAAATAATACAGCGGTTAACACAACTGTAACTTCTGTGCCGGTTAAACATCAGCAAACTTCTGAAATAGGATTTAAAACAACTGCGGCTACAAGGTTTACATCCTTCATGAATGTGTACGGTGTTTTAAATTCAACCTCTAAACCTATACAATTTACACCCAATGTAAATATCGTTTCGTTTATTCACCGGAAGAGCCCAACTTATATTACAAGTCCGTTTAGCAATTCGGGCTGTATTGTAGGAATGATTTCAATCAACAACGGTTTAACATGGGACTCTATTTGCATCTGGACCAGCACGGCCACCATTGGTGCAAGGTATCCCTAGAGTGGCATTTATAATCCGGCAGGGAATACCAATAAAAACAGCACTTACCTGATAGGTTGCGGTCCACTTCTTAGCGTAAATGGCGGTTGGACTGGAAATTTTTATGCCAGTAAACCGTTATTTGGTGAAGGAACACCTACTGCCGGAACCGATCAGCAAGCACATTTAGATGCATCACCTACAATAAAAAACATTCCTTATCGATGCACTCTTTTTCAAGCATTGAAGGCGGTTTTTCAAGATCTATGGGAATCATAGTTAATAACCTTAATAGCAATTCGCCTGCCATATACGGGTTAAGAGGTGCGTCTATGACCAAAGGTCAGTTTATTGCCGGATCTTTCGTTTGGAGTGTCGATTCATTTATTCCGTGCGTATTACCTCGTTGGGGAGGCGGAAAATATTTAAGTGATAAAGTTTTACAAGCCTGTAATGAAAACGGTAAAATTGGTTACGTAGTTTTACTAGGTGTTCCTTGAGGTGCAAATCCATGTCAGCAAAGTTTTCAGCCAATCGTGTATAAAACAACCAATTCAGGAATGAGTTGGGCCTTAGTACCACAAGCAACCTATAATGCGCCCTTAATAAAAAACCGAATTACCAGTGTAAACACAAACAGCAATTTAGCGGTGCCCTACTTTGATGTTCAGGAAGGTTGGGATGCTGTAGTGGATAATGCAGGCAATTCACATATTGCCGTATCTGTAGTTGGCGCATACAGTGCGCACATTGATTCATTAGATTAAATTTATGCGTAAGGACCTCAACAATACAAACATGAATAAAATGGTTAATTTGGTTATCCCACCATTTATGATTTCAGAACTTTTTCTGCAGGAGGATGGCAAGTAATGATTATTGATTCGATGGCTCCTTTCCGGTTAACCATTATTATTTACATCATGCCAGTATTTGCCCAAGCAGTTATACTATTAACCCTATATCCGGAAATTTATATCAGAATTTGCAGGGTTATAATGTGGTTAGTTTAAATGAAAAACCTTTGATAACTACACAAGCAATTATACAACCCAATCCGAGTAATGGTGTTTTTTTAATAAGATCCGAAAAAGAAAAAATCAAACAGGTGGTAGTAATGGATAATCTGGCAAGTAAAATTTCATCAAACACAAACTCTGTTAATGACAATTTAATGACAATTAATCTTAGCGAATACCCAAAAGGAATTTATTTTGAACTAGTTGAAATTGGAAATTTTTTTAAGACTGAAAAATTAATTCAGGAATAATTTGGTTTTTTATAAAAATTGTTTTAATTTAGTGATAATTCCCGCAAGCTAAATTTAAAATAGCTTTACAATAATTTTATTTTTTTTGCTAATTCTCTAAAAATCAATTATTAATTTTGTATTCGCATTTTTCGATTGAATTTTAACACCCCCCCCTAAACTAGTTTAAATGATTGTTGTTTAAGTAAAGTTAACACAGCATTAAAAAAATATAAAAATTTAATTTTGGTAGTTTACACTTAATTGGTATTTTTAAACGTTTAATAAATAAATAAATAAATCACAAAACCATGAATAAACCTCTACTCCTTGGTTCAGCGCTTCTAGTAGCTATTAGCGCGTACCCACAAAACGGAAGACTGGTTCGTCCTAGCGGCGCTATTGAAAGAGCCCCTAAGAAGATCGAGTTTAACGAAAACAGCCATAGCAACATCGTTGTTAATGGTCCAGTAAGAAACATTAAGCACAACAACAATGGTGCTAAAGTAATGGCTGCAACTAAGTTCACCGGATCTATGAACGTATTCGGTTATTTAGTTTCTCAGTCAAAAGTATTAACTTACAATAAAGGCATCAACACTGTTGCATTTATTCACCGTAAGAGCCCAACTTATTCTGCTGCTTCTAACAGCAACTCAGGTACAATCGTTGCGATGATTGGTACTAATGGTGGTGCTAACTGGGATTCAACTGCTATATGGACTAACGCAACTAACTTAGCGCGTTACCCACAAGGTGGTATTTACAATCCAGCTGGTAACACTAACAAGAACAATGCTTACGTTTTAGGTATGGGTCCTGTTGTTAACGGTACATGGCAAGGTTGCTTTTATGCAAGTAAAACTTTAAATGGTGCAGGAACTAACGCTCCTGGTACTGACCAACAAACTTTAAACTCATCTTCATCTGTTAAGAAACACGAATTTTCTCGTTACTCATTCGCTGCAGTTGATGGTGGTTTAGTTCGTTCAATGGCTGCTATCCAGAATGACCCTAATGGAACTACTAACGCAACTTACGGTTTACGTGGTGCTGCAATGGTTAAAGGTCAGTTTACTGCCGGTGCATTTGTTTGGTCTGTTGACTCTTTCATTCCTAACTGCCGTTTAAGAGCTGACGGAAGTAAAAACATTTCTGGTGTACCTATTCAGGCTTGGAATAATGCCGGTACAATTGGTTATGTAATTATTATCGGTGCTCGTGCAGGAACACCAACTCAAATGAGTGGTTACCAGCCAATCGTTTACAAAACTACTAACAGTGGTGCAAGCTGGAGCTTATTACCTGCTAATGACTTTACTTCACCTAGTTTCCGTGCGTTAACTGATCGTTTGTATCCAATTAATACTAACTCAAACGTTATTGTTCCAAACTTCCAGGGATCTGAAGGTTTCGACGCTGCAGTTGATATGAACGGTAACTTACACTATGTGTCTATGGCTTATGGTCACTATAGTTCTCACCAAGATTCATTAGGATACCGTTATACGTTCACAACTGAGCAGTATTCTTATGGTAACTCTGGTCCTTTTGATTACCCAACTATCTATGACTTCTATACCACTTCTTCTGGTGGATGGAAATATCATGTAGTTGACTCAATGGGAACTGAAGGTCCTTCAGGAACTAGCGGACAGCCAGGTTACAACACTAATCCATGGTCTGATGGTTCAGGGGGAAAAATGGACTTAGATGCTCGTATCCAAGTTAGCCGTTCTGATGATGGTCGTAAAATTTTCTATAGCTGGACAGAATCTGACTCTGCTATCGTAGGTTTAAAATGGAACATCTACCCAGATATCAAAATGAAAGGTTATGATGTAATGATTGACAAAATCACTCCACGTATTAACGTAACAGGCGGTGTAACTAATGCTGATCAACAAGCATATTACCACTACATGAGTAACCAAGCAATTGGTACTAGTACAGCTTGTTTAGAAGTGCCTTATAGCGTTACTTACAACAGTACTAACGATGGTGGTGTAGCTGTTTCATCATACTACATTAACGGTACACAGGTTTGTCCTGCAGCATTCAGCGTAACTCCAATGGCTCCTGTTGGTGTTGCTGAAATCGCTAAAGATAACGTAACCTTTGATGTAATGAACTTCCCTAACCCAGCTAACGGTGCTACATCAATTGTTGTTGGTTTAAAAGAAGCTTCAAACTTTGAAGTTGCTATTTACAACTCAGTAGGTCAGCTTGTTGATACTTACAAAGTAAATGGTCAAGTTGGTGGTAACGAAATCCACGTTGACTTAAACAACTTTGCTGCTGGTGTTTATGTATACAATGTAAAAGTTGGTAACACAACTGTAACTAAGAAATTAGTTGTACAATAATTAATACACTAAGTTTTTTCAAAAAGCCCCGGTTAATACGGGGCTTTTTGTTTTATGCGGTATTAACAAAAAGCGTGAATTATTAACAGTTATTTTAAAGGAATAATTTTTTAATAATATTTGTTGTGAACTATTACAGTAAAACACTATGTCGGAAGAATTAGAAAAAAACGAAAAAGGAGATTTGTTTTCAAAATCAGTAAGAGCGGGAAAGCGTACTTATTTTTTTGATGTAAAATCAACACGTGGTAATGATTATTATTTAACTATTACCGAAAGCAAAAAGAGATTTGGCGAGGATGGCAAATTCTTTTACGAGAAACATAAAATCTTTTTATATAAAGAAGATTTTGAAAAATTTCTTGACGGCTTAAATGAAGCAGTAAATAACATCAAGGAAAATGCTCCAGTTTCTTCTCACGAAGAAGGATCATCTGACCGAGATATCAATTTTGAAGATTTAGGTAACTAAATAAAAACAAAAAACCCCAAACATAATTTTGGGGTTTTTTGTTTTTAATCCATACGTTCCAGTAATTTGAAACTAAATAGCACACAAAATTGATTACTTATTTTCCATGCGCTTATTAAAGCGACCTCATTCGCTTTAACACTAGAATTCTACTTCTATACCTCAGAAATGGTTCCCTCAAAATGAACCTGAATTAGTGAAGTCTTTTCCGAAAAATTAATTAATTGATTTACCAAAAAAATCCTGCATTATCAATTCTTCCAGTGTATAACGCTTGCCGTCTATAAACCCAACAATCCAGGCGTCTTTTTGACCCTTAAGAATGGCTTTTTGACGATGAGTCTCTGCATCTTTTAATGTGTTAAACTCTAATTGGGTGAATCGTGTAATTCCATCAGGATAATTTACTACTTCCGGACTACCATATTCTTTCAGGTGATCGTATTTATAATTTTCAGGGTGACGATACGCAGCAATTTGTACTTTAAAAATCATTTTACCGGCACAAATATTACCCGACATGTCCATTAATTTCTTATAAACAGCAGGATCATTTAATGATTTTCCTTTTAAAGGCGTAAAATCAGGTAATGGTGCTCCCGGATCGCACGGAGATTTTGCTGTTGTTTCAACGGTTGATGTAGAAGCCACTGTTGGTGTTGGTGATACCGAATTACTTCCAGGTGTATATAAATAGAAGTCTTTGCGAACCTCCAAGAATTTTTCTAATCCTTCGATATCCAATTCCTCTTCAACCGATTCATAACCAGGAGCAGTTGCTTTAATTTTATATACAGACCCGGGACTTAAAGCCAATAAATATTTACCGGTTACTGAGTTAGAGTAATAATCACCAATATTTAAATTACCTTTTGGAGTAATATCCTGCACCAACATAGCTGCTTTTTCTTCCTCGCTTATCTTGTCATTAGAGTTAATTTGTATAACTGTTATTTTACCCTCAATAGGCTTGTCATTACCAAAAATGGTTCCCTTTAACATGGCAATAACCGGTTTTTCTCCTAATATACCCGGTTGAACCATGTAAATATCTTGCTTTCCTTTTCCTCCGGCACCTCCTCTATCAGAAGAGAAGAATCCTTTGTCACCTTTCGCATTAATTACATAATAACGATCATCTTCGGTTGTATTTAATGGAATACCCATGTTTTTAGGCTCTTGCCACTCACCATCCTTTTGAACTGTAAACATGATGTCATAACCACCAATGCTGGTGTGTCCCTGAGAACTGAAGAATAAAGTATTACCGTTAGTGTGAATAAACGGGGCATCTTCGTCATATGGCGTGTTAATATTAGAACCCATATTTACAGCAGGACCCCAATCACCATTAATTTTTTCTGAAACATAAATATCTCTGCCGCCTAATCCGCCTTTTCTTTCTGATGCAAAATATAAATAACGACCATCGGCCGACATAGAACAGCTGCCCTCCCATGCTTCGGAATTAATATTCTTATTCAGCTTTTCCGGTTTCGACCATTCATTACCATTAAGTGTACTAATGTATAAATCGCCTAAGTCGTTATTACTGGCGAATGTAAATAAGGTTTGACCGTCAGGAGAAATAGCAATAGCAGCGTCATTACCATTAGTATTAACTGAGCTAACAGGATAAGGTTCACTCCATGTTGAATCATTGGCCTTAACACTCATAAATACATCCTCGCGGTATTCACCGTTTGGATCCGGCCTTAAATCTTCGCTTAATTTACCTCCCATGCTTTTGTGTCCTGCATAGGTGAAAATCATCATTGACTCATCGGCAGTAATTACCGGAACACCTTCCAATTCTTCGGAATTTATGGGCGATCCAATATTTAAAATATCTGCTTTAACTTGCTTATCGATTAACTCAATACCATTCTTACAATTTTGAATGATATGTTTTGCGTCTTCAATAAATATTTTGTCGTCATCTTTAGCTTTAGAGCCAATCTTGCTTAAATAGGCTTCCAGTATGGTTACTGCATCATTAAAGCGGTAGTTAACATGATATGCTTTACCTAAATAATAGTCAATATCACGCTCGATATCTTTCGTTAACTTACCTTTTTTAATTTCTTCAAATATTTCAATCGCACGTTTTTTCTTTTCTGCATAGTATAAACAGCAATAACCCAATTTGAATTTGTAGTCAATTTCAGTAGGGCTTTTAGCATTGAGCTTATCATATAGCTCATACGCTTTTTTGTAATCCATGTTACTAAACTGATAGTAGGCTTCTTCTTCCAACTCTTTGCTTGACTGGCCGTTAACTCTCACGCAAACTGAAAGCAGGAGCAAAAATAAAAGGGATAAAAACCTATTTGACATAAAAATAGTTTTAGACATTATATGCTAAAGGTCTGTTAATTATTGTATTGTATTTGGCGGGTAGTTAGGAACTTATTAAAAGACCACTTTTAATAACCCAAAATATTCGTAAAATGAAGCCAACGAAAACAATTTTGTGTAATAAATGCTAAATTTAATATCAAATTACTATTGGACCATTCGATTATACATATCATAAATCGTATTCCGAATAAGGGTATTACTGAAGCAGTCATCATCCAACCGGCAATTTATTTTACAGCAATGCCTTTAATTAATTTGGCAACACTCATCCTAACTTTTGGCACGCTATTACTTTTAAGCTTTTTATTATTTAGGTACATTAAAAAACGAAATGAAGAGGAAGTACGTTTTAAACAATTAGTGGAAAACGCGAAAGATATTATATATACTACCGATGTAAAAGGTTATTTTGATTACGTTAATGATGCTACCCTGGCATATACAGAATATTCCAAAAAAGACCTTTTAGGTAAAAACTATAAAGTTTTGGTAAGGGAAGATTACAAACACCAGATTGAAGCATTTTATAAAAAACAAATCAGAGAAAAGGTTAAGGAATCTAGCAAAGAATTTCCACTCGTTACAAAATCAGGTAAAACACTATGGGTAAGTCAGTCTGTTTTATTTAAATATGATAAAAACAATGAATATATAGGTGCTGAAATAATTTGCCGTGATATATCTGAACGTGTTTTGGCAGAAGATCGATTGAAAAATCACAATCACGATTTAAAGGTAATAAACCGTGTAAAAGAAATTATTCTGAGTTCAGATGAAAATGCAAACATGTATGTTAATATTCTTCTTTTGCTAGGAGCGCATTCTGATAAAAGTAATTTTTTCAGTATAAACATTTTTGATAAATATCTGCCTTCTTTACATTCATACACCCTTAATACAAATGACAAAAGCGTTAAAAGTTTAAACAATATCATAGACCGGCAATTAATTGACTCATTAAAAGGTGTTGAAAGCATGATTCATGATTTTAACGAAGAAAACAACACTAAGCTGCTATTTAAAAAACTACATCAACCGGTTGAAAATTATAAATCAGCTGTTATTGCTCCTATTTACGGAAACAATAAGCTATTTGGTTTTGTTGGATTTTATTCAGTTATAAAAAATGCTTACCTGGATCATCACGAAATAATGGTAAAGGATATTGCTAACAGTTTGTGCAGTTACTTTGTACAATACGAACAAAAACAACTGATTCGCGACTACTCTCAGCAGCTGGAAATCTTAAATGATTCAAAAAATCGGTTGCTTGCCTGTACTAAGCTTGAAGATGTGTATAAGGGCATTATCGAATTACTTTATCAGGAAATTAAGAATGTGTACCGGGTAAGTATTTTAGTTCATGACCTTGAAAAGAAGATTGGAAATTTAATTTTTAAAGATAATAAGTCCCCCGATATCGCAAATAAAATCATCGGTACAACCAAAGTTCCAACCACACCATATCATTTACGTGGCGAAGTATTTGAAAAATTAAATCTGGATACCGATCAGGATATGACCGAAGAAGATAAGTTATGGCACAGCAAAGGCATTAAATCCATTATTAGCTTACCCATTACCGTTAACGGTAGCTTGTTTGCATCGGTAAATTTATTATCTGCCGAAGCCTACAATTTTTCCAATCAACAAAAAGCCCTAATTAAAGAAATTAATGAATCAGCAGCCTACGTAATTGAACAAATAAAATTTAAAGAGATCATTTCAGAAAAAAACAAAGACATCTCTGATAATATCAATTACGCACGTCGGATTCAGAATGCGCTTATGCCCTCGGATGAATATTTGCGAACCATATTGCCAAACTCCTTTTTACTTTTTAACCAGCGCGATTCACTTGGTGGAGATTTTTATTGGTTTGAAAAATTAGATGATAACATTTTCTTTACTGTTGGAGATTGTACAGGGCACGGTGTGTCTGGATCTTTGTTGACTATCTTGGCAACCGACTACATTAAACAAGCAGTTGAAGTCAAAAAATGTACCGATCCTGGATTAATATTAGAGCATTTAAGAGACGCCATGCACGCTACTCTAAACAAATACTCCAGTGATGAAATTGTTGACGGACTGGATATTTCGTTTGGTGTATTTAACTCAAAAACAAAAACTTTCCTCTATGCTTCAGCAATGCATTATTTTTACATTGTG
This sequence comes from Bacteroidia bacterium, assembly GCA_040403535.1. Classification (GTDB taxonomy): domain Bacteria; phylum Bacteroidota; class Bacteroidia; order B-17B0; family Aurantibacillaceae; genus JAHEYG01. The sequence goes on from JBBAKL010000009.1 coordinate 9,223, forward strand.
CGTAATAATGAATTAACCGAATACAAAGGAAACAGAAAGCCAATCGGTGGAGCTGCTTCAATGGAAAACAGCTATTATTTCACTACACATTTGTTTCAGCTACAAAAAGATGACATGGTTTATTTTACAACAGATGGATACATCGATCAGCTGGAACATAAAACGGAAAAGCGATTTGGAAAAAACCGTTTTAAGCAATTATTATTATTGATAAGTGACAAAGACCCTAATGAACAAAAACAAATTTTATTAAAGCAGCATTTAAACTGGAAAGGGCAGCTCAATCAAACTGACGATATTTGTTTATTAGGGTTTAAGGTAGATTAATTACCATTTGCATTTACAGGATGGCGACATTAACACCTGTGCATTTGGAACAAGTTCTTGAAAGTATCGTTGCTGATCATCGCTAAACAAAATATTTCTTAAATCCATTACTTTCAATTTGCGTAAACGTTCAAGGCTTGGTGGCAACTCATTAAGATTATTGCTCCAAAGATCTGCAATTTCTAAACTTTCCAAATCACCAAACTGTGGCGGTAACAATACAAGTTCGTTTTGATTTAAATTAATGTATTTAAGATTTTTCAATTGCCCGATATCAGCAGGAATACGTTCTAATCCTGTTTTACTGCAAGCAAAATATTGAAGTTGAGTTAAGGCTCCTATTCCTTCAGGAATTTCTTTAATATTATTCTTACTAATATCCAGGTATTGTAAGTTCTTCAAAAGATATATTTTCTCCGGGAATTTTTTTAGCTTTTGTTTTCTTAGAACCAACTTAATTATTTTGTCAGGATACTTAAGCGCAGAATCCAAATCGGTACATTCATCGGCATGCGCCAACTGTAACGAATCCAGTAATTGTGCGTTTAAATTTTGGCTGATGCCAAGAACTATTACCGTTAATAACACTCTTATAATTTTGAAGCTAATGCCTTGCATTTAATCTCGTCGGTTTTAATTGTATTAACTAGCTCTTCTACTGTGTTAAATTTCTCTTCATCTCTGATTCTGTCTAAAAATCTAACCTCAACCTCTTTTCCGTAAATTTCTTCATTAAAGTTAAAGATATTTACTTCAGATTTAATGTTTAAATCTGAGTCAGTAGTTGGATTGGTGCCAATATTCATCATTCCGAAATACTCACTTTGATCAACTTTCACCTCTACAAAATAAACACCGTTTTTCGGAATAAGTTTGTCTTTGTCTTTAATTAACAAATTAGCAGTTGGAAAGCCAATGGTGCGGCCAAGCTTTTTGCCATGAATAACCTCTCCATGAAGGGTATAACTATGGCCTAAATAAGTTTTAGCCTGTTTCACATCTCCGTCAAACAATGCCTTTCTTATTCTGGTGGAGCTAACGTTAAGCTCATTTATTTCCTGGACAGGTATTTCCTCTACTTCAAAGCCAAATCCGGTTGCTTCATTCTTAAAAGTATTAATGTCGCCTTTTCTGTTTTTACCAAATTTATGATCGTATCCAATCACAAGTTTTTTGAGCTTGAGTTTTTCGACTAGAATTTCTTTAATAAACTTTAATGGCTCAATTTGAGCAAATTCTTTTGTAAAAGGGTAAATCACCAAAATATCAATTCCCAGGTTTTCAATAAGTTGGATTTTCTCGTTATTTGTCGTAAGTATCTGCAAATCATTTTGTTCAGGAAACAAAACAGATCTTGGATGAGGCGAAAAGGTAAAAACTATTGTTTTCTGATTATTATTAGTTTTAATTTCCTTTAACCGGTTTAAAATCTTTTTATGACCGAAATGAACCCCGTCAAAAGTACCAATAGTTACAATGCCTTCCCCTCTAAATTGCCAATTTTCGATATCTGTTATTACTTCCATTTCATCCGGTTAGTGGTACAAAAATAAAGTATATAAAGTTATTAACGTGTTTTTTATAAGAATTAAAAAAATCACTACATTTGCACCCGAATTTTAGAAACATATTCCTCATGTCAACACAAACAGGAAAAATAACACAGGTAATTGGTCCGGTAGTGGACGTACGCTTCGATTTATCAGGCGGGCACTTACCTAATATTTTAGATGCTTTGGAAATCGTTCGTGGTAACGGCCAAAAGTTAATATTAGAAGTACAACAACATATTGGTGAAGACACGATCCGTGCAATTGCCATGGATAGTACCGACGGATTAAGCCGTGGTACAGTTGTTACTTCAACCGGAAAAGGCATTACCATGCCAACCGGCGAAAAAATCAAAGGCCGTCTATTCAACGTAGTTGGTGAGGCTATTGATGGTATCAATACAGTTTCAAATGAAAATGGCTATAGCATTCACCGTGCTTCCCCAAAATTTGAAGACTTATCAACATCAACCGAGGTATTATTTACAGGTATTAAAGTAATCGATTTAATTGAGCCATACGCAAAAGGTGGTAAAATTGGATTATTTGGTGGTGCCGGTGTAGGTAAAACGGTTTTGATTCAGGAATTAATCAACAATATTGCTAAAGGTCACTCCGGTTACTCTGTATTTGCAGGTGTAGGTGAGCGTTCCCGTGAAGGTAACGACTTATTACGTGAGATGATCGAATCCGGTATTGTGAAATATGGTGAAGAGTTTAAACACTCTATGGAAAAAGGTGGCTGGGATCTTTCTAAAGTTGACTTAAATGAATTATCAAAATCTCAAGCTACTTTCGTATTCGGACAAATGAATGAGCCTCCGGGAGCTCGTGCCCGTGTTGCCTTATCAGGTTTAACAATGGCTGAATATTTCCGCGACGGTGGTGATTCTCAAGATAAAGGTGGTCGCGATATCTTATTCTTTATCGATAACATTTTCCGCTTTACCCAAGCCGGTTCTGAGGTATCAGCGTTATTAGGACGTATGCCATCTGCGGTAGGTTACCAACCTACATTAGCAACTGAAATGGGTGCAATGCAAGAGCGTATTACTTCAACTAAAAAAGGTTCAATTACATCGGTTCAAGCGGTATACGTACCTGCGGATGACTTAACTGACCCTGCTCCTGCTACAACTTTCGCTCACCTAGATGCAACAACGGTATTAAGCCGTAAAATTGCCGAGTTAGGTATTTATCCTGCGGTAGATCCATTAGATTCTACTTCTCGTATTTTAACTCCGGGTATTTTAGGTGATGCGCATTATAACTGTGCTCAGCGCGTAAAAGGTATCTTACAGCGTTATAAAGAACTTCAAGACATCATCGCCATCTTAGGTATGGACGAATTAAGTGAAGAAGATAAATTAGTTGTACACCGCGCACGTCGTGTTCAGCGTTTCTTATCACAACCATTCCACGTTGCTGAACAATTTACTGGCTTAAAAGGTGTATTCGTAAGCATCGAAGATACTATCAAAGGGTTTAACATGATCTTAGATGGTAAAGTTGACGAGTATCCTGAAGCTGCATTCAACTTGGTTGGAACAATTGAAGACGCTATCGAAAAAGGTAAAAAGATTTTAGCTGAATCTAAATAATGAAACTAGAAATTATAACTCCAGATAAAAAATTGTTCGACGGTAATATTAAGTCGGTCATTTTTCCGGGATCAGAAGGTTCTTTCGGAGTATTAAACAACCACGCTCCGATGATTGCTACTTTAACTAATGGAAATATTGAAGTTACAGAAGAGTCTAACAATAAAGTTAATTTTCAGGTAAAAGGTGGAGTTGTTGAAGTATTAAAAAACAAAGTAATTGTTTTAGCCGAATAAGTTTGGCATCATATTTGTTTTAAAAAGGGAGAATATAAATTCTCCCTTTTTTATTTCTTCGTTTTTTGTAAATTGTAAAACATTTAATCATTTATTGATCATGAAAATCATCTTTAAACTTATTGCAATGGCAGCTCTACTCTTTGTTTCTGCCAATACCACTGAGGCACAAGTAAGCGGTAGCGACTACCGCAGCTCAGTTGCTTCGTTAATTTCGGATTTAAATCTGGAGAATAAAATTTTGTTTATAAACGTGTGGCAGTCATCAAATATTGACTCCCGCGAAAACAATAAAGAATTTTTAAGAGTGAGTAATATTTTCAAGGATGCCAAACTAAAAAACGGAAATAAAGGTGTTGCATACGTTAATCTTTGCCTTGATAAAGACACTTATTTATGGATGATGAGTGTTAAACGCGACTCCATTGTTTCTAATTACAACCTTGAAAACGCAACCAATAATTACGCATCCTTGGCAAAATTGTTTAACGATTATCCCGGTAATGTAATAGTTGGCAGCGATGGAACTATTCTTGCTAAAGACATTAAAAAAGAAAATTGCTTCAACTTGTTTCGTTCATTAATAACCCGCTAAAAACTATTCCATGAAAAAGACATTATTATCTTTATTAGCTGTTTGTTTTTCGGGAGGAATTATAAACGCTCAAGTAACCGCAAAAGATTGTACCGCTGCAGTAAATGTATGTACTAACAATTCATTCTCGGTTTCACCTGCCGGTGCAGGGTTTGTTGATTTTACCACCTCTTCCAATGTTTCTAACCCAACGAATAATCCTGCAGGTATTGTACCTCCGGGAGGTAGTGGTTGTTTAAAATCAGGTGAATTAAATCCTACTTGGATGATTATTAATATTCAAACACCCGGAACACTTGAATTTTCGATGGGTGCAGGTACAGGCCCTGGTGCTCAGGCCGGTTGTTATGACTGGATTATGTGGCCATACAATCCTGCAACAACATGCTCCGGCATAAATGGAAATACGCAAGCACCTGTTCGCTGTTGTTGGAACAATCATTGTTCAGGTGGTACAGGTTTAGCTTCTTCAGCTAATTTACCTGCAGGTGGATTTGCCGATGATTATGGCGCACCAATTAATGTGAATTGCGGTGATAAATTTATTTTATGCTTTTCTAACTATAGCAGTGTTAACACACTGGTTCCATTAAACTTTTTTGGAACCGCAGTTGTATCGTGTACGCCTTTAACAAATACCCTTGCAATTAACAGTGCCAGTATTTGCGCGGGCGCTGTTGCAACCTTATCGGTTCCAAGTTCTCCAGGAACTACATATACCTGGCAGCCGGGTAATGTGAGTGGTAATACTATGACAGTTTCGCCAAGCGGCACAACTATTTATACCTTAACAGCAACCAATGCATGCGGAACTTTAAGCGGAACAACTGCTGTGCAGGTTTCTGCGCCAATGAATATCACATTTTCAAACACTAATGGAAGTTGTGTGCCTGCTGCGTTAGGTTCTTCCAGCGTAACAGTTACCGGTGGTGCTGCTTCCTACTCTTATTCATGGTCACCAACAGGAGGTACATCAAGTACCGCCTTTAATTTAACCACCAATATTTACTCAGTTACCGTTACAGATGCTATAGGTTGTAAAGCTACTGCAACCACCTCCATCTTTGCACCCGCGCCTTTTTCATTCTCATTAAGCCCTGCTACCGGCACCATATTAACGTGTATTCAAAACTCCGTTACGGTTAATGCTGTTAACACCTCTACATTATCTAATCCAACTTACACTTGGAATCCCGGAAATTTAACCGGCAATCCAATTAACTTAACCGCGCCGGGAGTTTATACAGTTACCGGACAAGACCTGACAGTAGGATCTTGTATCGATACACAAACATTCGCAGTTTCACAAAATACAGCAGCACCAAGCATGACCGTGAGTGCTCCTGCCAATAACACATTAACCTGCGGTAGCCCTTGTATCACATTAACCGCAACTACAACCGGAACAACCAATATTACCGGTGTTTGGTTAGATGCCAATAATGCTGTGCAATCCGGACCATCAGGTACACCATTATTAATGTGCGCAGCTGCTCCAGGAGTTTATACTGCAGTTTTTACAAATGCAGTAACAGGTTGTACAAGTTCACAAACAGTAGGCGTATTTGCTAATATTTCGGTTCCAACTATGACCGTGAATTCGTTAAATGGATTTACATTAACCTGTGCTCAGCCATCTTTAGGAATGAACATCACCACAAATTCAGCCATTTCACCTAAAACGTATTCGTGGACCAATGTAACCACAAGCATTACTACAACACCGGCAAACGGAGGATATACGGTAACTGCTCCGGGACAATATATTGCCTGTTTAAATGCAAATAATTGTGTTGTTTGTCAAACCATAACCGTTATGCGCGATACAGTTAGACCAATTGTAACTTCTACCACCAACTTACCAGGAAGCAGTTATACCTTAACCTGTGCAAATCCATCACTGATTGCTACGGCTATTACATCGCCTATGTTGCCAATTACAAGTTACAGTTGGGTTACTCCTCCAAACTTAACAGTCAGTCAAAATACCGTTAGCATTTCACTGGCTAATATTACTTCTTCAACAACACCTACATCTTATACTGTATTGGCAATTGGAGCAAACGGTTGTGTGGGCCGACAAAAAGTAAATGTTTACAAAGATATTTTTGTTCCACCTTATACCGCCGTATTTACACCTAGTGCTATTACCTGTGCCAACCAATGTGTGGCGCTTTCAACTGGCGCATCAACATCAACTGTTCCAATTACATTTACTTTCACTTCACCCGCTCCAACAAAAACTGCAACTACAAATGGATTTTTGTTTTGTCAGCCCGGAACTTACACAATGACTTATCAAAGCACATTGAACGGATGCACTGCTACTACAACTACATTAGTTCCATTGAATGTAACCCCACCGGCAACTGTTGCATTGGCTAATGCTACAATAAATTGTGGCGCACCAACCACTACTATAACGGCGGGTACCACTACCACATCATCCACTTACTCTTATACTTGGTCAGGGCCTTTAAACGCCGGAATGAGTTGTCCTGGAGGTGTAGGATGTTACAGTACTACAACTAATATGCCCGGAACATATTTTGTAACGATATTAAACACTGTAAATGGATGTCGTAGCACTAATCAGGTAAATGTAGTTGGAGGAAGTCTTGATGTTGGGCTTACAGCCAATCCGAATAATGGATTTGCGCCATTATCTGTAAATTTTGCAAACAATACACCAGCTACCAGCACACAAGGAACTGTAACAACCGTTTGGAGTTACGGCAATGGAATAACCGTATCAACTACTAGCGCTGCATCCACTTACTCTGGTAGCGCGTACCCTTTCCCTGGAGGTAGCACTGTGTATAACGCATCCGGAACATATACTGTTCTATTAATGGTAACACAGGTTTCTGCAACTACTACCTGTAGCGGAACTGCGACAACTGTGGTTACCGTTGACTTACCATCTTCATTGACTGTTCCAAATGTGTTTACACCAAACGGTGACGGAGTTAACGATTTCTTTACTTTACGTACCACTAATATTTCAGAAGTAACCTGCACAATTTTTGATCGTTGGGGTGTAAAGATGTACGATGTGAAATCAGAAACAGGTAATATTTCGTGGGATGGTAAGAATTTAAGCGGAAAAGAAGTACCGGCTGGTACCTATTTCTACATTCTGAAAACAACCGGTAAGGATGGCAAAACAGAATGGACAGATTCAAGCGGAAATACAGTGGAACAACAAGGTACCATCAGCTTATACCGATAACTCTTATTTCATTTTAAAAAATCCCGGCTAAATCCCGGGATTTTTTTATTAATAGAGTTTTCAACAATTGTGTAATTGTTAAATTCAATAATGAGTGAATCCCCCTTTTGAATTAGTACAAATGTTTAGTTTGCTAAATCAATTTAAGAACTTTATAGCATCTATTTGATTAATTATGAGAAAAAGTTACTTGATTTTTTTGGTTCTAATTTCCTTTTTAAATTTTAACCGTCTTAATGCCGGTCACGGCATGGCACTAATTAGCCCATCTTTTACTGTTGGGGCTACGGCGTTGACTTTCACTGCCAGTTCTGATGCCGCTACTTGCGGTGGCGGACCTTATTGGTTACAAGTTGAATTACGCTGTACGGCGGGCCAATTAACCGGAACACCTCCTTCAACCATGCAAACTAACTTATTAAACTGGGCAGGGCCCGGAGTTACTTATAATAGTTTTCCATGGTATAATTCACTGTTAAATGTGCCCAATTATACTTCTGCAAGTGCATGGCCCGATCAGTGTACGGTTGAACCTTATCACCCAGTAACGATTCCGTTTACAGGATTATGTCCTGGGCAAACTTATTATTTTTCCGCCCGAGAATGGGTAAGTGGTACTAACTCCGTTGGTCCTTGGACAACCCCTTCTCAATTTACTGTTCCTGGAACTTTTGTGCCATTAAATTTTAATATTGTTGCTACTCCTACAATTTTCTGCGCTCCCGGCTCGGCAACGTTATCTGTTAATAGCATAACGGGAGGGTGTGGTCAATATAGTACGGTCTGGTCGCCGGGCGGATCTACATTAAGCACCATAGTCGTCTCGCCCGCAGCAACCACAACTTACACTGCATTGGTAAGCACACCTTGTAATACACTTACCAAGGTGGTAACAATTAATGTTGTTCCGAGTGTTTCTGCTGCGTTTACACCTGTCAACTCATCAACATGCACGGGCTCAACTGTTCAGTTTAATCACACCGGAACAGCCGGCGTAACTCACACTTGGTCTTCATCTCCCGCAACCGGTGTCACTATTTCAACCGTCAATTCCGCAAGCCCTTCAATTACCTTTGCGAACCCGGGCACATATGTCATTTCACATACTGTAGCTGCCGGTAGTTGCACCAATGTTGTAACAACCAACATAACGGTCTCCGGCACTCCTGTTACTTTTAGCACCCCTAATTACACACAATGTTTACAAGGTAACAGCTTTACATTTAGTTCATCGTCTGCTACCGGAACTCACACCTACGCTTTTAATCCGGGCTCGGGAGCTCCTGCAACGGGAAACACTGCAACCTATGGTCCTGTAAGTTTTACATCGCCCGGAACTTATACAGTAACCTATTCCAATAATAACGGTGGCTGTATTGCCTCCACTTCATCAGTAATAGTGATTAGGCCTCAACCAACTGTTACAGCAACGAATAACGGTCCAATTTGTGTGGGAGGTAACGCTACCTTCACAGGCGGTGGCGGCGGAACCTATAGTTGGACAGGACCAAACGCGTTTAGTTCAACTTTACAAAATCCCGGAATCACCAATGTTACCACAGCTAATGCAGGTGTGTATACACTTAGTGTTAACCTTAATGGTTGCGGAGGTACTGCAACAACTAATCTTGTAATTTCATCTGCAACTGCTTCAGCTAACAATACGGGACCATATTGCGCTGGAGCAACGATACAGTTAAATGGAACTGCGGGATCAACATATACTTGGTCTGGTCCGGGTGGATTTACATCCAGCGTTCAAAACCCAACCATTGCTAACTCAACAACAGCAATGAGCGGAAACTATACTTTTACTGTTAACACCGGTGGTTGTACTGCTACTTCATCAACTTCTGTTACTGTTAATCCTAGACCGGTACCAGCTGCAACCAATACCGGACCTTATTGCGCAGGCAGTACCATTCAATTAAATGTGGGCGCATTTACCACTTACACTTGGTCAGGACCATCATCATTTAGCTCCAATTCTCAAAATCCTACTGTTACAAATTCTCAAATTGGTAATGGTGGTGTTTATACTGTTTCGGTAACAGGCACTGGCGGATGCGTTGGAACTTCAACAACAAACGTTGTGGTAAATCCGGTTCCGTCACCGGTTGTTGGAAGTAACAGTCCGGTTTGTTTAAACAATGCAATTAATCTAAATGCAAGCGGAGGAACTTCTTATTCATGGAGTGGTCCTAATGGTTTCTCTTCAACTACTCAAAACCCAACAATTGCCGGATCTACCGCTGCAATGTCAGGTGTATATACAGTAACCGTTACCTCAGCTGGATGTACTGCAACAGGTTCTGTAAACGTTTCAGTAATAAGCCCAAGCACAACTGCTAGCAATACAGGACCTTTCTGTGTAGGAACAACTATACAACTTAATACCAACGCTGCGTTAAGTTATACCTGGACAGGACCTGGAGGATTTACTTCTAATTTACAGAACCCTACTATTCCGGCTGCAACTGCTGCGATGGCCGGTACATATAATGTTTTAGTGTCAGCAGGATCATGTACAGCTGCAGCCAGCACGAATGTTGTAATTAACCCTCTGCCTGTTCCTGCTGCTACCAACACAGGACCATATTGCGCAGGGACAACAATTCAATTAAACTTAGGGGCGTTTACTACTTATTCTTGGAGCGGACCTGGTGGATTTACTTCAAATATTCAAAATCCTACAATTTCAAATTCTGCCGTTTCTAACGGAGGAGTTTATACGGTTTCAGTTACTAACGCTAATGGTTGTGTAAAAACCAGTACAACAAACGTTGTTGTAAATGCGGTACCTATTCCAATTGTTGGAAGTAACAGTCCGGTTTGTTTAAACAATGCAATTAATCTAAATGCAAGCGGAGGAACTTTATATTCATGGAATGGACCAAACGGATTTACTTCAGCAAACCAGAATCCGGTTATTAACGGTGCAACAACAGCTATGTCTGGGGTATATACGGTAACCGTTAGTGCAGCTGGATGTTCTTCAACCGGGTCTGTTAACGTTTCAGTAATAAGCCCGACCGCTTCTGCTTCAAATACAGGTCCATATTGCCCTGGTGCTACAATTCAGTTAAATACTAATGCAGCATTAAGCTATACATGGAATGGGCCAAATGGCTTCACTTCTAATTTACAGAATCCTACTATTAATAGTGCTTCATCGGTTATGACAGGAGTTTACTCTGTTACATTGAGTGCAGGTTCATGTACCGCCACTGCAACAACGAGCGTAAGTTTAAATCCACTTCCTACACCAGTTATCGTTTCAAATGATCCGATTTGTGTTGGTGCTAACTTAAATTTAACCGGAAGCGGCGGTGTAACGTATAGCTGGTCTGGTCCTAATGGATTTGCTTCAACACAGCAAAACCCATCCATTACCAATGTTACCTTAAGTAATAATGGTACCTATTCATTAACAGTGACAGATGCAAACGGATGTTCTAATAGTACAAGCACCCTTGTAACTATTAACGCCATTCCAACACCTGTTGCTACAGGAGGATCGGCGTGTGAAAACGGCAATGTAACACTAACAGCAAGTGGCGGTGCTACTTACAGCTGGTCAGGGCCAAATGGATTTACCTCAACTCAGCAAAATCCTGTAATTAACAACGCAAGTTTAAATGCCGCAGGGCAATACACCGTTATAGTTACTGCGGGCGGAGGCTGTTCTGGTACAGCGTTTACTAATGTTACCATAACGCCTGCTCCAATACCAACTGCAACTGTAAGCGGAGCTGTTTGTGAAAACGGTTCAATCAATTTTAATGCCGGTGGAGGAACAAGCTATCAATGGTCAGGACCAAACAATTTCAGTTCAACTTTGCAAAGCCCTAATCTTACGAATGTTAGCGCGGCTCAAAATGGTGTTTATACAGTATTGGTAACCGATGCAAACGGCTGTTCGGCAACTGCAACTGTATCAGCAGTTGTAAACGCTAATCCGGTTGGTACTATTTTGTCCGGTAATGTAAAAGGATGTTCACCTGTTTGCGCAAACTTCGCAATATCATCAACTCCTTCGGCAACAACAGCAAACTGGAGTTTAGGTGATGGAAACAACGCGGTTGGTGTAACCACAGTTAATCATTGTTATTCGGCAGTAGGAGTATATACAATAGGCGCCATGTTTATTGATCAAAATGGCTGTACAGGCTCTGCCACAAGTACAGTTGAAGTTGTACCAAGTCCAACAGCTGATTTTAATTTCGCTCCAATAAAACCGGTTATCAATCAGGATCCATTGGTGACATTTACCGATGCCTCGCATAATGGAAATATTGTTTCATGGAACTGGTTCTTCACCAACACAGCACAATCAACATCCAATCAGCAGAACCCGACATTTATGTACACTGAACCTGGAATTTATGCAGTTGCATTAGTAGTAAAAAGTGATATTGGATGTACCGATACAATTGTAAAATCTATAGTTGTAAGCGAAGATTATGGTATATATGTACCAAATGTGTTTACTCCAAACGGTGATGGTTTAAATGATGTGTTCCAACCTAAAGGATTCGGAATTGTAAAATATGAATTACAAATTTTTGATCGTTGGGGCGAAAGAGTATTCTATACGAAAAATTTTGAAGAAGGTTGGGATGGAAAATTCCAGGGCCGAGGTGGTGACATTTGTGCGGAAGGTAGCTTTACCTGGTTAATTAACGTTACCAACGTTTTTGGCAAAGCTCATGAAATAAAGGGGCATGTTACTTTAATTAAGTAAACCGATTAAATATCAAGCATTTAAGCCGCCAATTGGCGGCTTTTTTTATTGTCAGCATTCCTATTAATACTAAATTATTTAGTAAAGTTGCTGTTTAAATGAGTGAGCGTATAGTGTATAACTCAAGTTTTATCATATTTTTACTACAATTAATTACCCTAAGAATGAAAAACAAATTTCTTGCTGTTTTGATAAGTGCATTGTCGCTTGTTCTTTTTACAAATACAATGGTAGCTCAGGCACCATTTAAGTATTTAACTTACATTTTCCCTGCCGATTCCTTAAAAGGATTTGATGAAGAGGCGGCTAAACAGGAAGCCTTAAGTAGAGGTTTCTTCGGTTCGGAATATCATGTTATAATGTATAGCATGAAACGTGATTTTATTAATAAAAAATATGGTTACTATACAGGTGGCTCATCTAGCTCTCATGCTAAAGGAACCAATCCTGTAATTAACGCAGCCCCTTGTGTTAATGAAGATTTTGAATCATCCCCTTCAACTACTTCAACTTCTACAGTTGGAACAATTGGAACAGGTTTATTAGGCTGGCAGGCTTCATGGGGACAAAATTCCGGTGTCAATGGTTCTTGCACACAAAGCGGATGTTGCCCAAACCCGGGAAGTACAGATGCATGGATTCGTCAAACGCCATGGACAGCTCCCGCTCCGTTAGGTGTAATACCAGCTTCACCGTTTGGGGGTACTAAAGTGATTCAAATGAATGATAACATCACTGCCAAAGGTGAGGTTATACGTATTCAACAAACATTCCCTGTAACTTCTTCAAATGCTTTATTCCAGTTTTGTTACAAAGCAGCAATGGATGGTTCTGGCCATGCTTGTTGTGATCAGCCCTATTTACGTATTGAGCTATTAGATTGTATGAACAATATTTTAGCTTGTCCTCAAGTAAGTATTACGCCTCCGGGTCCTTCATGTGCTACAGTTAGCGCTACAGGTTGGACAACAAGCGGAAGTATTTCTTACACGCCAAACTGGATTATTAAAGCAATTGATTTATCGCCTTATTTAGGATCATGTGTTACTATTAAAGTAACCGTAGGTGATTGCGACGGTTGGGCACATTATGGTTATGCTTTCTTCGATTTCCAGTGTTTACCAATGACTGTTACTGTTAATAATATCCAATTCCCAGCGGGTTCTCCTGTTGTAGGTGTTGCTGCCTGTGGGGTCACAACGGGTACAATGGTCGCCCCTCCAGGACTCGGTCCTTACACATGGAACGGTCCAGCCGGAAGTGGTATAACAAACAATACAAATCAAACTGTTACAACAACAATGCCGGGTAATTACACCTTAACAATGAATCCTCCCGGAATTTGTACGCCTATTACAAAAACTGTAAACCTTCAGTTTGGCTCTTTTCCAACAGCAGGGGTCACAACAGCTAATAGTTGTACAACCTACACATTAACAAATACAGGAACCTCAGCTCCGTCAGTTCAAACATATTCATTTGCCGGTCCGGGCGCACCTTCTTCTTTTACTACAACCAATCCGACCAGCGTCGTCAATTTTGCTCCCTCCACAACATATACTATATACCAAACAGTAACCAATCCACAGAATTGCCCTGCAACTGCCTCCTTAGTAATAACTACACCTCCAGGGCCTTCTCCGGCATTTACCGCTGCTCCATCGTGGACACAATGTTTACAGGGAAATGCTTACACATTTAATGCGACCACAAATCCAGGAACACACACTTGGTCGTTTACACCTTCAGCAGGTGCGCCTCCTGTTGGTTCCGGAAACACGTATGGTCCGGTAAACTTTACAGCGGCAGGTACATTTACAGTAATTCATACGGTTAACTCAGCCGGATGTGTTTCATCAACTCAATCTGTTGTTGTTGTAAATACTGCTCCAACTGCATCCATCTTAACAGCTGTTGCTCCTCCATGTGCAGGTGCTTCAGCAACATTAACAGGTGCAGGTGGTCCAGGTACTTTATCATGGGCAGGACCGGGCGGATGGACAGGTGTTGGTTTAAGCACTACTGTTCCTAGTTTTAATGCTACTAAAAACGGAACTTATACTTTAACAGTAAATAATTTCGGTTGTATTAAAACAGCAACTGTAAACCTTACTATGGGTACAATTCCTACACCAACAATTTCTAACTCCGGTCCGGTTTGTATTGGACAGACATTATCATTAACCGCAGTTCCTCCTGTTGGTAATAACGGTTTCTACTGGTATCGTCCAACTCCATATTACTATGGTGGATATAACAATGCTACTCCAACAATAGCTATTACATCTACAGCACAAGCAGGAACATACTTGTTCTATGTGTTTTATTCAGGATGTCCTACTCAAACTTTTGCTACTAACGTTCAGGTTATTGCTGCTTCATCATTAACTGTTACTAATACCGGACCTTATTGTGCAGGTTCGAATATTCAGTTAAATGTCGTTAACTCATCTACAGCAGCTTCAACTTATTCTTGGAGTGGTCCTGCAAGTTTTACAGCCAACGTTCAAAATCCAATAAGACCTACTTCTACCACAACCATGTCTGGCGCTTACACTGTAACCGCAACAATAGGTAGTTGTAAAGCAACCGGAACAACGAACGTGGTAGTTAATCCATTACCTAATCCTATTATAGGAAGTAATAGTCCGGTTTGTGCAGGACAAACCATTAATTTAACTTCAAGCGGTGGTTCAACCTACGCATGGAGTGGGCCTAATGGATTTACATCTACACTTCAGAATCCAACTTTAGCAGCCTCTACAACTGCAATGGCAGGAGTTTATACGGTTACTGTTACCAGTACGGCAGGTTGTAAAAACACTGCAACTGTCAACGTAACGGTTACCACACCTAGTACAACTGCATCTAATGCAGGTCCTTTCTGTGTTGGTTCAACCATTCAATTAAATACGCCTTCAGCAACATCTTATACATGGACTGGTCCGGGAGGATTTACTTCTAATTTACAAAACCCAACCATTGCCGGTGCAACTTCTGCAATGGGAGGTGTGTATACCATTACAACAACAACCGGTGCTTGTAAAGCTACCGCAACAACTTCTGTAACAATCAATCCTCTTCCTGTTCCTGCACCATCAAATACCGGTGCATATTGTTTAGGCGCAAACATTCAACTAAACGTTGGTGCATTTACAACATATACCTGGAGTGGTCCTGGTGCGTTTTCATCTAATTCACAAAACCCTACCTTATCTAACGCTGCTTTAACCAATGCTGGTTCTTATTCTGTATCTGTAAGAGATGCAAATGGTTGTATTGGAAGTGCTGCAACAAACGTAGTAGTAAATCCATTACCAACTCCGGTTGTAAACAGCCCTACAACTTGTGAAAATACTACAATTGGTTTAACTGCTACAGGTGGAACTGCATTTACATGGAGTGGTCCTGGAGGTTACTCTTCAACTACTCAAAATCCAAATATCCCTTCTGCTACAACATCAATGACAGGAAACTATACTGTAACAGTAACTGACGCTAACGGTTGTGTGAACACTGCTGTTGCATCTGTATCTGTGATTGCTCTTCCAATTCCTACTGCTGCAACAGGTGGAGCAGTTTGTAATGGCGCAACATTAAACTTAAGCAGTAATGGAGGAACATCATATAGCTGGACAGGTCCTAACGGATTTACTTCAACTTCACAAAATCCAAATATTCCTGCTGCAACTTTAGCCGCTGGTGGTATTTACACTGTAGTTGTAACTGCAAATACTTGTACTGCTGCGGCCACTGTATCTGCAACCATTAATCCTTTACCTACTCCAAACATTGTAACTAACAGTCCTCTTTGTGTTGGTCAGGGATTAAACTTAAATGGTAATGGCGGTGTTTCATTCAGCTGGACAGGTCCAAATGGATTTACTTCTACATCACAAAACCCGAATATCGGATCTAGTTCATTAAGTAATGGCGGTAATTACGTATTAACTGTAACGGATGCTAATGGTTGTGTTAATACAACCAATGCTAACGTAACAATTAATCCACTTCCGGTTGCATCAGCAAGTGGTGGTACAGCTTGTGAAAACATGAATGTATCTTTAAGTGCAAATGGTGGTTCAACATACGCTTGGACTGGTCCTAACGGATTTACTTCTTCGTTACAAAACCCAACCATTAATAATGCTGCTTTTGCTGCTTCCGGACAATACACCGTAGTTGTTACAAGCGCTGCCGGTTGTGTTAGTACTGCATTTACCTCTATTGTAGTTAACCCTGCACCGATACCACAAATTGTAATAAACACTCCTATATGCGTTAATAATGTATTAAACATGAGCGCTACCGGCGGTGTTTCTTATAGCTGGTCAGGTCCAAATGGTTTCTCTGCAACTGCCGGAACAGCAACATTAAATGCAAATTCAACAGCATTTAGCGGAAACTATCAAGTTACTGTAACGGATGCTAATGGTTGTCAAGCTACTACTTCGGCTAATGCTGTGATTAATCCGCTTCCTCTTCCTAATATTACAGCATCAAATAACAAGGGATGTTCACCAGTTTGCGCAACATTTAACTTAACTTCAAATAGTACAATTGTTACTGCTAATTGGACCTTGGGTGATGGATCGGTAGCAAATGGTACAAGCGTAAACTCTTGTTATTTAACAACCGGAATTTATACTATTAATGCAACTGTTACTGACATTAACGGATGTTCAAATACGGCTCAGAATATTGCCGAAGTTTATCCGGAGCCAATGGCAGATTTCAATCATGCTCCTATTAAACCGGTAATCAATATTGACCCAGAAGTAACCTTTACAGATGCTTCACATGGTGCAACGATTGCTTCTTGGAACTGGTACTTTATGAATACTGCTCAATACACTTCAAATCAGCAAAACCCTACATTTATGTACACCGAGCCGGGAACATATGCTGTAGCTTTAGTTGTTAAGAGTGATAAAGGCTGTACTGATACAATTGTAAGAGAATTAGTAGTTGGAGAAGATTATGGAATTTATGTACCGAATGCATTCTCACCTAATGAAGACGGTTTAAATGACATCTTCCAGCCTAAAGGATTTGGAATTGTTAAATACGAAATCCAAATTTTTGACCGTTGGGGTGAAAAAGTATTCTCAACAAAGAACTTTGAAGAAGGATGGAATGGTAAATTCCAAGGCCGTAGTGGAGATATTTGTGAGGAAGGCACCTATACCTGGTTAATTAACGTAACCAGCGTATTTGGAAAAGCACACGAAATCAAAGGACATGTCACATTGATTAAATAATACATGATCCTTATCATAAAAAGCCTCCGGAAACGGGGGCTTTTTTTATTATCAGGGATTCAGTGAATAACCCTGTATCTATTTAGGGGGCTAGCCCATAAAATGAGTGAATGGTATTAGTATTACACCTCTATTTTTTTATATTTACGTTATCATATTTCATTCATGAAAAGAAGAATACACTACATTTTATTTATTGCATTAATTTTTAATTTTTTTAATGGGCAATTATTTTCACAATCGAAACGTTTTAAATATTTAAGCTATGCTTTTCCTGTTGATTCATTGAAAGGCTTTGATGAAGTAAGTGCTAGTCATGCTGCATTGCAAGGCGGTTACTTCGGTACAGAATACAAATTGTATATGTACCGATCTAAACGAGATTTTATTAATGCGAAATACAACATCTATAATGCATCGGTTTATTTATCCAACAGCGCTTACGCTAAAGGATTTAATCCGGTTACTCCTCTCGGTGCTCCGTGTGTCAATGAAGATTTTGAAGCAAACAATTTATCCGGTTGGACAATTACCAGTTTAGGATTAAATGTCAACTCCTGTACTTATCAAGCAGTAACATCATCCGGAAGCCCTGAAGCAACAGTTTTAGCAACACCAATTGCTGATGCTTATTTTGGCACAATACCAAATTCACCCTTAGGAGGGACGCGTGTTGCTAAATTAAATGACGGCAACCCTTCAGGTCTAGTAACCCGTATATCACAAACATTTCCAGTTAACTCTAATAACGCGTTATTTCAATATGCGTATATTACTGTTTTCCAAGGTGCGCACCCTTGTTGCGATAATCCATTTTTAAATATTTTCTTAAAAAACTGTTCTAATCAGGTAATTGCCTGTCCTCAAGTTACTGTAGTAGCACCGGGAGGTTCTTGTGCATCCACCTCACCAAATTTTACAACACCAAACAGCTCCGGAGTTTCATGGAACACAGCATGGCAAGTTCGTTCCTTAGATTTAACTCCATATTTAGGATCATGTGTCACCATTGAAGTAACTGTTGGGGATTGCAACGCTGCAGGACATTTTGGCTATGCTTACTTTGATGCCTTATGTTCCCCAATGAATATCACAGTTAATAACGTGACTTTCCCTGTTGGAACATCAGCGGCAACTGTTTCCGCATGCGGAGCCACTAATGCAACTGTAACTGCACCACCCGGTTTAAGTCCATATTCTTGGACAGGGCCAGCAGGAAGCGGAATAACAAATAATCCTAACCAAACATTTACTACTAACGTAGCAGGAAATTATACATTAACTGTAAATCCACTCGGTTCGTGTGCTCCAACAACAAGAACTGTTAACTTGCAATTCGTTCCTTCTCCTCTTGCTACTTTTACAGCTTCAAACAGTTGTACAACTTTCACATTTACAAATACGGGCACTCCGTCTCCGGCAATACAAACCTATTCTTTTGTTGGAACAGGAGCTCCGGCAAGTTTCACAACAACCAGCCCTACCTCTGTTGTCAATTTCCCTCCTTCAACTACATTTACAGTTATTCACACCGTCGTCAATAGTTCAAGTTGTACAGCGACTAACAGCTTAGTGATTACTGTACCGCCAGGTCCTAATCCGGCCTTCACATCGGCAACATATACCCAGTGTTTGTTAGGAAACTCTTTTACGTTTAATGCTGCTTCGAATCCGGGTACACATTCTTATTCATTTAGTCCTGCCACAGGTGCGCCGGCCGTTGGTAACGTTGCCACTTATGGTCCGGTGAATTTCACTTCCGCAGGCACTTATACAGTTACTCATACTTTAACTAATCTTGGTTGTACATCTTCTACTTCATCTGTTGTAGTGATTAAACCTCAACCCACTGTAACTGCCAATAATAATGGGCCAATTTGTGTTGGCGGAAACGCGGTATTGTCTGGTACGGGCGGAGGAACTTATAACTGGTCAGGACCAAACGCATTCTCTTCCGCTGTTCAAAACCCAACGATAACAGGAGTTACAAATGCAAGCGGGGGCGTTTATACCTTAACAGTTACCTTAAACGGCTGCACCGGCACTGCAACTACTAACTTATCTATTGCTTCTTCTACTGCTTCTGCAGCGAATACAGGACCTTATTGTGTCGGACAAACAATTCAACTTAACGGTTCGGCGGGTGCAACATTTACATGGAGTGGCCCTGGTGGATTTACTTCTAACCTGCAAAATCCTACTATTGCGAACTCTACAACTGCACATTCTGGAACTTATAATTTTACAGTGAATTTAGGTGGTTGTGTTGCCAGTGGATCTACCGCAGTTGTTGTTAACGCATTGCCAACCCCAACTATTACAACTAATAGTCCGCTTTGCATTGGCCAAACATTAAATCTTAATGGAAGCGCTGCAGCTTCTTACACATGGACGGGACCAAACTTATTTACAAGTGGTATACAAAACCCTTCGATAACTTTTGTAGGTGCTACAGCCGGAGGAACTTATACTTTAGGGGTTACTAACGCGAATAATTGTAGAAACACAGTTACAGCTTTAGTTATTATTAATGCGACTCCAACTATTGTTGTAAATAATCCAAACGTTTGCGTCGGACAAACTATTAATTTGACTTCTAACGGTGGTAACACCTACGCTTGGAGTGGTCCAAATGGTTTTACATCAGCTTTACAAAATCCAAGTATAGCCAGCTCAACCACTTTAATGACCGGCGCCTATACTGTTACTGTTACAAGTACGCAAGGATGTACAAACACTGCTGTTTCTAACGTAAATGTATTTCCTGTTCCTTCACCTACCATTGTAACTAACAGTCCGGTTTGTGTTGGCGGAACCCTTACTTTAAGCGGAAGTGGCGGCGCTCAATTTGCATGGGCAGGCCCTAATGGATTCATTGACTTAAACCAAAACACAAGCATTACCAATGTTTCTTTATTAGCTAACGGTGTTTATACCTTATTAGCAACAGCAGGAACTTGCAGTGCAGCAACAACTGCTTCAGTAACAATTAATCCTCTGCCAAATCCAACCATAAACAGTAATAGTCCTATATGTATTGGCTTTGATATTAATTTAACCGGAAACGGAGGAACTTCTTACGCATGGGTTGGTCCAAATGGATTTACTTCTACAGCTCAAAATCCTACAATTACCGCTGCAGGTATGGCTAATGCAGGAACTTATACTTTAGTGGTAACTGACGCAAATACGTGTGTTAACTTTACTACTGCAAATGTTGTCGTAAATCCTCAGCCACTTGTAGCAGCAGTTGGTTCTACAGTTTGTTTAAATGCTACTGCTAATTTAAACGCCAACGGAGGAGTATCTTACAGTTGGTCAGGTCCGGGTGGATTTACGTCTTCTCAGCAATCGCCACAAATTATTGGAATTAGCGCAAGCGGTGCTGGTCAATATACTGTAATGGTTACAGACATCAATACGTGTACAAATACTGCTGTTGCAAATATTGCAGTAAATCCGGCTCCTACACCTTCAATCGTAACAAACAGTCCTATTTGTATGAATAATATTCTTAACCTGTCTGTTGTTGGTGGTGTAAGCTATAATTGGAACGGTCCTTCCGGATTTAGCGCCAGTGTTCAAAATCCGACTTTAAACGCGACATCAGTTGCCTTTAGTGGTATTTATAATGTATCAGTTACCGATGGTAACGGATGTATTGGTACGGCCTCTACTAATGTTGTTATTAATCCATTGCCATTTCCATCTATTATTTCAACAAATAATAAAGGATGTGCGCCGTTATGTGTAGAGTTTTCTGTGAATAGTACACCGACACCATCCACTGCTTCATGGAACATGGGTAACGGAGGGTCAGCAACAGGATTGAATGTAAACTCATGCTATAATACGGCAGGTGTGTATACAATTTCTGCAGGCATTACTGATCAAAACGGTTGTTCAGGTGTAGCAACTTACACTGTGGAAGTTTATCCAAAACCAGTTGCAGATTTTAATCATGCGCCTATAAAACCTGTAATTAATATTGATGGTGACGTTGTATTTACCGACGCTTCTTACGGCGCTAATATTGCCAGCTGGAATTGGTTTTTTACAAACACAGCTCAATATACTTCCAATGTTCAAAATCCAACTTTTGTTTATACAGAAGCAGGAATTTATGCAGTAGCATTAGTGGTTAAAAGTGATAAAGGATGTGTTGATACCATTGTGCGTCCAATTGAAGTTGGTGAAGATTACGGAATTTATGTACCAAACGCGTTTACTCCAAATGATGACGGAGTAAATGACATCTTCCAGCCAAAAGGATTCGGAATTGTTAAATATGAATTACAAATTTTTGATCGATGGGGCGAAAGAATTTTCTCGACCAAAACCTTTGAAGAAGGATGGGATGGTAAGTATGGTAGTAGAGGTGGCGGCATTGTTCAAAATGGTGTGTATACCTGGTTAATTAATGTAACAAGTGTATTCGGGAAATCACATGAATTCAAAGGACATGTGACACTCATAAAATAAATACTTAATTTTAAACTGCCGATTCTGTCGGCAGTTTTTGTTTTAATATCACCCATAATACGTGAAAGTCGAATCACTTTAAGATTATTTTTGATTTCAAAACGTTTTATTCGCTTAATAAGCACTAAATTCGTTATTCAACTTTTATTACCATGAAATCTAAATTTATAATTGGCTTTGGATTTGTTGCAGCGCTTGCGCTAAATCCGATTGCCGGCTATTCACAAGGCAAACCTGCAACAGCTCCAAAATTTGTTGAAGAAGTAACTAAAAAAGGAAGCGAAATTGTTATTTCTTATAAAAAATACATGCTATCAAATGGACTTACCGTTTTAGTGCATGAGGATCATTCTGACCCTGTAGTGTATGTTGACGTGACTTATCATGTAGGTTCGGCACGAGAGCAGCAAGGCCGATCCGGATTTGCACATTTCTTTGAGCACATGATGTTTCAAGGGTCGAAAAATGTGGCGGATGAGCAACATTTCAAAATAATCACTGAAGCAGGCGGTACACTAAACGGAACAACTAATACTGATCGAACCAATTATTTTGAAACTGTTCCGAGTAATCAATTAGAAAAAATGCTATGGTTAGAAGCTGACCGTATGGGTTTTCTGTTGGATTCCGTTACACAAAAGAAATTTGAAGTGCAACGCGCTACTGTGAAAAACGAAAGAGGTCAGCGTTATGATAATGCCCCTTATGGTTTAGTAAGCGAGAAAATCGGCGAAGCATTGTACCCACAAGGTCATCCATACAGCTGGACTACAATTGGCTACATTGAAGATTTGAACCGTGTTGATGTTAACGATTTGAAACGTTTTTATATGCGTTGGTATGGGCCAAACAATGCAGTTTTAACTGTTGCGGGTGATGTTAAGACTGATGATGTTGTTAAGCTAGCTGATAAATATTTTGGTTCAATTCCTCGCGGACCGGAAGTAAAGCCGATGAATATTTCTGCTGTACAATTAAAAGAAAACAGATACATCAGTTATGAGGACAATGTTAAGTTTCCTATGTTGCGTGTTGTTTATCCAACCATTGAGGCGCGTAAACCTGATGATGCAGCATTAGATGTGTTAGCTGGTATTTTATCCGGATCAAAAAGTTCTCCAATGTATGAAGCGTTTATTAAATCTAAAAAAGCTGTTTCTGCTAATTGCTACCAGTTTAGCCGTGAATTATCCGGTCAGTTTGAATTTGGAATTCGTGCAAATGCCGGCTCTAATCTGTCTGAAATGGAAAAAGAATTAAAAGCCACATTGGAAAAATGGGAAAAGACTGGTCCTACCGATGAAGATATTGAGAAATTCAAAGCAACATTTCAAAGCAGTTTATACGATGGCTTATCAACTGTACAGGGAAAAGGTGCTCAGTTAGCGTCTTATTATACCTTTACCGGAGATGCTAATTATTTAAAGAAAGAAATTGAAAGTTACATGAAGGTAACTAAGGCCGATGTGATGCGCGTTTATAACACTTACATTAAAGGTAAAAACGCTGTGATTTTAAGCTGCGTTCCGAAAGGGAAAGGTGACTTAAAATCGCATGAAGATACCTGGAAAATGTATACCAGAACCGTTGAACAAGAGAGTGCGGAATACAAGAACCTTAGCTATAACGAACCAAAAGACAATTTTGACCGCAGTAAAATGCCTCAGGCGCAAGCTGCTTCATTAGTTCCTGTTCCAGACTACTGGACAGACAAATTAAATAACGGAGTGAAATTAATTGGCGTTAACAGCAATGAAATACCAAAAGTAAATATCTTGATTAGTATTCCGTTCGGACATCGTTTTGAGCCGAAAGAAAAATCAGGGATGTCTCAATTATTAGCATCCATGTTAGAAGAAAGCACAACGCAACATTCTTCGGAAGATATTGAAAAGATGCTTGACAAATTAGGAAGTTCAATCAATGTAAGTGCAGGCAGCGAAGAAATATCTATCAGTATATCTTCTTTAAAATCGAATCTAGATGCAACATTAAAGATTGCCGACGAAATTATTTTCTCTCCTAAATTTGATAAAGAAGATTTTGAATTGTCAAATAAAGAGCAGTTAGACGGAATTGCGCAAATGCAGACTAACGCGTCTACCATTGCAAATCTTATTTATAGTAAATTAATATATGGTGAAAATCATGTAATGAGTATACCAAGTGTAGGGACTGCGGAAACTGTGAACTCCATTTCATTGGATGATGTAAAAAACTGTTACAATAATTTGTCTTCAGATGGAGCGTCCATCGCTGTTAGCGGAGATGTTAAAAAGGAAGATATTATCAATAAGCTTTCTTTTGTTTCAAAATTAAAAGCCAATTCAGTTGTTCGTGCAAAAGAACCTGAAATACCTGCTATCTCTAAAACAAAAATTTATTTTGTTGACAAGAAAAATGCTCCTCAATCGGAAATCCGCGTTGGATATATGGCCATTCCATTTGATGCCACCGGCGAGTTTTACAAAAACAGCATTATGAATTTTGCGTTTGCAGGCGCATTCAATAGTCGAGTTAATTATTTACTTCGTGAAGTGAGAGGATTTACTTACGGTGTTCGCGGAGGTTTCTCAGGAAGTAAATTTGCAGGGCCATACACTGTTTCAGGAGGATTCAGAGCAAATTCAACAGATAGTACCTTAATAGATATGATGGGTGAGTTTAAAAAATTCACGGAGAATGGTATTACCGACGAAGAACTAAACTTCACTAAAAACGCAATGGCGCAATCGGACGCATTGAAATATGAGTCGGCATGGCAAAAATTAGGATTTGTAAAACGTATTTTAGATTACAACCTTGATAAAAACTTTGTACAAGCACAAGGAGAAATATTAAAAAACATAACAAAATCCGATATCGACAACAGAGCTAAACGCTACCTTCCGCTAAACAACATGATAATTTTGGTAGTTGGCGATAAAGCAAGCAACTTTGAAAAAGTAAAATCGCTCGGATACGAAGTAATCGAACTCGATTTAAACGGAAATCCGGTTAAATAACCTAAAAAAGTCCTGCTTAAAGCAGGGCTTTTTATTTAATTGACTAATTTGGGGTGGTTTATTTGCCTTTTGGATAAAATAATCACAATTTTTTCTGAACAAAATACAAATCGCTGTTAACTAACAAGTTAAGACAAACCATCTTAATACAAAAGACTAATAGTGAGGGGTTAATTAAGCTGATTGGTATGATAAAATATTGTTTTGAGCAAAAATTATGGGGTAAAGCCTATTTTTCAACAAAATAATGTCTTAAAAGTTTGTTCGGGAAAAAAATACTTCATAAATTTGCAGCCCTTATTTTAGGAAACAAATAAATAATTTGATACAGTGGACGCTTTAAGTTATAAAACAAAGTTTGTTAATCAGGCCAGTTCTAATAAAGAATGGATCTTGGTTGATGCAGAGAATGAAGTAGCAGGCCGTTTAGCCTCTAAAGTAGCTTACTTATTACGTGGTAAGCACAAAGCTAGCTTTACACCATATGTAGATTGTGGTGCGAACGTGGTAATTATCAATGCCGATAAAGTTCGTTTTACAGGAAAAAAGTTAACCGATAAAGAATATATCCGTTACACCGGTTATCCGGGAGGTCAGCGTTTCGCTACGCCTAAGTTTTTACTAAGCAATAAACCAACAGAGGTTTTACGTTTAGCGATTCATGGTATGTTACCGAAAAACCGTTTAGGCCGTCGCCTTAATGGTAACGTTTACATCTATGCGGGTACTGAGCACCAACAAGAAGCTCAACAACCAAAAAAGATTGATTTAAGTACTATTAAAGCTTAATATACAGAATGGAAGTAATTAACACATCAGGACGAAGAAAGACTTCAGTAGCTCGCGCTTATTTAACAAAAGGCAAAGGTAATATTGAAGTAAACGGTAAAGATTATAAACAGTATTTTTCTACACCAACATTACAGTACTACGTTACTCAAGCATTGAACGTAGCAAAAGTTAATGGCGAATACGACATTAAAGCAAATGTACGCGGTGGTGGGATTACCGGACAAGCTCAGGCTATCCGTTTAGCTATTGCAAAAGCTTTAGTTGAAATCAACGAAGAATACAAAAAAGACTTAAGAGCAGAAGGCTTAATGACTCGTGACCCTCGTATGGTTGAGCGTAAGAAATTCGGTCAGAAGAAAGCTCGTCGTCGCTTCCAATTCAGCAAACGTTAATATTATAATAAGAGAAAAGAAATGTCAAGAACATCATTTAACGAATTACTTGAAGCAGGTGCTCACTTTGGTCACCTTAAACGTAAGTGGAACCCAGCAATGGCTCCGTACATTTACGCTGAAAAAAACGGTATTCACATCATCGATTTAAATAAGACTGTAGCGAAAATCGAAGAAGCTGCTAACGCGCTTAAGCAAATTGCCCGCTCAGGTAAAAAAGTTTTGTTTGTTGCTACTAAGAAGCAGGCAAAAGATATCGTAGCAGAGAGAATCAAGCCTATTAACATGCCTTATGTTACTGAGCGTTGGCCAGGCGGTATGTTAACTAACTTTGCAACTATTCGTAAATCAATTCGCCGTATGGCTCAAATTGATAAGATGAGTACTGACGGAACTTTCGCTAGTATTTCTAAAAAAGAACGTTTACAAATTTCCCGTGAGCGCGCGAAATTAGAAACTCAGTTTGGTTCAATCGCTGACTTATCGCGCTTACCAGCTGCTTTATTTATTGTAGATATTACAAAAGAACATATCGCAGTTAAAGAAGCTAAGCGTTTAAACATTCCAACTTTTGCAATTGTTGATACCAACTCGAATCCAAATGAAGTTGATTATCCAATTCCAGCTAATGACGATGCTTCAACTTCGATCGCTTACATTCTTGATGTAATCAGTTCTTCTTTACGTGAAGGTTTAGCTGAGCGTAAAATGGATAAAGAAGCTCAAGCTGCAGAAGAAAAAGAAACTAAAGAAGAATCAAAACACGAAGCGGAAGAACTTGCAGCAGGCCTTAAGTTTAAAGGTACTGACGAAGAAGAAACCGAAAAAGGTGGCAAACGTCCTCGTAAAAGAGTGGCCGCAAAAAAATAATTTAGAATTAAATTACAATTACGGTCATTCTGGAAACAGACTGACCGTTTTTTTTGAATAAATATTACTAATCAAAATAAAAAACAAAGAATATGGCTATCACAGCAGCAGATGTAAATAAATTACGCCAACAAACCGGTGCAGGTATGATGGATTGCAAAAAAGCATTAGAAGAAAGTAATGGTGACTTCGAAAAAGCAATTGACTTTTTGAGAAAAAAAGGTGCTAAGGTTGCAGCTAACCGCCAAGACCGTGATGCAAAAGAAGGTGTTGTTCTTGCAAAAATTAACGAAAATGGTAAACAAGGAATTTTAGTTAGCGTTAACTGCGAAACTGATTTCGTTGCTAAAAACGCCGACTTCATTGCATTTGCTGAAAGTGTTGCTAAAATTGCATTAGACAAAAACCCTGCATCTATTGATGCATTAAAAGCTTTACCATACGATAACAATATTACAGTTGGAGATAAATTCATGGAGCAGGTTGGTAAAATTGGTGAGAAAATTGATATCGGCTATTATAACGCTATCAACGCTGAAAAAGTTGTTGCATACAACCACCCAGGAAATCGTTTAGCAGTAGTTGTTGGATTTAACCACGCTATTGATGACGAAGCAGCTAAGAACGTTGCTATGCAAACAGCAGCAATGGCTCCTGTAGCAGTAGATAAAGATGATGTTGATTCAACAACTTTAGAGAGAGAATTAGAAATTGCCCGTGAAGCAACACGCGCTGAAGGTAAACCCGAAGAAATGGTTGAAAAAATTGCTCAGGGTAAATTAAATAAATTCTACAAGGAGTCTACTTTATTAAACCAGGAATACATTAAAGATAACAAGATGACGATTCGTCAATATTTACAAAGCTTAAATAAAGACTTAACCGTTACAAGCTTTAAACGTTTCTCTTTATCTTAAAATTTTAATCCCGACATTGAGTCGGGATTTTTTTTAATCTGTTTTTTATGAAATACAAAAGAATACTTTTAAAACTTAGCGGTGAAGCCTTAATGGGCAACAAAGGCTTTGGTATTGATCAGGAAAGATTATTAACCTATGCCAAAGAAATTAAAGCTGCGCATGATAACGGTTGTCAGATTGCTATTGTTATTGGCGGAGGAAATATTTTCAGAGGTATACAAGCTGAAAAAGGCGGAATGGATCGCGTACATGGTGATTACATGGGAATGTTAGCTACTGTAATCAACTCGATGGCCATTCAGGCTGCATTAGAAGGACTGGGCGTTGAAACCCGTTTGCAAAGTGCCATTAAGATGGAACAAATTTGTGAACCTTTCATCAGAAGAAAGGCTGTTCGTCATTTGGAAAAAAACCGTGTAGTAATTTTTGGAGCCGGTACAGGTAATCCTTATTTCACAACGGATACCGCCGCAACTCTTCGTGCTATTGAAATTGAAGCCAATGTTATTTTAAAAGGAACACGTGTTGACGGAATTTACACCGCCGATCCTGAAAAAAACAAGAACGCAGTTAAATACGATACAATTAAGTTTGAGGAAGTTTACAATAAAGGCCTTGAAGTAATGGATATGACTGCCTTTACGCTTTGCAAAGAAAACAATTTACCGATTATCGTGTTCGACATGAACAAACCGGGAAATCTGCAAAAGCTTTTAAGTGGAGATAAGGTTGGAACATTGGTTGAAGTGTAATTCTTCAACGGGAATTGATCCTGTTCCGCAATCACCAGAAATTTCTACTTTTCCTGAATTATAAATAACCCCTCTAAAGGGGTTAT
Source organism: Bacteroidia bacterium (assembly GCA_040403535.1). Taxonomy (GTDB): domain Bacteria; phylum Bacteroidota; class Bacteroidia; order B-17B0; family Aurantibacillaceae; genus JAHEYG01. The sequence continues at coordinate 38,068 of JBBAKL010000009.1, forward strand.
TTTTTATTAATAAGGGTCCATCCAGGTCAATCCAGTTAACTGCAGCTGAAATTTGTGCAGCAGCAGAAATGGCGCAAGAACTTTCGGTCATACAGCCCAGATTTATTTTTAAACCCAATTGATTGGCTTCATGAATAATTTTTACTGCTTCAAATAAGCCGGTACATTTCATAAGCTTAATATTGATTCCTGTAAAAGAATCTTTAACTATTGCTAAATCAGAAAAACGTTTAAAGCTTTCGTCTGCAATAACCGGTAAATGTGTGCGCTGAGTTACCCATGCCATATCTGCAATATTCTCTTTAGGCATTGGTTGCTCAACAAACAAAACATTTTTATCCTCAAGCCATTTCATCATTTCCAGAGCTTTATATTTATCTGTCCAACCTTGATTGACATCTACTACCATTGGCTTAGATGAATAATTACGAATGGTTGTAATTATTTTTTTATCGTTTTCATGTCCCAGCTTAATCTTAAGAATATTGAAGTCAGCAAACTCATCCAGTTTCTGTGAAATTAAATTTAAATCGCCTATGCTTATGGTAACGGATGTGTTTTTAGGCGCAGGCTTCTCCAAACCAAAAAATTCAAATATGGTTTTGTTATGAGCTTTTGAAAATAAATCTGATAATGCAATATCGATACCGGCTTTGGCTGCGTTATTGTTTAACTCAATCTGATCAATTTCTTTCAAAATATCAACCGGATCCGAAGCAAGTGAATGTTTACTTAGAATATTACTAGCCTTATTAAAAAACGAAATAACACTTTCCTGTGTCTCACCTAAATAAGGAGGCAGTGAAGATTCTCCATACCCTGTAATACCATCACATTCAATTTTAGAAAACACAACATCAGTTTTAGTACGTGTGCCGTAGGATAAACCAAAAGGATGAATAAACTGTAGTGAATATGGAAGATAGAATAGTTTCACAATTACTTTTTCAATTCTGTATAGTAGTCTGAAATCAATTTACAAATAAAGTGAATGTCATCAGAAGTTAATTCATAATAAAGAGGTAAGCGTAATAAGCAATCGCTGAATCTGTCGCTGTTTGGCAATTCCCTTCCATCACCTTTATTTAAATAATACGGACTTTTATGTAACGACAGATAATGAAAAACAGCCATCACGTTATGATTTTTTAGATGCTCTATTAGTCCTGATCTTTCCTCAAGATTCCGGCATACAATATAGAACATATGCGAATTGTTTGTTGCATAATCCGGAATTACCGGCATTGTAAAATATCCCTTAATGGAAAGTGGTTGTAATAATTTTAAATAATGCTCCCAGATTTGTTTTCGTTTGTTTTGTATGTCCTCAATTTTTTCAAGTTGAGCATACAAAAAAGCGGCAATAATATCGGATGGTAAAAAAGAAGAGCCAATATCTACCCAGCCATATTTATCAATTTCCCCCCTAAAAAATTGCGAACGGTTTGTGCCTTTTTCACGTATTATTTCTGCTCTGTTAATAAATGACTCGTCATTCAAAACTATCATTCCGCCTTCTCCGGAAATAACATTTTTTGTTTCATGGAATGAAAAAGCCGACATATGACCTATAGAACCTAATGGCTTACTTTTATAAAAACTTTCAATAGCCTGAGCAGCATCTTCTACAACGTACAAATTGTGTTTTTTAGCGATGCTCATAATTTTATCCATATCGCATGCAATTCCGGCATAATGAACCGGAACTATTGCTTTTGTTTTAGGGGTAATAAGTGCTTCCATTTTATCCGCGTCCATATTAGGATTATCGGAATAACTGTCGCAAAAAACAATTTTTGCCCCACGCAGTACAAAAGCGTTTACGGTTGAAACAAATGTATAAGCCGGCGCAATTACTTCATCACCCTCTTTAATATTAAGTAACAGGGCAGCCATTTCTAGCGCATCGGTACAAGAAGTGGTTAAGAGTACTTTTTTAAACCTAAAGCGTTTCTCAAAAAACTCATGACACTTCTTTGTATAAATACCATCACCCGAAATTTTAATACTTGAAACAGCATCTTTTATATACTCCGTTTCGTTTCCTGTGAAATATGGTTTATTGAAGGTAATCCGTTTATTCATTTTATAATTTACTAGTTTCTAATTTAGAAGCATTAATAACGTAATAAGCATACTTATTTTTCTTTTTAAAGCGCCAATTTTTAAAGCTAAAGTATAGGCTTAACAAACCTATTGCATTACATAGTTTGTAGATGATTGAAGCTTTATAATAATATACATATACACTGTTTTCATGTACCCAACCTTGTCCAAATAATCTGTAATATCCATTCACATAGGAAAACGAATCTTCCTTTGTTGGTTTTGATAATAATTTATACGGACTGTTCTCATCCGGATAATCATAAACTTTAGTGTCAATTTCTGCTTTTATTACAGGAAATTTTAAATAAAGCTGCATGAAAATAGATTGGTAGTTTACTTCTTCAATAGAAATAATCTCAAATCCTTTTCTTCTTAGCAAATCGGCAAAATAAGATGTTTTATACATCTTGAGAATTGGCATGTTAGACGGTTTAGTCTCATTATAAACATTCTCTTCTGTTAGAAATCCATCCGATATAATCAATTCATTATTACACGCATTAGCTAAATTATCCAATGCCAATTCGATATTGTCTAGCCAATTTACAACATGATTCACTAATACAACATCGAATTTTTGGTTTAATTCCGAAAGATGATAAATTCCTTTGGTGTGAATTGCAATATTAGACTTAAATAAATCCTTTAACAAGTTAATGCCTTTATATGACCATCCGTTTTCCATCGAATCAACACTTTCTTTATAAAGATCACTGGCAACAACTTTTTTAGCACCTTTTTTCTCAGCTAAAAAAGAAAACAGACCATCATTAGATCCAATATCTAAAAAAGATTTATTTCTAACTTCAGGAAAATTGAATTTTTCCCAATAAGATTCGTTTATTTTCCCACCCGTAGAATAATTATTATCCAGTTTAATGTCTTGACGCCAATAATGGTAAGAAAATATTTTTTTTAGTTCAGAATTCATGTGAGCTGAAAGGTTGAACGAATAATGTTGCTTAATTCGTGCTTATTATTTATAAAAAACAAATAATCGGATTTATAATTTAAAGGAAAATCATTCTCTCTATAGTATACAATTGCTGATTTACGTTTAGCGAAAGCTCTTTCGAAAACAAGGGTAGTCATATAACAAACAGAAAGATAATTTTCATCAAATAATTGATTTGACTTTTTAGAAGAATTATTAATAGTAAAATCAATGTCTTTTAAATGTTTTTTATAGTGTGTCTTCAATTCCTGCATCTTATTATTAAAGAAGGAAATCTCACGGGGATGCGGATAAATAATCAGATGAATCTGAGGAGAATTAATCAACAGTTCGTTCAGATCACTAAGTATTACATTTTCATTCTTTTCAATATCTGTTCCCTGATCAATATGGCCTAAAGCATTTCTTACCCATCCGCCTGTTGACAAGAAACCAATTGTGCTATTGATTTTTGCTGTATTGGTATAGAGTTCTTTTACCAGAAAAAAGTTTTCCGGTTCTCCCATTCGGATGGTATCATAGTGAATAGTTTCTTTAAAGCGTTTAACTTCCTCGTACTGATAATCCGAACATAATACAAGCTCATTACAGATAATGATCTTATTCCATTTATATAAGGGGACTTCAGATGTAACACAACTAACTTTTATTTGATTTTTTTGGAGAAAAAAAGACAAAAACGCATTATTGGTATCATAAGCAGAAAAAATAGTAATCTCGTACCTTCCGCTTTTGGCCATTAGAACACTTATGTTACATGTTATCAATAGATTTAACAAGACAAATGCAATTCCGCTTTTATCCTTTTTAAACAAACCTAATAAAACAATACTTAACTGGATCGGCAGTGTTATAATTAAAAAAGAAATTTTATGAAGCAGACTATTGAAACCGGAACATTTTTCAGCGGAGACAAAATGAATCGATTCACTGGACGGATGAATTGATTTATAATAATTTATCCGGTGGTTTTTACTTGCTTCATTTAAATCAAAGATGACACAATTTCCAAAAAGCTCTTTTGGTATATCATTACTCTTTTTACGATAAATCATTAAAACACCTGAAATAACAGTTTTATAATGATAACGATCTATTTCCTTCACGTTAAAGCTGGTATTGCACAATTTCTCGAATGCAAGAGAGTATTTGTTCTTAAAATTAAACAGATAAGACAAAAAGCATTGAAAATAATACAAACCAACTTTTAAGATCATAAAGATCCCAGTTTACTTAGAATTTCAGTGTACGAATAATTACTCAGCAATATTTTCTCAACGAATTCGCGGAATGCTCCCTCTCCTCCGTTTTTTTCTGTCACAATGTCTGCCATTTGTTTGATGAATTTTATTCCGTTATTTGGTGTGCCTTTTATTCCTACCATTTGCATCAATTTTATATCATTGATATCATCTCCGATATAAGCCACCTCGCTCCAACTAATATTCTTTGATTTCAAATATGCCTCAATAACTAATAACTTATCTGAAACTCCCATAAAATATTTATCTATTTTCAACTTCTCACACCGACGTTTTACAATCTCAGTATTTTCACCCGTTACAACCACCACTTCAATACCGAAAGCACGGCACATTGCAACTCCCCAACTGTCAGATGTGTTAAATTTCTTCCACTCATTATTTCCCTGATCGTAGTACATTCCGCCATCGGTCCATACACCATCAATATCGGTTAAAACTATTTTAGGTATCATTTTACTATTTTAATATTCTTACTGGAACGCCAACAGCTATTGAATTATCTGGTACATTTTCCATACATACGGCGTTGGCGCCTATAATTGCATTATTGCCAATATTGATTCCGCCTAAAATTTTTGCCCCTGAATATATAATTACATTATTCATGATAGTTGGGCGCATATTGTTTTTATCTCCTAATGTGACATTTTGGTGGATTAAAAGGTTATCACCTATTTTACATCTTGCTCCAATAACAGTCCCAAGTCCGTGATTTATTTTTAGTCCCTTGCCTATATCTGCTGAAAAGTAAATTTCGAATCCGGAAATTAATCTACCGAGGTTACTATACTTACCAGCAACAGATTCACTATTGGCTAAATAATAATAACGCGCAACTCTATAAAGAAGAATTCCAATCAATTCAATTCTTGAAGTAAGTTTCTCTTCTTCCACTAGATTACTTTCATTAAAATATCTTTTATAATCATAATTGAACAACTCTAGTATAGTCTTGAAAGCAACTTTATCATCAAAATTAATATCATCATGTTTAATAATACTTTTTGAAAACAAAAATTTAAACAAACTTCCTAAATTGTCTTCTGTAATTAAACTCATTGTATCAAGGATGGATAAATTATTTCATCTTTTTCAATATCATTCACCGCTTTTTTACCAATGATCAAGTTTTTATCAATCCATTTTATACCATCACCTGGTGATAGTAAATGAATGTCACTTTCAGTAATTATCTCTCCCTTTATAATCTTACGATTGGTTGCAATAGATCTTTCAAGCTTTTCTTTTGCTGACTTTACCGAAGGGTCGATAAATATTTTTTCTTCGCCAAACGACATTTCAAGAACTCTTAAATCTCGCACCATCCTTTTAATTCCATCAATCCCCAATGATCCTGCCTGATCTGTGCCTTTCATTCTCCTATCTATTGTTATATGCTTTTCAATAATTTTTGCGCCCATTGCTGCTGCGGCTACAGGTGCAGAAATCCCGATCGTGTGATCAGAATAACCAATCACATATTGACCATAATTTTTAATTAAATAAATGATGGTATTTAAATTTGCGTTTTTAGGCTCAGTAGGGTATTGAGAAACGCAATGCAGAATAGAAATATCAGAGTGATGCTTAGCTATTACATTCAATGCATTATCCAACTCTTCCTTTCCTGCCATACCTGTCGATAAGATAATAGGAATTTTTGTTTCTGCTAAAGCGTTCAGAAGTGGCAAATTAGTTAAATCCCTGCTTGCTACTTTTAATTTATCGGGTGTAAATAATTTTAATAACGACAAACAACCAACTGCGCATAAGGTCTCGACAAAATCTAAATTGTATTGCTTGGCATATTTGTAACATTCGTGATGCTGCTCATCCGACAATTCCAAAAAAGTTCTGTGCTCACCGTAGGTTTTCCCAAAAGAATGTGGCGAATTATATGGCCTTGCCATTTGTGATGCCGACAATTCTTCCGCTAAATCGCGCTTCGTCATTTTAACCGCATCCATTGGCTTCAGATTTAAATTAAACAGATCCTCATGTATGGGACGGGCTGCAGCATCAATGATCAATTTTGCAATATCAAGAGAACCATTATGATTCTGCCCTATTTCTCCAATAATATATACCATCTTACTATAATTTATAGGTTTCTCTGTGAACGTAGTTAGTTGTATCGATTAATTTCATGTAATCGCTATAAAGAATCGTTACACCACCAGGTAGTTTAATAGATTTACTTACATCTACCACGTGTTTATCAGTAACATTATCGATAATATCTTTCAATTGTATCTTATTATAATCATCCTTATTTATTTTATTTAATACGGAACTTGCATGTTCATAATCTTCCGGATAATCAATACTCAGATTTACATATTTCACAAAAGGTTTATCAGAAGCGAAATCGATGCAAGCTTTTTTACATGAATCATCTTTTAAAACAAACCATGATAGATACTCACTAACGAATGGATCTTCCATTTCTAGATAAAGCTTCCACAGGTAACTGGTTTTAAAAAGCTCAGCACTAACACCAAATGGCACATTATTAACGCGAACATAATCCACATCGTGTTGCTGAAATATCTCCACCATTTTATCCATCAATTTAGGATCCGTGAAGGGGTTATCACCGGTGACTCTGAATATTGCTGCAGACTTATTCTTATAGGCGACTTCAATTAAACGGTCGATCACACTTTCCGGATGTCCGGTGTACAATGGAAGTTTTTTGTCATCAAACAATTTGACTAGAGGTGCATCATCAGCATGATAACTAGTTGCCAGTTCTATATGTTGTATTAACTTACAATTTGTTTTTAAACGATGATATAACGAAACGATTAACTCATTTTCTCCAAATGGTTTTAATACTTTAAGTTTTAATCTTTGTGATTTCAAACGCGCTATCAAAGCTGCAGTAACATTACCATTGTTGAAGCCGTGTATTTCATCTTCTATACTTGTTCTTCCCGTGTTATCACGTTTATAAATACCATTTCCGAGGTGCTTTTTAAATAAAATGTTGCGATAATTTTTTTCCGATTTAACCGGATGCTTGACAGCGACACCTAATGATTGTTCGTAGTGTTTAAGCGTACTAACCATTATGCCCATTTCATTCGGCTCCAGTGAAACCTGATAATCAAAATGCCTGTCGCTTCGCTTTATGGTGATATGTTTTTCAATATAACTACAACCCAGAGCCATTGCCATACATGGCATTATCTGAGTATCCAAACTATGATCAGCAAAACCAACCGGCAAACTGTATTGCTTCTTCAGATAATTTAATGCCAGTAAATTATGTTCATCCGATTCGGTAGGATAATTACTAAAACCATGAAACAAGCATTCAATAATCTCCGAAAATTTCTCAACTGCCAGTTTTACTTCAAAATCGGTACTGCATTGTGTTTCCAATATAACTTTACAATCTTTTTTATCCTTGATGTATTGCAAAAAAGGAACGTTTGTTAAATCCGTTCCGTGTATCTTAACCAGTCTGAACCCGTAATTGTAAGCTAAATCAAAGGAAGCTTTTTCTAAAGTGCATGGAATTAGCGGCAGATTAATGGTTTTACAATAATCAAATAGTTCAACCCATTGGTTGGTGGTAAACTCGGTGTCTTTATAAAGTTGATACTTAGAATACTCTTTTGTGCAAAATTCCTCTACGTTCATCATTTGAACTGTGAAATAATCAGCACCTGAATTTTTAGCAGCCTGGGCTAGTTCTTTCAGGTAATTAAAATTTCCCTGATGATTGTAGGCGCTTTCGGCAATAACTTTCATACTTTAAGTTTGAATACTACTTTAAATAAATCAATTGTTTCTAGTGAGGGAGCATGTGCGTCATCTGGAAATACAATTGCCATGTCATTCTCTTTCAATTGTATTGAGTTGTAAGAAGTGTCGTCATGTAGAACATAATCATCCTTCTCGTTAAATTCACCTCTTTGATCTGTTACTTGAGAAATATCTTTCCATCCAAATTGTTCTGATCCTTTAATTACCCAATGAATATCGATATACTTTTTATGTGCTTCCAATGGCTCTACCTTATATTTTTTGTTATCCGGACGCATGACAATAGCAAACAAATCGTCCTCTTTTATTTCTAACTTTCCATTCACTAATTTATTTACATCCGTCTTATGAATGAACTCCAACACATCCGATATGTAGGTGTTCATTCCTTGGTATTTTCTGATGCTATTTAGTGTGGTAAGGATCATTAAATGATTTTATACTTTATAAATTACTGAAATTAAACCGGGCTTACAAAACTTTCTAACCTGAAGTTTAAACTAATCTGCTATTTCGATTATAACTGTGGTAAAAAAGAATCTTATTTGAATTCAATTGGTTTTATCACAATCAAGTTTATAATCAATACTAATCATTTTATTATTTATAAATTATAATATTTTTTTATTTCATTAACTTGATAAAAACCCATCACAACCAGGCCTAAATTGACAAACTAATTCAGGTAATAAAAAACCTTATAAAACATCCTCCAATTTAAGAGGCTGACCTTTTTTTAAATCGTGCTTCGCTTTCTTACCAAGAACAAGATCAAAATATTTAGGTGCTAATCCCAATGCCGGCCTAATTACTTTTATATTGCTTTCGGTTATCAATTCACCTTCATTAATATCTTTTGAAATATAAATTGAGCGTTTAAATTGCAAAGATTTTTTTTCCGCCTCTTGAACACCAATAAAATCGGAACCGAGTGCCAGAAAGGCTCGTTCCGATTCAACTACTAAAGATTTCAATTCTTCGGGCTCTAATGAAAAAGCACTGTCAACTCCGCCATCTGCCCTTCTAAGTGTAAAATGCTTTTCAATAACGCGAGCACCTAAAGCTACAGCAGCAACCGATGCTCCTACGCCCATTGTATGATCCGATAATCCTACCGTAACGTTAAAGAGTTTTTTTAGTCGAGGTATGGCATTTAAGTTTGTATTATCAGGTGTTGCTGGATAGGTACTAGTACATTTTAATATAATTAAATTTTTACAGCCGGCTTCTTTTAACACGTTAACACTTTCAGTAATGTCTTCTAAAGAAGATACACCGGTTGACATAATTACAGGCTTTCCTGTTTTTGCGACCTTCTTTAATAACGGATGATGTGTGTTTTCGAATGATGCAATCTTATATGCAGGTACATTTAATGATTCCAAAAAATCAACCGATGTTTCATCAAAAGGAGAGCTAAACGCTAACATTCCTTTCTCTTTTGCGCGGTCGAATATTGGTTTATGCCATTCCCATGGCGTATAGGCCATTTTGTACAAATCGTGAAGTTCCTTTCCTTTCCATAATGAATTCTCATCAGTAATGGTTAAAACACCTTTCATTGTGATAGTATCAGCCGTATAGGTTTGTAATTTTAATGCCTGCGCACCAGCTGCTGCTGCTGCATCAACCAAAGCCAATGCCCTATCGAGGGATTGATTATGATTACCACTCATTTCAGCAATGATGAATGGCGGATGATTAGTGCCAATTGTTACATCTCCGATTATTATGTCACTCATTTTTACCTGTTATAAATTGATTTTTTTAAATCTTCTTTTACTGCATCCCACTCGTGTTTTAATATCGCTAATGCAACAACATCATAATATTTACCATCCTTTAAAATGTGTTCACGATAAAAACCCTCTTGTTTAAAGCCAAATTTCTGATGCATTTGTATAACTTTTTCGTTAAAAGAAAAAACTTCGCACATCAGTTTATTAAACTTCATTTCTTCAAATACATAATTTAGAATATTATATTCTACCTTAGAGCCAATACCTGCTCCTCTCACCTCCGTATTACCCAGGTAAAAGGCCCAGGTGCAGTGCTTGAAATTAGGCTTGATATTATAAATTGATACAAGACCTAACTTTTTTCCATCGTACTCAATAAGCCAGTATTTTTGAGAAGGATCATTTTTGATTTTTTCATACCACTGTTTTTGCTGTTCTGAAGTTATTAGTGCAGAGGTGTACATGTATCTGCTCACTTCTTCCGAATTTCTCCAGAGGCGTATTTGTTCTATATCCTCTTCTTTTATATCAACTAATTTAATATCCATTATGCTAAATTTTTAATTGCATTAGCAATTCTGTCTCCCGATTTTCCGTCAATTAATTGCTTCTGTTTTGCAAGCATTTCATTTATAACTTCTGTGCTTGAAATTCCTCTTTGGATCACCGCAACAATTTCGCTTACCGTTGCGCTCAACAAATCCTTTAAATCGAAAAATATTTGATGTGTTTTCAAATATTCGTACAAATGCTTTTGATTATCGGCAGTAAAACCCGAAAATACCGGTTTATTAATAGCAATAAGTTCTAAACACGTTGTACTGCATGTGCAAACTGCCAAGTCACTTTTTTGCATTAAGTGTACCATGTTTTCTTCTCCTAAATTTGAAAAAAGAGTAATTTTCTTTTTTGATTTAATAATTTTCTCTTCAATACTCGTTTGATGTTTGTAAGCTGCCCCAACAACTATATTAATTTCTTCAATTGATTGTACTTCTAACAATGCATTTAAAGCTTTTAAGGTTATATTGTGTTCATCACCTCCACCCAGTGCAATTAAAGCGCTTTTTAATGAATTTGATTTCACTGTTTCCGAAACCGCTTGGTTCAAAAAGGATTTACGAAGCAAAGCATAATCCAGACCTAACAACAATTGCGTGTAATTTTCTTTACTGTATAAAGTACTATTGATGCCAGGTGTATGATTTATAACAACATCGGCATACATGTGTTGTGCATGCAAATCGTCAATATATACTATTTTAATATTTTCTGCTTTAAGTTGTTGCTGATATAACGAATCAAATTGATAACCGTCTATAATAATCACAAGCTCCCTTGTATTATAATTTTTCCGAATCCATTCTGCTTCCGCTGAAATATCTGTTCCTAGCGGGATTATCCTTTTTGAAAATTTATTAGGAATTATATTCTCACATTGGTTCCTCGCTGACATCAAAAACTCGCAATTAAAAGTATTCTCCAGCATTTCAGCTAAGGCAATGCAACGATAAATGTGTCCCAAACCAATTTCAGAACTACCGTCGGCTCGTAATACAACTTTCTTTTTAAACATTAGCAGGAAACACTAAAGCATGTTTTAACTCGGCAATTTTCCAGTCACTTTCATTATCAATATCCTGAACCTGTAATTCGTCAAGTATAACAGAACCGCTATTTGTAGTAAATACCTTCTTTTCATTCATGAACACATCTGATCGCATCCAGTAAAATTGCCCGGCATCGTGGTATCTTGGCTCAAGATCCTGAGAGCGTCTGTTAAGGTTCTCTGGCCACACCAAAGAAGTTTTTGAATCCTTAATCTGCAAGGCTCGTTGTATGGGAAAAGAAAATTTGCAAACCGGAAATACGCTATCGAATTTTTTATTTACCATTAAATCAAATGATTCTCTTAATGTGTTTCCAGTAATAAATGGTGCGGTTGGATAAATACAACAAAAAAACTCAAAACTTTTACCAAGCTTGTTCAGATCTACAAGAACTTCTTCCAACACATCGGCTGTACTGCTGTAATCATTTGCGTTTTTCTTACTGCGCATAAATGGTACTTCTGCGCCAAACTTTTTAGCAACTTCAGCAATCATCACATCGTCGGTTGAAACCATAACATAATCAAATAACCCTGAACTCAGAGCAGTTTCAATAGAATAGGCAATAATAGGTTTTCCCCTAAATATTTTAATGTTTTTGGCGGGTATGCGTTTACTTCCTCCCCTTGCTGTTATTATTGCTACTGAACTCATTTAATAATTATATATTGAGGTTATGTTATGCAACAACCATCTATGTTTTTTGAGCTTTTAAAAAATCTCTTATTTGTGCTATCACGTAATCCTGTTCTACGTTACTTAATGTCGGATACATTGGTAAACTTAAACACTTGCTGTAATAATCTTCAGAAACCGGATAGTCACCTTTCTTGTTTCCTAATTTCTTATAATAAGGCATTGTGTGTACCGGTATATAATGAACCTGACAGAAAATATTTTTGCCTCTTAAATAGTCATACAATTCCTTTCTCTTCTCAACTTCAATAATGTAAAGATGATAGGCATGCCCTTCAACTACACCCGATTGTTTTAATATATTTTTCTCGTTTTTAAACGCATCGAAATAATTTTTAGCAATCTCTCTTCTTCGAGTTAAACCTTCATCAGCCCTTTCTAATTGTGTAATGCCTAGTGCTGCCTGAAAATCGGTTAAACGGTAGTTATAGCCAAGCTCCTGCATTTCGTAATACCAACCACCATGATTTTCATGCAACAAATCAGGATTTTTGGTAATGCCATGGGTTCTGTATAATAATAATTTTTTATATAATTCTTCGTTGTTAGTGGTAATCATTCCGCCTTCGCCACATGCGATATGTTTTACAGGGTGAAATGAAAAAATAGCCAGATCCGCGAAATTGCTGTTACCACACAATTGCTTTTTACCATTACTGTCTGTAAAATAGCCTCCCGGTGCATGACACGCATCCTCAATAATCCATAAATGATATTTATCTGCCAGTTTTTTAAATGCTTCCAGATTAACAGCATACCCCGCAAAATCAACAGGTATTATTCCTTTAAAAAATCCTGCCGGCTTTGAATTAATTAATGCCTCCACTTTAGCTAAATCCAAAGTAAATGTATCAGGATTAATATCCGCAAAATAAACATTTCCACCGCAATATCGCAAACAATTAGCAGATGCAGCAAATGTGATTGGGGTTGTAATTACGTTGGTATCTGTGTCAACATTTAATGCCATAGCGCATAAATGTAAAGCGGCAGTACCATTACTTATGGCAACAGCGTATTTACTTCCAATGTATTTGGCAAATGCCTTCTCAAATTCTTCAATTTTTGGTCCTTGTGTTAAAAAATCCGATTGAAGTGTTTCTATAACAGCCTTAATGTCATTTTCCGTAATGTTTTGTCGGCCATATGGTATCGGTTTCATATATTAAACTGTAAAGTTTGGATCCAAGTGCTTTTTAATCAACATACGAATTGCTTCAGCATCTACCCATTCGGTATTCTTGCCTGAACTATAACAGAAACCTTCCGCTACTTTTTTAGCATTTAAGTTTTTAATATAATCCTTTAACTCAAAAGCAGGAACCTGAGGCAAAATAGCATAGTATTTTCCTAAATCGTATGTTGTAAATGAATCGGATTCTGTAATCATCTCCTCATGGATCTTTTCACCCGGACGAATACCTACAATTTCAATTTTACATTCCGGACCGACCGCTTTTGCTACTTCAGTAATTTTATAAGAAGGAATTTTTGGAACAAATATTTCACCGCCCCAAGCATGTTCCATAGCGTGTAATACCAGATCAGCGCCCTCTTGCAAAGAAATGTTGAAACGTGTCATAGTAGGATCCGTAATTGGTAAAGTTCCGGTTTTCTTTTTTTGCATAAAGAAAGGAATAACTGAACCATTAGAGCCCATTACATTGCCATAACGAACAACTGAGAATTTAATATTACTATTCCCTTTAATATTATTGGCTGCTACAAATAATTTATCGGAACATAATTTTGTAGCACCGTATAAATTAATTGGGGCTGCCGCTTTATCAGTAGATAAGGCTACAACATTTTCTACGCCACATTCAATGGCTGCATTAATTACATTTTCAGCACCCATTACGTTGGTCATCACACATTCCATCGGATTGTATTCCGCAATATGAACATGTTTCATTGCAGCAGCATGTATAACATAATCCACTCCTTTAAAAGCTTTTTTTAGTCTTTCAAAATCCCGAACATCACCAATAAAATAGCGCATTGGATTTCCGGGTTTTGCCGGATACTCCATATTCATTTGAAATTGCTTTTGTTCATCACGAGAAAAAACAATTAAACGTTTAACCTTAGGCCATCGTTCAAGTATTGTTTTTACTAATTGCTTTCCTAGTGAACCGGTTCCGCCAGTTATAAGTACAGATTTATCATTTAGTGTAAACATAAATATTCGTTTTTTTGTTTATATAGTTGTTATTTAATTAGAATCATTTACATTATTGAATAGAATTAAGTGGCTTTACAAAATAGTTCTGTTGAACTTTTATGGTCATTAATTTACAATTTGACATTAAAATTATTATTTACCAATTTGTATAATAACCAGTTTAATTGCATTCAATTACAGAAATTATTGTTGCTTTTTTTGATGTTTTGAATCGGCATTATTTAATTCATCACGATTTAACCTCGTATAAATAAATTTTCAAATACGCTTTGTCATTATTTTCAAAGCTTTTTAAAAATTTTATCGAAGAAGTGTCAGGCATTTTAATTGGAACCGAAATCAATAAGTATTTTCCTCCTAATTCTTGATAGGCTTTCCAATCATAATTAAGTGTTGATATTTTCCTGGTATTTTTAAATTCATCACAATATAAATAACATTGGCTTACCCAATAATCAAAATATTTTTTTACATCCGGATTTTTTTCAAGTTCGTAGCCAGTTATTTTTTCGGAATTTGTGTTTATAATTTACATCGTACATGTTTTGATAGGCATCATTTGAATAAAAGACATTACGAGATGCAATTGCAGGATCAAATCCCACACAACCTACACGGTAACTGGCATTTGGTTTATTAATATACTTATTATGCGCTTGTATCGGTTGTGTTTTATACATATTATCATATGGGCACATCGCCATTGCAAAAACCTCATCTCCGCTTATTTCTATCCTGTCATTTTTCAGGTTTCTAATATCAAGATAATAAATAAAACCCAGAACATTCGGTAAATATCTATTCATTACTTGGAATTAATTGAGGCTATTAAGGGTCGTATTGAGCATTAAATGATTTTGTAAAGTATAAAATGTTGGAAATTAAGAGGACTTACAAATACTTTTTGAACTTGTAAGTTTAGGATTTTAGCATTGCCGATTATGACACCTGACAGTATATAACTTCCATTCATTTTTTTTATTTGATCTGTATTAATATCAAGGTCTGGATCAAAAGCGAAACCGTTTTTGTTTTCAAAATTCCCTGTAATGCTTCTCTTACTGTATAAATAACATTTTGAGCCCCACTCATCAAAAACACTTTTTATTTCTTCAGATTTTTCGATTTCATTCTCAATAATTTTTCGGAATTGTTTTTTGTATTCTAAAGGATAATCTCCCTGATAATCATCCAAAACATTAATGCCCGAAAATTTGCATGCTGAAGGCATTAAACAATAATTAATCACATTGCCTATGGTATCTTTTCCGATCTCCTGTTTAATTTGCCTGTATATATCTGTATTAAAAAATTGACTAAATGTATTAGGCGCATCTGCATCTATAGAAACACCATTGCATTCGAAACTGCTCCTGTTGCGTGCAATATTGCCTCGCCAAATGAAAGTGAAAAATACAATAAGAGATATTATAGTCATCATCTTATTTACTTTACCCGAAATAAATACCAAATAAGAAAGTACAGCCAGTAATACTATAAAAAACAAACCGGGCACTAAAGAAATAAAACGTTTAAAATTAAAAACATTGGCGAGCGGAAAAGATTTATAGAAAAAACTCATCTGGGACCAATCGAGCAATGCTGCCATAAACCCACAGAACATTAACAAAAATAACATTAGGCTCATTCCCGATTCCGGTACATCCTTCCTATTAAAAACAACGTAGCCATAATAGGCAAAAAAAGGAATAAACAGTATGCCTAGGTAATTAGCCGTATTAAATTCTCCATCAAAAATATTTTTAAAAGTAACGCCAATTACCCCTTTAATATTTAAACCTAGTTCCCGTTCAAAACCACTTCTCGAGCTATGGTAAGTCTTGTTAAATAAGTGATTATAAAACATCATATATTCAGAAAGAACATATACTGTGCTCGTAAGAAATATGGCCATTAAAATTCTGTAATTGAATTTTCTATCCTTAAACCAAAACCACACAAGCATTATTCCGAACAGAAAACACAAATGCAGCCCTGATAGAACAAGATTAGAACCCAGTGCAAATAAAATCAAAGTAGAAAAAGAGCGTTTTAGCTTTATGCCATTTTTGATGTTAAGTATCGCCCAAAAGACCAGAGGAATACCGCAAATGGAAAGACCATAAGAAGTATTGTAAGGTAAACACGCAAAACACAAACACAAAATAAGAAAAATCTCAGGCTGCTCCTTTGCGTATTTAATATAATCCTTTCCATACAAATACATTCCTAAAAAAGCAAGCATCCGGAATAAAACGAAAACAACAGCGTAACCTGTTAATGATCCGAAGAAATACATGCTTAGTGCTACCGATTCAGTATACCTTACAAAAACTGCTCTTGGCAAGCCATTCATTGATCCGTGTACAACAGCATTTGGATCGGGATTAAAAAAATTTCCTGATTTTATAACCAAATGCCGTGAGGTAAAGTTGCCATCAAACTCATCGTGCTGCCTGATTTCATTATTGGGCGACGGGACGAAATAGTAAATAAAAAATGCAAAAGCAGCGATAACTATTAACCATATCAAGGACTGCTTTTGATTCATCTTATGATAATAAAGATAATATATTGTCAATTACTTTTTGTATTTCTTCCTCTTTCATCGGATAAAAGAGAGGTATTACTACACTGTTATCTGAGAAATATTCACTGGCAGGCAGTGAAAGGTTTTTGCATTCTTCTTTATAGGCTGTTTCCCTGTGAGCTGTCATAATTCCCCTTCTTGTAGCTATACCTGCCTCGAGCATTTTTTCCATGAAATCATTTCTGCTCAATTTAGAATTATTATCGAACATCAATATATAAGATTGATAATTTGTAAAGTATCCCGGCTCTTCGTTTTGGATGGAAACCCCTTTTAGATTACTAAATGCCTTATTGTAACGTTCCGCTACTTTTCTTCTTTCATTGACAATAAAATCAAGTTTTTCCAATTGTTTAATTCCTACAGATGCTTGAATATCTGTCATACGGTAATTATACCCAACCTCAAGATGATCTTCAAAAATGATTTTATTTGCGCTATGTCTTTCCCTGTCGTTAACCGACATTGCATGCTGACGCAATAATTTTATTCTTTTATAGTAAGCTTCGTTTGATGTTGTGATCATTCCTCCGTCGCCTGTAGTAATAACTTTACGGGGATGAAAAGAAAAGCACACTAAGTCAGAATGAGATCCGATTTTCTGACCTTTATAGGAAGACCCTGCTGCACAAGCAGCATCTTCAATAAGTTTCAATCCTTTTTCTTCACACAATTGTTTAAAGGTATCGATATCTGCAGGCATTCCGATCTGATGTACAAGTAAAATTGCCTTGGTTTTTGGTGTAATTTTTTTCTTAACATCTTCAACGTCCAAATTAAAATATTTGTTTACTTCAGCAAACACCGGTGTTGCACCCACATATTTAATTGAGTTAGCAGTTGCCACATAACTCATACTAGGACAAATCACTTCATCACCTGCTTTAATGCCTGCAACAATCATTGCCAGATGCAATGCAGTTGTGCAATTTGATAAAGCAACGGCATACTTTGCACCGGTATAAACTGCAAACTTTTCTTCAAATTCCTGCACTCTGGGACCCTGTGTTACCCAACCTGACAAAATAGTATCATATGCTAATTGTGCCTCTTCGTGTGTTAAATATGGTTTTGCAATTGCTATCATGTTGTTTTCTGTTTTTGTTTATCAAAATACCATTGAGATAATTCTTTTAATCCTTGCTCCAGACTTATGGAAGGTTCATAACCGAGAAGTTTCTTAGCTTTTGAAATATCCGCCAATCTTCTGCTAACAGGATTGACCGAATTAGCTTCCTTATATAGAGGTTCCAGTTTAGCGTTGTTTACTTTTAATAATACATCCAGCATTTGTCTTAGATTTGTTTCAACCTGATCGCCAACGTTGAAAGCTTCATCAGTAACATCACTTAACAGCGCAAGTACATTGGCTTTTGCAACATCTCTGACATGTACAAAATCCATACTATCGGTACCATCACCAAAAATTGCCGGTTGACGACTATCCCTTATACAATCAAGCCACTTAATCATTACTTCTGTATATTTTCCGTCTGTGTCCATGCGCGAACCATAAACATTAAAATAACGTAGGGCGCAATAATCTAAGCCGTACATAAATTTATACGATCGGAAAAGTTGTTCGCCCCATATTTTAGCACCGCCATAAAAAGTTTGGTTGTTATATGGATTATCAGTTTCAGGTGTTGGGAAATGCTGAGCCAATCCATAAACAGAAGCTGTGGAAGAATAAATAACCTTTTTTACTTTGTGTTTAATACACAAGTTTGCAAGATTAAATGTAGCATGTAACATCACATCAAATCCATCCTGCGGATTTGCAGCACACGCATTTATACGCAAAGCAGCCATGTGAAAAACATAATCCACACCCATTATACATTTATCCACAAGTTCAATGTTGCGTATATCGCCTTCTACAAATTGAACAACGGGATTATCAATGAAATCCTTCATGTTTTCATAACTACCTCTTATAAAGTTATCAATGATAATTATTTTTTTAGGATTATAAGGCAGCAAGAGTTCAACCACGTATGAACCAATAAAACCGGCGCCTCCGGTTATTAAAATGGTTGAATTGGTAATTTTATTTTTCATTTTTCAATTCAATTATTTCATCAATTATGAATACAGGTCGCCTGCGAGACGAATCTAACGTGCGCCACAAATACTCGGCAATTATCCCAAGAGAAATGTTGGTTATGCCAAATCCCATGCAAATAATAGAAATTAGCATAGGCCATCCTGAACTTAAATCGTTATACATCAATTTTCTTACTATCAAATAAATCGTGAATGAAAAACCTGCAATAAAAAGAAATATACCTACCATCGTTACAAAGCGGATTGGAGCATATGAAAACGCAATAAACGAATCAACAAATAATTTTATTTTTTTGCTAAAAGTCCATTTTGATTTACCTTTTTTTCGCGCCTGTTTATTATAATAAATACTTGTTTGTACAAAACCCAGAGTTAATATTTGCAGAAAAATTGAAGAATTTGACTCCACATTTGCATTTAACTGACTTTGTACTTTTTTATTGAACATCACAACATCAAAACCTCTTTCAGGAAAATTAGATATCGCATACTTTTTCATAAGTCTTGCATAAAACACTGAAAACGTACGCTCAAACAGACCATTATCAGTTGATTCACGTGTGGCCCAGGAAATATCATTACCTTCCTCACACTTCCGGAATAATTGATCGATTAGTTCTAAAGGATCCTGCAGGTCAGCATACATAAAACAGATATAATCTCCGGTTGCATTCATTATCCCTGCGCGCAATGCAGCATGTGACCCATAATTCTTTGAAAGAGAAATGATTTTAGCTTGATAGTTTTTAGTTGGATAGTTCGATAACGCTTTAACGGAATTATCCGTTGATCCATCATTAATAAAAATAACTTCAGCGTTGTATTTTTTTTGATTTGTAAAATAATCATTTAATCCCTCAACTAAGAAGGGAATGTTCTCTTCTTCATTTAAAAATGGAATTAATACAGTTACTGTTTTCATTTTATTTGACTTGCAGGATTTCCCGCAACTTTTGACCCGTCAGGAACAGATCGAATAACGTTGCTTCCCAATCCGATTAATGAGTTTTTTCCTATTAAAACATTGTTAATTATTCTAGTGCCACTTCCTACATAGCAGTTATTTTGAATTTCAACACTTCCTGCAATAGAAACATTAGAGCCTATTAATGTATAATCACCAATAACTGCATCATGATGAATCACTGTATTAGGTAGAATACAAACATGATCTCCAATAACAGCATTACTTGTAATTACAACACCCGCCATTATAAGGCAATTAGAACCAATTTTTGCCAATGGCGAAACCGATGCCTTGGGGTGAATCAGGGAAATAAATCTTTCTTTAGTTAAGTTTAGGTCACTAATTATTTTATCCCTGATTTTGTAACTTGAAGGGCTTCCGGGTACAGCAATAATTTTAGTGTCTTTAAATTCTGATAATTTTGTTCGTGGATAAATAGCATGGCCAAATTGATTTTTACCTTGCTTTTCCGGTGTATCATCTATAAATCCCAGAAATTCATATTTATCTCCGATACAGTCTAAGGCTTCTAGGCCATTGCCGTTATAAGGAAATATGTATAGTTTTTCTTTCAACTTAATAAGCGTTTATTACATTTATCACATGATTTACCTGATCGTCGGTCAATTCAGCATACATTGGCAAGCTCACACAATTTGCAGCAAGAAATTCGGAGTTTGGAAAATCACCCGTTTTATAGCCAAGATGTGCATATGCTTTCTGAAGATGACAAGGTACCGGATAATGATAAGCTGCGTTAATATTGTTATCTGACAAGTGTTTTACAAAAGCCTCCTTATTTTCAGTTGTAACAACAAATAAATGATAAATACCGTCCGAATAATCAGGCTTTGCCTGCATTTTTATTTTAGGATTTTTAATTTCAGACTGGTAACGTTTAGCAATTTCTCTTCTTCGCTGATTCCAGCCTTCTAAATATTTTAATTTCACAGTCAATGAAGCTCCTTCCAGTCCACCCATTCTGTAATTATATCCAATTTCGTCATGATAATATCTCACAGCACTACCATGGTTTCTTAGCGATTGTAAATGCTTAAGATAATTCTCATTATTTGTTGTCAAACCTCCGGCCTCTCCACACGCTCCTAAATTTTTTCCGGGATAAAAACTGTAACATGCCATTTCACCAAAAACGCCTACATTGATCCCCTTATATCTTGATCCTTGTGCCTGAGCTGCATCTTCTACTAAATATAAATTATGTTTTTTACAGATTGCAGCTACTGCTTCTATATCGAAAGGCTGCCCGTATAAATGAACCCCAATAACCGCTTTTGTTTTTGAGGTTATTGCCAATTCAATTTTAGCTGGATCAATTTCCCAGGTATCTGCATCGCAATCAACAAAAACAGGAGTAGCACCTGCATGTGAAACACCCCAAGCTGTTGCAATAAATGTGTTTGCCGGAACAATTACTTCATCGCCAGGTCCAATGTTAAGTGCAAGCATTGCTAAATGCAATGCAATTGTACCATTACTAACACCAACCGTATATTTTGATCCGATATACTTCGCGAAATCATTTTCGAATTCTTCAACAAAAGGACCACCTGAAAATGCTGTTTTTTCATAAACTTTTTCAAAAGCGTCAAATATTTCCTTTTTGATTTGCTGATGTTGGCCTTTTAAATCCAAACAATTAATTTTTTCCATAATTACTATTTTAAATATTTAATAACTTTTGCCGGGTTACCTGCCACAACTGCGTTTGCAGGTACGTCCTTTGTTACCATTGATCCTGCACCAATCATTGCATTTTCTCCTATTATTACACCACATAGAATTGTTGCATTGCTTCCTATTGAAGCTCCCTTTTTAACATATGTTTCTACAAGTTTCCAGTCAGCATCCGTCTGTTGTGATCCATCAGAGTTAGTTGCTCTAGGAAATAGGTCGTTAGTAAACATAACACCATGACCGATAAAGCAATTGTCTTCAATATGCACACCCTCACAAACAAAGCTATGCGAAGAAATTTTACAATTTTTTCCGATTGTAGCTCCCTTTTGTATTTCAACAAATGCACCAACCTTCGAATTATCGTCAATACTACAACCATAAGCATTAACAAAGTTGAATATTCTTACATTGAAACCTACCTTGACATTGACAAGTGTTTTACGTGGTTCATCTACATTAATTATTTCCATATTATAAAATTATTTCTTTACCACCGTTTTTAATTGAATTTTGAGAAGCCTCAAGAATCCTTATTACTTCCGCACCTAATGATGAATTTGATACCGGTTGCTTCTTATTTTGTATACACGATACAAAATCGTTTGCCATTCCGGCTAAGGCTTCTTTCATTTCCAGTTTAGGAATATGAACATCGCCTGTGCGATAATCAACCAATAACCTGTTTTTCTCTTCATCCGTTTTGTAATTGTAACCAGTGTCATAGATTCGGATTTTTTCTGAAGGCTCAAGGTCATTAAACACCACCATTTTTTTGTCACCACCCAGTAAAAGGGTCCTTAATTTAACCGGTGAGGACCAAGAACAGCTGAAATGTGCGATTAAATTATTTTGAAAGTTTACAGTGAGATAAGCAATATTTTCAATTCCATTTTGCGTATGAGAAATACCTGTTGCGTTAACGCTATACGGCTTCTCATTGATCAAATACAATAGTATTGATATATCATGAGGCGCTAAATCCCAAAGCACATTAACATCGGGCTGAAATAAACCAAGATTTATCCGAGTTGAATCAAAATAATTGATATGACCTAATGCATTTGTATCTATAAGTTCCTTCATTTTCTTAATCGCGCCGGTATATAAAAAGGTATGATCGATCATCAATAAAAGACCTTTCTGATTTGCCAGATTGATTAGTTCTTCTGCTTCTTTAATATTGGAGGTCATAGGTTTTTCAAGCAGAACATGTTTACCATTTTCCAATGCTAATTTTGCAAGCGGATAATGTGTGAAAACAGGAGTAGCAATAACTACTGCATCTACTTCCGATGACTTAATTACGGAACTTGCATCTGAACTTACCTGTATGGAAGAATATGTTTTTTTTACAACCTCCAGACGTTCCGGTCTTGCGTCAACAACATACTTAACAGTACAGTTATTAACGCCTGTAAAATTGCGAACAAGATTTGGTCCCCAATATCCATATCCAATAATTGCTACATTCATTTAGTTTAATTTTAATAATTGATTAGCAAAATTTTTATAATTCGTTTCCGCATTGAAATTCTTTGTCCAGTATTCACGGCACTTTTGGTGAAACACAGCGGAATTTTTATTGCTGGATTTAAAGCGCTTCATTTCTTCCGCAACAGTTTTAGGATCAAAGTCCTTTTCAATTAAGAAACCAGTTTGATCATTACAAATTTCCTTACAGCCGCCCACATCCGTGCTCATAATTGGAATGCCAAAACTTAGTGCTTCCATCAGGCTTACAGGCAATCCTTCAGAATAACTTAAACTGACTAACAAATTGACAGGTGTGTTTTTATAAAAATATAAAATTTCCTGATTTTCCATTTGCCCATGATACACCATTTTGATGTTGGCAGGTAATTTTTCGGTCAATTTTTTAATATGATCCAATTCAGGACCATCACCTAATATATGCCATGTGAGGTTAAAATCAATATGGTGCAGAATTTGAGGCAACAGGTGTAATCGCTTAATAGAAGAGACAAATGAGCATGTGGCTATATTAAAAACAGCACTATCAAAAGGTCCTATACCCATATCCTTTGTGCCAACGTATGAAACCTCGTTTTTTTCCTTGTACCTCCTGAACTCAGGCTTAGCATTTAAATGCTCATATCCCTTTTTTGAGTCGGCGAAAATTTTACTTGCATATTGATACTGAAACTTTCTGAAAGGTATTAAATTGTATAAGGTTTGAATTTCAAAAATTTCATAACCATGGCCTCGCGTCACTAATTTTACCGTTGGAAAATAACTTCTTAATAATATAGCACCTTTAGTGGCAAGATTATCCGCCCAATAAGCATAAACAATTGTATTGCCGATAAAACAATCTTTATGCAACGCAATCATCTTTGCCTTTATGTACAGCTGCTTAATCAAACTCAAATTGTACCTGAATGCCTTTAAAAAATCACTTTTTTCGGGGTAATAAATGAAATCAGAAAGTACAATTCTAACGCAATCCATCTTTTCTTTTAGAGTGAGATTGACGGGAGTATCTTTATTAATATCTATTATTTCAATATTATCGACAAGTTGATTTAAAGTTCCTTCAATCTCGTCTGGAAATATATATATTTTATTATAGAAATTGTGCGTATAGTGCATTTCGTCATATAGCCAAATTTCGGATTTGGATAATGAAGAAGGGAATTTATTTGTAAGTAGTACTAAATTAGGTTTCACTTAACCCTTTGCTTTAAGAATTGATGCATAAATATGTTTTAAACCTTCTTTCAGGTCAGTGTGAGGTTTAAAACCGATTGCCTTAAAGAGTTTATCAGAACTGCCAAACCTTCGCTCAACCTCATAATCATACCTCTTCTTAGGAGCATCAACTAAAATTATTTCGGAATTCGATTTAGTTGCCTCTTTAATTAAAACAGCCAGATCGTAAATATTTGATTCGTTTTCGTTGGCCACATTAAATATTTCACATCCGTTAATTTTTTCTGCCAACAAAATACAGGCTTTAATGGTATCATCAATATAAGTAAAGTCACGGGTTTGATTTCCTTTTCCAAAAACAGTGATTGGCTCATTATTCATAGCTTGTTCGAAAAAACGCGGAATCACCATCCGATTATCCTGATTATCTCCATACACATTGAAAAATCTTACTGAAATAGAATTCAATCCCTTCTCTTCATATGCAGCCTTTAAGTAAATCTCATTGTATCGTTTGGCCATTGCATAACTGGTTCTAGGATCAACCTGAATGTTTTCTGTAACAGAACGCTCAATCGCACTGTGCCCATAAATACCACTTGTGCTGGCATAAATAACCTTCTTTACCTTATTTAATAAAGCAGCATCAACAACATTTTTCATGCCAATTACCTCTGTATCCATTGTTTCTATCGGCTTGTCCGCCACAATATCTACGCCTAATACAGCTGCAAAATGGTAAACATATTCACAATTATGCGATAATCGGTTTACCGTTTCAAAATCGCGGACGTCACCCTTCACAAACTCAATTTGATTGAAGATATCACTATCAATTTTATTACCGCGGAGTAGATTGTCTAAAACAACTACTTTATTGCCCTGCCTTACCAGGTATTTTACTAAATGCGAGCCGATAAAACCGGCGCCGCCTGTTACAAGTATTTTTGCCATTATTTTAGTTTAAAATTGTTTGCCAGAATTGTTCTATCTGATTGGTGAAATTCAAAAAGGTGTGTCTGGTTTTCATTTTATTAACACTATCTGCCATCATATTTTCAAGCTGTTCACCATGAGCTATAGCTTTTAGCAGTGAATTTGCCAAACCTTGTGGAGAATCAGGAATAATATAAAATCCGTTTTGATTTTCTTCCACAAAATAAGATGTTTGTCCGACATTTCGTGCAATAATAGCATTACCTGAAGCCATTGCTTCAGCCATTGATAAAGAAGGGAAATTTTCAAAATCCTGGCAGGATACAAAAACCTTAGACTTATTTAATATCTTATGCAACTGTCCTTCAATTGTAAATATTAATTGTTCGTTTAAATTATACTCCTTAGACTTTCTAATCAATTGTTCGCGCAAAGGGCCATCGCCGCATATCATAAACTTCCAGTTGCAAACACTATCAGCACCTGAAGAAAAAATAATTCTTACAGCCTCCAGAAACCATTCAGGATGTTTCTGTTCATCAAGCCTGGCAGCAAAAACCACCAAATTCTCTTTTTGTTCAGGGTAGAATTTTTCCGTGTCAGAAAACCTGGAACTAATAGAGTATACATGATCAGGTCTCTTAGCATAATTTGACGATAAAATATAATTCTCGAAATTTTTATACCAACTAAAGTATCCATTCACTTTAACTTCATTAAAAAGCGGTGAGTAGGTATTAACTGTTTCCAGATGGTGTTTACTTTGCTTGTCTTCTAAATAGGGTACTATGTAGCAATTAGAAACATTAATCACGATTTTAGGCCGAATAAAACCAGGTAAACTATTTATGCCTTTTAATATAGGAATATATGACACATTGTACAAAGGCAAATGAATGATGCGTATTTTGTGCCTAATAATCAAAACCATTAACTGCAATAGTTCTCCTTTTGACTTAAAGCGATTACTGATAAGCTTAAACGAGAGGATATTCTTCTTCGATTTTAACTTTTCTACTTTATTAAGATTTTCAACAGAATCTTTATCGATGATATAATACAGTTTAAACTTTTTATTGCTGTATTTCTGGTATTGGTCGTAAAAATCAGCGAAAAATCTTTCTGAACCGCCACCACCCGATAAATCACCTATTCCCCATATCAAAAGTGCAATATTCGGCATTATAAATAGTGCGATGCAATTAATAGATTCCATTGATCAAATGCGCTTGGGTTATCAATTACATTTAAATCAAGTAGTTTAATTTCAGCCTCTTTTATTTTCTTTTGACTGAGTTTCAACCAATCACTTTGAGGCGCTTCATATCCAATTTTATCTTTTCTCCATAAGATTTCATCAGGAACTAAGCCTTCGAATGATTTTCGCAAAATATATTTAGTATATCCATTATTCATTTTATAGGAAGGTGGTAAACTAAATGAAAATTCTGCTAATAGGTGCGACAAATATGGCAAACGTACTTCAATGGAATGTGCCATTGAATTTCTATCGGCATAACGCAATAATGTAGGCAAACCATCATTCCATATTGTATTTTCAAGCGCCTTATGAAGACTATCATTATCACGCTTTTCCCGAACGAATCTTTCAGATGCAATTTCTTTTATAAATTCCTTAGTAAAGCCCATTACGTTTAATTCCGTGTCAGTCGTTTTTTTAAACACTGATGTAATGGGTTTGGCCATTGAAAATAAATAAGGATGTTTCAAGAGGAGCTTAGCGCGTAAACTTAAATCGTGAGTATAACCTAGCAGTTTTTCGAAGCTATCCCTTTGCTTGTGATATTCCTTTAAATCATTTTTATAAAGTTCGTTCAGATACGGACCAACAAAAGAAAGATAACCGGCAAAGATTTCATCTGCACCCTGTCCATCCATTAATACAGTAACATTATTCTTTCTTGCCAATTTCATCACATTCCATTGTGCAATTATACTTGCAGAACCTATAGGCTCATCCTGATGAAAAAGAACTTTTTCAATCTCATTCTTAAAATCTTCGGCATCAGGCCAGGCATAGTAACTTTCAATATCGGATGCGTTAGTCAATATCAGCTCTATATATTTACCCTCGTCTTTAGCGAAATTCTTAAATCTTGCAGAAAATGTTTTTTGCTTTTGTTGGCCTGATTTAATTTTCTGAATACTTTTAACTACAATAGAGGAATCAACACCTCCTGATAAACTCGAGCCGACCGGCACATCAGATCTTAAGCGCCTTGATAATGACTCATTAAATATTTCTTTTAATTGTACAACAGCGTCAGTAAAGTTAATTGAAGTGTTTACTTTCACCTTGCTTAATTCCCAATATCGGAAAGATTTAAGTTCATTATTGTGTAGTTCAAAATAATGTGAAGGTAGAATTTGCTTCACCCCCTTGAAAAAAGTGGTGGAATTATGTTCGGGGAATTCACATATACTGTATTTTAAATAATAATATAATCGTGTTTGATCTACGGCTTTTTCCAGTCCTGCGGCCCAAAACGATTTAATTTCTGACGCAAAATAAAGACAATCCTTAATAATTGTATAATACAATGGCTTCTCACCGAAGCGATCACGTGCACCGAATATATGACCAATTGTTAAATCGTAAATAACGAAAGAAAACATTCCGTCTAACCGGTCAAACATTTTTTTACCATACTGATGGTAAAGAGCCGCCAAAACTTCTGTATCAGTTTTTGTTTTAAATACAACACCTCTCTTCTCTAATTCCTTTCTTAATTCAATATAGTTGTAAATTTCGCCATTAAAAACTATAACATATCGATTCTGGTAAATAAAAGGTTGCCTGCCATCATCACTTAAATCAATAATTGACAGCCGGCGATGGCCAAATCCCACAGTGCAGTCATCATTGTACCAAAAACCATCAGAGTCTGGTCCTCTGTGACTAAGCGCTTGATTCATTTTAATCAGTTGTTCCTTATTAATTGAACGCCCATTCAAACTTATTATGCCAGTTAGGCCGCACATGAATTCAACAGATGTTTATCAATAAAATCATTATAGTTTTTTTCAGCATCATAATTCTCTTTCCAAAATTTTCTGGCACTAATTCGAAGCTTATCTGCCTCCGGCGATCTCAGAAGAGTTTGAATTTTACTAGCCGCATCCTTTGGTTCAAAATTTAAATCGAGCAAAATACCAGTTTCCTGATTTACTATCTCAGGAACTCCGCAAATTTTGCAGCCTGCAGAAGGAATACCAAAACTAATTGCCTCCATAACCGAAACAGGTATTCCTTCAAGTTCACTAACATTTATAAATAAATCGACATGTTGCTTAGCATAAAATCTAATTATTTCAGAATTTGAAACATACCCTTTAAAATCAGTCTTTATGTTATTTGGCAGATAGGTTGATAATTGTTTTATTTCATTTAAAAGAGGTCCATCTCCAAAATGAATCCATCTTACATTATACTGTATATGTTTAAGGATTTCTACAATTAAATGTACCCGTTTGAGTGGTATAAGAAATGAGCAGGATACAATTATAAACTCTTCATCCGTGTTCGAAGGATTTATGCTATTGTCCTTTACTCCCAAACGAGACAATGAAAAAGATTTTTTTCTTGAAGGAAACTGATTTATCAAATAATTTACGCCATAGTTAGAAACCGGAACAAGATCATTCCAGACTGACATTTCAAAATAACGGAAAGGGAAGTAACCATTAGGATTTTGCGCTTCATCATAGTCACCGCCGTGCATTCTTGCAACAGTTTTATAAGACTTCCTTTTTTTGAGTTTGACAATTGACATCACAGTAGCCCACAAATCGAACCAGTAGAAATAAAGTACTGTATTATTTAAATCATAATTTTCCAACTCATTTTTCAACCATTCTGCATCATTAAATCTATGAAGCAAGTAATTAAAATGATGCCTGCCCTTAGTTAGATATTTTAGTCGGTGTTTTGAAAACAACAATTCGTACAAGTAAACATGAATTATTTGAAAAAAGTACCTTATCAATAAACTAATACGCTGATACGGCGAATAGAGCTGATGACTTTTAACAATTACATTTCCGGGAACATCTCTTTTATCACCAGATACTACTAAGGGATATATATATATATTATTGAAATGCCTAGAAAGATATTTAATCTCGGTTTCTATGAACTGTTCTCCATTACCAAATGGAAATGAACTCGTAAACATTACCAGGTTATTATTTACAATCTGTCCCAAAACTCTTCTATTTGCACTTTAAAATTCTCATAATTATGATCATTCGCAATCATGTTTATATTATTCATATAATATTTTTCATGACTTTCAGGACTAGAGATATAGGTATACAGGGCCTCCGATAAGGCAGCAACTGATTCTTTCATAACCAAGAGACCATTGTAATTGTGTTTTATAAAGCTTGCGGTTTGGCCAACATTATAGGCAATGATTGCATTTCCAAGAGCCATTGCTTCATAAATTGAAAGAGAAGGGAAATTTTCAAACTCCTGGGTAGATACCAGGCATTTTGTTTTGGCCAGAACCGATTTCATATCAAGTGAAAAATCCATTTGAACCACATCATCCAGATCTTTTTCATCAATAAACTCTTTAATCCTGCTTTCCAAAACACCTTTACCATACAATTTAAACTTCCAATTCCTAATCGTCTCCGGATGGTTCTCCTTCAGTATCTTAATAGCTTCAATAAAATGTAATGGTCTCTTTTGATCATCAAAGCGACAAGCCATTAAAATCACATTTTGCTTGGTGTTAAATTCAGGTTTTTCAGAAACATTAACATATCTGGATTTGACTGGATATACCTTATTCGTTTCTACAAGGTTGTTAGCTGAAACAAATTCCTTAAAAGATTGGTACCAAGTCAAAATTCCGTCGAGCTTTATTTTTTGGAAAAGCTGCCCAAATGTATGAGAAGTGGCGCCTGAATTAACATAATACGGATCAGAAGAGTTAAACTTAAAGGGTAGTCGGCAGTCAACAACAGTTACCGCTAATTTTATTGGTGAAAACAATTTCATCTTCTGTAAAAAAGACAAAATGAAAAAATATTGCGTAAGATAATTAGGAAGATGCAATATTTTTATTTGGTTTTTCCTGAGGAATCTGTAAAAAGCAACTACGGTGTAGAATTCTCTGAATTTGACAAAAAAGCACTTTAAAAAACTAATTCTATCCGTTAGATCGTAATAAAGCTTAAATCGATAATCTTTAAAATAAAGTATTTTATCAGAAGAATTAGTGAGCTTTCCTGCCTTATTAAAAACTGACAAATCATCAACTATAAAATATAAATCGTATTTCGAAGAATTATCATTGCAATAATCGGTAAAGAAATCACTAAAAAAACGCTCATATCCTCCGCCTCCGCTCAAATCGCCGACATTAAACGTAAAAAAAGCAACTTTAGTTTTGACCGGCATTACCCTTAAACAATTTTAGTATTTTGTATTTCCAAAATAATTGTAATTTAACATACCACTTCTTATATCTTTCGTCCCAATCTGTTCCATAAGATTCATGTGAAACAAGCGGCAGATTCATGTATTTTTCAAATTGTTCTATGCTCAAATTAAATTTCTTCAGGACGTAATCAAAATCCTCATTCAATAATTTAGGATCATAAATAGGCTTACTAAATTCAACTAGTGCATTCTCTCTGCTTAACATTCCGGATTGTACTAAACTTGACAAATGTGCCCTACGCTTATCAATTCCAAGGCGGGTTGGCAATACATAACCCTGATAAAATCGTGTATAAACAGACTCGTAATGTTTGTTGGGATAAGGCTTAAATCCTACTTCCTCTACTAGTCTTTTAAGAGCTAATTCCTTATTAAAAACAATATAAGACAAAAGATGAATAGGTTTATGTTCAAGGTTGCCGTAAAAATAATTCTTTCCTTTTAACGATATTTTAGGCAACTTATCGATACTCAAACTTCCGAATTTCTTATGAATGTTTCTTAAATTAATATAATCCAATTTATCTGAATAAATCCAGTCGGAAGGAATAGTAAACTCTGTTCTTACATTATTTCCTGAAACAATGTTGCTGATATTGTTTTTTTCGGCCGTTTCATAAAGCGAGGCGAAGATCATTTGATCAGTGGGTACCTCCCAATCCAAGACACCTGATTTAATATAAGATAACTGTAAGTCCTTAAACGCCTCCCAATCTATAACATAGGTAGTCAAATCGAATCCTAACCTGTTACAGATGTTGGTAATATTTTGCACCGCTAATTCACTGTTCCATCCATTATCAAAATGAAAAATCAAAGGGCGCAATCCGAAATCCTTACATAAAAGGGCTATATAGGAACTATCTACTCCGCCGCTTAAACCAACAATACAATCATATTTTTTTCCTTTACCTTCCTCTTTGATCTTTTGAATAACAGCATCCAGCTCAGTTTTTAATTGTTCGGGCGTTTTATTAAGGTATTTAGAATAGTAAGCGTCGTATTGATTGCAGAAATTACACACCCCATTCTCATCGAAACTGATAACGGATGTAGTGGTATCCATTATACAACGGGTACAAATTTGATAGGATTTAACATTCATTCTCTCCAATAATAATATTTGCATTAATTATTGACCATACTTTGTTACAAGAAGATTTATCCCAATTTTCCAATAGATATCTGTTATTTATATATTTTGAAATTTCATGGCCGTTCCAATATGGGGATTTAATGAATAATTCTGAATTAACGGAATCTAAAACATATTCTTTAAGTGCTCCATTAAACCATTCTACCATAGGAGCCCCTATCCCAATCTTATTCTTCCTGTTACGAATTGATTCGGGTAATGTTCCTTTCATGGAATCTCGTAATATTCTCTTTGTATATCCGTTTCCCAGTTTGCTTGATATAGGCAAAGAGAAAACATAACTAACTAATCGGTAATCCATAAAAGGCATTCTAATTTCGATACTATGTTGCATTGAGGCGCGATCAAAGTCCCGCAAATTCACCGGTAAACTAAAATAATGAAAATCATCAAATAAAAGTTTTTCAGAACCGGAACCAATGTTCGTATAAGTATTAAACTCGGGATGATGATTTGTAGTATTAAACCAATTATCCGAACCGGTCAATTGGTTTTCAATAATAGATTCTTCCTTTTTGGTTTTTAAACGATTCGTTATCCTTTTAAAAAGTGATTTTCGTTTATATACAGATTTTAGTTTTTCTGCAGAATATTTCGGATTAACCCCTTGAAGTATTTCCGCAAAATCATCAGCTAAATCATAATTCCTTTCATTTACCGCATCCCAAAATGCGGTTAATACATAATGGTCGTAACCATACATCATCTCGTCAACACCATGGCCGTCTAGTGAAACAGTGATGTTATTGTCTCGCATAGCTTTATAAATAGGGGAAATAGAAATTATTGGAGTAGAAATAATGCTGTCAAACAATCGGGTTGACCGTACAATTTGACTAACTAAATTAGAATAATCAGGTTCGATATAACGAACGTCACCATCGGTGTATTTAATCACCTCTTCAGCATATTTTCTCTCGTCGACACTGGTATTAGGAAAAGTTGCAACAAAGGCTCTCCGCCAGTCTGACGGAACCCGTGTTAGTTCATCAGAATTTTTTGCAAACTTTTGCAAGGTGCAATATACAGAACTTGAATCCAAGCCCCCACTTAAGGCAGAAGCCAACGGAACATCACTACGCATCCTTATTTTACAAGCATTTTCAAAAATACTTTTAAACTCATCAACTTGCACTGCATAACTCCGGTTAACGGAAAGCAGATTGTCAGCTGTATTCCACCATCGTTTTATTTCCAAACTTTGTGCTTGAATATTAAATACCCCATAATGCCCGGGTAATAATTGCCATATATCATTAAATATAGTCCATCCTGCTCCTTCAATAACCGAAGGGTTCTTCAAGGCAAGATTTAAATTCTCGGGATTAACTGTCCGTTGGAAGTTATTCAGGAACTTAAAGGCAATAGTTTCCGAAGCAAAAGCAAAATGTTGCTTATTAATCCAACTGTAATGTAATGGCTTTATTCCGAACCGGTCACGTGCAATAAAAATACTTTTATTTGATGTATCATAAATGGCTAAGGCCCACATGCCATTAAACTTATTCAAACAATCCTTACCCCATATAGCGTAGGAAGCTAAAATAACTTCTGTATCTGTATCTGATACAAATTTGATTCCCTGATTTTCCAGCTCTCTTCTAATCTCCAAAAAATTATATATTTCACCATTAAAAGTAATCCAGAATCTATTATCCGCATAGGTCATTGGTTGTTTACCGGATTCGGTTAAATCTAAAATTGAAAGTCGTCTGTGCCCAAAAGCCAAATTAACTTCATCAAATATTTCGTAACCTGAGCCGTCAGGGCCACGATGGCTCATAGAGTCAGTGAAACGGGTAATTTCATCAATATTAATTGGTTTATCAAACCTTAATATGCCTGCTATGCCGCACATTGGTCTAATATTTTATTAATATTATCACGCGTGGTATTTTCTGCCACTTCCATTTGAAAATTCTTCTCGATACCTTCCTCAATCAACACATACTTTGAGGCCAGTTGAATTATTTCATGAGCATTTTCAGCAATAAAAAACCAACCGCTATTTATATAATCCATAAATGCAAATTTGAATTTACTTCCAAGTAAAATAGTTGGCTTCTTAAATGAAATGGCTTCCACGGCTGATGTTGAATGATGGGTCAAATGGACATCCATTATTTGAAATAACTCATATAAATTGGCTTCCGTTGCTACTTCCCATTCAACATTTTTGAATTCCTTAAGTGTTTTTTTGTACCCTTCCCTGAAACCGGCATCGACATAATCCAAAGGATGGAATCTTACCAACCACAACCATTTAATATCAGATTGACGAATAGCTTGTATTAACATATCTGATATCGGCATTGAATGCTGCAATGTAACCAGCAGCACTTTTTGAGGACTATAACTGTTGATTACTCTTTGAAGTTTATCAGATGGCATTTTAATATTTATCTTGCTTTTCGCAAACCACATATTACCTCCTAAGAAAGGTTTTAAATCTACAGAGTTAAACTTAGATTTGTTTATTGAATCAACATCATGTTGACTCCAACACCAATAATAATCAGGAAGAAAGTCATAACCATTCTTAGGTGAATTCCTCCAACCCTTATACATGTAGTCTTGGGAGATTCCGTGCTGTATATCTACTGTTGGGATCGCAACCTTAGCTGCTGCGGAAGTAATCCCGTAATAGTTCCAGTTTCCGTAATGACACTCGAAAAATATTCCTTTTATTTTACTTCTTCTTAATATTTTCAACCAAAATTCTTCGTATGCTATACATTCATCCAGCTCATCAATAAGGTTATTAACATGCAATATTCTATGATATGGTTTATCAATCAAATGCAGAAGTATTTCGTTTAGATTTTCAATTTTATACGCAGCAGAATTAAACCTCTTATTATAATATAAAGTACGTTTATTTTGCCGTAGTTCTTCCTTAAAGTTAAAATCATATGGACTTATTTCCTTTTGAATATTAGTCTTATTTGAAGAAGCATTAACAAACATAGTACTATAGTACTTGTTGAAAAATTCAACGTAAGGGCTAATATATCTGGAATATTTTTTATTATTTAATAGATCTACGTATTCAACATCACTAACATCTAATATTAACACCTCACTGTTTCGGATTCTAAAAGAAAATACAATTCTTCTTAAAGCATTCACTACATAACAGAATAAAATAGCTGATGATGTATTTATATGAAAAAGAATTTTTTTAACTAGACTTGGGTTATATTCTTTTGTTTCATTCGCTGAATCATTATTTAATTGCTTCAATTCATTGGTGTTTTTATTTCTTCCAAATTCAAGTAAACCAAAGAACAGCTTATACTTAAGGATAGGCCATATTAATCTATTTCGATAGCTAATTTGAGTTACATCTACATTGTCCTCAATCCTGTCAATAATTTCAACTGCAGTTTTAAAATCCATATTCCTCTGCAATAATTTCTGCCAACTTCCAATCTATAGGCATGTCTAAATCGATTGAATAATGACTTGGCATTATATACTTTCTAATTTTTTCGAATTCGGATATAGACCTCTCCATTATAGAGTTAGAATTAATAATATAAATTGAACCGTTGTATTCATATACTTTTGGACAATCTTGTCTTCTAACATAATTTCCCGATTTAGATTTTGATAAAAAACCTTCGGCATTTTCTTCAAATAAATTAAAGTAAGGGTTTGATTTTGATTCTTTCACACTCACTACCATGTCCAGCTCATTAGAATATAGCGAAAAGGCCTCGTTTAAATGTTTTTCCTCTCTAAATGGAGAAGTTGGTTGCAACAAAATAATTTGAGAATAATTTTTACCCACAGATCTGAAATAACTCAATGCATGTAGAATGACATCATTTGTTGATGATT
This sequence comes from Bacteroidia bacterium, assembly GCA_040403535.1. Classification (GTDB taxonomy): domain Bacteria; phylum Bacteroidota; class Bacteroidia; order B-17B0; family Aurantibacillaceae; genus JAHEYG01. The sequence continues at coordinate 73,804 of JBBAKL010000009.1, forward strand.
CATCTTGGGCTAAAACATCAGGTCGCTTAAAATGTATGCCTAGTTGTTCCTCATGACAAATTTTTATTATTTCATCATCGTCCGTACTGACGCATATATTCTCCTTATCAGCAAATTTTTTTGCGTAATCAATAGTATACTTAATCAAGGGTAAACCGTGAAGCTTTTTAGAGTTCTTTCCGGGAATACCCTTAGAACCTTTTCTCGCCGGTATGATAAATAAAGAATTACTTAGCATTAAAACTGTATGTGCTTAATGTCCTCCTGTGCCTTGTAGTATTCCTCTAACCTCCCTATATCTAGCCAATAACTTAATATAGGAAAAGAAATTACTTTTTTACCATTACTTATCAGTGTTTCGATAAAATCTGTAGCATCAAACTCCTGGTTTTCCGGAATGAAACCCTGCATTTCTTTTCTAAACAAATAGATGCCAGCATTGGCATAATATGTGTATCTTGGCTTTTCGTTCAATGTTTTTATACGGTTATTCTGGTCAATTTCCATAATGGCATAGGGCACATTTACGTAATATGGAATGGTAGCAACTGCCATATCCGCGCCTTCTTGCACAAACGTATGGTATAATTCGCTAAAATCGATATTGGTTAATAAATCAGAATTCATCACAATAATATTATTATTATAAAATGAATTTATTAATCGCACTGCGCCAATGGTCCCCAACGCTTTTTCTTCTTTCACATAGTTAATAAGAAGATGGTGGTATTTCTCTCCTTCTATTGAATGAATGATTTTATCCGATAGATGTCTTAAGGCAATATTGAAATTTTTTACTCCAAAATTAGCCAATCGTTCGATGTTCCGTTTAATAATTTCTTTATCCCCAATCTTAACAAGAGGTTTTGGTAAATTATCAGTAATCGGTCTAAGACGCTCACCCTTTCCTCCCGCCATTAAAACCACATCTATAGGCAAAAGTCCCTTGCAAAGCTGCAAATCAACCACATCAATTATAGTGCGGTCCTTATCAATCATCGGGACAAATCTAAGACCTAATTTTTTGTAGTCATTGTATTTCTCAAAATTACTTTCTCCAATTTTAAAACAACGCGAATTTCGATTAATAAACAGCGATAATTCTTGTTCAATTTCCAAACCTTTCAGCAATCCTCTTCTGATGTCGCCATCACTTAAAGAGCCTACCAATTTATCATCATCGTTAACAATAAATAATGCAATGTTGGGAATTGCTAATGCACTTAATATTTCGAGTGCAGCCTTAGCTTTAATAGTTTCCTTAACAATAAATCTAGTGTAATTATCCAATCGAAGAAATGTTTATTTTTTTTAAAACTTTTACTACTTTTTCCGCCGAATTTCCAGTACCGTATATATTCTTTTTGCCTGGATGTTTATATTTCTGGATTCGTTCAATGGCATCTGAAATTTCTTTACGACTTACGGCTGTATTAATTACGTTTTTACCGATTGGTCTACCGGTTTGTCGATTACCTACGTTTATTACATATTTTCCAAATGAGGCCGCTTCCATAATACCACTAGAAGAATTACCAAGAACATATTTACAGTGCTTTAAACAACTATAGTATCCAATCGGACCTAGACTTTCAACTACATATACTTCATCCTTTGATTTTCCGAATTCTATTAATGTATTACGTATTATTTCATTCCCCGGATCATTATTAGGCAAGGTAATTATTATTTGGTCCGTGGATGCTTCAATAGCACTTATTATTTCCTTAACCAAATTCCTATTATTGATGTTGCCTTTTGTTTCTGGGTGAATTGTAACCAAAATAGGTGTTCGTATTGGAATATTGAATTTTTTGTAAAACTCATTTGAAGACAGCAGTTTTAACTCCTTTAAATTATCTAAACTTAATGAGCCGACATTATATATGTTTTTTGAATTTGATATTTTCCTAACTCTTTTTGCGGAACTAATTATTGATGTAAAATGTATTCTTGCCATT
>JBBAKL010000010.1:0-72822 GCA_040403535.1 Bacteroidia bacterium
CGACTTAGGACTAAAACTTTTAAAGCCTAATTGCAATCTCTGTTATATTGCCACAAATAATTGGACAACAAATTCGGGGGCTTCAAAATTTAGAAATCAGATTTTGGAGAATAGCCAAATAATTAATCTTACAGACTTTGGTGCGTATATGATATTTGAGAACGCATCAATTCAAACTATGATTATGTTATTTAAAAAGACTAATAATGCTGATAATTACACGTTCGATTATCGAAAATTAGTTGGAGATAAATTGAACCAAAATGATGTTCTGAATTTATTAGATAAGACCGTAACTGAAAAGTCATTGCTGCTTCAACCAATTATTACAAAGGCTCAGTTGATAGATAAGACCTTTACTTTTAACACCGATGAAAATTCAGGATTGTTAAATAAAATTAAATCAAAGCATAATTTTTTTATACGTGAAAAGAGCGACCTAAAGCAAAATCTCAAATCGGAATTAGGACAAGGAATTGTTGCCCCACAAGATTTTATAAATAAGGCATCAGCAGAAAAATTGAAGCAAAAGGCTAAAAAAGGGGATGGGGTCTTTGTATTGTCCGATGCTGAATTTGAAAGTTGCAAATTCTCTGCTAAAGAAAAAGAAATTATCAAACCTTACTATTCAACGGAGCAACTTCATAAATATTATGGAAGTAGGACTAATACGCATTGGATTATTTATACAAAGTCAGATATAAATCAACATGACAAGAAAACTAATAAAATTTTGATTGATAACTATCCTAAAGTGAAACAACACTTGGATAAATTCAAAAGCATTAATACTTCAAGTTACGCACCTTATGGTCTTCATAGAGCAAGACTGCAATATTTTTTTGAGGGCGAAAAAATTATGGTTGTGAGAAAATGCCCTAAAGAGCCAATCTTTTGCTATACGGACTTCGATTGTTTTGTTTTGCAAACTTTTTTTGTGATTAAATCGGACAGAATTAACTTAAAGTATTTAACAGGACTACTTAATTCTAAGTTAATTGCATTTTGGCTTCGCAAAAAAGGGAAAATGCAGGGGAACTCATATCAGTTAGACAAAGAACCTTTACTTGAAATACCTATTTTTAAACCATCCGATAGCGAAGTAAACAAAGTCGCAGCATTGGTTGATAAAGTTATTTCCGAAAAGAGCCAAAACAAGGACAGTAAGGCAACCGAAAGAAAAATTGATGAGCTGATTTACAGACTTTATGATATAACTTCCGAAGAACAACAAATTATTGAAGGGTAGATTATGGGTAAAACGAAGGAAAAAGAAATTATCGAAAGTGATTTTAAAATAAAATTTGATGGGCAACAGCATCAGGTTGACGCTCAAATCTTGATTAGTAGTTTGATTCACACGACAACTGTTATTCAGGAATTAAATAAACACTTTCATACAGGAAAGAAAATTGAGATTAAAGTGAAAGCCTTAGAAAAGGGAAGTTTTTTAATTCATATTGAACTTATAGAAACAGCTTTAGCATCACTTAAAACACTTCTGACAAGGGATAATTTACTTTTTGCATCGGGTATCATTAGCGGGCTTGTTGGTTTACTTGAACTCAAAAAACACTTAAAAGGTAAGAAGGCTAAGGAAGTAAAAACAGAGGGTAATACTGTAATAATAATTAATCAGAATAATACAATCCTTAACATAAGTAGCGACATCTATAACATTTACGAAACGAATGTAACGGTAAATGATGCCCTTTCACAAAACTTCGATATTCTTGATAACGACCCCGCAATAACTGCATTTGAAATTACTGATAAGAAAGAAAAGCCTTACATCAGAGTTGAAAAATCAGACTTCAAAGATATGACTTTGAAATCGGAACAAGTAGATGAGAACAAAAAGAGTGTAGTAGAAATCACCCGCTTGAATATCCTTCGTGTGTCTTTTGAGGAAAATTTGAAATGGGATTTTTATTATCGAGGAAATAAAATTTCGGCGAAAATGAATGACCCGAATTTTAACGACTTAATTGATAAGGGAGAAGCATTTGCTAAGGGTGAAATATTGGAAGTTGAATTACAAATTAATCAAGTTTTTGAAGAAGGAGTAAATACGTTCATCAATAAATCTTATCAGGTTAATCGAATAATAAATCATTATAAAAGGGGTGAGCAGAAAAAAATGGATTTTAATACCGATGAGGAATAGCTATTCTTCAAGCTTTTAATTCGTTTCTCTTAACTTTTGTAACCATTATTGTGTAGTGGACATTATTACAACAGCTCCTTTGTTGAATATTTTTTTCAATCACGTCAAGAGAACTTATGCCTAATTTGAGAAGGTCTTTTTCAAAGTTCATTTCAAAATCAATCAAACTTTTGTAATAAAATATTGGATAACTTAAAATTGCCATTAACTCGCTTGAATCGTTGTTGGGGTATTCAAAATCTTTTTAATCTTAATTATTGTAGCACTTGATGTATTGCCTGTTAACTTGGATATATTTCTTATAGACAATCCTTTTTTTAAATGTTTGACAACTGCTGAATGTTTTTCAAGAAAGTCGGCTCGTTCTTCCTTTTTACCTTTCGTTCTGCCGACAACCCCACCTTTGGCTCTGTAACTGTTATATCCTGATACCATACGTTGCCTTATGTTAATCCGCTCCATACTCGCTACGCTTAATAAAACCTGAATCATAAACATTGAAAGCGGATTAGGAGTTAGGTCATCATTTAGCGTTTCCAAATTGAAGTTCTTAATAAACAGTCTGACCTTTTTTTCGTTGAGGGTTTCAATCACCTGTAAAATCTCAATAACATTTCTTCCAAGCCTACTAAGTTCCCATACTAAAACTTTATTTACCTTTCCATCTTCAATTAGTTTAAGAAGTTTAAGTAGTTCGGGTCGGTCTTTGGTTTTTTTAGCACCACTAATTTGTTCTTCAATTGCACCAACTAAATTGTAGCCACATTTTTTGGCATACTCGGTCAATTCGGTAGTCTGTCTTTCCGTGTCTTGGGATGCTGTACTAACACGACTAAAAATTATGGCATTTATCATATAATTGTTTTAAAAATATCTTTTGAATTAAATTGAACCAAAAATCTCCTGTTTTAAATCTACTCTACAAGATTTTATTGAAACAGTTTAAGTTTTGAAACACTTTTGAAAAAAAGGGAGGTAAAGAAGCAAACCTCCCTTAATCAAGCAAACCACTCTCAACAAAAAAACTGTTCGGTTCTATTCTATCGCCACCGACCAAATTAATTTCTTCGCCCATAAAAGAAGCAATGAACTCACTATTGTCATCTATCCTTGAATAATTATTGTCATCAAGAAATTCTAAGTCATCAAGAGCAATAATAGATTGATAACCACTTCGTGTTCCTTTTCCGAGCGAAGCAATTTTATCTTTTGAAAATCGGACAATTATGTCGGGTTGATGTTCATCATTTCGGTATAACTCATAAATTCCAACGCAAATAGGGCTAAGGCTATAATAACAATCTCCCGAATGTCTTATTGAGAAAAAGTCTTCCCCTTTGTGAAGACGTTTTAATTTTTCTAAGTGATATGTTTTCATTTTTTTAGTTTTTTCACTATTATACATAATGCTACTCCAATTAAGGAAAGCCGAACGGCTGTCTTTAAATTATGTGGGTTGTAAAATGTTACCTCCACAATATCTGCGAGAATATTTTTTTTCATTTTTTTAGTTTATTGGTGAAAAGCTCGGATTAAGGTAGTTCCTTTTAAGTATCTTCTTTTTTCCAATACTCACTTCCACACGGAAACCCGAAGAATCGTAAACTAAATGGGGAATCCTTTTAAGCTCAGATTCAGGAATCTTATTTTTCCATAATACTAAGGCAGCCTCAACTTCTTTTTTAGCAATCTCATCAGGAGATAAAGTTGTGGCTTCGTTTGCATTTAATGTTCCTCCAAGACTCATTTTGGCATCTTTGAGAACCGCTAATTCGGTGAACCCAATATTTTCATCTTCAATTAAATCTCGGATTACTGATTCTTTATGCTCTAACAACTCGTCATCTTCTGTTTTTGGCATTTCAAAGGGTTCGTGTTCTTCGCTCTCATCGGAGTCAATTATTTCAATATCGTCAAGCTCATCTTGTAACTGCTCGACCTTTTCTTTCAACTCAACAATTTCTTTGGATTGCCTTGTGATGATAAGATTTTTGACTTCCAAATCCCTCTCATTTTGTCTTTTCAAATCTCCGTATTGCCTCTCTAAATCGTAAACTCTACCTGCTTTATTACTTAATCGCAAGGTTTCCTCTCTGCTGTCAGCAAGAAGCTGATTCTTGTTTTCCAAAGTTTGACGAGTTCTATTTAATTCATTTTGCTGATTGGTAAATTGAGAGTGATTATTGTTTAATTCGTTTTTCAGACGAACTACCTCCTTTTCTAAGGCATCATTCTTTTCCGTCAATTTATCACCAATCGCTTTTAGCGTATCAATCAATTTTAGCTGATTGTAATTTTTGAGTGTTAGTGCTTCTTCCATATTTTATTTTTTTAGTTTTTACTTAATTTTTTTAGTTTTTCTTCTGCTGCTGTCAATAGTAACTGTGTGTTGTCATCATCCGACTCCATCTTAACTTTAATTGGTTCTGCTTTTGGAGTGATTGGTTCTCTGAAAGTGTGAAATCCGATTGGGTGAGCTTTTTCTGATAGGTCATCGTTTAATATCCTGCTACGATGGTATGCCATCTTGCACTTTGGACTGCAAAATTTGCTATTATTTCTAATACTGTAAAATTCAATACAACATTTTTCATTTTGACAAACATATTTTTTGAAACTCTGTAATCGTAGTATGTCCTGTAATGTGATTGGCATAAATGTTACTGTTAATGTTACCCTATGAATTGCCGACTTCGTTACTGCAACTTCCCTTAAATATGTTATCGTTACACAAAAGGTTATTGTTACGGTAATTGTATCGGTTAATACTTCACGTAACAAAAATACTTCGTACGTATAGAGAAACAATATTTCTTACTTTACGATTGAATACGATGGAAGTTGAAATAATTAGGGAATAATAAATTACTTTTTGGAAGGGAGAGTTAATACATTACTGCCTCCACAACATTTTCCTTTGAATTTTCCGAACAAATCTTTTTTCTTACAATAAATAAACAAACCGTACCTCGCATCCATCATTTTCACTTTATATTTTTCTTCATTGTTATTTGAATAAACCAAATTAAATAAGTCAATCGTGATATGTTCGGTAATAATAAATAAATGATAATGTGGTCTGCGGTTCTTCTTGCCAATATCGCAAATCCAAATATGGCTTCCTGTCATTATATTGCTGTTAAATAATTTTGTTTTCTTTTGGTAATCTATGAAATCACTAATCTTTGAATAAGCATCAGCATAAACAATAAAGCAAAGTATAGAAATTTGTTTATTGTGGAAGTAAGGCTCATAGAAGTCGTTGAATAGCTGTATCTTCTTATTCCTTCGATTCAGCTTTAGATTGTAATCGGTAGTTTGGTGTTGTTGCCCTGTTAAGTTGTTGATGAATCGCAAGGCATATCTCGGTTCTTTTTTCTGAAAAACACCCCACTTGTGATTAGTTACTACACCCGAAGCTAAACGGGTGTAATACAGAAAAGCGAAGTTAGTTGACTCCGCCTTTTTGATTGTCATCTAAGAATTTTTTGATGTCATTCAGATTGTAGTAAATCTTTTTACCGACACGGGTATGGAGCAATCTTCTTCCGTTTTTACGTGTTCTTAAATGATAAAGAGTTGTTGATTTAATTCCTAATAACTGTTTAGCTTTTTCGGATGTAATCCACCCGCCAAGTAGATTTTCATCTCCCTCTTGGAAATTGTTTTCGTTGTTTTTCATTTGTTTTACGTTTTTTTGATTTATTCCGTAAAACTATGGCGTATTGTGAAGGGCAGTAGAAGTAGATTGTGAGAAATCTGAAACTAATCGGTAATTCCGTAACGATTTTTAATTACATCGTTATAAAAATATTTTTTTAAGGTACGGGTATCTCCTGAATATGTTGTTGCTTTTAGCTCATCATCGGAATATACGTCGGAAGAACATATTAACCTGAACAAGGGATAGAAGACAATATAGAAGTCTTCCTTGCCTATGTCATCATTAAACCTAAAATAGAACTCGTTTGAGATGAGTAATTTCAAGTCTGCATTATTTCCCTTTAGTTCATTTTGAATTGATTTGTATGGGTCTTCGGTTACACCAAGTTCCTTATTACCGTCTGCTATTTTTAGCAATAAATCCTTCATGTTTTGCTGAAATGAACTTAATTCACGGTCAAGGTTTTTAAGTTTTTCAAATCGTTTTTCGCTTGATTCAAATTTTTTAAAGTATGCTGTGGTCGTGTTTAGAAAGGTCTTCTGATTGCCTACTTTTTTGGTTTTAAAACCAAAACATTTTTGGACTGCATCAATTAGTTGTGAGTTTAAATAATTACGGATAATTATTATTGTTTTGTAAGGGTCAATATAAACCAAACCTGAACGATTAATTTCGTCTATTTCTGCCTTTATTTTATCTATTGGAATGAGCAATGCCTTAACCGAATTATTTACTCCATGCTCCCCATCCCTAAACTCTTGCAACCTCATTAAGATTTCCAAAGTCATAAAGAATTTTAATCCCGAAATACAGGCAATCAATTTGAGCATGAACTCTGTGATTTCCTTTTCTTTATTAGGGTGATTTTTGTGTTGAATAAAGAGTTCATCCATTTCTTTGGAGTATAGAGTTTCCAAGCAAATAGTCGAAGAATCCAAAAAAGTTTTCTTGGCAAATTCATACCTGAACTCGTTTTCTGCAATAATATTTTTTCTTAGTTCCACTTAACAATAGTCTATAACAAAGATAGTTCCTTGTCGTCAAAATGAATTGTTAAATGTCGAAATGATTTATTTGGAAATGTTTGGTTATTTAAATTAAATGTTTATTTAAATACAATTCAAAAAGATGGTTTGCATCTATGAGTTGTTCTTCTATTACTTCCGAATAAATTGAATCCATGAACTTTTTTCTACTCCAACCCATAAACGTGTTAATTGAATCAGCATCTTTAATTTTAGCTTCCGTTAAAAGTTGCCTATACGAATGTCTTCCGTAGTGAGTCGAAAGTTCAGGAATTGATAAGCTGAAACGGTCAACTAACAACTTCAATCTGTAATTGTACTCTTTCAAGCTAATTGATGGAGTAACCCCTCCTTTAACAATCACAGTTTTATGATTTTTGAATTTATCAATTAATGCTTGAAGATATTTATTGACTATTACTGTCGCTTCAATTTTTGTTTTTTGGCGAACATAGGTAAAAGATTTCTGTTCGTTTGAAATCATTACTATTTGAATAGGCTTAAGGTTCATCATATCCGTATAAGCCATTCCGCTAAAACATTGAAATAAAAATAAATCTCGGCTTACTTCTAAAACAGGTCTATCCTTTAAATCTGCTTCGTATAATCTTTTTATTTCAATAATATTTAATTTCTGTTTGACTTTGTGCTGAATTTTAATTCTCATCCCATCGAATGGATTTGTTTGAGTTTTTTCATCTGCAATGGCATCTTTCCATATCGTTTTTATTTTTTTGATTATCCCACTTGCACTTTCTTTTGTAATTGGATTTTTCATAATGTCAATGCCATGAATATCTTTTCCTATTGACGGGTAGTGAGAAGTTAAATAGGTAAAGAACTCATTACCGAATATTTTCTTTGCTTCATTGAATTTGATATTTGTCCACTTTTTAAAATTTAGAAAGTTTCGGAAGTGATTGACAGATTTGTTGTAAATTTTCTTGGTTGATTTAGACCATTGGGTAGAAGGCACAACTCGATTTTTATAATAGCTTTCGATGTACTTTAAAACCTCATCGTTTGGGGCATCGCTTGTTTTGTCTAATAACACATCCCTAATGAAAGATGGTGTTAAAGGGGTTGTTTCGTAGAGGTTTTGACTTATAAGTTCATCAAACCTTGTTTTCATTCTGTCAATGGGTTTGTTAAAGGTTGATTTTGGGTCATCAATACCACCAACTCGGTAGTTCCAAAGTAGGAGGTCATGTTCCTTCAATTTGATATTGGGAATTTTGCCTTCGGCTTTTTTGCCATTAACAATTATCCTGAAATAAACAGGTATGGTATTGTCTTTTTTACTCACTTTTCCCTTATTAGGGAAGATTTTTAATGCTGCATTTGTCATGTTTTTTAAGGTTTTAAAGATTTTGGTGAAATTCCTTAAAACAGCGTCAGAATAGTGAAGTAAAATGTGAGAAATGGCGATTCTAACCGATGCCTTTTGATAAGCAAAAACCCCCTAAACGCTTGGTTTAAGGGGTTCTGATAGTAATTGATACTATTTGTGTGGTACCTCCAGGAATCGAACCAGGGACACAAGGATTTTCAGTCCTTTGCTCTACCAACTGAGCTAAGGTACCATACCATGCTCTAAGGCAATTTTGAGGATGCAAAAATACGATAATTCTTAATTTCACAAAAAAAATATTAAATCTGCCTGCTGGCCAATATTTTAATTAATTTTAGTCTCGTTATGAATCTGGTTATTGATTTCGGAAATACGCGCATAAAAGCTGGTTTGTTTGACCGTAATCAGCTTATTGAAAATCGTTATTACCACAACCAGAGCGAATTAAGCACTGATTCGGAGTTTTTAAGCAAAGGAAAAAAGGTAATCGTTAGTTCAGTTGTTAAATCTGATAGCGATGTGCTTAAAGCTTTATCTAAAGATGCTGATGTGTTGCATTTTTCTTCAGAAACGCCGGTTCCACTCAAAAATGAATATAAAAGTGCATCCACATTGGGTTCAGATCGCCTGGCAGCATCGGTTGGTGCCTTTTCCATGTATCCATCACAAAACGTATTAGTTGTTGATACGGGTACTTGTATAAAATACAATTTTACCAATAAAGATAATCACTATTTGGGAGGTGGCATTTCGCCTGGATTGCAAATGCGTTTTAAAGCTTTGCAGCATTTTACAGATAAACTGCCATTGGTAAAATGTGATAGTGATTTTAAAAAGCTTATTGGCACTAATACCGAAGAGTCAATTCTTTCAGGCGTTATTCATGGTGTTTTGCACGAGGTGGATGGGGTTATAAATGCATATAAAACCGAGTATCCCGATTTAACAATTGTTGTGTCGGGAGGAGATACCGAATTCTTTGCAAAACGCTTAAAAAATCGCATCTTTGCCCACCCTCACACAGTTCTGATCGGATTGAATGAGATATTAATTTATAATTCTTGATAGCTGCTGGCAAAAAAATATCCTTTTTAGTTTTACTAATCTCTGTTATTTGCAATACAATTGTTGCTCAAAATTTAACTTTTAGTCCTTATTCTCGCTATGGCTTAGGTGAAATGAACAGCGCTGGTTTCTCCCACATTAGCGCAATGGGCGGCACCTTTATTGGTATGAAGCCGGATACTGCTGCTCCTATTTTTATTAATGCAGCAAATCCTGCGGCATTAACAGGGATTCGTCTAACAGCACTTGAATTAGGCGGGCAGGTTCAGTTCACTGAATTTACCAGTTCAGGGACCAACGTTAGTAAACGAAACATTAATTTTTCTTATGGCAGTTTAGGTTTTCCAATCCGTCAGAAAGCTGCTGCTGCATTTGGCGTAATGCCATATTCATCGGTAGGTTATAATGTTAAAAATACCGTTAGTGATCCCGCCATTGGGAATGTGGATTATATCTATACCGGTGAAGGGGGAATTAATCGTGCGTTTTTAGGTTTTGGAATAAGTCCTTTTAAAAATAGTTTAACGCGTTTTTACAAATCGGCTTACAAAGACTCATTAGTACTGCAGAAGAAGACATCGGAGTTTAAGAGAAAACGATTTGGAATGGAATTGTTATCTGAACTGAGTATTGGTGCGCGCGCTGATTATTTATTTGGCAGTATTTTACATGCTTCTAGTGTTGTTTTTCCAAATTCTACCAATTATAATCATACCCGTCGGTACCGTGCAGTAACCTATAAAGATGTAACCGGAACTTTTGGTGTTCAAACCTCATTTTCTATCGATTCGGTTGGAAAGCGCGAGCTGAGAAAAAAAGTGAAAATCGGATTTGGTTACTTCATGAATATTCCTCGTAACATGGATGTAAAAAGTAGCTACATCGCTTACGACTATGCTTTAAACGCATTTGGAGATGAGATCCCAAAAGACACATTTATTTATGTGATAGACCGTTCAGCCAATGTACGTTTGCCTTTGGAGCAAGGTGTTGGTGTAAGTATTAAAAAGGGAGAAGTTCTGGCAGTTGGAGCAGATTTTACTTATACCAACTGGCAAAAATTTCAATACATGGATGCTGTGAATGATTTGTCCAATACATTCAGGGTTTCAGCCGGTTTGAACTTCGTTCCGAACAAATTCGCAGCCGGCAACGGCGCTTACTTAAAAAGAATACAGTACCGATTAGGAGGATTTTATCAGAGCGGAGCATTAGAGCTTAAAAACACACGTTTAAATCATTATGCTGTTACAGTTGGGTTGGGTTTGCCGGTAGGCATGTACCGCCAGTTTTCGGTTGTAAATATCAGTGCTCAATTTGGCGAAATGGGCTCTGCTAATAATAATCTTGTTCGCGAGCGTTACGCGAAAATTATCATCGGATTTACCTTTAACGATAAATGGTTTACTAAATTCCGTTACGATTAATCCTTATGCATGAAGGGTTTAAAATTGATATCGAAAATTCTAACGGTTAGCATACTGCTGTTTTCTTGTCAAAACGAGCGTTCTCAAATTATGGCGCTAACTTTACCTAAGGTAACACCTACCCAGCAAGGTAAAGGCATTACCATGGTTTACACTGATTCGGCAGAGTTAAAAATAGTTTTAAAAGCCGGTAAAATGCTTACCTACGATCGTAATGTGCGTGAGCCGTTTACAGTATTACCAGATGGGGTATTGGTAACATTTTACAATGATAAAGGAAAACCAGAAACTACATTAAAAGCAAACTACGGCATACATTATCCTTCACGCAAAAGGATGGAAGTAAAGTATAATGTGGAGGTGGTAAATAAAGATGGTGAAAAGCTGAATACAGAACACCTTATTTGGGACGAAGCTCAGCATAAAATTTATTCGGATGCTTTTGTGAAAATAACTACCGCTAAGGAAATTATTATGGGAAAAGGCTTAGAAAGCAATCAGGATTTCACCAACTATCAGATTAAGGAAGTAACAGGTACAATTCAATTAGACAATAACGAATTATAATTATGGATAACAGAAAAATATTTAAGGCGCTGGAGTATTTGTGGTTGTTCACCGCTTTGGTCGCAGTGGTTGCTACAGTTTATTTTTTAATTCTTAAAGATACTGATAGCGCATTGTATTTTTTCTTTGTGTTTTTAATTGGCGCTGTAATGTTTTTAGTACGTCGCTACCAACGTAAAAAACAGGAAGAAAGGATGCAGAATTATCCGCCAAAAAGCAAGCCTTAATGGCTCACCCTTATTTTTAGCCTTTAGTCAAATATTTTAAGTTAATGCATAAATAGCCTTAACTTTGTTAGAGTGGTATTTCTATCCTTAATAAAAGAAAGTGTATTATTTGCATTACAATCCTTGTATGCCAATAAGCTACGTACTTTTTTAAGTTTACTGGGAATCACCATTGGCATATTCGCCATTATTGTGGTGTTTACCATTGTTGACAGTCTTGAAAAAAACATTAGGGGTAGCATAGAGAGTTTAGGCGAGAATGTAGTGTTTGTGATGAAATGGCCTTGGACCTTTGGTCCGGATTACCCCTGGTGGAAATACATGAATCGTCCCAATCCGGAGTATAACGAATTATTTGATTTACAGAAAAAATCAAAAACCGCGGATGCTATTGCATATCGTGTTGGTGGCCGAAGGACTATTAAACACAAAGGAAATATTGTAGAAAACGCGGTAATTACAGGTTGTTCTTACGATTATTATAAAATCAAGTCATTTGATATTACCGAAGGTCGTTATTTTACCGAGAACGAGGTGAATGCCGGTAATAACGTTGCTGTTTTAGGTTCTAAGATTGCTGAAGGCTTATTCCCAAACAATCAATTCCCTATAGGTAAAGAGGTGAAAATTGCCGGAAAAAAAGCCATAGTAATTGGGGTGTTTAAAAAGGAAGGTGAGAGTATGTTGGGGAATAGTATGGACAATCAGGTGGTGATTCCATTTCATTTTGCTAAGTATATTTTGGATGTACGTTCGGAAAGTGCCGAGCCTTATATTGCAATTAAAGCCCGTCCGGGAATTTCTAATGCAGAAATGAAAGATGAACTAACAGGTATTATGCGAAGTGTTAGGCGTTTAAAGCCTATGGTAGAAGATGATTTTGCATTGAATGAAACTAATCTGTTGAGCAAGAATTTCGATGTTTTGTTTGATATTATTGGAATAGCAGGATGGATTATAGGAGGTTTTTCGATATTGGTTGGCGGATTTGGAATTGCCAACATTATGTTTGTTTCGGTTAAAGAGCGCACCAGTATTATTGGTATTCAAAAATCATTAGGTGCAAAAAACTATTTTATTCTTTTACAGTTTTTATGTGAGTCGGTTTTTCTTTCCCTTATTGGAGGTATTTTCGGACTACTGCTTACGTATCTTATCACTTTAGCGGCACGGGGTAACATTGATATGGAAATAGCGCTAAGTTATTCTAATGTGATATTAGGATTAACCATATCGGTATTAATAGGAATAATCAGCGGATTTGTGCCAGCTTATAGCGCATCGCAACTTGATCCGGTAGAGGCAATACGCAGTAATTAAAATGAAAGTTTCAGAGCGTCCGAAAATAATATCAGCCATTTGCATTATCGGTTACATTTCGGTTATTTTCACCTTTCCAACCGTTTTTTCACCTGCAATAAAAAAGATAGGTTATTTGGTACCTGCTATTTATGGATTCATTGTGGCATGTAATTTTATGGCATTTATTGGCTTATGGCACATGAAACAATGGGGCGTGCAGTTGTTTTTATTCACTTTTTTCACAAAAACCACCTTTTTTATTCTAATAAATGATTTAGGAGCCTCTACCATCGCAGGCATCATTTCATCTGTAATATTTAGCGTTATCTTATTACGTTTTTACCCCAAAATGGACGTAAATCTGTAAGCCCTGAAAAATTCCATCTGCTTTTTAAGCTAATTTGTCCAAAAACATCTCCATTCAATCAAAAAGTTTTGTTTGATAGAATTTTTTTTGTATAACTTTATAGTAGATATAAAAAACTGTTCACTCAACAAAAACATACTTTTAATCAATAAAACAGATGATTGCCGAATTAGAAACAGCCGAATTACACCATACTTTGAAAAGTTTTTTTGGTTTTGAAGGGTTTAAGGGTAACCAGGAGAAAATCATACAAAGTGTACTTTCCGGGCATGATACCTTTGTTATTATGCCTACCGGTGGGGGTAAATCGCTTTGTTATCAATTACCCGCAATATTGAGTGAGGGTACGGCAATAGTGGTTTCGCCTTTAATTGCTTTGATGAAGAATCAGGTAGATGCCATCCGTGGGTTTAGCGATGAATCTGGAATCGCACATTTTTTAAATTCATCCTTAAACAAGAGTGAAATAGCAAAAGTAAAGAAGGATGTTGTATCGGGTAAGACTAAATTGTTATATGTAGCACCTGAAACATTAACCAAGGAAGATAATATTAAGTTTTTTGAGGAATTCAAGATTTCATTTTTTGCAATTGATGAAGCACATTGTATTTCTGAATGGGGCCACGATTTTCGCCCTGAATACCGTCGTTTACGCCCTATAATTGATAAAGTAGGCAATGTTCCTGTAATGGCCTTAACTGCTACGGCAACACCAAAAGTGCAGCAGGATATACAGAAAAACTTGGGTATGATGAAGGCGAATGTGTTTAAATCGTCATTTAACCGTGCCAATTTATATTACGAAGTTCGTCCTAAACAAAACGTATTAAAAGAGATTATTAAGTATGTAAAGCAAAATTCCGGTAAATCGGGGATAATTTATTGCTTAAGTCGTAAGAAAGTTGAAGAGATTGCCGAGGCATTAAAAGTAAATGGTATAAAAGCACAACCGTATCATGCAGGATTAGACGCTAAAGAACGCGCCAATACGCAAGATTTATTCTTAATGGAACAGATCGATGTAATTGTTGCAACAATTGCGTTTGGAATGGGAATTGACAAGCCGGATGTGCGTTATGTTATTCACCACGACATTCCAAAATCATTAGAAGGTTATTATCAGGAAACCGGAAGGGCCGGTCGTGATGGCGGTGAAGGAAATTGCGTTACTTTTTACAGCTATGATGATATCATGAAGCTGGAAAAGTTCATGAAGGATAAACCGGTAGCTGAGCAGGAAATAGGCAAACAAATGCTTAGCGAAACAGCTGCTTTTGCCGAAACTTCTTCTTGCCGACGTAAATTCATACTGCATTATTTTGGCGAAGAATTTAATGAGGCTAAATGCAATGAAATGTGTGATAATTGCCGTCATCCAAAGCAGAAATTTGAAGCGAAGGAAGATCTTGAATTAGCCATTGAAACAGTTCTTGAAATAAAAGAAAAACATAAGATAAAAGATGTTATCAATGTCTTAATGGGTACGTTAACCGCAACATCGAAATCCTACAAGCATAATAATCTGGATGTGTGGGGCAAAGGTGCTGAAGATGATAAGGATGATAAATACTGGAACGCTGTTTTGCGTCAGGCAATCGTAAACAACTTTTTAGTTAAGGATATTGAAAATTACGGTTTATTAAAGGTAACCGAAAAAGGAAAAGAGTTTTTAAAGAAACCTTACAGCATCAAATTCACACGCGATCACGATTACAGCCACACCGATAAGTCAGAAGATGACGATATTGTTGTTGGAGGTAAATCGGGCGGCGGTGCGGCAGATGAGGTTTTATTTGCAATGCTGAAAGATTTGGTAAAGAAAATCGCAAAACAAAAAGCATTACCTCCTTATGTGATTTTTCAGGAAACTTCTTTGGAAGAAATGTCGATTCAGTATCCGATTACTATGGATGAACTGACGAAAATATCAGGTGTGGGCGCAGGTAAAGCAACTAAATACGGTAAGCCGTTTATTGATTTGATTAAGCAATATGTTGAGGAGAATGAAATTGAGCGTCCGGTAGACATGGTAATTAAATCAGTGGTGAATAAATCCGGTTTAAAAGTTTATATCATTCAGAATGTTGACCGAAAAATAAGCCTGAATGACATGGCTAAATCAAAGAATTTAAAAATTAATGAGCTTTTAACGGAGATGGAAACTATTGTTACATCCGGAACCAAACTTAATATTAAATATTATTTGGAGGACGTAATGGATGAGGAAAAACTGGAAGAAGCGATTGAATATTTTAAGGAATCGGAAACTGATAGTATTGACGCAGCGCTGAAAGAACTGGGTGAAAACGATTATTCAGAAGAAGAAATGCGCATGATTCGTATTCAGTTTATTTCGGAATACGCCAATTAATGGCTTTGTTTTTATTAAGATGCCCCGGTTAATTAATCGGGGCTTTTTTATTACATTTTACATACTTTAAACGTTTTTTTTACGTTTTATTAAAAGTGTTTTCTCCCCAAATTCATAGAACTATTTTTTTAATAGCGTTGGCTGCCCTTGGTGGTGGTATGCTTTTAGGAACAGTTCCAACCAGCGTACCACAGTTTGTGTTATTTGGCAATTGGCTGCTGGAGGGAGATTTTAAGAACAAATGGCGTATAATTAAATCAAATAAATTAATTTGGATTTTAAGTTCTGTATTTATAATTCATCTCACGGGCTTAATCCATACCGCAGATATTCAAAGAGGTATAGATGATATCCGAATTAAAATTCCTTTGCAATTATTACCACTTGTTTTTTTTACTTCGGCACCACTACGGAAAAGTGAATTGAACCGCTTGTTGTGGTTTATTATTTTATTAGTGGTTATTAGCTCACTTTGGTGTTTGTATTACAATGCCACTCATGAATTAACTGATATCCGTAAGGCCTCACGCTTCATGTCGCACATTCGATTTGGCTTATTTATTGATTTCGCAATATGTATTTTGTTTTACCTGTCTATCCAGACCGAAACGAAATCAGTTAAAATGCTTACATTATTCCTAATCATTTACTTGATCGTAGTGATGTTAACGCTAAGCATGGTAACCGGTCTGGTGATGTTTGCCCTACTGTGTGTTGTTTATTTTGTGTATTTATTGTTTCGGCAAAAATCAATTTATCGTATTGCCGGAATTGCAGTATTGTTGTTTCTGTTTTTGTTTGGTTTGAATATCATAAATTCAGAATGGAAAAATTATAATTATGTGGACATTTCCAATAACAATAAACAAAAAATTACAACCTTGTCGGGTCGAGCTTATTTTAAGATTGACTCAACCAATAAACATACCGAAAACGGATTTTACATTGCATACAATATTCAGTACGATGAATTAGGAGTAGCCTGGAAACGCCGTAGTCAGGCTGATTTATTCAGTACTGACAAAAACGGAATTTTAGTTACATGGAATGCTATCCGCTATTTGTCCAGTAAGGGCTTAACCAAAGACTCGGCAGGTGTGGCACAATTAACGGATGAGGACATCAAAAACATAGAAGAAGGCATCACCAATTATCGTTATACAGCAGCCTCACCAATTCGTAAGCGTGTTAAGGAAATATTTTGGGAGTATCAGGATTATAAGCAAGGATTTAATCCTTCTGGTAACACCTTATTGATGCGTTTGGAATTTTGGAAGGCGGCAATTTATATCATTGAAAGAAATCCGATTTTTGGAGTTGGTACTGGCGACGCGCAAAGCGCTTTTAATCGCGCTTATTTGCGCACGAAAAGCCAGTTATCACCCGAATGGCGATTGCGCTCGCATAATCAGTTTTTAGCAATAGGTGTGTCGTTTGGTATAGCAGGATTATTGGTCTTTTTGTTTTATTTATTTTACCCTGTAATTAAGTGGCGGAAACAGCTAAACAAATTGTATTTGCTGTTTTTATTAATTGCCTTGATATCTTTTTGCACCGAAGATACACTTGAAACACAGTCGGGTGTAACGTTCTTCGCATACTTCAATACATTATTTTTGTGGTTGGCGTATTACAAGTCAGAAAGTGAACGTGAAGAAAATCAGAACTTATAGTCTTTAAAATCCCTGGTAAATTCGTTTTCTTCAAACTTAGGATTAACCTGCAAGTGAAAGTAATTGTATTCTTCAAATAAGCCTTTGTCGTCGTAAACTTTTACGCCAATTGGCAAAAAATAAAACTGATCGATGTACATGGTAACAGTTTTAGCATACCAATTCGGAACTTTTATTACTTGTCCGGGTTTTAAAATATCAAAATAATCCTTGAGTTTAGGATTTAATTCAACAATCAAGTACTCGGCAACAAATAATTTACGGGCAATGGAGGTAAGGTTTTCTGATGAACCCACGGTGTAGGTGGTAACGGCGAAGTCGTTGTTGTAAATAGTCATTTTATAACAAGGACGATTATTAAATTTTTCTTCGCCTTCATATTTGATGCTTTGCTCCAGTTTATCGCCAAATTTTAAAATACAATACTCTATAATACCGCCAAAATAGTCAAAGCCCATTTCGTTGATGGTGTGATGCTGATCCTGACGCATCAGGTTACCCATGGGGTCGAGATTTAAATTGATGTATGGAAATGAATTCGGCTTTACCAATGCTTTTCCATCGTTTGTTCCGCTAGTCCACAACACTTCTATCCCTTTAATGTAGATATAAAGCTTTCTTGGCTTACGGTTTAATTTTACAGAAGATTCGTAATGGTTATAGCCTTTTTTTCCTCTTTCGGTTATTTTAAGACTGTATTTTAATCCCTGAATGTCTTTAATGGATTTAACCATTTTTACAAGGATGTCTTTTGTGTGCGGATGACCTTTGTGTGCCGCCACTGTTTCTTTATTCTGCGCCAAAGTGCTTAAACTCAACAGAGTAAACAAGCAATACAAACTTACGGTTCCGGTTCTTAAAAACATGGAACACAAAAGTAGTATTGTTTTTGAATTTTTATGCTACTTAGAATTAATAAAAAATAAAAAAAACTTTGATTCTGAGACTTACAAAGGTTAAATTTGATATTATAATGCTAAATTTGAAGCCCCTTTAAAAATGCTGGTGCAAAAACATATAATAAACGGAATTTCCGAATTGTTGTATACCCACGACTACGTGGTTGTGCCTGGTTTTGGCGGATTTGTGAGCAGACCTCAAAACGCGCATTATTCGTTGAATCGTGAAATATTATTTCCACCTTCAAAAAGGATTTTGTTTAATGTTCAGCTAAAACAAAATGATGGTATTTTAGCAAATTGGTTAAAAGAAAAAATCAATTGCGATTTTATTCAGGCATCAAAACATTTAGAAGAGTTCGCGTTGCATTGCAAAATGTTATTAGATACCAAACGCCGTTTGGAATTCGATAATTTAGGACTATTCTATTTAGACTTTGAAAATAACATTTGTTTCGAACCAAAAGTTGACGTTAATTTTTTAATTGATAGTTTTGGTTTAATTCCTGTTTCGTTAAAAGAAATTGAAGTAGTTAACGAACCGCAACTTACCAAAACAGTAATCGAAACACACAATCGTTTTGTAAAAGCCGAAGCGTCCGATAAATTACCGGTTAAGCAACGCAATTATAAGCGCATGGCTGCTTTAGCCATCGCTATTCCGATGGTTGGTTTGGCAATTTTATTTGCTGTGAACCAAATGAAACCTTACAATAATTCATTCGCCAATTTATTTGGCGGAGCCAGTGAATCTGTGTATTCGCCGGTTTCTTACAATGCCTCATTTAATGAATTGGAAATTAAACCCGCTACAAATTATGTAGTTGATGCCAATGGTTATGCAGGTATTACTTTATTTGATGATAAACATGTTGCAGTAAATATCAGTGCCGTGTCTACCGAAAGTCATACAGTTTCTACTAATACTGCATGTAAGCCATTAAACATAGCCGGAAAATATCAGGTTGTGATGGGTTGCTTTAGTGTGGAACAAAACGCCCGAAAACTCATAAAGAAACTTGCCTTAAAAAACTTGAACGCTGCTATTAGCGGAACAAACGCCAAAGGAATGTTTGTAGTAAGTTGTGGTAGTTTTGATACTAAGGATAATGCCGTACAGTTGTTGCAAAGCATTAAATCAGAACACCCTTCTGCCTGGGTAATGACACAGGAATAATCTGAATTTTATTTTATTTATTTATTAGTAGCCGATGCTTCTTCTGCCGCTTTTTTTCTTGCCATTTCTTTTTCACGCATGTTACGGTAAATGGTAACAAATGCCATTAAAAGGGCTGCAAACAAAAACAATCCTAACAGACTCCATACTAAACTTCCTGTAGATTTTACTACCACTAAAAACACGATGGCAACTAAAAAAACTGTAGCAAGTTCGTTATATAAGCGTAATTGAAACGAATTCCATTTAAAAATGCCTTTAGATTGTTTTTTATAAATGAAATGACACTTCATGTGGTATAACAACAGAAAGCCAATAAAAATCAATTTTAACCACATCCATGGTTGTGTTAAATAATAGCCCCAGTTTGTAAAAATCATCCAAAAACCAAATACTGTTGCACCAATAGCACCCGGCCAGCCAATAATGAACCACAATTTTTTTTGCATGGTTAAAAATTGCGTTGTTAAAATAGATTTTTCGTTTTCTGGTTTGTTTTGCGCTTCAACAGTGTAGATGAATAAACGTACCATGTAAAATAAAGCAGCAAACCAGGTAACCACAAATACAATGTGTATCGATTTAATATATAAAAAATCCATAGTAATTAATTAAAACAAAGGTAGTAATTTAGCAGTTCAAAATTATAGAAGATATGAAGCCGAAATTTGCACGCGAATCGTTAACCATTAACACTGAAGTGGTATTACCCAATGACACCAATCACGTTGGAAATTTATTTGGCGGTAAATTGATGCAATGGGTAGATATTTCGGCTGCTATTGCGGCGCAGCGCCATTGCGGAAGAGTAGTGGTGACCGCTTCTATTAATCACGTATCCTTCGATAACCCGATTAAGCAAAACAGTATTGTAACGTTCGAAGCAAAAGTAAGCCGCGCGTTTAATAGCAGTATGGAAGTGTTTGTGGATGTATGGGTAGAGAATCCTGTAACGGGGCAAAAAACAAAATGTAACGAAGCCATCACTACTTTTGTAGCCATTGATCAGAATGGAGCGCCATTGCCGGTTCCTCAGGTAATCCCGGAAACCGAAGACGAGAAAAAGCGTTACGATTCAGCTTTACGCCGCCGTCAGTTGTCGTTAATTTTAGCAGGAAGAATGAAACCTGATGAAGCGACGGAATTAAAAGCGTTGTTTGTTAAGGATTAATTTACTTGATAATATTTTTTCTTACCAGAAGTAATTTTTTCAACAAAACGTTTGTTTTGGAATACACTTCTTTTCTTAAAAATCCTTCATCCGAGTTCATGTAATATATTACTTTGCTATTGTTTTCACTCGGATCATTTAAGATCACGGTTTTTTGAACTTTTTTATAAAAGCGATCGTAAATAAATAAAGAGTCGTAATACGTTTTCTGGTATTTTGTAGGTTCATCTTCGGCGGTTCCGTAAGGCAGATAAACTTTTTCGCCACAAAAATCGGCGCAGCCCGCGTTTTTTCGTATTGATGCAAAAAAGATAGTAAAACCTTCAGAAGGTCCCTGTGGCCAATGATTAATGATGTAAGCAATGTACTGAACACTGTCGCAATACTCCGGATAAGGTTTACCAAAAACATCCATGAAGCTTGTTACACGAGCGCTATCGTAACCTGGAACTGTTTGCGAAGAATCTACATAAATCCAATACGAACCGGTTTTGAATTGGGTGGCAGTCAGTTCTGCTGAAGGGTTATATAATTTTTGTGGTGGTCCATCACATTTCGGGCTATTTTGTGCCGGCCCTGATTTTTCACAAGCACTTACCAGTGCAAATAATATTACAATTAGGATGTTAGCAGCTTTCATTGATTTAAATTTATGAAATATAAATCAGAAGTAATTGATTATTTACCAACCTCCTCAATTTGGATTTCGTTCATGCATTTAAAATGACCCTTCGGGCATTTGCCATAACCTAGTTTAGAGCAAGGGCGGCATTTCAAATTTTTTACTTCTAGAATTTTACTGCCTTCACCCGGCTTGTACGGATACATGCCAAACTCCGGAATGGTATTGCCCCACAACGAGTAAATGGTTTTGTTAAATGCCGAGGCAATGTGCATCAATCCGGTATCGGATGAAATAACATATTTTGCTTGCTCAATAATTGAGGCCGATTGATTTAAAGAAAAATTTCCGCAGAGATTAAATGCATTATTACATTTCGCTACTACTTGCTTAGCCATGTCGGCGTCATCTTTTCCGCCTAATAATGCAATGGGTAATTTAGAGCTATTGCAGATTTCTATAAGCTTGTTTACCGGAATTTTTTTAGTGTAGTACGATCCGCCTGCTACCAATGCCACATAACCATTCTGCAGCGGTTGAGGTAATTGAGTTATTGCCACTTTTTCTTTATCCGAAATAAAATAGTCTAAGCCTTTATTATCGTCTTTAACACCAAGTTCGCTAACGGTAGCCAGATAGCGTTGTACAATGTGTACATTAGGCAATACGTTTTTGTTTTTTAAAGCAACGGCTAAAAATTTCTTAACGTTTAATTTATTAAAGGCTACACTTTTTTTTCCGAGCGCGAGTTTTAATCGCCGGCTTCGTAAATTATTGTGCAAATCAATCAGCGCGTCGTAATTCTCTTTTTTAAGAGCTGGAATTACTTCGTTAATGTCTTTGTCAAACGTAATGAGTTTGCTAATGTAAGGGTTGTGTTCGAGTGTTGACTTAAAAGAAGCTTTACATACAAAATGAATTTCGGCGTTGTTGAGTTGTTGCTGGCAACAACGTATAACCGGCGTTGTTAAAACAATATCGCCAATTGAGCTGAAACGTATGATGAGAATTTTCAATTAATTACTTTAACTTTGCTCAAAGTTAGCAAATTGATTTAATTATATGTTCATCGATACTCATACTCATCTCTATTCGGAAGAATTTAATGCCGACCGCGCTAACGTTATTAAAAAAGCTATATCGGCAGGTGTTACTAAATTGTATCTTCCTAACATAGACAGCTCGAGTGTTGAAGGAATGCTTGAGCTGGAGAAAACATATCCTGAAAATTGTTTTCCAATGATGGGTTTGCATCCGTGCTCGGTGAATGAAAATGTGGAAGCTGAATTAACGCTTGTAGAAGAGTGGCTTTCGAAAAGAAAATTTTCTGCTGTTGGCGAAATTGGTTTGGATTTATACTGGGATAAAACGTTTTTTGAGCTACAAAAAATGGCTTTTCAAAAACAGATCGATTGGGCAATGCATTACGATTTGCCAATTGTGATTCATTGCCGCGATGCGTTTGATGAGATCTTTGAAATACTTACCGCTAACCAAAAATTACCAAAAGGAATTTTTCATTGTTTTAGCGGAACATTGGAACAAGCACAAAAGCTTATTTCATTTAATAAATTTAAATTAGGTATCGGTGGCGTAGTAACTTTCAAAAATTCAGGTCTGGATAAAGTGGTAGAGCTAATTGATATGAAGCATCTGGTATTGGAAACCGACTCGCCGTATTTGGCACCGGTGCCATTCAGAGGCAAAAGAAATGAAAGCGGTTATTTAATGATGATTGCCGAGAAAGTAGCGCAACTCAAAAATTCGTCTATTGCTGAGGTAGCTGAAATCACTACCAAAAACGCAGAGGAGATTTTTAAATAAATTCTTCCCTCTTAAAATAATCTATAATCGCGTCGATGATTAAATTGTTTTGCTGTTTGGCTTCTAAGTATGGTAAGTTTTCTTTCAGTTCCCAATGTGGCCAGCCTTCTTCATCGCGTCCTTTGTATTCGTAAAAACCATAGGGCTCCAGTACAGTGCATATTGCAATATGCATCACTTCCAGTTTTTGATCTTTCTTGAATTTTTGATGAATCTTACCCAGCTCCTGCAAACCTATCAGATATAAAATGGCATCGTGGTCCATTTCATTACCGAAACGTTCACTTAATTTTTGTTGTAAAATTTGCCAGTTACTTTGCATTTGGTTTTTCAAAAAGGTCGAGGTGAGCATCAATAAACTCAAGCAAATCTTCTTTACCAAGGCGTTTTTCTGCAGAAGTAATTATGTAGTTTGGTTCGTCTTCAAAAATGTAGGATACTTTTAGCAAGTAGTTTTCCAGATTCTTTTTTAATTCACTCTTACTTAGCTTATCGGCTTTCGTAAACACAATACAAAACGGAATGTTTTTTTTACCTAGCCACTCCATAAATTCCGCGTCGATTTGCTGTAACGGTAAACGGTAATCAACCAACACAAATAGGCAAACTAAATTTTCGCGTTTGGTGATATAGTCGGTAATAATCTGTTCAAATTCGCCGCGAGCCACTTTACTTGTTTTCGCGTAGCCATAGCCCGGTAAATCTACCAGATACCAATTATCATTGATTAAAAAATGATTAATGATTTTTGTTTTTCCCGGAGTTGAAGACGTATGAGCCAACTTGTTGTTGTTACACAACATATTTATTAAAGAACTCTTGCCTACATTACTTCTTCCAATAAACGCATATTCAGGCATTGCCGGTTTGGGGCATTCGTTTAGCTTAGCCGATGATTTCGCGAATATGGCTTTTTTAATAATCAAAGCAGTTGGTTGTTTTTAAAGTAAACCTTTCTCTTCTAAATAAGAGTTCAGGTGACGTTCTTTTTTACTTTCGTAAATATCAGCAATCTTAACTAAGATGCCGGTTTCTTCCACACCTCCAAAGGTTGGATTAATTGCTGTTCCGAAAACCCGCATGGTGCTCGATAAGTTCATGTAGGCATTCATTAATGGGGGAATGTTTTCGCCCAAAGAACGTACCTTTTTGTTTAAAACACTGTGTCCTTCTTTATACGGTAAATTTTTAATTTCATTTAAAAATTCAGTCACATCTGTTTTATGCTCCACGGCATGAATAGGTTTTACCAAATTATCAGGGTCAGGGAAATAATGCTTTAAGAACGCAAGAATATAATCGCGGGCAGTAACATTAAAATCGGTGTACATGGTAACTTTTCCGTAATAATATTTCATATACGGATTATCTACCACGATCGCGCCTAATCCATCCCACAAATTATCTAAGCTAAACAAACCTTTACGGAACTGTTCAGAGGGTTGATACATGGGCTGTATAAACGATCGTCCCAGTTCAATGGTATAGGGTAAATATTCTTCGTAAAACTTCGGACTAAAATCAAAAAGCTCGGTAGTCGCCAGGTGAACTTTGCCGTCTCTGAATTC
Source organism: Bacteroidia bacterium (assembly GCA_040403535.1). Taxonomy (GTDB): domain Bacteria; phylum Bacteroidota; class Bacteroidia; order B-17B0; family Aurantibacillaceae; genus JAHEYG01. The sequence continues at coordinate 24,468 of JBBAKL010000010.1, forward strand.
GGCATCTTTACAGGCAATATAGCGGTAAGCTCCCACAATTTCCTGATCCTCAGGGTTCCACACCAATAACTGTTGGTACGGGTGACTGCTTAAATCGTATTCGTCAATATCAATGGATTTACCTGTGCCGCCACCTGCATGACGAAAAGTTACCTCACGTAAACGACCAATTTCGCGCATCACATTTGGCGAATTATGATTCGTAATGATGTAAATTTCATTATTACCATTATTGGTTTTACGAATATAACGGTCTTTTTTTAATTCAGCTAAAATGGCCGCTCTGGGCACTTTATCTATAATTTGCTCCATACTGATATGGCATAAAGATAAGTATTAAACCATCAAACTTAAATGTAAAATATCTATAAATTTGTTATCTTTACCTAAACTTTTAATAAATGAAGAAGTTATTGTTTATAGTACCGGCCTTGTTTATGTTTTCTTCTTGCAAGAAAAATTTCAGCTGTACATGTAATACTCAGTATAGCACGCAGTACGGTGGAAATGTAAACCAATCACAATACAATGTGAAGGAGTATGACGAATCTGCTGCACAAAATTCTTGTACAAAAATGTATCAGGAAGGTCATCCGAACGTTGCTTCAGGTTCTTTTACCTGTTCAGTAATTTAGTACTCAGCTAAATGGCTAACGTTTTCGAATTTAACGGCTACAAGCCCGTTATACACAAATCTGCTTTTGTTCATCCGAACGCTACCGTTACAGGTAATGTTATCATTGGAAAAGATGTATATATTGGACCCGGTGCCGCCATACGCGGTGATTGGGGACAAATCATTATTGAAGACGGATGTAATGTTCAGGAAAATTGCACCATACACATGTTCCCTGGAACAAAGGTGTTATTAAAGGAAGGAGCTCACATCGGACACGGAGCCATTATTCACGGGGGAACCATTGGTAAAAATGTTTTAGTGGGAATGAATAGTGTGGTGATGGATAATGTTGTGATTGGTGATGAATGTATTATAGGCGCACTTTGTTTTGTTCCGACCGATATGGTTATACCTAAGCGTAAAATTGTGGTAGGTAATCCAGGAAAAATAATAAAAGATGTAAGCGATCAGATGATAGCCTGGAAAACAGAAGGCACTAAACTATATCAGCAGTTGCCTTTTGAATGCCACACTACTTTAAAACCATGCGAACCCTTGCAACGTGAGCCCGCTTTTCGTCCGGTTCAGCAAGATGTTTACAAAACCTGGAATACCTCCAAGAAAAAAGAAACTAAGGAAATTAAATCGGATAAGCCGTTGAAGCTAAGCGTGCCTGTTAAGGCAAAAGTTGCTAAAAACAAGAAGGTTAAAGCTACAAAGCCGGTTAAAAAAGCGGTTTCTAAATCAGTTTCTAAATTAAAAAAGAAAAAGAAATAATTGCTTTTGGACGTGTTTCCAAAACAATTAGCTTTATAATTCTAAAAATCTAAAATTGTAATCCTGAAAATATGTTAAGATTACAATTTTAATATAAATACGATATTTATTGGCATTTTATTTGAATTAAATACTTTCAATATTTGTAAAATCTAAACACTATGAAAAAACTATTTTTACTGGCTATTGCCTTCGTTACCTTAACAGCAGCAATTAACTCCGATGGAGATAAAATACCTGCAGCTACCGTAAAAAAATTAGACGGAACCAAAATCAATTCATCCACATTTAGTAATGATGGTAAGCCTATTGTTATTAGTTTCTGGGCCACCTGGTGTAAGCCTTGTAAAAAAGAATTAGATGCCATTGCTGAAAATTATCCCGATTGGAAAAAGGAAACCGGTGTTAAGTTAATTGCTATTTCCATAGATGATGCACGTAGCTCCAGCAAGGTGGTTACCGATGTAAAAACCAAGGGTTGGGAGTATGAAGTGTATATCGACGAGAACCAGGATTTTAAGCGCGCGATGAATGTCAATAACGTTCCTCATACATTCTTAATCGACGGAAACGGTAAAATTGTATGGAGTCATAACTCTTACGCTGAAGGCGACGAAGATAAATTATACGAAAACATTCAGGCTTTGGTAAAAGGCGAGAAACTTAAGCACTAATTGTATTTATGAAAGTATTCCACAAGAAAGGAAAAGTAGTTTTTATTACTGTATTGTTTTGCGGCCTTCAGAGTTTAAAAGCTCAGAATGTTATTGCCGACGAATTAAATTCTGTTCATGGTAATTTCCAAATAGACGCCCAATATTACGAGCCGGATTCTGCAATTGGTGCTCCTGAGGTTCCTGAAAAATTACTTTCTAACGTTTTTGGAAATATTAATTATACAAGAGGCAAGTTCTCGGCCGGAGTTCGTTACGAAGCATACAACAATGTTCGTCAGGGTTTTTTACCTTCCTATAAAGGAGAAGGAATTGTCAATCGTTTCGCCCGTTATCAAACCGATTTATTGGACATTACCTTAGGTAATTTCTACGAGCAATTTGGAAATGGCTTAATGTTACGCGCTTATTATGAGCCGGGTTTGTTGTATGACAATTCTATTGATGGCGCTAGAATTATTTCGAGTCCGTATAAAGGATTAACAGTTAAAGGTATCATTGGCAAACAACGTTTGTTCTTTGGAAAAGGCGAGGGAATTGTGCGTGGTGTTGACGGAGAGTTAAACGTAAACGAGTTGTTCGATTCTATTTTAGGAAACAAAAAAACACGTCTTATTTTAGGCGGAAGTTTTGTAAGTAAATATCAGGCCGACCAGGATAATAATTTGGTGTTGCCCCAAAATGTTGGTTGTTATGGTGGACGAATAAATGTAATCAGAGAAGGATTTAATTTTAACACGGAATACGCTTATAAAATCAACGATCCAAATGCCGACAATAATGGTTCTTATAAATTTGGCGATGCTTTATTTGTGACAACATCTTATGCAGGAAATGGGTTTTCAATTTTATTACAGGGAAAACGAATCGATAATATGAGTTATCGTAGCGACCGTAATGAAGGTTTACAAAATTTATTAATCAATTATTTACCTGCTACTACTAAACAACATTCTTATACCTTGTTGGCATTAAATCCCTACGCTACACAATTAAACGGCGAAATTGGATTTATGGCGGAAGCACAGTATAAGTTTAAAAAAGGAACACCTCTTGGCGGAAAATACGGAATGGAAATTACCTTGAATTATTCACAAGCAAGCGGATTGAAGCAATATGCGGTCGGAGATTCGGCAACTTCCAGAACTTATTATGAGACTAAATGGGATTTTTCAGAAATAACCGGAGCTAACAGTAGTAATTATTTATATTACCATGATTTTTTTGTTGAGATCAATAAAAAATTCTCTAAAAAAGTAAAAGGAACATTTGTTTACGCGAATCAGTTTTACAACCGTAATATTATTCAGTTTAACTCGAATAACGCGGGATATAAAAGCTTACGCAGTCATATTGCCGTTGTGGATTTAACTTATAAGTACAAATCTTCATCATCCATTCGTTTTGAATTCCAGGGATTATTCGCTGAGAAAGTGGATGGTAAAGAAGTGGCAACCAATTCCAACTTAATTGCAAAAGGTGATTGGGCAACCGGTATGATTGAGTGGTGGCCAAACGGACATTTCTTTGTGGCGGTATTTGATCAATGGAATTTCGGAAATCCTGATCCGGCCCTGCAAACACATTATTACTTAGGTACAATTGGTTATAATAAAGACGCACACCGAATTTCATTAAGTTATGGTAAACAAAGTGCCGGTATTTTCTGTGTAGGTGGAGTATGTCGCGTAGTACCTGCTTCTAACGGATTAACTTTATCAATTACAAGCAGCTTTTAATAATGTTTAATTTAATTCAGCATAGCATGAAAAAAACAGTTTTGTTTATTTTACCACTCTTAGCGATTTTTGCCTGCGATAAAGTAACAAATCCGGTTCAGAATCCGGATGCGGTAACTGATTGTGTGGTTACTCCGCATTTTGTTAAGAGTAATGCCACCAAACTAAATTTCAGAAAAGTTTTGGTTGAAGATTACACAGGACATACATGCGGTAACTGTCCAAGAGCCGCTGAAAACGCTACAGCTATTGTAAACGCATATCAAGACAGTGTTGTGGTAATCGCTATTCATGCCGGAAGTCAGTTTGCACCTCCATCATTACCGGATTATCCGGAAGATTTCAGAACACCTGCAGGAACAGATTGGGATAATTTTATGGGTATGTCGGCAGCAGGGTTACCAAAGGGATGTGTAAACCGTTCACAGATTCCGTTTCCTCAGCCAAGAAATACATGGGCTACAACAGCCGGAAATTTGTTAGATAATCCTCAGGATGCAAAAATGTTGGTAACAACCACATTAGACACGACACAAATGCTGTTAAATGTTGAGGTAAAAGCAACATTTTTAAAAGCATTTTCCAATAACATGAATTTGTCTGTTGTAATAACAGAAGATAGTATAATTGGCCCGCAAAAAGATTATTCACCACCTCCGGGCGCCTTAGTAATTAATGGTGATTTACGTCCGGATTACGAATTTGAACATGTTTTAAGAGGATCTGTAAACGGTTCTTGGGGTGAATTATTAAAAGCCGCACCTATCGCAGTAAACGATACAGCAACTTTAACTTATAAATGCTTTAAGCTTAACCCTTGGCCGGTTATCCCAAGCAAACCGAAATACAATCTTAAGCATACTACTGTTGTAGCTTTTATTTACGATGTTACCACTAAGGTTATTATTCAGGTTGAGAAAGTGAAGATTATGTAACTAAATTTGATTTTATGATTTAGAAAGGGCTGTTGTAATACGGCCCTTTTTATTTTTTATGATTTAGAAATTTTGAATTAATTTGAAATGATAGCTTATTTAAGTAAAATTACATGCAGATACAACAAGCAGATAATAGCAAAAGTATGCAACTCGGTCTTCTAGGTAAAAAATTATCACATTCTTTTTCGAAAAATTATTTTGAAGAAAAATTTAGTAAGCTTCATTTATCAAATTATTCTTATTTAAATTTTGAAATTGAAAATATTAATGAGTTTCCAAAGTTGTTAAACGAACATAAGGAACTTAGTGGTTTAAATGTTACCGTACCTTATAAAGAATCTGTCATTCCTTTTTTAACTGAATTGAGTCCGGAAGCGAAAGAAATTGGTGCTGTAAATTGTATTAAGTTAGTAAATGGAAAATCAATTGGGCATAATACCGATTGGTATGGATTTCGTTTAAGTATTAAGCCTTTTTTAGAACCGCAACATAGCCGAGCTTTAATTCTTGGCACAGGAGGAAGTTCTAAGGCAGTTGCCTACGCATTAAAACAAATTGGAGTAGAGTATTACTTTGTGACCAGTTCAGCTACTAAAAAATCATCAAATACATTTTTTTATTCTGAAATCAATCCTATTATTTTAAAACAATTTTTATTGATCATTAATTGTACGCCTTTAGGTATGTTTCCTAACATTAACGATTGTCCTCATTTGCCGTACGAATGCATTACTGAAAATCATCTGGCCTACGATTTAATTTACAATCCGGATGAAACACTCTTCCTGCGAAAGTGTAAAGCTAATAGAGCAACTGTGATAAATGGTTTAAGTATGCTGCAATTGCAGGCAGAAAAAAGCTGGGAAATCTGGAACAGTAGGTGATTTTACTTATTACCCTCGTAAACCTTCAGTTTCACAAGATCTACTAAGTATAAACGTTTACCATTCATTTTAGCAGTTATAAACGCATCGGGCACACCTGCCGCGCGCACATCTTTCAAAAGTTTATCAGCTTCTTTTAAAGTAAAAAATTCCTTTTTCATAATAAGTAATTTGATCTCATCTCTTAAAACGCCACCGTAACAAACTTCCCCTAGTTTTTTTAATGGTGTTCGGTTAAAATTGTCGGGGTTCATCGATGCAGTTACCTGAACGAAATAGCTTACACCTTTAATTTTAATGTTGCCGTATTTACTGATTAAATCCGCTTCGCTATTGCTAGTAATGGTGTTTTTTGCGGATTCATTAACTTTGGCCGAATCTGTTCCGGCACCAACCTTTATACTTTGAACATTACTAGATGCGGTATCACTCATACCGAAGTTAACGTTAATTAATTTTTCAGCATACTCATCCACATTTTCAGTATTGATATTGAAAATTTTGTCGCCTAAAACTTCATGGTAAAAAGCCAATTTATAATTTTTTCCGGAAGGCAAGCTTACTACATAACTTCCACTTTCTTTATTGGAGCGGTAGCTTCCGTAATTTTTAGTTTCTCCATCTACACTTACCGCTATTTCTGTTTCATAAGGAGCTAAATTTTCCGTAACTTTTCCTTTAATAACGGTAATGAAATTTTTTTTAGCTGCAATGGCCGGCTCTACTACGTATAAGTCCTGGTCACCTTTTCCACCTTTACGCGCGCTTGAAAAGTAGCCGCGTTTTCCATCGGGCGATAATACATAAAATAAATCGTCGTCAGTTGTGTTGATAGGGTAACCTAAGTTTTTAGGTGTTTGCCATGCGCTGTCTGTTTTATTCCAGTCGGATGTAAATAAATCGAAATCACCAATACTGTTATGTCCTTCCGAACTAAATACAAGCGTACGGCTATCAGGTGAAATGAAAGGTGCATCTTCATCATATTTAGTATTAATTTTATCACCAAGGTTTTTTACGTTACCCCAAGAACCATCTTCGTTTTTTGTGGCAACATACAAATCTTTACCTCCAAATCCTCCCGGACGATCACTCGCGAAATACAAGAACTTTTGATCGGTTGACATGCTTACGCTTCCTTCCCAAGCCGGAGAATTGATATCACCGCGAAGTTTTTCTGCAAGCCCGAATTTTCCGTTTTCGCGCTTGATCACGTAAATGTCTCCGTTATCTCCGGTGTATTTAAAAATAAATAATTGAGAACCATCCGGAGAGAGGGCAATTACCGCGTCGTTTTCAATGGTATTTAATTCGCTTAAACCAGAAGGATTTTGCCAAGTTTTGTCAACCTTATTGGCAATAAAAATATCTTCATTGTAATCTCCTTTCGGATCCGGTTTATTATTCATGTCAACTAAACCACCCATGCTTTCTTTACCGCGATAGGTGAAAATAACGGATTCTTCTTCAGGAGTAATAACAGGTGCGTATTCTGCGTATTCGGTATTAATTGGTGATCCTAAGTTTTCAATTTTTGCATCAACCGGATTGGCAAAAAGTTCTTTCCCGTTTTTACTGTAAAATACCAACTTCTCTAAATCGGCTTTGTCTTCTGGACTTAATTTGGGGTTAGTAAGCAAACCGTTAGCTAGTTCTAAGGCTTTATCAAATTGATAAGTTTTATGATAGAGTAACGCAAAGTAATAATCTATTTCTTTATTTTTTTTATCCTTCGCTTTTACTTCATTGAGGAGTGTTTCTGCTTCTTCACTCTTTTCGTTAAGATAAACTGCAGATATCCCGGTCACAAATTTCAGGAATATGTCATTTTCGTGATTAGGTAAAAGCGATTTGTATTTTTCATACGCGGCTGCGTAATAACGCTTGTTGAATAATTTATTTGCTGCTTCAAAAGTTTTTTGATCTTCGTATGGCCATCCTTTTGTGCTTCCTTCTTGTGAAAATAAAGAGGTAATGATAAATAAAAGTGCAATAGCAATAATTGCTTTTTTCATATTTGTGGGTTTGTAAGCTAAAAGTATAAAAAATAATTTAATTTGATGAAATTATAACTACCTTTATTGGAATACCCTTACCTTATGAAGTTCAATCAGATTAAAATAGAATCAGTTTTCGAATTATATAAAGATATTTCTGATTTAAGTAGAGAGGAACAAGAGTTGTTGAATAAAGCAAAGGAAGCCTGTAATGACGCTTACGCACCGTATTCAAAATTCTATGTTGGATCTGCAGTTTTGCTTATTAATGGTAGTATTGTAACTGGAAACAATCAAGAGAATGCCGCATACCCATCCGGTTTATGTGCAGAGCGCGTCGCTTTGTTTGCCGCTTCAGCTAATCAAAAAAACAGTGCAGTAAAAACATTGGCTATTGCCTGCAAATCAGCTTCAGTAATCATTAATACACCGGTAACCCCGTGCGGCGCATGCCGACAGGTTATTGCTGAATATCAGGAAAAATACAATCATCCAATTCGTATCTTAATGACTGGTGAAAAAGGCGAGGTTTATGCCTGCAATGGCATTGAGCAGCTTTTGCCCCTTATGTTTAATAGTAAACATCTGAAATAGAAGAGTTTACATTCCGTGTTTATTCGTCAATTTCTGTTATTTCTGTTATTTTTGTAATTCTATAATTCGAACTTCTTATGGCTAAAACAGCAGTAGAAAAAAAATTAAAGTTCACTAAAGAACAATATTTAACTTGGTATGAATCGATGTTATTAATGCGTCGTTTTGAGGAAAAAACCGGACAAGTATATGTTCAGCAAAAAATTAAAGGTTTCTGTCATTTATACATTGGCCAGGAAGCCATTGTAGCCGGAACTGTAAGCGCTACACGTAAAGATGACAAGCACATTACTGCTTATCGTGATCACGCTCATCCAATCGGTTTAGGTATGCATCCTAAATATGTTATGGCTGAAATGTACGCTAAAATTACCGGCTGTAGCAAAGGCAAAGGGGGCTCTATGCACATCTTCAGTAAAGAACATAACTTTTTAGGTGGACATGGAATTGTAGGAGGGCAGGTACCGTTAGGAGCGGGCATTGCATTCGCTGAAAAGTATATAGGTACTGATAATGTTTGTGTCTGTTCAATGGGCGATGGTGCTGTTCGTCAGGGTGCATTGCACGAAGCATTCAATATGGCTATGAACTGGAAATTGCCGGTTATTTTTATAGTTGAGAACAATATGTACGCTATGGGAACTTCTGTTGAACGAACCAGTAATGTGCATGATTTATGGAAATTAGGATTAGCATACGATATGCCAAGTAAACCGGTTGACGGTTTAACTGTTGAGGCAGTTCATGAAGCCATCGAAGAGGCGGTTGCAAGAGCACGCAGGGGTGACGGCCCTACTTTCCTTGAAATGAAAACCTATCGTTACAAAGGACATTCGATGAGTGACGCGCAAACCTATCGTACAAAAGAAGAAGTAAAAGAATATCAACAACAAGATCCGATTGAAAAAGTTATTGAAACGCTTAAGAAAAATAAATGGATTGATGATGCAGGTGTTGAAGCGATGGAGGAGAAGATAAAAGCAATGGTTGATGAGTCGGTGAAGTTTGCTGAAGAGAGCCCTTACCCGGATGCATCGGAGTTATATCACGATGTTTATATGGAACCAAATTATCCGTTTATTCAAGAATAAGAAACGTAAGATCTAAAAAAAAAAATTATGGCGGAAATAGTTCGCATGCCAAAACTAAGTGATACCATGACCGAGGGCGTGGTAGCTAAATGGCATAAAAAAATTGGAGATAAAGTAAAGAGCGGTGATTTATTGGCGGATATCGAAACCGATAAAGCAACTATGGAATTTGAATCGTTTCAAGACGGCGTATTATTACACATCGGTATAGCTGAAAAGCAAGCCGCTCCAGTCGATTCAATACTTGCTATTCTGGGTAAAGAAGGTGAGGATATTAGCGCACTACTTGCAGGCGGTTCAGATGAAAGTTCTTCTGAAAAAACAGAAACGCACGTACATTCTGATGATACTTTTCCTGTTTCTAAAGCAGAATTACCATCAGGTATTGAAGTAGTTCGCATGCCTAAATTAAGTGATACCATGACCGAAGGCGTGGTAGCAAAGTGGCATAAGAAAGTTGGAGACAAAGTAAAGAGCGGAGAATTGTTAGCAGACATTGAAACCGATAAAGCCACAATGGAGTTTGAATCTTTTCAGGATGGTGTATTAATACATATTGGTGTTGAGGCAGGTAAGAGCGCTCCTGTTGATAGCGTACTAGCCGTTTTAGGTAAAGGTGGTGAAGATGTTAATGCTATTCTTGCTTCTTTATCAAACGGATCTGGAAGCAAGCAGGAAACCGTTAGTAAGCCGGTTGCAACAACGACACACGTGACAGCCCCGGTTACCACAACTGTTTCTTCAGCTACAAGTAACAAAACTGCAAATGGTCGTGTAAAAGCCTCTCCATTAGCGAAAGCCTTAGCAAAAGAGAAAGGAATAGATATTAGCATGGTAAATGGAACCGGTGAAAACGGACGTGTTACCAAAAAGGATATCGAATCATTTACTCCGGGTGCTTCCAAAAAAGCATTTTTCACAGGAGGAAAAGAAAGTTATACGGATGAACCGGCATCGCAAATGCGTAAAACCATTGCCCGTCGCTTATTAGAAAGCAAAAATGGCGCCCCACATTTCTATTTAACTATTGAAGCAGATATGGATAATGCTATCGCTTCGCGTAATGCTATTAATCAGGTGAGTGATGTAAAAATTTCATTCAATGATTTAGTGATTAAGGCATGTGCAGCTGCATTACGCAAACACCCGCGTGTAAACAGTTATTGGATGGGCGATAAAATTCGCATCAACAATCACATTCATATTGGTGTTGCGGTTGCTGTAGAAGATGGATTGCTGGTTCCTGTTGTTCGTTTTGCTGATGAGAAGTCGTTACAACAAGTAGCAGCTGAAATCAAAGATTTAGGCAAGCGCGCTAAAGAGAAAAAATTACAACCTCAGGATTGGGAAGGAAATACATTTACGGTTTCTAATTTAGGAATGTTTGGCATCGAAGAATTTACATCTATCATTAATTCTCCTGAATCCTGTATATTATCTGTTGGTGCCATTCGTCAGGTTCCTGTTGTAAAAAATGGTGCAGTAGTGCCGGGGAACGTCATGAAAGTAACATTGGCATGCGATCACAGAAGCGTGGATGGTGCAACAGGCGCAGCATTTTTACAGACTTTAAAAATGTATTTGGAAAATCCTATTGCTACATTAATTTAAATATTACCAACTCCAAATTACGAACTTTTATATGGATGCATTTGTAAAATCAGAAATTAAAAACGGAATTGGAACGATAACATTTTTTCATCCGCAAAGTAACTCTATGCCTGGCGCACAATTGCGTAATTTAGCTGCGGAAGTGGAGAAGTTGGGTAAAGATGATAATTGCAAAGTCATTGTTTTAAAAAGCGAAGGCGATAAAGCATTTTGTGCCGGCGCTAGTTTCGATGAATTAATTCAAATTAAAGATATTGATACCGGATTAAAATTCTTTTCTGGTTTTGCAGCGGTGATTAACGCCATGCGCAAAGCTCCAAAGTTTGTTTTAGCTCGCGTTCAAGGTAAAGCGGTTGGAGGAGGCGTAGGTATTGCTTCCGCTGCAGATTACACTTACGCTGTAAATGGCGCCTCTGTAAAATTGAGTGAGTTGGCTGTAGGAATTGGTCCGTTTGTGGTTGGTCCGGCAGTAGAACGCAAAGTTGGTGCATCCGCTTTTTGTCAACTAACTATTAATGCTACCGAATGGCAAAGTGCGCAATGGGCAAAAGAAAAAGGATTATATGCAGAATTGTTTTCCAATGCTGAGGAAATGGATAAAGCGATTGAAGGTTTAGCGGGAAGATTAGCTACAAGTAATCCTGAAGCAATGGCGATGTTAAAGAAGATCATGTGGGAAGGAACTGAGAATTGGGATCAGCTTTTAATTGAGCGCGCCGGCATGAGCGGAACATTGGTGTTGTCGGAATTCACCATAAATGCCATCAATAAGTTTAAGCAAAAAGCCTAATAAACTGCCCCGATTAATCGGGGTTTTTTTTATAAAAAATATTATTTTACTACATGGTGCCATTGGCGCTTCCAATCAGTTATAGCCTCTTGCGATTGAGCTTAGGAAATCTGGCTTCATAACTCATGCATTGGATGTTTCGGATCATGGCGCAAAAGATTTTTCTAACGGTTTTGGTATAGCGGCTTTTTCAAAGGAACTTCACGAATTTATTCTAAAAAATAAATTGGAAAAGACTTCTGTATTCGGGTACAGTATGGGTGCTTATGTAGCTCTTTATTTATCTTCCCAACATCCTGAAATATTGGGAAACATAATTACTTTGGGAACTAAATTTTCATGGTCACCCGAAATTGCCGAGAAAGAAATTAAAATGTTAGATCCTGAAATAATTAAGGAGAAAGTCCCCAAATTTGCCTTATCCCTTGAAAAACGTCATAGCGACAATTGGATTATCTTATTGAATAAAACCGCAGAGATGATTTTGGAATTGGTAAATGCAACTTGTTAATGGAGTCAGAATTATCAAAAATTGACAATAAAGTGGCGGTAGGATTAGCAGATAACGACACAATAGTTTCTGAGGATGAAACCAATCATGTAGTAAATCATTTAAAAAAAGCTGAGCGATATACACTTCAAAACACCAAGCATCCGATTGAAACGATTGATGTGATTAGCTTAAGCGAAATAATTAAAAAATACATTTCCTGATTATTCGCCTTTAAATTCAGGCTTACGTTTTTCTAAAAAGGCTTTTACTCCTTCATTGTAATCGTAAGTAGCGGCTGCCTCGGTTTGAATTGAGCCTTCAAGTTGTAATTGCTTTTCGTATGTGTTATAAAAACTCTCGTTTAACAAACGTTTGGTTAAGCCGATGCCCTTAGTTGGCATATCTGCTACTCCGGCAGCCAATTTTAATACATCCTGCATGAATGTGGGATCTTCATATACTTTATAGATCATGCCCATTTGCAATGCATCGGCAGAAGTTACTTTGTCGCCTGTAATCATTAATGCGGAGGCTCTTTGAAATCCGATTAGGCGCGGCAAGAAAAACGTTCCTCCGCTATCCGGAATTAAACCAATTTTACTAAATGCCTGAATAAAACTTGCTGAAGCAGTTGCAGTAACAATATCACAAGCTAAAGCAATATTGGCACCCGCACCGGCAGCAACACCATTTACCGCTGCTATTATTGGTTTTTCAATTCTACGTAAGCGCATTACAATTGGATTGTAATGTTCATCCACAATTTTTTTAATTCCCGGACCATTTGGATCAATTGCTTCGCTTAAATCTTGTCCGGCGCAAAAGGCCTTGCCGTTTCCGGTTAATATAATAGCGCGGCAATTTTTATCGTTCTCGGCTTCATCTAATGCGGCATGCAATGCTAAAGCCATTTCACGGTTAAAGCTGTTAAATTTATCAGGGCGGTTAAATGTGATAACCGTTACTTTGTCTTTTTTTTCGGAAGTTATAAAACTCATAATTTTATTTATTAGAAGTCGTGACTTAATTGATTAGTTGCTTTTTGTAAAATTTCAAAAGCATTTTCCGCCATTAAATTTTCTTTATCTAAAGTTGGATTTATTTCAACCATTTCGAAACAACAGATTTTTTTACTTCGCATGATGTAGTAAATTAAATTGCCAGCTTCTTTTTCGGTAATACCGTTTGGAACCGGAGTTCCTGTTCCGCTTGATATGCGAGAATCCATGCTGTCTACATCAAAGCTTACGTAAATTAAATCGCAATGGTCTAAATAATTTAACGATTCAATTGCCACACGTTCTACCGCTTTTTTACGAATTTCTTGTAAGTTAAATACACGTATTTTATGCTTCTTAATTACATAATCTTCCTGTGGTTCAAAATCGCGCAGAGCAACAAAAACCAAATCGTTTGGTTGAATTTTTGGGTTGATGCCGCCTAATCCTTTTAATTTTTCCCAGTACTCAACTGTTTCATCGTCGGGTTTATTTTGCTGACGGTCTTTGTTGTCTTCACCTAACACACATGCTAAAGGCATACCGTGCATGTTTCCACTAGGGGTTGTATAAGGACTGTGTAAATCAGCGTGTGCGTCAATCCAAATGACACCCAGACGTTTTTGAGGATAGGCCATTCTTATACCTGAAATCGTTCCAAGTGCCGAACTATGATCGCCTGCTAACACAATAGGAACTTCGTCTTTGGTGAGAATCTTAGAGATTTCTTTTGCCAAACGTTCGTTTAGGTTGTAAATACCTTTAATACGCTTTGCATAATCGTTTACAACCGGCTCTAAAAGTAAATTGTTCTCATTTGGAATTTCTACTGTTTTAAATTTCTTAAAAAACGGACTACCAAAGTCAAGGGCAGCTATCTTAATAGCGTCTATTCCCATACTAGCGCCTCGTGTACCGGCACCAATTTCGCTTTTAACTTCAACTATTCGGATAGGTTTTATCATTGCTTTCATATATTTTACATTCTTAACATATGGTTAAAGTAAATTACTTACTTTAGCCAAAAATTTACAAAGTAGCTCACTTACTTCTTTAAAAAATGGATAATACATACTCAGATTTAATTCATCAAACGTTTAATTTTCCGCAAGAAGGTTTTGATGTGAAAGACAACGAACTGTATTTCAATGATATACCTTTAATGGGTATTATTAAGCAGTACGGAACGCCATTAAAAATATCGTATTTACCAAAAATCAGCTCTCAAATTCAGAAGGCCAAGCGTTTATTTAATGTAGCAATGGCTAAAGCCGATTATAAAGGCAAATACATTTATTGCTATTGCACCAAAAGTTCTCACTTTTCGTTTGTACTCGACGAAATTCTCAAAAATGAAGTGCATTTAGAGACTTCATCGGCGTATGATATCCAAATTATCAAAGAACAATACAAAAAAAAGAAGCTAACCAAAGATACGTATATTATTTGTAACGGGTATAAGCGTACACTCTATAAACAGTACATTACAGAACTGATTAACGATAATTTTAATGTTATCCCGGTATTGGATCATTTAGATGAATTTGACTATTACAAAAGGCATGTGAAAGCCGAAAAGTGCAAGCTGGGGATACGCATCAGTACTGAAGAAGAACCTTCCTTTGCTTTCTATTCATCCCGTCTGGGTATTCGCTATACTGATATCTTAAGTTTGTATAAGGAGAAGATTCAAGCCAACCCAAAGTTTGAATTGAAACTGCTCCACTTCTTTATAAACACCGGAATTAAGGATACTATTTATTATTGGACCGAATTAAACAAATGTTTAAGTATCTATCTAGAATTAAAGAAGATATGCCCTACCCTCGATTCATTAAATATTGGCGGAGGTATGCCAATACGCACATCATTGGGTTTTGAATACGATTATGAGTATATGATTGAAGAGATTGTAGCTCAGATTAAGAACTTCTGTGTGCAAAACGAGATAGATGAACCTAATATTTTTACTGAATTCGGGTCATTTACTGTAGGTGAAAGTGGAGCAACTCTGTATTCTGTTGTAGATCAAAAAATGCAGAACGACCGCGAGCGCTGGTACATGATTGATAGCTCTTTTATAACAACTTTACCCGATACCTGGGGCATTAATCAGCGCTTTATCTTAATGGCCATTAACCATTGGGATAAGCCGTATGTGCCCGTAAACCTTGGTGGATTAACCTGCGATAGCATGGATTATTACAACAGTGAAGCGCATACCAATCAGGTGTTTTTACCTAAAATAGATCGTCAGGAAAAGCAGCCTTTGTACATCGGCTTCTTCCATACCGGCGCTTATCAGGAGGCATTAAGTGGCTACGGCGGAACACAACATTGTTTAATTCCTGCGCCTAAACATGTTTTAATAGATCGTACAGAAGACGGAGAAATAACTACGCGATTATTTGCAAAGGAACAAAGCTATAAGTCGATGCTGAAAATTTTGGGGTATTAAAATCTGGATTTTAATAATAAACACAATAAAAAAACCGCGGTCATTTGACTCGCGGTTTTTTATTAACCTATGAAAACAAAAACATTAATTTCTTACTGACGTTTGTGTAGCTTTTCGCTAGAAACGGTTAATTTTTTACGGCCTCTTTTACGGCGTGCTGCTAAAACTCGGCGGCCATTGGCTGTAGCCATACGCTCACGAAATCCATGCTTGTTTCTTCTCTTGCGTTGCGATGGTTGGAAAGTGCGTTTCATTGTATATAAGTTTTAAATATTCGTTTTTTTAAAATGGACTGCAAATATAAAGAGTTTTTAGTATCCGACAAACATTTCAACAAAATTTAGTTAAAAATGCCATAAAAACATCAAATTTAGATGTTTAGCCTGTAAAATTCAGGTACCTTTGCTCTTCAAATTAAAGTAATATGGCTAAAAGTCCTGCCGCAGGCACACGTGGAAAAAGAGTAAGTAAACGTAATTCGGAAGATCTGCCTAAGGCAAAATTTAATATTGCTAATTTAAAAAAGTCGTTGCGCTTATTTAAATACCTAGGTCCAAATAAATGGAAGTTTGTTGTTGGAATGTTTTTTTTATTTGGAACAGCAGGTGTTGGTTTATATTTCCCTCTTATTTCAGGTAAAATGTTTGGTTATTTTGGTCAAACCGGAAAAAGCACCGAACAAATGCACGCTGAGTTGATGGACATTGGCCAGATGTTGCTTTTAATACTGGTTATTCAGGGAGTATTTTCATTTGGTCGTGTGTTTATGTTTGCTCAGGTAACCGAGAGTATTTTAAAAGGTTTACGAACCGATTCATTCCGACGCATTGTTCAAATGCCGATGGAATTTTTCTCAAAGAATCAGGTAGCCGAATTAAGCAGTCGCATTGCAACAGACATTAACGTGGTATCGGATGCGTTTACTGTTAATATTGCCGAATTAATTCGCCAGAGCATTGTCGGCTTAGGAGGATTGGTGTTTATTATTTATTACACTTCTTGGGAAGTGGCACAATTGTTTTTGATTATTATTCCGCCACTTATTGTAATTGCCTTGGTTTTTGGAAAAAAAATACGCGGATACTCAAAGCAGTTTCAGGATAAAATCGCACAAAGCAATGTAATTGTAGGCGAAGCATTAACCGGAATTGCCAATGTAAAATCTTTCACGAATGAAGCTTTTGAAATTAACCGTTACACTGCAAACACCGAAGATGTAAGAAAATTCGGATTGAAGTTTGGAATTTTCAGAGGCTCGTTTATGGCTTTTATTGTAACATTCATATTTGGCGCAGTGTTTTTTATTTTATGGCGTATGTTATTGCTAAAAAACAGTGGCGAAATTTCTGCTGAAGAGTTTGGCAAATTCTTAATGTTATCGTTGTTTGTTGCAGGTTCTTTAGGAGGATTGCCCGATCAAATCGCATCCATTCAGCGTGCAATGGGAGCAAACGAACGCATATTCGAATTAATTGACGGAAATATTGAAAATATTAATTTAGGAGATAAGAAAACTCATCTTGAACGATTAAAAGGCGAAATTGAATTTAAAAACATCAATTTTACATATCCAACCCGTAAAGATTTTGAAGTACTGAAGGATGTGTCATTTAAAATTGAACCTGGTCAAACACTCGCGCTAGTTGGCAGCAGTGGTAGTGGAAAATCTACAATAGCATCAATGGTATTGCGTTTTTATGAACCAACATCGGGGGCTTACACTATTGATGGAAAAAAATCTACTGATTACGAATTAACTGCTTTACGTGAGCAAATGGCCATAGTTCCTCAGGATGTATTACTGTTTGGAGGAAGTATTAAAGAAAATATTTTATATGGAAAGCCGGATGCTACCATGGTTGAAGTAATTGAAGCAGCAAAAAAGGCGAACGCTTACGACTTCATAATGAGTTTCCCTGAAAAATTTGAAACAGTGGTGGGTGACAGAGGCATACAGTTATCTGGCGGACAAAGGCAACGTGTGGCAATTGCCCGTGCCGTATTAAAAAATCCGAGCATATTAATTTTAGATGAAGCTACCAGCAGTTTGGATGCGGAAAGTGAAAGATTAGTACAGGAAGCTTTAGATAAATTAATGATTGGCAGAACCTCTATTGTGATTGCACACCGTTTATCAACTATCAAAAATGCCGACAAAATTGTGGTGCTTCACAAAGGAGAAGTAAAAGAAACCGGAACCCATCACGATTTAATCGCCAACGAAAACGGCTTTTATTACAAGCTTAATAAAATGCAATTAGAGTGGGTGAGGGATTAGGCAAATCCTAATTCTTTTCTCACAACCGCTAATTTTTCTTGCGCGATTTTTTTGGCTTTCGATTCGCCAATACTTAACTCCTCTTCCAGTTTAGTTGGATGATTCATTAATTCGTTAAATATTTTACGTTGTTCTCCGAATTTTTCTAGTATTAACTCGTATAAGGCTGTTTTTGCATGACCATAACCAAATCCGCCTTTCAGATAACTCTGACGTAAATTTTCTGTTTGTTCAGCACTGCCTAATAATTGATATAACTTAAATACATTACAGGTTTCCGGATTTTTAGGTTCTTCCAAAGGTGTACTGTCGGTTACAACACTCATCACAACTTTTTTTAAATCTTTTTCAGGAATGAAAATATTTATGAAGTTGTTATACGACTTACTCATTTTTTGTCCGTCGGTACCCGGCACAATCATTACCCGTTCATCAGTCATAGCCTCAGGAATCACAAAAATTTCTTTCCCAACTCGGTTATTGAAAGCACTTGCAATGTCTCTTGTCATTTCTAAATGTTGCAGCTGATCTTTACCAACTGGAACGAAATTTGCGTCATACAAAATAATATCTGCCGCCATTAAAACCGGATAAGTAAATAAACCAGAATTAACATCTGCTAAACGATTACTCTTGTCTTTAAACGAATGCGCATTTGCCAACATAGGGTATGGTGTAAAGCAATTTAAATACCAGGTTAATTCGCAAACTTCCGGTACGCGGCTCTGACGATAAAACATATTTTTAGAGGTATCAAAACCAAAAGCCAGCCATGTTGCAGCTACAGCTCTAGTACTTTCTATGATAAACTTTGGGTCTTTTACCGAAGTTAGAGTGTGTAAATCGGCAATAAAGAAAAGCGATTCGTTTCTCGGGTTTTTGCTCAATTCAATTGCCGGTAAAATTGCACCTAATATGTTACCTAAGTGTGGAACATTGGTGCTTTGAATTCCTGTTAAAATACGTGCCATAAATTGAATGTAAAATTAGCATTTATATTACAAACCTTAATTGTTTTTATTTAGTACCTTTAAGCGCTATTTTTTGCACTAATGGAAGTAATCCGCACCATATTTCGTACACTTTGGAAAACCTGGTTTTTAATATGGTTTGCGATTCCTTTTTTAGTATTGTATCCTTTGTTTCATATTTCATTTGTTACAAAACAACTCAGGTTTGCATACGCATTAAAGAAAGTATGGGCCTTTTGTATTTGTTTTTTTTCGGGAATAATACCCGTTATTAAATATCAAATAAAATTTAAATGGCCAAAACGAAGCGTTATTGTTTCTAACCACACTTCATATCTCGACATTATGTTTTTGGTGTTTTATTCAAAACACACATCCTTGTATATGGGAAAGGTTGAATTATTAAAGGCACCGTTGTTTGGTAATTTTTTTAAATATATGGATGTGCCCGTTGATCGTAGAAGTTCTACTGGCTCACATCGGGCTTTACACAAAGCAGGAGAGAAAATTGACCAAGGCTACAATATGGTAATTTATCCGGAAGGAACTATTTCCAATGAGGGCGTATTAAAGAATTTTAAGAATGGAGCTTTTAAATTAGCCATTGAAAAGCAGGTTCCAATTATACCCGTAGTGAACTTAAATAACTGGCAATTGTTACAAAACGGAGGGTTTTTTAAATCAACCGGAAAACCTGGTATTGCGCACATTGTTATTGGGTCGCCAATTTCAACTAAAGGGATGACAGAAGAAAATTTAGTAGATTTGCGTACACAGGTATACGACTTTATAAAACACGAATTAGAAAAATATCATGGCTCAAAAAATAGACATTAAAATGGTAGATGAAATTGCGCACCTGGCGCGATTAGAGTTTAACGATTCAGCTAAAGGTGAGATTTTAAACGACATGAACCGAATGCTAACTTTTGTAGATAAGTTAAATGAGCTGAATACGGATAATGTGGAGCCTCTGATTTACATGACCGACGAGAAGAATGTGTTGCGTGAAGATGAAATTAAAGTAACAATCACTCAGGATGAGGCGCTGAAAAACGCTCCGAAAAAAGATTCTGATTACTTTAAAGTTCCAAAAGTTATCGATCAGAATTAAGAATGCTTTCTAATACCACACAAATCCCGGTTCGTTTTAGTGAAGTCGATTCACTGCGTGTTGTTTGGCATGGTCATTATGTAAAATATTTTGAAGATGGCAGAGAAGCATTTGGCCGTGAACATAACTTGTCATATTTGGATGTTTATGATGCGGATGGTTTAGCCCTACCTCTTGTGGATTTACAAGTTCAATTTAAGAGACCATTAGAATACAATGATTCGGCAATAATAGAAACAACATTTATTAATTCGCCCGGCGCTAAAATCATTTTTGAATATAAAATTTACAGTGCAAACCATAAACATTTAGTATGTGAGGGAAAATCAACTCAGGTTTTCGTGAACGCTGTTTCAAAAGAGCTTTACATTGTGAATCCGCCATACTTTGAGGCGTGGAAGAAAAAAAACAGTTTGATCTAGTTGAATGCAATAAACTCTTCGGGGTTAATTGGCAAACCGTTATGCCATAATTCAAAATGTAAATGCGGACCTTTACTTGTTTCACCGCTGTTTCCAATTATAGCTATGGGTTCTCCGGATTTAATTTTATCGCCAACCCGTTTTAATACTTCCGTGTTATGCTTGTATACACTTACTAAATTGTTTTCATGTTGCACTTGAATAATGTGACCGTCGGATGGAGTAAATCCAACATAAATAACGGTGCCGTCCAATGTTGATTTTATGAGCTCGTCTTTTTTACCTACTACATCTACCCCGTAATGTTCTTCAGAAGCATTAAACGAAGTTGTTATAAGTCCTTTAACCGGACAAAAGAATAAATATTCGGCCAGTTTGTTTTTACGTGAATTACTTCCTGCAAACTGAAGTGATGCAGGTTCGTTTTCCACATCTTTTCTGAACTGAACGTCATTTTCACTGGGTTTGGTATTTACTTTTTGGTATTTACCACTTGTATCCTTTGTAGGCTTTTCAGATTTACCTTCAACTTTCCCTTCAAAAACATTCACTAAATTTTGAACGTACCAGTCTCGGGCTTTTAGTGCTTGTTCGATCGAATCGGTTTTGACGCTAAGTTTTAACAATTTTTTGCGTTCTGTAACATCACCATAACCCGGAATATACTCCCGAAGAGAGGTAAATGCAACCAAACTGATGACTAAAGTGGTCATAACAATGGTTATTGCGCTGATGGCAATTATTAGTCCTAATGGAGATAAACGGAGCGAAAATTTCTCGCCAAATGTCTCATCGTTAAGTATTACCAATCGGTACTTGTTTTTAAGCTGATCAGTAAAAATCTTCCAGCGACTATGTTTTTGCCCCGTCATTACGACCTTAAATATCTGAAAAATATTTTTCAAGTAAGAAACTTGCAAGACAAAAATAGTTTCCATAGTTTTGTACCCGAATTTCAAAAATGACTCCTGAAGAAAAAATATTGACTGGCTCTGCAGAACTGTTTTTTAAGTACGGTATCAGAAGTGTAACAATGGATGATATTGCCAAACATCTTGGTATGTCAAAAAAAACGATTTATCTCTACTTTAAAGAAAAAGATGAAATTGTACACAGGCTTATGCAAGGCGACATTAAGCAGCATGAATATGAATTTGAAAAAATAAATAAGAACGCTGCAAATGTTGTTGAAGAAGTTTTTGCATTGATGAAACGTATGGCGGATATTATCGGAAAAATAAATCCACTTGTGTTTTACGATTTGCAAAAACACTATCCCAATACCTGGAAGCTGATGAAAACCTTTAAAATGGATTTTGTACAGAAAATGGTAGAGCACAGTTTAGAAAAAGGAATAAAAGACGGATATGTGCGGCCGGATATTAATATAAAAATAATGGCGCGATTGAGAATGGAAGAAGTAGAACTTGCTTTTAATCCGGAAGCTTTCTCTCCTGAAAGATTTAAAATAATTGATGTTCAGTTGGCCTTAGCTGAACATTTCCTGTATGGAATTTGTACACTTAAAGGACATAAACTAATTAATAAATATAAAGAAATAAACGAGGACGAATAAACCCATTATGACCATGTTGAATAAAATAAAAATAATTGTTGTTTTAATGATTCTTTCGGTAAGTCTTAAAGCACAGCAAACGGCACAGCCTGCCGATTTTTCTCTTCAAGCGGCTATCGATTATGCTTTAAAGCATAACGCTAATTATTTAAATGCTGAATTAGATGTAAAGTTATCTGACTACAGAAACAAGGAATTTATTGCTGTGGGCTTACCGCAAATAAGCGCTAGTGCCGATTTTAAAGATTATTTCGAAATTCCAACATCCCTTATTCCGGGTCAGTTTTTTGGCGGACCGGCAGGTTCATTTATTCCGGTTAAGTTTGGTACGCAATATAATGCACAAGCCGGTGTGTCGGTATCGCAATTAGTTTTTGGCAGTGATTATTTTGTGGGCCTTCAGGCATCAAAGCAGCTTAATGTATTGTCGCAAAAAAGTTTAGCGCGCACAAAAACGGAGACCATTACCACGATCACAAAAGCATACTACGCAGCACTTATCAATCGTGAACGTTTAAAAACCCTGGAGGCTAACATAACACGACTTAAAAAGTTATTTGACGATACAAAAGCTTTAAATCAAAACGGATTTGTAGAAAAGATTGATGTTGATCGTCTGGAATTAGCTTATAATAACCTGTTAACAGAAAAAGAAAAAGTAGAAAGATTAGTGGGTGTTTCTGAAACGCTCTTGAAGTTTCAAATGGGATACGATATAAAGTCAGCAATCAATTTAACGGATGTTTTAAAAGCAGATCAGTTGCAGGATATCGATTTACTATCTGACAGTAAAGTAAATTATGAAAGCAGACACGAATACTCGCTTCTGCAAACTCAGGAAAAATTAAATAAAATAGAATTAAAACGTTATCGTTTACAATATTTGCCTTCTTTAGTTGCTTACGCATCTTATATAAAGCAAGCGCAGCGTACTGAATTCAATTTTTTTGATGGAAGTAAAGACTGGTTTCCGATAGGTGTTTTTGGTGTTACATTAAACGTTCCAATTTTTAACGGCGGTCAGAAATTTTACCGTATAAAGCAGGCAAAAATCAACGTTCTTAAAACCGGCAATACCATGGCTAATTTAAAATCTGCTATTGACATGGAGGTTAATGTAAATTCCATTATGTACAAGAATGCGTATGCTTCCATGTTAAACCAAAAAAAGAACCGCGATTTGGCCGGATCTATTTATGAAACTGCAAGAAAAAAATATGAAGCAGGTGTAGGTTCCAATTTAGAATTGGTAACAGCAGAAACTTCATTAAAGGAAGCAGAAACAAATTATTTAAACGCGGTATATGATTTAATTGTAGCTAAAACCGACTTAGATAAATCACTGGGAAATATTAAATAGGTTCTTATTTTATCACGAATAACACCTCAATATGAGAGTAATTAATATCAGTTTAATAATCACCGGAATGTTTTTGATGACCGCTTGTGGTGGTAGTAAAAACAGTACTTCTCCTCAAAAGAAGGATTTGATACAGGCGGTGTATGCATCGGGTAAAGTTTATCCGCATGCATATTACAAATTGCTTTCTAAATATTCGGGATACGTAAAAAAGATTTATGTAAACCCGGGTGATATGATTAACAAGGGCGATACGCTTATTGTTATTAAAAACGAACAGGCCGATTTGTCTGCTCAAACAGCTAAAAATTTGTTGAACTTCGCTCAAAAAAACGCCGGATCACAATCCGATTTTATTAGTATTTATGAGAACGAGCTTAAAGCTGCGGCAACCAAATTGAAACTCGATTCCTTAAATTTTGTTCGCTATTCTCAACTATTAAAAGATAACGCAACAACTCAAATTCAGTTTGATCAGGCGAAAGTTCAATTTGAAATTTCAAAAGCTAATTTTTATAAGGCATCCGACGCTCTAAAAAACATATCCGATAAAACTTCTACGGAAGCAGAAAACGCCCGATTGAATTACGAGGTTCAAATTGCTTCTAAAAGCGATTTTATAATTATTTCGGATAAATCAGGTAAAATATTTAATGTAGACGTTAAAGAAGGTGAATTGGTAAATCCACAACGTATGATAATGGAAATCGGACAAGCGTCTGGTTTTGAAGTGGAATTGAATATTGATGAGACGGATGTGGAGCTGGTGAAGCCGGGACAAAAAATTCTTTATGAAGCGGATGCATTTAAGAACAACGAGAAATTTGAAGGTGAAGTGGTGAAAAATTATTTAAGCATCAATCCAATAAATAAAACCGCGAAAGTATTGTCAACCATTTCGTTTAACAATTCTCAGCAAGTATATGCCGGTATGAGTGTGGAAGCAAACATCATCATTGCCAAACGTTCTAATGTTTTAGTGATTCCGCGCGAATACGTTTTTGATTTTAATAAAGTTAAAGTAAAAGGCAATAAAGAACCGGTAGCCATAAAAAAAGGAATTGAGGATTTAGAGTACGTAGAAGTTCTGGACGGATTAACTGAAAATGATGTTATCGAAAGTCCCGTAAAATAAATGAACACAAAGTCACCTAACATAAAAATCGCGTTGATTCATTTGTTGTCTAAAAAACGACAAACAATTGTTGCCATGCTGGGTGTAACTTTTGGAATTGCCATGTTTATCTTTCAGGCAGGTTTAATGTCAGGTTTTCAAACGGTTTTCATTGACCAAACTATTAATACTACAGCTAATATTCGAATTTATAATGAGCCCGATAACAATCGTAAAAGTATTTTAGCTAACAATGGTAAAAAAGAAAACGAGTGGATCGTAGTCCGGAATCAAAAGGTAAAAGACGAGCAAACTAAAATTAAAAATGGTTATCAGATTATTAAGCAACTGGAGAAGCATCCGGATATTGCAGGTATTTCTCCATTCTTGGGTTCACAAACTATTTTTCGTTTAGGAATAGCTCAAACTTCCGGTAGGGTATCGGGTGTAAACATTGAAAAGGAAAATCTGTTGTTTAATTTGGCCGAAAATACTGTAGAGGGGAATATTCTTAGTTTAGAAAATACACCAAATGGTATCATTCTCGGAATTGGATTGGCAGAATTATTAGGCGCAAAATTAGGAGATAACATTAATGTTATTTCACCTAAAGGCGTTGAGTTATTATTAAAAGTAGTAGGTATACACCGCTCGGGTATAGTTGAGGTAGAT
The DNA here is from genome assembly GCA_040403535.1 of Bacteroidia bacterium. GTDB lineage: Bacteria > Bacteroidota > Bacteroidia > B-17B0 > Aurantibacillaceae > JAHEYG01. The sequence continues at coordinate 49,638 of JBBAKL010000010.1, forward strand.
AAGGCACGCGCATTTGTGAATTTAAGAAGCGCTCAGCAATTATTGCAGGTTGATGGATCTTACATAACTGATATTAATATTAAGTTACGCGATATAAATAAAGCAGTGCCTCTTTCTAAAGAGTTAGCATTTAAATATGGCTATACCGCTCAAAATTGGATTGATGCAAATGCCAATATTTTTGGAGTGTTTAAAATTCAGAATATGGTTACCGCTTTGGTAATTGGATCTATTTTAATTGTTTCCGGGTTTGGAATCTTTAATATTTTGATGATGATCATTTATGAAAAAATGCAGGACATCGCCATTTTAAAAGCCATTGGTTACAGAGATAAAGATATCCGGACTATCTTTTTAACTGAGTCGTTGATTATCGGGTTTTTTGGTGGAATTATTGGTTTGTTATTGGGCTTCACACTGCAGGAAATCGTCGGCAGTATTAAAATGAATATTAAAGGATTTGTGGCAATGGAACACATGCAGTTTAATCAATCGCCATACTTTTTTGCATTTGCCTTTGTGTTTGGAATGGTAGTAACCGCTGTAGCAGGATATTTGCCAGCCCGCAAAGCAAGTAAGATAGATCCGGTTGATATAATTAGAAGTAAATAATGGAAGCGATTTTAGAGACTAAACAATTATCAAAATTTTTTTATGATCCTGTTGAATTTCAGGCGTTGAAGAATATTGACTTGATTATTCCTAAAGGTCAATTTGCTGCTATTATGGGATCTTCCGGAAGTGGTAAATCTACTTTACTTTATGTGTTAAGCACATTGGACACACAATACAAAGGACATCTGTATTTAGAAGGCGAGGATTTAAGTTTAAAAACTAAAGACGAACTCGCTGCAATCAGGAATGAAAAAATCGGATTTGTTTTTCAGTTTCACTATTTATTGCCTGAGTTTACGGTTCTTGAAAACGTGATGCTTCCTGCATTAAAGTTGGCAAAGCTTAGTCAGAAAGAAATTGAAGCTAACGCGATGGAAAAATTAAAAATGCTCGGACTAGAAGATCAGGCATTAAAAAAAGCGAATAAGTTGTCTGGCGGACAACAACAGCGCGCAGCAATTGCAAGAGCACTTATTAATAATCCAAAAATAATATTCGGTGATGAACCAACAGGAAATCTCGATTCAAAAAATGCAGATACGGTTTTCGATATCTTAAAAGATTTAAAAGAAAAATACAACCAAACCATTTTGGTTGTTACACATGACACAGCTTTTGCAAACAAAACAGACAAAATAATAAGACTTCACGACGGTGAAGTAGTAAATCAATAAAGAATATGAAAAAGGAAACATTAAATATTAAAATAGTAAAAATGAAGAAAATTGTAATGTTAATGGTGATTACATCCATTATGGCATCATGCTCTCAGCCGGATAAAAAGGCTCAGCTGGAAAAATTAAAAGCGCAACACGAGCAATTGACCAAGGAGATAGAGAACCTGGAAGCAGCTATTAAAAAAGAGATGGGTGACTCGCTTGAGGTTAAATCAAACTTGGTTGAAGTACTGACGGTTAATCCAGAAGTGTTTTCTACTTACATCGATGTACAAGGTAAAGTGGATGCAGATGAAAACGTTTCGCTTTCGAGTGAAATTCCGGGTACATTAACAAAAATTAATGTAAATCCGGGCGATGAAGTAACCAAAGGACAGGTTTTAGCGGAAACAGATAGCAGAGCTATTCAACAAAGCATTTCCGATTTACAGACAAATATGGATTTAGTAAATCAATTGTATGAAAAGCAAAAAAATCTGTGGGAACAAAAAATCGGAACGGAAGTTCAGTATTTGCAGGCAAAAACAAATAAAGAAAGTTTAGAGAAGAAAATGGCCACCTTACAGGAACAATTACGTATGTCAAAAATTATCTCTCCAATCGACGGTACAGTGGATGCGGTAGACGTGAAAATTGGTAATGCCGTAGCTCCGGGTGTACCAGCTATACGTGTTGTGAACTTTTCTAATTTAAAAGTAAAAGCTGAGTTGGCGGAGTCTTATGCGGGCCGAGTTAAAAAGAATGATTTAGTGAAAATTTATTTTCCTGACATGAATGATTCGATCGAAGGCAAAGTGAATTACGCTTCACGCGCTATAAACCCTATGTCGCGTACGTTTACAACAGAAGTATTGCTTGATAATAAAAAAGAATATCACCCAAATATGGTGACCCGTTTAAAAATTAACGACTACACAACCGCGCAACCTGTTGTAGTGGTACCGGTACGCGTTATTCAATCTTCTAATGGCGATAAGTATGTTTATGTTGCAAGCGGCGATAAAGCGGTGAAAAAATTAATTAAAACCGGACGTGAATACAATGGCAGAGTTGAAGTAAAAGAAGGTTTGGCTGCCGGTGACTTATTAGTTATTCAAGGTTTTGAAAATCTTAACGAAGGCGATCCGATTAATTACGCAAAATAAATTTCGAGCGTTTTATTACTGAATTAAAACAAATTTCAAATGAAAGAAAAATTTAAAGAGTTCAAACCATCCAGTTGGGCTATTGATAATAAAATCACCGTTTACATTTTAACCATTATCATTTCTTTGGTTGGTGTAATGGCTTATATAGGATTGCCCAAGGAAAGTTTTCCTGACATTACTGTGCCAACTATTTTTATTAATACGGTTAATGCCGGTAACTCGCCAACAAATATCGAGAATACCATTACTAAACCTATTGAGAAAAAATTAAAATCGGTATCCGGTATAAAAAAAGTAACCAGCACTTCGTTACAAGATGTGTCGGTAGTTGTAGTAGAATTTAACACTAATGTACATCCTGATAAGGCGAAACAAAAAGTAAAAGATGCGGTGGATGAAGCACGCACCGATTTACCACAAACCTTAACGCGCGAACCGATGATCAAGGAAATCGCTTTTTCTGAGATACCGATCATGTACATCAATATCGCTGGCGCTTACGATTTGAAAAAATTAAAGCAGTATGCCGAAGACTTACAAGATCGTATTGAAGGTTTACGTGAAATTAACGAAGCTAAAATGGTTGGTGATTTGGAGCGCGAAATTCAGGTAAATCTGGATATGTATAAAATGCAGGCTTCTCAATTAACGCTAGGTGATATACAACGCGCTTTGGGTTCTGAAAACTTATCCATCACATTAGGTTCGGTGCCAATGGATGGCATGAAAAGAACCTTAAGTATTAAAAATGAATTTAAAACGGTTGAAGAATTAAAAGATATAGTAATCACATCCCAAAGTGGAGCAAAAGCTTATTTAAAAGATTTTGCTGAAGTGGTGGATTCGTTTAAAGAGAAAGAAAGTTTTTCAAGTAGTCGTGGCAAAAATGTAATTACATTAAATGTCATTAAACGTCCTGGTGAAAATTTAATTGAAGCGTCTGAAAAAATCCGTGAGATTATTAAAGACATGAAGGAAAATGAATTTCCTCAGGGATTGGATATTTCAATTACGGGAGACCAATCAGATAAAACTGAAGTTACTCTACATGATTTAATTAATACGATCATTATTGGCTTCATATTGGTAACATTTATCTTGATGTTCTTTATGGGTGTTACTAATGCCTTGTTCGTTGCGCTTTCGGTACCATTATCCATGTTCATTGCGTTTATGATTATGCCCGGCATTGGATTTACGATGAATATGATTGTGTTGTTTGCTTTCTTACTCGCGTTGGGTATTGTGGTTGATGACGCCATTGTGGTTATTGAGAATACACATCGCTTGTTTGATAACGGAAAACGAGATATAAAAACCGCGGCTAAGATGGCGGCTGGTGAAGTATTCTTACCGGTATTATCAGGGACCCTTACCACTTTAGCACCATTTATTCCATTAGCATTCTGGACAGGCATTATCGGTAAGTTTATGTTTTTCTTACCAATAACGCTCATTATTTCTTTATTGGCATCCTTGTTTGTTGCCTATATTATCAATCCGGTGTTCGCTGTTGATTTCATGAAACCTCACCATGAAGAAGAAAAAGAGTTTGGAAAAATTTCCAAGAAGGGATGGCGATTATTAATACTTTACGCAGTAGTTGCGATTATCTCTCATATCAATGGTCACCCTGCCATTGGAAATCTTGTTATTTTCCTTGGTATGTTTATGGTAACACACCGTTTAATATTATACAAGGTGATTAATGCCTGGCAGAACAGAATGTGGCCGGCCTTTCAGAATTTTTATGTTAAAATTTTGCACTGGAACTTAGTGAAGCCATATCGTCCGGTTATTATTGTTATCGCAACTTTTGTTTTTTCAATTATGTTATTTTCGGTTCGTCAGCCTAAAGTGGTTTTCTTCCCACAAGGCGATCCTAATAACGTTTTTGTATACGTGAAATTGCCTGTAGGAACCGATCCGATCTATACAAATGAGGTGATGCGTAAAGTAGAAGCAAAAGTAGATTCAGTTTTAGGTAAAGATAATCCTGTTGTAGAATCTATTATTTCTAACGTAACTATTGGAGTAACCGATCCGCAAGATCAGGATCAGAACGCATATCCAAACAGAGGTAAAATTGCCATTAATTTTGTTCGTTTTGGTTTACGTAATGGCGAATCTACTTCAAAATATCTGGCCGCTTTACAAAATCTGAAATGGAATATTCCGGGAGCCGATATTTCTGCTAATCAAGAACAGGCTGGACCTCCTACATCTAAACCTATTAATATTGAAATTCGTGGCGATAAATTAGAAGATTTAATTGCTAATGCAAACGCATTAAAGCGTTATTTAGATGAGAAAAAAATTCCCGGTGTAGTTGAATTGAAAAAAGACATTGAAGACAATAAGCCGGAAATAGTTTTCGATATTGATCGCGAAAGAGCAAACCGTGAAGGTATCATGACCGGACAAATAGCCATGGAAATCCGTGGCGCCGTGTTTGGCGCTGAGGCAACAAAATTCAGAGATGCGGATGATGAGTATCCGGTTCAGTTACGTTACAAGTATGATCAGCGTATCGATATTGAGACGATTAAGAATTTAAAGATCACTTTCCGGGATATGAACATGGGAGGAATGTTACGCTCTATTCCTTTATCATCGGTGTGCGATATCCGTTATGCACAAACGTATGGCGGGATCAAGCGTAAAAACTTTAAACGTGTAATTACATTAGGTTCTGACGTGAAACAAGGATTTAATGCAAACGAAGTAGTGGCAAAAGTTCAGCGTACAGCGGCTATGTTCGATCCTAAAGGTGAGGTTGAAATAGCCTTTACCGGTGAGCAGGAAGAACAAAAAGAAACAGGATCCTTCTTATTAGGCGCCTTAGGTATATCATTCGGATTAATGTTGTTGATTTTAGTGATGCAGTTCAATGCATTTGGTAAGCCTATTATTATTATGACAGAAATTTTCTTCAGTATCATTGGTGTGATTTTAGGTACAGCCATTTTTAAAATGGATATGAGTATTGTTATGACCGGTGTAGGTGTTATTGCATTAGGCGGTATAGCGGTTCGTAATGGTATTTTGTTAGTTGAGTTTGCAGAGATGGCCCGACACGAAGGAATGAGTTTGTGGGACGCAACCTTAGAAGCAGGTCGTACGCGTATGACCCCGGTATTATTAACGGCTACTGCGGCAATATTAGGATTAATTCCATTGGCGGTTGGTTTAAATATCGATTTTGAAGGATTGTTCACATCGTTGAGTCCTAATATTTATTTCGGAGGAGATAATGTTACTTTCTGGGGGCCGTTATCGTGGACCATGATTTTTGGTCTCGCCTTCGCTACAATAATTACCTTAATAGTTGTACCTGCAATGTATTTAATGTCAGAGCGATTAAAACGTAAGGCAATTATTATATTAAATCACTTCGAATTACCTGCAGTTTTAATGTATGTGCCGTTCTTTATTATGATTTGTCGCTTTATTTTAAAAGTTAAACGCGTTAAGTTAGAGTATGGCAACCTCGATTATTAATAAGTGAGGTAAATACTGAAAAAACTTCTTTCTAAATTTTGTAAGTTTGATTAAGAATTTCTTATGAGGTTACTTAATCGAACTTTTTTATTTCTACTCTTTCTGGTTTTTGTATTTGCATGCCGCGAAGAGAAGGTTGTGGAAAAGAAAGTAGTGAAAATAAAAGTGATTCAGGATGTGGATGTATCGGTTAAAAAAGAGATATTTTCCATATTAACGCAACGTGTCAATTATTCAACGCTCGCATTGTTAGGGGATACTATACGTACGATGGAGTACATCATGTCTCAGTTTGAAAAAAAAGCCCCGTATTTTACTCAAAAAGCTAATTGGCAATCGCTGGCTGATACTCTTCTTTCCATAGTTAAAGATGCACGATTTTACGGGTTAATAGCCGAAGATTATCATTATAATGAAATAAAGCAATTATCGGAATCATGGTATAATAAAACCGATAGCATGTATGATGCGTTTGCGATAGCAAGAGCTGAAATATTATTAATGGATGCGTGTTATAAATTTGGCGCGCATCTTAATAAAGGAAGATTTTATCCGGATAGTTTGTTGCTGGAATGGAATCCGAAAAAACTTGACAGTAATTGGGTAAGTATTATCAATAATGGTTTACAGTCAGGAAACATAAGAGCTGCATTCGACTCATTGGAACCAAAACATGAAGGCTATCACTTTTTAAAAGTTGAATTGAAAAAGTACATTCTGCAAAATGATAGTTTAGAATGGGATTCAATCTCGTTTGTTAACGTTTCCGATACCAGTTTGTTTTTTCAGCAGCTTAAACATCGGTTTGAAATTACAGGAGAGTATGATAGTACAGTAAAAGGAAATGACAGCGTAAAACTAGCCAGAGCTATTAAAAAATTTCAGCCAAAATTTAATTTGGAACCCGATGGTAAATTAGGCAAGTACACCAAGCAGGCATTAGGATATAATAAGGAAAAAGTAATCAGACAGATGGAAATGGCGTTGGAACGCTGGAGATGGGAACCCAGGGAGTTTCCTAAAAAATATTTTTGGGTGAATATTCCAAGCGCTGATCTCCATATATGGGAATATGATAAAAAAGAAAAGAGAGACACATTGGTTCTGGTATCGAATGTTGTAGTTGGAAAACATGAAACACCTACACCTCAGTTAAAAAGTAAAATCAACTATATGTTGATTTATCCGTATTGGAACGTTCCCTATAGTATTGCCTGGAAAGAAATTTTGCCAATGGTACAAAAGGATACCAGTTATTTACGTAAAAAAGGATTTGAGTGCGTGGATTATAAAGGTCGTGTTTTAGATATTTCCAAAATGAAATGGAAAAAATACAATAAAGACTATCTGCCTTTTAAATTCCGACAACGAATTGGCGGAGATAATAGTTTAGGTATTTGTAAGTTTAATTTTCATAATAAATATGGAATTTATATGCATGATACCAATAGTAAAAAATACTTTAAAACATTTTACCGTTATCAAAGCCATGGATGTATAAGGCTTGAAAAATTTGTAGAAACAGCCAAGTTTTTAATCCGCGACGATACTTTAAAATTACCGTACGATACCTTGATGCGTTTTTTTGATACACCGACACAACGACAAATAAGCATTCGTAAACCGGTTCCTATTTTTGTTAAATATTATACCGCATTGGCCAATGATTCAACGGGGTTAAGTATGTACATCGATATTTACCGCCGTGATGAGAAATTTTTGAATCTACTTTATAAAGGAAAGTAAACAGCTAGAAACATTCGCCTGCTGTAAAATAGAAACCGTAATTTTTCTTGTCGGCATATCCAAAATCCAATCGCAGATTTAAACGCTCTTTTTTAAGCATAGCAAAACGAATACCGCCACCAAAGCTATATTTGATTGAGGGTAATTCTATTTTAGTTAAATCAGAATAGACATTACCCATGCCGCCAAATCCAACCACACTTAATCTACCATAAATAGGAGCGCGATATTCGGCAATTAAACTAAACATCGCATTATCTCTAAATCGTCCCTGATAATAACCACGCATATTAGTGGCTCCGCCAAAGTTGGCCAATTCTCGCAAAGGAGTTTGACCATGCGTGTAAAAATTATAGGCTTGAAAAGCAATGATGTGTTCAGCAACGAGGTTGTAATACCATCTTACATCTGTTATCCATTTACCTAATTCAAAGTCAGTGCCAATAAGTTTGTCGTATCTTTCATACGTGCTTTGAAGAAAAACGCCTTTGGTGGGCCACGCAGCGGAATTACGTGAGTCGTAGCTAATGCTTAAACCAAGTCCTGATACCTGATAGGGTTCTTTTCCGTAAAAATGAGAAGTATCAAATATTCCTTCTTTGATGTATTTGGTATTATATACTGTTTGATATTCATATAAAACTCCGAGGAATGTTCTTTTAAATATTTTCTTTTTTAAATGTGGAAAAAAATGAACCTGCTTAAAAGCATATTTTTCCTCGTAGGAATTAAGGGTGTTAGGTCCGATGCCCCAGAACTTATCCGGGAAATAACTGTGACTGCTTTGGAAATATAAAATGTATTTCTCTTTAGGGAAGAAAATGGAAGCATCAATATATTGCACATTTTGCTTACGTGTAGTAAAAATGCCCATTGCCTGAATTATTGAAGCCCGCGTTTCGGGGTCGTATTTAAAAGAAGTGTTAAATGAAACGGAACCGGATAGACCAAGGCCAAACCCCATCTCAGGTGTACTGAAAACTATAGGTACAGCAATATAACTTAGGTTTCTGCTTGTATCCTGTTTAAGCTGGGCATAAGAAAACTGAAGTATTCCAAAAAAAAGTATGAATATTCTAAATCGCAAAACGGTGCTAAAAACTCAAATTTAATTATCTTTATTTAATTATTGCTCTAAAATGAACTGATGATTGAAGTAAAAGTGGTACAATTAAATAAAACTACTCATACATTGGTATAGGAAGGTATTATTAAAATTGATGGATCTGAAGGGGAGCATATTGAACTGGAGGACGCCATAAAAATGAGGGAGGCTAATTTGAAGCTAAGTGAAGGAAAGCCATTTTGTTTGATCATGAATGTACTAGCTGATTATTATACTTATAGCACCGACGCGAAAGAGTTATTTGCGAGTAACGAATATTGTGTACTCATAAAAGCTACTGCTTTTGTAGTGGAACAACTGTCTTTTAGACTAATGGCCGCTTTCTATATAAAATTTCACAAGCCGGTTAGTCCAACTCAGATATTTGGCAGCGAAGACGAAGCTTTGACTTGGTTAAGAAAGTTCAAGATTTAAAAAGCCCCTTATCGAGGGGCTTTTTTTATTAGTCTTTAAATAAAGGGTATTTTCCCATCATGGTATTTACCTTTTTTCTGATTTTACCAAGTTCCTTTTCATTGTTCTTGTTCATTAAAGCGGTATCTAGAAGCTCAACTATTTTGATGCAATCTTTTTCTTTTAATCCGCGACTGGTAATTGCCGGGGTTCCGATGCGTATTCCAGAAGTTACAAACGGTGATTTATCATCAAATGGAACCATGTTTTTATTTACTGTAATATCAGCTTCGCCTAATGCTTTCTCAGCTTCTTTACCGGTAATGTTTTTGTTACGTAAATCGATCAGCATGCAATGATTATCGGTTCCGCCTGAAATAATTTTATATCCTTTTTCTTTCAAAGCTTTTGCCATTGTTTGCGCATTCTTTACAACCTGAACGCAATACGCCATGTATTCGTCTGATAAAGCTTCTCCGTATGCTACCGCTTTTGCTGCAATTACATGTTCTAATGGTCCTCCCTGCGTGCCTGGAAAAACAGCCGCGTCTAATATAGCACTCATCATTTTTGTTTCGCCTTTCGGTGTTTTTTCACCCCATGGATTTTCAAAATCTTTGCCTATCATTATCATTCCGCCTCTTGGTCCACGCAGTGTTTTATGGGTAGTGGTGGTAACAATGTGGCAATGTGGTAGTGGGTCGTTAAGAATACCTTTAGCAATTAATCCCGAAGGGTGAGAAATATCGGCTAATAAAAGTGCGCCAACTGAATCGGCAATTTTGCGTAAACGGGCATAGTCCCAGTCGCGTGAATAAGCAGAAGCTCCGCAGATAATTAATTTTGGTTTTTCTTTTTTAGCAGTAGCTTCAACTATATCGTAATTAATTTGTCCGGTTTTTTCTTCAACTCCATAAAAAGTGGCACGGTATAATTTACCCGAAAAATTAACCGGTGACCCGTGGGTAAGGTGACCACCGTGAGAAAGGTCGAAACCTAAAATGGTATCTCCCGGTTTAAGACACGCCAGCATCACAGCAGCGTTGGCTGTAGCACCGGAATGTGGTTGTACGTTTGCCCATACAGCACCAAATAATTGTTTAGCGCGGTCGATAGCAATTTGCTCCACTTTATCAACCACTTCGCATCCGCCATAATAGCGCTTGTTAGGTAAACCTTCGGCGTATTTATTAGTTAGAACACTGCCCATGGCTTTCATTACCTGATTGCTTACATAATTTTCACTGGCAATTAATTCAATTCCTCGGGTTTGGCGATCTTGTTCTTCCTTAATTAGTTTAAAAATAACGTTGTCTTTTTGCATAATCTTAATTTGTTTTTTCGTTAAGTTTTGATGTAGCGATAAAGAATAAAGCGGGCAGTGGTGATTGAGCTATTCCGAGTAGCCATCGGCTAACCGTATATTCATCTGTGTTAAACTTGAAAACAACCACTACCGACCACAGCATCAAAATCGCGCTCAAAGTTAGCAAACCTATGTAAGAATAAGTTAACCATTTTACTAACTTTTTATCAGAAGTATAATATTTAACGCAAAAAAAGGATAGAATATAGAAAAGAATCACAAACAGGAAAGTGAAAATGTATTTGAAATAGTACAGAGTTTTATAGGGAAAGTCGAGGAAGAATTGGAATGACGGGTTTACCGCTAAAGTGGATTCGCCGTGATATTTATGATAAAGAGTATTGTTGTAATGTATAAAGAAATGTTCGCGATAGAATCCCAATAAACCAAAGAGGAGACCAAAAACTATAAACATGAAATACTTAGTCAGTTTCATGGTTATTAAGCGTTGAAAATTTATTGGTCCAGATTATCCAAAGAGCAAAAATATAGCCGTAAATAATGAAAGTAAATGTGTAGGTGTGGTTAAATTCGAGAAAGTTGGGTTTGTAGAATGCGATTAAGGCTAAAGCCGCAACTCTGAGGATGTTTAAAATATGAATGGTTAGGATTCCCAGAGGCACGTACCATAATTTACTTTTTTGATGACCGGGATATGCGATAATAAAAACCGCAAACAGAAAAAAGAGTGTTACAGCGTTGCATGCTGCACCCACCCACACACCGTTAGAGCCGTCGATACCGATTACCTGAAATTCGTTATTACCTAACACTTTAAAAGTTTTATAGCCAAACCAATCAAGCAAAGGTTCTGCAGAGTTGATGATAATTCTGATGAAAATCTGATCGAGGAAAGTGTATTTTTTAATTACAAACTCATAAACCAGATAAAGCAGCAGATAAACAGCCGAGGAAACGAGAAGAAACTTCAAAAATCGGTTTTGTTTTAGGGCAGAAAGCATGATGTAAAAAATTGCCCGCTGATATTAGGCTATTTCCGAGCCTTTTTTCTTTTTATTGTATAGTTTTTTAGCACCAAAAGCTGCACCGGCAACAATTAACGCGCTAATCCCACCATCAATAGGAATACAAGGAGGCGGCCAGCAAGGTGGATTAACAGCAGGTGGGGGTGGGGGTGCTGCCGAAAACAATGATTGACTGCAAGTTACGATAAACAGAACGATGAAGATATAAACAAAACGATTCATTTCTAAATTTAAGACTAGTTTCAAAGATACAGTTAAAATAGAGCAAAAGCAAAAGATTTTATCGCTAAAAATCAACTATATTTGTAGGTAAATTCCTTTGTGGAAACCAAAAAGCAATCCATAGTTACCGAGAAAGACCTCAATTTATTATGGCGTATCATTAAGTCTAATTGGTACATTCCGCTATTAATTGTTCCTCTTTTTTACTTAGCCGGTTATTTTTATGCCTATAAGCAGATCGATGTTTTTCAGGCTCAAACCCAGTTATTATTGAATAAAAATGACGAGTATACAAGCGGCAATGTGGTAACCGACGCAGGTGCTTTGTACATCGATAATTCCAATGAAATGAAAGTAATTGGTTCGTATGATATAATGAAGGAAACAATGCGCCGTTTAAAAAGCCGTTTGCAGGTTTCGTATTATATTGTTGGAAGGGTACGTGTAACGGAAGAGTTCAGAGGGTTGCCATTTGAAGTAAAGGTTAATAATATTAATCCTGGACTTTATGAATTTCCAATCGATTTAAAGGTGTCGGATTACGATAACTACGAACTTTCATTTGGAAAATCCGGCCTGCCAACAGTGAAGGGTCAATTTAATAAGGAACTTGTAACAGTTGATTTTAATTTGCTGCTAAATCGTTCGGAAATTTTCGCAAAACAATTCGAGCAGAGTTTAGCATCGTTAAATTATCAAATTATTGTTCATTCGGAAGAATGGCTTATTGGTAATTTTCAAGCAAATATGTCGGTTGAGAATCCTGAATATACCAATATACTTCATGTTAAATTAGATGATATTATTCCGGAACGAGCAATTCTAGTACTTGATACGCTTAATCAGGTTTACACAGAAAATACACTGAAATCTAAGATCGAGCTTAACGAAAAGACTATCAGTTATATTGACAAACAGTTAGAGGAGATCAGTTTGAATTTGAAGAATATTGAAGATACAATGCAAAGTTATAAAGAAAGGAAAAGCATATTAGACCTAGACTGGGAGCGGCAAGACTTTTTTGGTAAATTATCTAAACTCGATCAGGAAAGAAGCACGTACAATTTTCAAGTCGAAGCTTTAAATGACCTTGAAAAATATATTATTGAAGATAAAGATCCCCAATTTTTACCTCCAAATGTATTTGTAATAGAGAAGGAAGGCTTTATGAGAACTGCAGTTCAAGAACTTTACTTGAAGCAAATTGAACTGAATAGAGTATATAGTGTTGCTAAAGAAAACTATCCTGGTGTGAATGATTTAAAGCAAAACATTAATAAGTTAAAACAAGATTTATTAATTTATATTAATAACGCTAAAAAGGCTACAAGTAAAATGATTGAGAATGTCAATTCTCAAATGTCATCATATGTGGGAAATGTTAAAACTATACCTAGTAAACAACAGGGTATTCTTAATATTCAGCGTAAGGTAAATGTGAGCGAACAATTATATAACTTTTTATTGGAACGCAGAGCCAATACCCGTATTGCACGTGCCAGTATCATACCAAATGTAAAAGTGATTGAACAACCTCGAAATATTGGTGTTGTTAGGCCAGACAAGCCTAAAATTATTAATACTTTTATTTCAACGGGTTTGGCAATAGCGGTTTTAATTATTTTATTACGTGCATTCTTCTTTTCAAAAATAAAATCGGTAGCACATTTAAAAGAACTGACCGATCTACCGGTAATTGGTGTGTTGCCTTTGGTGAAATTAGCCGGTGATAAAGGAATTGCAGTGGATGAACAACCCAATTCAAAAATCAGTGAAGCGTTTAGGAATTTGCGTACGAATTTACAATATGCCAATATTGACGCCCAGGCCAGGTCATTTTTAGTAACATCCCATTCTCCGGGGGAAGGAAAAACATTTACCTCTGTTAATCTGGCAACCATTTTAGCCAAAACAGGAAAAAGTGTAGTTGTTCTGGAATTAGATTTACATAAACCACGGGTGTATAAAATGTTTGGTGTAAATCCAACAAAAGGAATAAGTACATATTTAGCAGGATTAAATAATATTGATGAGATAACTGAAAATACTATGGTAGAGAATTTGACTGCTATTTATGCGGGACCAATTCCTCCCAACCCTTCTGAGCTGGTGCTTTCCGAGAAGTTAAAAGAGCTTATTCTTTACGTAAAAGAAAAATACGATTACGTTATTATTGATACTCCGCCTGCCGGTTTATTATCGGATGCTATCTATTTAATGCAGTTTGTGGACGCTTCTTTATTTGTGTTAAATACCAAATCCGCTACTAAAAAAGTGGTGAATTTTGTTCAGCAGCTGGTGAATAATAATAACATCAAAAACATGTTCCTTGTACTAAATGGCGTCAGGAGCCTCACCGGCAAATACTATTACAAAGGTTATGGTTATACCTATGGCTATGGTTACGGCTATGGTTATGGTTATGGTTATGGTAAAGGTTACGGAAGCAGATCCAATATAAAAAAATAACAATGCTACTTATCATTGATTACGGTTTAGGCAATCTGGTTTCAGTAAAGAACATGTTTAAGAAACTGGGTATTGAGGCTGTTATATCCGATAAAATCAATAAAATAGAGAACGCCTCCAAATTAATTTTACCCGGTGTTGGTTCATTTGATAACGGCATGAATCTTATCAGAGAAAAGGGTCTTCTCGAAATTCTAAACAAGAAAGTTCTCATCGAAAAAACACCGATACTTGGTATTTGTTTAGGTATGCAATTGCTAACAAAAAGCAGCGAGGAAGGGAAAGAAAAAGGTTTGGGTTGGATAGATGCGGATACAGTAAAATTTAATTTTAACGATAAAGCACTCAAAATTCCGCACATGGGATGGAATTATGTTCAGGTAAAAAAGGAGAATAAATTGATTAATTCGAATGGAAAGCATCGTTTTTATTTTGTACACTCCTATTACGTAAAATGTCACAATCCAAGTGATATTATTGCAACCTGTAATTACGGCAACGATTTTACCTGTATCCTTAATCATGAAAATATTTATGGTGCCCAGTTTCATCCTGAAAAAAGTTTGAAATTCGGAATGGAAGTATTAAGCAATTTTTCAAAACTATAATGGCTCTTAAACGCATAATGCCTTGCTTGTTGTACGATGGAAAAGGACTGGTGAAAACCATCCGTTTCAAAAATCCGTCTTATGTCGGCGATCCAATTAATGCTATTAAAATTTTTAACGAAAAAGAGGTCGACGAACTTATCCTGATTGATATTAATGCCAGCAAGGAAAAGCGAAAAATAAATATTTCGAAAATTGCGGATTTTGCAGGTGAATGCTTTATGCCATTTGCTTATGGTGGAGGTGTAAAAACCGTAAGTGAGTTTTATGAGTTGTATAAAAACGGTGTTGAAAAAGTTATTGTTAATTCATTAATTTTTGAAAATCCCGGCGTAATAAAAGAGGCGGTGGCTAAATACGGTTCTCAGGCAGTTGTGGCGTGTGTCGATTTTAAGAAAAATCTGTTTGGTAAAAAGCAGGTGTATTCATTTACGGGGCATTCGGTTAAATATTCCCCAACCGATTTTGTAAAGTATCTGGAACAAGATTTGGGAGTTGGTGAATTGTTTTTACAAAACATTGACGCGGAAGGAACCTGGGATGGATTTGATTATGAATTTGTGAAGCAAATGGTTGATTATACATCTTTACCATTAATAGCTTCGGGAGGCGCGGGTTCTACCGACCACCTTAAAAAAGTATTATACGAATCGGGCGCAAACGCCGCAGCCTTAGGTAGCATGGCCGTTTATTCAAAAAAAGCAATGGGCGTTCTCATAAATTTCCCTAAGCGCGACGATGTAATAAAAGAGTAAGTGTCAATAATTCAGCATATTAGATAAAAGCATATCCCCCAACATTATAATGCTTGTTATAACGCTTATATGCCTGTAAAAAAGCGAGTTATGCTTGACTTTTAAAACAATAATGAGTAAATTTGTTACTCAATCATGATTGAAACCTTAATATCCTCTAAAACCCGAATTAAGCTTTTAATGAAGTTTTTTCTTAACAGTAAGAATACTGCTTACTTAAGAAATCTGGAAGAAGAGTTTGGCGAGTCAACTAACGGCATTCGTTTGGAGCTAAACAAGTTTGAAAAGGCCGGTTTCCTCGAATCGCATGCTGAAGGAAACAAAAAAATCTTTAAAGCCAATACCGAACATCCTTTATTTAACGAAATCAATAGCATTATCCGGAAAATGACCGGGCTTGAATATATTGTGGATTATATCGTACAGCGTATTGGGGATCTGGAAAAAGTGTATTTGGTAGGAAAGTTATCAAAAGGGCAGGATGGAAATATTATTGACCTGGTACTGGTGGGGAATGAGATAAATAAAGCATTTTTGATAGAGCAAATAGAAAAGGCTGAAAAGAAGATTAATAAGAAAATACGATACGTGCATTTTAAAGTGGATGAGTTTGATTTGAATAAAATTAAAGAACCCGGAATGCATCCGTTGTTATTGTGGAGTAGGGAAAAATAGGTTTTGAATCAACCAAAAACAATAACCATTTAGTTGCTGAATGTGACTGAAGGGGCGGAGCCATGAAAAGTGAATTACATAATAGCGAAGTTGAACAAACAAAAGTTTGGCGTGCACTTTACGTGGCATCGCGACAAGAAAAGAAAATTTCCGAACTATTAACAAAAAAAGGAATAGAAGCCTATGTGCCATTGCAAAGAACCATGCGGCAATGGAGCGACCGTAAGAAAATGGTAGAGTTTCCTTTGTTAAACGGGTATGTATTTGTGCATATTACCCCACTAGAGCAAGAGCGAACCATTCAAACCCGAGGTGTGGTTGGTTATGTGAGATCAGAAGGCAAAATTGCTACAGTAAGAGACCATGAAATTGAACAATTAAAACAATTGATAGAGTTGGGTTACCAAATGGAAGTGGATAGTGTGAAGAGAAATTTTAAAGAGGGAGATAGAATCCGGATTGTATCCGGCGCTTTAAAAAACATTGAAGGCTTTGTAAATGAAAATAAAGAGGGAAGGTTTATTGAAGTAGTATTAGCAAGTATAGGTCAGTCAATTAAAGTAAAACTTCCTGAAGAAATATTAATACCTATTAAAAATGAGTAAAGAACAGAATTGGGATTTATTAATTAAACCTCAGAATAAATGGCATCAAATTGATTTAGCTTCTATTTATAAATACCGCGATTTATTAATGTTATTAGTTCGCAGAGATTTTGTTGCCGTATACAAACAAACCATACTAGGCCCGCTTTGGTTTTTTATACAGCCCATATTAACTTCATTGACATTTACATTTATTTTCAGTGGCATTGCCAATATAAGTACCGATGGTAACCCGGCAATTTTGTTTTACATGGCGGGTATCACCATCTGGACTTATTTTTCGGATTGTTTAAATAAAACTTCGAACACCTTTGTAGCCAATGCGGGTGTGTTTGGTAAAGTGTACTTCCCCCGTTTAATTGTTCCGCTGTCAGTACTTGTTTCCAATCTGATTAAGTTTGGCATTCAGTTTTTAATATTTCTCATTTTATGGATTTATTTTTTAGCTAACGGTCAGCAGATAAACCCTCAATGGGGTTTAATGTGGGTTTTGCCATTTTTGATTATCATAATGGCCGGATTGGGTTTGGGTTTTGGGATTGTGATTTCTTCCTTAACAACAAAGTACCGCGATCTTTCATTTTTAATAGGCTTTGGTGTACAATTACTCATGTACGGTAGTTCAGTGGTGCTTCCTATTTCAAGTATGTCGGAAAAAATCCAGAAGATCATGTTGCTGAATCCGCTTACTTCCATAATTGAAGCGTTTAAGTTTGTTTTTATGGGCAGCGGTTATTTTGAAGTGATATCGCTTGTATACAGTGCGGTATTTATGCTGATCGTATTAATGATAGGTGTTGTTATTTTCAATAAGGTAGAAAAATCATTTATGGACACGGTCTAACTATGAGCAATTCGGTAATTAAAGTTGAGAATGTAGGAAAATTGTATCATCTGGGTCAGGTGGGAACTGGAACTATTGCCAATGACGTCAATCGCTGGTGGCACAGGGTTAGAGGATTAGAAGATCCTTACCTGAAAATAGGTGAAAGCAATGATCGTACCAAAAAAGGGATAAGTGAGGTTGTATGGGCATTAAAGGATATATCCTTTGAAGTAAATCAAGGAGAAGTTCTTGGAATTATTGGTAAGAATGGAGCGGGAAAATCCACTTTACTAAAAATATTGTCACGTGTTACAAACCCAAGCGTAGGTCAAATAAAAGTGAAAGGAAGGATTGCATCCTTATTAGAGGTGGGCACAGGTTTTCATCCGGAATTAACCGGTCGCGAAAATATTTTTTTGAATGGAGCGATACTTGGTATGACTAAGCAGGAAATCAGAAGTAAATTTGATGAAATTGTTGATTTCAGTGGGGTAGAACGCTATATTGATACGCCGGTTAAACGATATAGTAGTGGAATGTATGTACGGCTGGCTTTTGCGGTTGCCGCGCATTTGGAGCCCGAAATTTTAATTATAGATGAAGTACTGGCAGTGGGTGATGCTGAATTTCAGAAAAAGTGTTTGGGAAAAATGAAGGATGTGAGCGGCCAAGGTCGAACAGTGCTTTTTGTTAGTCATAATATGGGCATGGTTAATTCATTGTGTAATAAAGGAATTGTGCTTACGCACGGTCAAATTTCCTTTGAAGGAAGTGCAGCTGAATCGGTTTCATTTTATTTAAATAATTTTAGTGGAGTTAAAAACCATACGGTATATTTTGAGGCTGATTATAATTTGCCTTGTCAAGTTATGTGCGTTTCCTTAACTAATAATAAAAATGAATTAAAAAACGAATTTGATGTTTTTGAGGAGATCACATTATCTGTGGAATATGAAATTCGCGAAGATATCAATGGAGTATCTTTGGCTTTCGTACTTGAAAAGGATGGAGATATTATTTTCATTTCTTTTGATACGGATTATGATTCTGAAAAATTGAATAAACGAGTTCCAGGAAAGTACCGCTCAAAGGTAAAGTTGCCATCACCTTTAAAAGCAGGAATGTATAATTTCGCTAATATTGGTTTTGGAAGTGTTAATACAACTTCAATAAACATAAACCAAAATGCACTTTCATTCGAAATAAAAGAACTTTCATTTGATCCAACTTTTAAATCATATGCGTCAAACAGGGTTGGAATAGTACCTACTTGTTTAAACTGGCAAGAAATCAAACTTAACAGCTAATGAATAAAAACGATAAAATATTAGTGACTGGAGCAGATGGATTTATTGGAAGCCATTTGGTTGAGGAATTAGTTCATCACGGTTATAAAGTAAAGGCTTTTGTTTATTACAACTCTTTTAACTCTTGGGGTTGGTTGGATACTCTGCCAAAAGAAACCCTAAATCAGATTGAGATCTTTTCTGGTGATATTAGGGATCCAAACGGCGTAAGAATAGCCATGAAAGGAATAGATGTAGTTTTTCATTTAGCAGCATTAATTGCAATACCATATAGCTATCATTCTCCGGATAATTATGTGGATACTAATATTAAGGGTACCTTAAATGTATTACAGGCTGCAAGAGATTATAACACCAAACGAATATTGGTAACATCAACCTCGGAGGTATATGGTACAGCAAAATATGTTCCTATTGATGAGTTACATTCCCGGCAACCACAATCTCCCTATTCTGCCACAAAAATCGGCGCAGATTGTATGGCGGAGTCGTTTTATAGAAGTTTCAATTTGCCTGTTACAATAGTTAGGCCATTTAACACATATGGACCGAGACAATCGGCAAGAGCCGTTATCCCAACAATTATTACACAACTCTTAAATGGAATCCGAGAAATAAAGCTAGGCGCCATTCATCCTACCAGAGACTTGCTGTTTGTTAAGGATACTGTTAACGGATTTATGGAAATAGCAAAATCAGAAAAACTCATTGGGGAGGATGTTAATATCGCTACTAATACTGAAATATCAATTGAAGAATTAGCAAAACGAATTATACAAAAGGTAAACATCGATGCTAAAATAATCACCGAAGAAATCAGGTTACGTCCTGAAAAAAGTGAAGTAGAACGCTTGTTTGGCAGTAATAAGAAGTTGATTGAAAATACCAATTGGCAACCATTACATACTTTAGAAAAGGGATTAGATATTACTATCGAATGGTTTCGTAAAAAGGAGAACCTGAATAATTATAAAGCAGATATTTATAATGTTTAACGAAACAATTGATTTTATAAAGTCATTATATCCAAACAAGGCCTATATTCCTTTGCATGAACCTTATTTTGATGAGCAGGAGAAAGCTTATGTGGTGGAAACAATTGATTCTACTTTTGTTTCGTCTGTAGGAAAGTATGTTGATGAATTCGAAGATTCTATTAAGAGATATACTGGGTCAAAATACGCAATAGCAACCGTTAACGGAACAGCTGCATTGCACATGTCCTTAATTCTTGCAGGTGTAAATCGTAATGATTTTGTAATTACTCAACCATTATCTTTCATTGCCACCTGTAACGCTATAAGTTATATTGGTGCTGAACCTCTGTTTATTGATGTTGACCTTGATACATTAGGTTTATCACCTCAAAAGCTAGAAGTCTTTCTTGATGAGAATTGTGATATTATTAACGGCAAATGCATACATAAAAAGACAAAAAAAGTTATCTCTGCCTGCGTACCCATGCATACTTTTGGTCATCCGGTTAAAATTGATGATATTATTAGAGTCTGTAACAGGTTTCATATAGTTGTTGTGGAAGATGCCGCAGAATCAATAGGCAGTTTCTATAAGGAAACACATACCGGCACCAAAGGTCTTTTAGGTGCATTTAGTTTTAATGGTAATAAAACCATTACTTGTGGTGGTGGTGGGGTCATAACAACCAATAATGAGGAGTTAGCAAGATTGGGAAAGCACTTAACCACCCAAGCCAAAATCCCCCACAAATGGGAATTTAAACATGATTATGTTGGGTATAATTATCGGTTACCCAATTTAAATGCTGCTTTGGCATGTGCTCAACTAAAAAAACTACCAATGTTCATCGCATCAAAACGCAAAACTGCGGCTTTATACAAGGAATTTTTTAGTAACACCAACATTAAATTTATTGAAGAACCTACCAATAGCAGCTCTAACTATTGGCTGAATGCCGTTCTGTTAAATAACAGAGACGAGAGAGATATGTTTTTGGAAATTACCAATCAAAATGGAGTCATGACTAGGCCTGCATGGACCTTAATGAATAAACTGGCTATGTTTTCCAATTGTATTAATGGTGATTTGTCAAATGCCAGCTGGATTGAGGATAGGTTGGTGAATATCCCAAGTAGTTATAGGGTGAATGGATAAAATTATTTTAATAGGAGGCGGAGGCCACTGTAAATCGGTAATTGATGTTATTGAGCAGGAGGGAAAATATCAGATTGTTGGTATCCTAGATGTGTCTGAAAAAATTGGGCAGATGGTATTAGGATATGAGATAATTGGAGAGGATAAGGATTTAGAAAAATATAAGGGAACGGAAGTTTATTTCATAATTACCATAGGTCAAATCCATTCGGCCAACCAAAGAACGAAATTATTTCAAATTCTTAAGCAATTGAATTTGAAAATTGCAACTGTTGTTTCACCTTTAGCATATGTTTCACCACATGCTAAAATCAATGAAGGAACGGTAATAATGCATAAGGCTATAGTTAATGCATCAGCAGCTGTTGGGGCGAATTGTATAGTAAACACTAAAGCATTAATAGAGCATGATGCAGTTATAGGAAATAATTGTCATATTTCTACTGGTGCAATTATTAATGGAGGTGTTATTATAGGTGATAATTCCTTTGTTGGGAGTGCAGCAGTTACAAAGGAATATATAATCATTAAGGAAAATAGTTTCATTAAGGCTAATTCTATTGTAAAGTCATGACGCGTACAGTAATTATTGCAGAAGCAGGAGTTAATCATAATGGTGATATTAATCTTGCCAAAAGACTTATAGAGGTGGCAGCTGAAGCAGGGGCAGATTATGTTAAATTTCAAACTTTTAAGGCAGAGAATTTGGTTTCAAAATCCGCGACTAAGGCAGATTATCAGCAAAAAAATACGCAGAATGATGGTACGCAATTTGACATGTTAAAGAAATTGGAATTAAGTTATAATGACCATTACGTGCTTATTAACCATTGCAATAAACATAATATAAAATTTCTTTCTACTGCATTCGATGACGAGAGTTTCGATTTTTTGGAAACTTTGAATCTTGATTACATTAAAATATCATCTGGTGATGCAACAAACCAACCGTTTTTGGTTAAAGTAGCAAAGTATAATAAGAAAGTGCTGTTAAGTACAGGCATGTGTACATTTGATGAGGTTAAGGAAGCAGTTGAGGTATTATTAGATAATGGGTTAAAAAAGGAATTAATTACAGTATTACATTGTAATACAGAATACCCAACGCCATTAGAGGACGTTAATATTAGCGCTATGTGCTTATTAAGCAGAGAACTTAATGTAAAAGTAGGTTATTCAGATCATACGCTGGGTGTCGAAATCCCAATTGCTGCTGTAGCTTTGGGCGCAACTGTAATTGAAAAGCATTTTACTCTAGATAAGGATATGAAGGGGCCTGACCATCTCGCTTCTTTATCCCCTGGAGAATTAAAAGAAATGACAAGCGCTATTAGAAAAATTGAAGTCGCGTTGGGTGACGGTATTAAACGTCCATCCCAATCAGAAAAAAAGAACATAATGGTAGCTAGAAAGAGTATACATGTAAATAGAGAAATTTCAGCTGGTTGTTTATTAGAAAAAAGTGATTTAGTTATAAAGAGGCCCGGAAACGGAATACAGCCTAAGTATCTAACCGAGATTATCGGCAGAAGACTCAAACATAATTTAAGTAACGATAGTATTGTAAAATGGGAAGACCTAGATTAAACATAGTTCTTTTAACAAGCACCAGGGCGGATTACAGTATCTATTTACCCCTTATTAAAAAGCTTTTATCTGATAGTTATTTTAATTTAAAGATTGTTGCTTTTGGTAGCCATTTATCAAAAAAGCATGGTTACACGATTCAGAACCTAATAGATGATGGTTTTACTCCTGACTATCAGATAAAGTCTTTTCCTAAAGGTGATACACCTTTTGCAATCTCCTCATCAATGGCAGATACATTTAAGAAATTTTCTGCTTTGTGGAATAATATAAAAGAACAAACAGATTTAATTATTGCATTAGGTGATCGCTTTGAGATGTTCGCCGCTGTAAGTTCATCCTTGCCATTTAATATAACGATTGCTCATTTTTATGGAGGTGACATGACTGTGGGATCGATTGATGATGTTTATCGCGATTCATTAAGTACAATGGCAAGA
>JBBAKL010000011.1:0-72088 GCA_040403535.1 Bacteroidia bacterium
CAGGATGCTGATATGAATGTGCTGAATAAACTGGTTCACATCCCTGTGAATGCGGGATTATACGAGGAAGCTGGAGCAAACACAGTTAATGAATTGGCATTTGCGCTGGCTCATGTGAACGAATATTTTAACTATCTGAATGAAAAGGGAGGTTTAAATAACAAAACCATACACGCCATTTTCTCAATTGGTCCTGATTTTTTTACGGAGATTGCTAAACTTAGAGCTTTCCGAAAATTAATTGCTTTACTTCAGGAGACATATCAAACAAATTTCCCTATACATATTCACGCACAAACAGCACAGCTCGATAAAAGCGCGATGGATATTTATAACAACATGTTACGCACCACAACAGAAGCTATGAGTGCGGTCATTGGTGGCGCGGATAGTTTGAGCGTATTGCCTTATAACGAGGGTTTTTCCGAGGTAAATGATTTCTCGGCACGAATTGCACGTAATCAGCAACTTATTTTAAAGGATGAAAGTTATTTGAATAAAGTAAGTGATATCTCTTCCGGTTCTTATTATATTGAAAGCATTACGGAAGAGCTGGCTCAAAAAGCATGGGAACAATTTAAATCAATCGAAGCGAAGGGTGGTTTTATTGCTTGTTTGAAAAATAATTTCATTCAAACGCTCATATCGGAAGGAGTCAGCACATTAATTCATGAATTGAAAGAAGGAAAACTAACACTGTTAGGTGTAAATAAATTTCAGAACAAGCTGGAAAAGATAGCTTCTGTGCCGGAAGGAAATGTTGCAAAATCCACTAATCCTGAAATTACACCAATTCTTCCGATACGTCTGGCAAAGTCATTTGAAGTTGAAAGTTTTAAGTCTGCAAACCCATTATCAGCATCGAACTAAAATATGCGTAAAGATTTTTCAAACATAACATATAAAAGTGTTTCACCCGAGGTGAAAGCAACAGCTTCGGTATTTTCTACCGCAGAGCAAATTGAATTGAAGTCAAATTACACTGCTAATGATATCCAAAGCCTAGAGCACTTAAATTTTGGCGCAGGCATACCGCCGTTTTTACGCGGACCTTATTCCAGCATGTATGTGCAAAGCCCATGGACCATCCGTCAGTATGCAGGATTTAGCACGGCTGAAGAAAGCAATGCGTTTTACAGACGAAATTTAGCTGCCGGTCAAAAAGGATTATCGGTAGCCTTTGATTTAGCTACACACCGCGGATACGATAGTGATCACGAACGTGTAGTGGGTGATGTAGGTAAAGCCGGTGTTGCTATCGACAGCATTTTGGATATGAAAGTACTATTTGATCAGATTCCATTAGATCAAATGAGTGTATCCATGACGATGAATGGCGCTGTGCTGCCAATTTTAGCGTTTTACATAGTTGCCGCAGAGGAGCAGGGCGTTAGTATGGATAAATTAAGCGGAACCATTCAAAATGATATTTTGAAGGAATTCATGGTGCGTAACACCTACATTTATCCGCCGGCAGCTTCCATGAAAATTATTGCGGACATATTTGAGTTTACTTCTAAAAATATGCCAAAATTTAATTCTATATCCATTAGTGGTTATCACATGCAAGAAGCAGGTGCCACTGCTGATATTGAATTAGCATACACTTTGGCAGATGGACTGGAATACATACGTACCGGAATAAAAGCGGGTTTAGATATTGATGCGTTTGCGCCACGTTTGTCTTTTTTCTGGGCGATTGGCATGAATCATTTTATGGAGATTGCCAAAATGAGAGCGGCCCGCATGTTATGGGCCAAAATGGTAAAGCAATTTAATCCGAAGTCAGCGAAATCAATGGCATTGCGTACACATTGTCAAACCAGCGGCTGGAGTTTAACGGAGCAAGATCCATTTAACAATGTAGCGCGAACTTGTATCGAAGCATTAGCGGCAGCTATGGGCCATACACAAAGTTTGCATACTAATGCATTGGATGAAGCCATTGCTTTGCCAACCGATTTTAGCGCACGAATTGCGCGTAATACACAAATCTATTTACAGCAAGAAACTAATATTTGTAAAGTAGTTGATCCTTGGGCCGGTTCATACTACATTGAATATTTAACTAACGAGATTGCGCATAAAGCTTGGGCTTTAATTCAGGAAGTTGAAGAGTTAGGAGGTATGGCAAAGGCCATTGAGACAGGTATTCCGAAAATGCGTATTGAAGAAGCAGCTGCGCGTAAACAAGCACGTATTGATAGTGGTAAAGACATTATTGTAGGTGTTAACGCATTTACTACTGATGAAAAAACCAATATCGAAATTTTAGAAGTTGACAATACAAAAGTTCGTCAGCAACAATTAGAACGTTTAAACAAATTAAAAGCAGAGCGTAATAATACAGACGTGGAAAAAGCTTTATTAGCTTTAACGGAAGCGGCTCAAACCGGCAAGGGTAATTTATTAGCTCTAGCAATTGAAGCAGCAAAAGTAAGAGCAACGCTTGGTGAAATTTCATTTGCATTGGAGGAAGTATATGGCCGTTATAAGGCCAACATTCGTTCAATTGCAGGTGTATATAGTAAGGAAATTAGTATGGATAAAGATTTTGCAAAAGCCCGCGAACTAGCAGATAAGTTTGCAGAACAGGAAGGCAGAAGACCACGAATCATGATAGCTAAAATGGGACAAGACGGACATGATCGTGGCGCAAAAGTAATTGCAACAAGTTTTGCCGACATGGGATTTGATGTGGATATTGGTCCGTTATTTCAAACGCCTGCAGAGGCTGCAAAACAAGCTGTAGAAAACGATGTGCATATTCTTGGTGTAAGTAGCTTAGCGGCAGGACATAAAACATTGGTTCCGCAAGTAATAGATGAATTAAAGAAATTTGGACGCGGTGACATTATGGTGGTAGCAGGTGGAGTAATTCCACAACAGGATTACGATTTCCTGTTTAATGCAGGAGTAAGTTTTGTTTTTGGTCCGGGAACAGTTATTGCAAAAAGTGCACAGGAAATATTAAATAAGCTTACGAAAAACTCTTAGTTCATATTAAATAATTTTTTGAGCGGTTTAATAAAAAAATTATATTCTATTTATTTCTTCAATCAGAATATACTGAGCGCAAGAAGAAAATATAATTCTCTCTGCCAGTTAATTGCTAAAATAGCATTAAACCGTTTGGCTATTGGATATAATAAAGATCTTACTGCAAATATATCGGTGGTTTAGATTCTGCCATGTATTAGTTTCTGCGTTCAACCGAATTAATGATAAAAGCAAAACACATGAAAGATTCAGTTATTGGGCAAATGAATTTGGGCATGTTGCTGAGTGAAAAAAGAGATAATGTAGATTCCATCAATTGTTATAAAGATTAAAAAACATTGTAGAACTTTTACTAAAGAGGATGCAACTCAAATTAGCGGAATAATTGCCACAAAATTAAAAAACCTAAAACAATAAAAGCCGAATTGGAAACTGAATTTAAAAACCGGAAAAGGAATATTGAAGAGGATGATGATGTTTGCGTTATTGGCGTGAAAATTTAACTGGTGTGATCACTGACAATCACCCATTCTCCTTTAATTTTTTTCCACAATAAGGAATAATACCCTCCAACTTCTTTATCCTTCTTTTTAATCTGCCAGTGACCTATTACGTAAACGGAAGTTAGTGATAGCTGCTCAACATTATAATTAACGAAGGTTAATGTACCCATTGCTTCTTTATCGGGATAACTCTTTTTGTAGTTGGCTAATGTCTGTTTCCAGCCATAGGTAATACCTTTGCTGCCAATAAACATCAGGCTATCGTTGTTCCAATAATGCTTCATATAAGCCTCCAGGTCAAAATTATTCCAGGCCTGCTCTTGCTTTTTCATGTTTTCCATTACTTCTTTCGCGGCATTTAGCTTTTGTGATTTAGCAGAGATCAAAAGCATACAAAAGGATAGGGTCAATAACAGATTTTTCATGGTTTTACCGAAATAATCACTAAAGTATTGAATTTATCCATATAAAAATTCATTATCTTTGCACCAGTTCTTTACAAAGCTTATTACGAAAGGCAGAGGGACACGCCCTGTGAAGCCTTACCAACCCTTAAAGATTTTACATTAAGTATTTACAGGAATTTCTGTAAAAACTGATAAATACGTTTAGCTGATAAGAAGGTGGGAAATCGTGTTCGGGTTAATGACCTGAAGCAAATAAGCCGGAATTTAGTTAGTTAATTTAAAATAATCATACAACTAATCCCTTCCGGTATAAACAGAAGGGATTTTTTATTTTTATACTATGCATACGATTGAAAAAGAATTGGAGAAAAGAATACTGGTAATTGATGGCGCTATGGGCACCATGATACAACAGTATAAATTAGAAGAAAAAGATTACAGGGGCAAGCGCTTTACCGACTGGCATAAGGATTTAAAAGGAAATAACGATTTGTTATCCATAACCCAGCCACAAATTATTAAAGCGATTCATAAAGAATATTTAAAAGCCGGTGCCGATATTATCGAAACCAATACATTTAGTGGTACTAGTATCGCTATGGCTGATTATGATATGCAGGACTTAGTGTACGAATTAAATTATGAATCAGCTAAAATTGCAAAGTCAGCAATTGATGAGTTTAATAAGGAATTTCCGGATAAGGCATATACTCCCAAGTTTGTGGCCGGATCGATTGGGCCCACAAACCGCACGCTTTCTATTTCACCAAATGTAAATGATCCGGGCTATAGAGCCATTACTTTTGATGAACTGGTTGAATCCTATACCGAACAAGTGCGTGGTTTGGTTGACGGAGGTTCTGATTTATTATTGATTGAAACAATTTTTGATACACTCAACGCAAAAGCAGCATTATTCGCTATTGAGAGCTATTGCGAGAAAATAAACAAAGTGATGCCGGTGATGGTATCAGGAACGATTACCGATGCCAGCGGAAGAACCTTATCGGGCCAAACTACCGAGGCTTTTTTAAATTCAGTTTCACACGTTAAATTATTAAGTGTTGGATTAAATTGCGCTTTAGGGGCAAAGGATATGCGTCCGTATTTGGAAGAACTTTCCAATAAAGCGCCATTTTTTATAAGCGCTTATCCGAATGCCGGTTTACCAAATCAGTTCGGAGAATATGATCAGGATGCACACGAAATGGGGCATCAGATAGAAGACTTTTTAAAAGCAGGATTTTTAAATATTGTAGGAGGTTGCTGCGGCACTACTCCCGATCACATTCGCGAAATTGCAACTATTGCTGCTAAGAGTAAACCACGTGTAAAACCACAACCTGATACATTAATGCATTTGAGCGGTTTGGAACCGGTTACTTTACGTCCTGAAAGTAATTTCATGAATGTAGGTGAGCGAACCAATGTTACCGGTTCAAAAAAGTTTGCTAAGTTAATCATTGATGAAAAATACGAGGAAGCCTTGGCTGTAGCGCGTGATCAAGTAGAAGGCGGCGCACAGGTAATTGATGTAAACATGGATGAAGGTATGTTAGATGCTGAAAAGGCCATGGTTACCTTTTTGAATTTAATTGCTTCTGAACCGGATATTGCTCGAGTGCCTGTTATGATCGACTCCTCAAAATGGAGTGTAATTGAGGCGGGATTAAAGTGTTTACAAGGTAAAGGTATTGTTAACTCCATATCATTAAAAGAAGGCGAACAAAAGTTTATTGAACAAGCAAATACCGTTAAAAAATATGGCGCTTCTATAATTGTGATGGCATTTGATGAAGTTGGTCAGGCGGATACTTTGCAACGACGTATAGATATTTGTAAACGCGCATACGATATATTAGTAAACAAAGTTAATTTCCCTCCACAGGATATCATTTTTGATCCTAATATTTTCCCTGTTGCAACAGGAATGGAAGAACATCGCCGCAACGCATTAGATTTCTTTTTGGCTACGAAGTGGATTAAAGAAAATTTACCTCACGCAAAAGTAAGCGGAGGGGTAAGCAACGTTAGTTTTTCTTTTAGAGGAAACGACACTGTTCGCGAAGCCATACACGCTGCATTCTTATATCATGCCGTAAAGCATGGTATGGACATGGGTATTGTTAATCCGAGTATGCTGCAGATTTACGATGATGTTCCAAAGGATTTGCTGGAGCTTGTGGAAGATGTATTGTTGGACAGAAGAGATGATGCAACGGAGCGATTAATCGCAAAAGCAGAAGAGCTGAAAGGAAAAGGAAAAGCCAAGGACGAAAAAAATGAAGAATGGCGCAAAGGCACCGTGCGAGAGCGATTAACGTACGCTTTAGTGAAAGGAATTACTGATTATATTGACGCGGATGTTGAGGAATGTCGTAAACAATACGACAAAACCTTGTCGGTGATTGAAGGCCCTCTTATGGACGGTATGAATGTGGTTGGCGATTTATTTGGCAGCGGAAAAATGTTTTTGCCGCAGGTTGTAAAAAGCGCACGTGTAATGAAAAAAGCAGTGGCGTATTTATTACCATATTTGGAGGAAGAAAAAAAGGCGAGTGGTGTTACTCAGAAAAATAATGGCAAAGTATTATTAGCTACAGTTAAAGGTGATGTACACGATATTGGTAAAAACATTGTAGGGGTTGTAATGGCTTGCAACAATTTTGAAATTATTGATTTGGGCGTTATGGTGCCTGCTGATAAAATATTGGAAACAGCAAAGAAAGAAAATGTTGACATAATTGGATTGAGCGGTTTAATAACACCGTCGCTTGATGAAATGGTGCATGTGGCAAAAGAAATGGAGCGACAAGGATTTACAACGCCTCTATTAATTGGTGGCGCTACTACATCACGCGTACATACTGCGGTTAAAATAGCACCACATTACTCTCATCCGGTTGTTCATGTTAACGATGCTAGTAAAAGTATTCCTGTCGTACAAAATTTAATTAGTAAAGATTTAAAGGCTGCTTTTGCTGAAGATGTGAATAAAGATTACGAACGCATTCGTGAACAAAACAAAAATGCGCAAGGTCAAAACAAATTTATTTCTATTGCAGAAGCCCGTACAAATAAATTTGCCATTGATTGGAGTAAAGAAGAAATTGTAAAGCCAAAATATTTAGGTAACAAAGTATTTAATGATTACAGCTTAAAGGAAATAGCTGAATATATTGACTGGACACCATTCTTTCACAGTTGGGAAATGAAAGGATCGTATCCAAAAATTCTGGATGATAAGGAACGAGGAGCGGAAGCAAGAAAATTGTTTAATGATGCTCAAACCATGTTGTCAAAAATCATTGATGAGAAATGGCTAAAAGCTAATGCTGTGATCGGT
The DNA here is from genome assembly GCA_040403535.1 of Bacteroidia bacterium. Lineage (GTDB taxonomy): Bacteria > Bacteroidota > Bacteroidia > B-17B0 > Aurantibacillaceae > JAHEYG01. The sequence goes on from JBBAKL010000011.1 coordinate 7,257, forward strand.
ATTTATCCTGCCAATACAATTAATGAAGATGATATTGAAGTATTAGCTGAAAATGGTAAAGATATAAAAGCCGTTTTTCATGGCATACGTCAGCAAACCAAGAAACCTGCCGGACAATTTAATACGGCTTTATCTGATTTTATTGCACCAAAAACAAGCGGCAAAACAGATTATGTAGGCGCATTTGCGTTAACTACAGGTATTGGAATAGATGAACATGTTGCTCGATTTGAGAAGGACCATGATGATTATAATGCTATTATGTTGAAAGCACTAGCCGACCGATTGGCCGAGGCTTTTGCAGAATTAATGCACAAAAAAGTAAGAACTGAACTTTGGGGCTCTTCACTAGACGAAAATTTAACCAATGAACAATTAATAAAAGAAGAATACGCGGGTATTCGTCCGGCTCCGGGCTATCCGGCTCAACCCGATCATACTGAAAAGAATACGATTTGGAAGCTCCTGGATGTTGAGAAAACAACCGGAATAACTTTAACAGAAAGTTTAGCAATGGTTCCAACTGCTGCTGTTAGCGGATTGTATATTGCTAATAGTAACTCACATTATTTTGGTATAGGTAAAATTTCTAAGGATCAGGTTGAAGATTATGCCAAGAGAAAAGGTATAGCTGTAACTGTGGCCGAAAAATGGCTGGGTACAGTATTAGGGTATTAGGAAATATTTACTTAAATTAAGTAAACAAATACTTTATTACACCAATAGTGGGTGATCTTCTGTTGTGTGTCTAAAATTAAAAATAAACTTTCTTCTGGGTTTTAGAGGATTCGCCCGTAAGATTCATGTTGGTTTCCGACAACGATAAAATTTTATCGGTTAAATTGTAATCTTCAAATTCTTTATATAAAAGAAAGAGTTGTTCTCCGGCGATGTAATATATGGCTTTATAAAGAGCATAATACGAGAAGTATTTTTGTCAAATTCAAAAAAGAAGGGGCCTCAGGAATTTATTAATAGAAAAGAGCCGTTTTATCAATAAAACGGCTCTTTTTATTTAATTAATCATTTCACCCTCTATCAAACGAACATTGCTTTGTATTCTTGCCAAGAAATCAAGCATAAATGCCACCGAGTAATTATTGAATTCACGTTGTTCCCATGCACTTCCTTCCGCAAAGACACCATAAATATCTTTATCGCCGGTATAAAATAACTGGGATACTAATTCGGATAATTCGGGAGGAATGTTTTTATCAGATAAAACAACATTACGAAAGGTGTCAATTTTTTCTTTTAAATGACTACTGCCTTTTGGTCCTTCGTCACTTAGAAACACAAAGCGCACTGCCTCACGGTTATCAAGCCCGGCAATCTCTTCCGGTTTATAATTGGCATTAGGGGTATTTCCGTTGCACATATTTTCACCGGCTGCAGATAGTAATTGGCACTTTAGATCGTTTACATAATTGTAAAGATCGTTGGCCGACTGACTTATCTGATTTTTACTTTCCTTATTGGAATGATAATAGTTGGCCTCGTTATCGTATAGGTTTACTGAGGATACAGCTGATGAAACCACTTGTTTACTTACGGTAAGGGCTAAGAAAACACTGAATACCGCTAAAAAAGTTAATCCAAGTACTATTCCCAAAAAGTTTTTATTACCTGCTTTTTCTTCATCCCTTGTATAGTACAAGTAGGCGGGGAAAAAGAGAACAAAAGGAAGCAGAATACCAAGGAGTAAAAAGACGGAGGCTCCCGGCCAATGCATCACTTTAAACAACACTCCCATGATGCAAATAAAGAATACAATGAATGAGATAATGTGTAAGGTTTTGTATTTCTTAAATGGCATTAGGTCGTAGTTGTTTTTTAAGCCAAGTGGTAAGAAAATGAAACTAAATAAAAATACTGAACTCACTAATAATATGCTGGCTCCCGGCCAATGCATTACTTTAAACATGCAGCCTAACATCATCGTAATGATGCTAATTATACCGCTTATATAAACTGATTTTTTCATAAATATTATTTTAGAGTTAATAAATTAGATTCTGCTAATAAAATATTTTTTTCAATTGCGGTTAAACGAGAAAGAGTTGTGATGAGCATACAATTTCTAAATGTCCGTTCCTCCCATGTTCTTTGCGTATCCAGATATTCATCATCCGAAGTATTAAATAAACCTGAGATTTTTTCTTTAAGCACTACATTATTTTCACCGTATTTCAAGGCTACAGTTCTAAATTGTTCAATTTCTTTTTTCAAAGCGGAGGCCTTGTTACCGGACGGATCCAATAGGACTTGGTTTCCAATATCGAAATTATCTTTCCGTATAATTAAATAGGGATTGCTTATTAAATTCGAAGCCATTGCTTCATCAACATTTTCAATACCTTTAACAAGTTCTAAACGTAAAGCATTAATGAGTTGCCTTGTTTTTTGGGCTTGTGTTTTTACGTCATCATAATGTTTTAATTGGGAAGCGCTATCAGTTTGTAATTGATTTTCTAAGCGTTGGTTTTTCTTTTCAAAATAACTTACGATTTGCTTATTATCTATGGTGTCGCCAGCAAACCGTTCAAGTACCGGTCCCTGTACATTCATTGCCAGTAAAAAAGTTAATGCTACAGTATACATGGTAAGGGTGATAACAAAAACAAATTTTCCGGGATTCATTTGGTTTGCTTTTATTTGTTTGTTGGTATACATTGGTATAAAAATTCCTACCAAAAGAAAGGAGCCAACAATTAATAAGGGTCCTGCGCCCGGCCAATGCATTACTTTGAACAAGGTAGCTAGTTCAAATAAAATCATCGCAATTGCACCTAATACATAAATACCTTTTTCGCCTGGAGTATTGTTTTCGCGAAGCTTTGAAAACAACAGTAAAGGAATAAATGCTCCAAGTAAAATGGTCCAGCCAATTAAAAGTAACATGGAAGCTCCCGGCCAATGCATCACTTTAAATAATATTCCAAGCATAAAACTTGTGCCTCCTAAAAACGCAGTTAAGTTTACACCAAGCCCACGTTTGGAAGAGTTGTAATTAAAGTAAAGAGCAGAAGGAAAGAAAATAAAACATAGGATAAAGAAGCCTAGCAGTAAAGAAATTGCAGCGCCGGGCCAATGAAAGATTTTTAGTACGGTACCAATTGCAATTAATGCAAGAGAGATATTCCCGCTTAATATCATCGCTTTTTTCATAGTGTAATAGTTTTTATAGGTTAGTAATAAGATGGTCTCTTCTTCTATCTCCCAAAGTTCTTTTTTACAGAACTTCGGGATTGTTTGTTTGTAGAAGCCCTCAAAGTCTCCATCCGGACTGAGGTTTTGTTCAATGATGCAACAAATATGATCGAGGAGGTTTAACTGCAGGTCCTCCATCTCAATGCCACGACGTCTGATGTCATCGAGAATGTAATCTATTTGTTTATCACTGATGTTATACATTTAAGCTTGCTTTGTTTTTATATCAAGCAAAAATTTCATGGTATTCATAAAGTCGGCAAACTCGCTTACTTTTTCTTTCGAAAGTTTTTTGCCATCCGGACTTAACGAATAATATTTTCTAACGCGCTTACCAATGTATTCGATTTCGGTGATTAAAATACCTTCCGCTTCCAGAGCGTGAAGAGTAGGGTAAAGCGCCCCTTCTGTTATTTGAATTTTATCACCGGTCATTTCTTTTACCATTTGCGTAATTTCATAACCATACATTTTCTTATGCTCAGCCAATAGTTTTAATACTATGGTTTTTAAAGTGCCTTTTATTAATTCGGATGAATACATATCTGCTATTATAATGTTTTACTTAAGACAAAGATACATCTAAGTCCAATACATAAGAAACAAATGTATAAGAAAATGATGTAATTTGTTGATACTTAAGAAGAAAAAATTTAGAAGGGGGCAGTTATTTCTTGTAAAGATTCATTTCGTCAATGTATTTCCAGGCTTTATCAGGCAGGAAATAACGGATGTCTTTTTTCTTTTTGATGGCGTCTCTGATAAAAGTAGAAGAGATTTCAATAAATGGTGCTTGCGTCATTACCACATTGGGATGAATTTCCAAATCTGTTTTTGCAGAACCCGGTCGAGGATATATATACAACTTATAGTTCTTTAAAATTTCCTCGTAGTTTTTCCATTTGTGGAAATTCTCCAGATTATCCTGACCAATAATTAAACTGAATTTATGCTTAGGATATTTTTCTTTTAAATGAACCAATGTGTTAATCGTGTAGGAAGGCTGAGGTAAATCAAATTCAATGGTACTGCTTTTAAAACGTTCATCGTCTTCAATGGCTACATTTACCATATACAAACGCTGATTCTGATTCAGCAAACTTGCTTTTTGCTTTAAGGGATTATGAGGTGAAATAACAAACCATACCTGATCCATATCGGTAAACTCTGCCATGTAATTGGCAAGCGCCATATGGCCGATGTGAATGGGGTTAAATGATCCGAAAAATAATCCTATGTGCATGTTTGTTATCTGTTTGTCAGTTCGAGCGAAGTCGAAAACTGTTTTGTTTTAATTTTATTGTCATTCCGACCGGAGGGAGGAATCTATAAAAGATTTCTCGCTATCGCTCGAAATGACATACGCTTTTTTAAACAATCTTAAGTGCATGTTTAATTTTTTGCGCACCCTTCGACAAGCTCAGGGTCCGTGTGTTTTTACCTCCCTAACATTTTAGCAATGTACTTCCCAACTATATCAAATTCTAAATTCACTTTTGTGCCGCGCTCAATGGATTTAAAATTGGTATGCTCAAAGGTGTAAGGAATGATGTGCACCGAAAAACCATTGGGTTTCGAATCCACCACCGTTAAACTCACACCATTGATAGTAATACTTCCTTTTTCCACAGTAATATGCTTAGGGTTGGCCTCGTATTCAAATATAAACTCCCAGCTGCCATTCAAATTATTGGCACTAACACACGTTGCCGTTGTGTCTACGTGTCCTTGTACAATGTGTCCGTCAAAACGTCCGTTAGCAGGCATGCAGCGCTCCAGATTTACATAATTACCAACCGCTAAGGAGCCCAGATTGGTACGTTTCAGTGTCTCCTCAATGGCTGTTACGGTGTATTGGTTTCCATGTATTTTAACAACCGTAAGGCACACACCGTTATGCGCCACACTCTGATCAATTTTTAATTCGGAAGTGATGGATGAAGAAAAAGTAAAATGGACATTACTTGCTTCCTTTTCAATTTTCTCCACTTTTGCCAGTGTTTCTATGATGCCTGTAAACATTTTACTTTTTTAATAAGAGTTGTTCAATTAAATGTTCTGTTTTCTCGGTATACCTTACGTATTCTTTACCGGTAGCCGGTCCGCTAAATCCGGTGTAAATGCTTTTTACCTCGTGATTACGGTCTAATATAATAGTAGTTGGAAACGCACTGATGTTATTGAAAAACGGTAAGCTCTCCGATGCTTTCGCTTTTCCGCTTAGTCCGGTTATTAATATTTCGTAATCAACGCCAAAGCGTTTCTTTAAACGTAAAACATTTTTCTTTACTTTTTCAAATTCGGCAGTGCGCTCATAAGCCAAAGCAATTATTTCTAATCCTTCGTGCTCGTACTTACGGTAAACTTTTGCCAGGTAAGCGGTTTCATCCATGCAGTTCGGACACCAGCTACCCATGATTTGAATCACTACAACTTTTCCCTTGTATTTTTCGTCACTCAGACTGATTTTTTTATTATCCGTATTCGGAAATGTGAAATAAATTTTCTCACCCGGATTTTTAAGTTGTGTAATCGATTCCGGATCTTTTAACTTAAAGCTCTCATTACGTTTGGCTTTAAATTCTTCACTTCCGCTATTGCTGTAAAAAACTTTACCTTCCAGATTGTCGGCTTTTCCTTTAGTATTGGGCGTACTTAAGAAAAACAAAAAGGCGTGTGATCCATCAAAACACGAGAGTGACATGTTTGAATTTTGAACTGCACCTTCTAAATAACGATAGTCGCCTGTTTCCGTTAAAAATGTTCCGGTTACTTTGTTCCCGTTTTGTTTAAATATTCCAACTGCTTTGTATTCGCCCGACGTACCTTCATTAAATGTTACTTCATATCGTCCGGTAAAATCCACTTTAGCCGCAGCACTGGTTACAAAACGCGTCTTATTATTGTAAAATGCTTCAAAAGGAATTTTATTATTGTCTTTTTTGCTGTGGTTAATCCAGATTCCGTTGAGCGTATCGTTTTTTAAAACAGTTCTGAATTCAGTATCAAAAACAGGCATATAAAAATTAACGGAGTCGCTATAGACGGATACCTCTTCAACTTTTATTTTTTCATCCGCATTTAATACTTCAATAACCGGCAGATTGTTAACGTAAGTGACGTTAAAGTTAAAAGGCAGAATAAGGTCGTCTTTATGTTCGCCAATATGTAATACACCACGCCAAACGCCTTTTTTTAATTGCTGGGCAATTCCGCTAAGGCAGAAAACAGATAAGACTATAACTAACAACTTACCCATTACATTACTATGTTTACAATTTTCTTCGGTACGATAATTACTTTTTTCGGTTGTTTTCCTTCGAGGTATTTGTGCGTTTGTTCGGCTTCCATCACTAACTTTTCAATTTCCTGTACACTTAAGTTAGCGGCCAGCTCTAAATTGAAACGCATTTTGCCATTGAACGAAATCGGATAATTGAAATTGTCTTCTACCAAATATACTTCATTAAATTCAGGGAAAGGCGCAAAGGCAATGCTTTCTTTATGACCGAGTTGTTCCCATAGTTCTTCAGCTATATGCGGAGCGTATGGAGAAATTAAAACTAATAATGGCTCTATAACAGCGCGCTTATTGCATTTTAAATCACCTAACTCATTCACACAAATCATGAAATTACTTACGGAGGTATTGAATGAAAAACGTTCAATATCTTCTGTGATTTTTTTAATGGTTTTGTGTAAGGTTTTTAATTCAGGTTTAGTAGGAGCATCTTCGCTTACTACAAAACTTCCGGATTGATAGAATAATCGCCACAACTTTTTCAAAAAGCCCGATACACCTGTAATTCCGTTGGTATTCCACGGTTTACTTTGTTCTAACGGCCCCAAAAACATTTCGTACAAACGTAACGTGTCAGCACCAAATTTTTCACAAATAGAATCCGGTGTAACTACATTGTACCAACGTTTACTCATTTTTTCAACCGCGGTACCGCATATTAATTTTCCGCCCTCTAACTCAAACTCTGTGTTGGCAAAATCATCTCTCCAAATTTTTAATTTCTCGACATCTACATTGTTATTGTCAACTATGTTCACATCAATGTGAATGGCGGTGTTTTCGTATTGGTTTTTTAGGCCAGCTGAAACTATTTTGTTTGTGCCATTAACACGGTATACCATACACGAAGTTCCCTGTATCATACCCTGATTGATCAATTTTTTGGCAGGTTCATCCACCGAAATAAATCCACGGTCAAATAAAAACTTGGTCCAGAAACGCACATACAATAAATGACCTGTTGCATGCTCGCTGCCGCCAATGTATAAATCTACATTCTGCCAGTAATCGGTTAATTTTTTATCAGCAAAAACGCTGTTGTTATTTGCATCCATGTAACGCAAAAAGTACCAGCTGCTACCAGCCCAACCCGGCATGGTGGTATGCTCATAATCAAATTGTCCTTTGTATTTCCAGTCTTTCGCGCGCGCTAACGGCGGCTCACCATCTTCAGTCGGTAAAAATTTATCTACTTCAGGCAACACCAACGGCAATTCATTCTCCGGCATTACGTGCGGAATTCCGTCTTTATAATACACAGGAATAGGTTCGCCCCAATAACGCTGACGCCCAAATACGGCATCACGCAAACGATAATTCGTTTTGCCTTTTCCTAATCCGCGCTTTTCAATTTCTTCAATCGCTTTTTTAATGGCAACTTTGACATCTAATCCGTTTAAAAAATCTGAGTTAATGCCTTTTCCTTCTTTAGCGTCATAAGATTGTTCTTGTACATCCGGGCCTTCTACAACTTGTAAAATTGGTAAACCAAAATGTTTGGCAAAGCGATGATCGCGTTCATCGTGTCCCGGTACAGCCATCACAGCACCTGTTCCATAACCTGCTAACACATAATCACCCACCCAAATTGGAATTTGCTTCCCTGTAAATGGATGAATCACATAAGCGCCCGTAAACACACCGCTTACTTTAGTCACATCTGCCTGACGCTCACGCTCGCTTCTGTTTTTAGCTTTGGTAACGTAGTCCACCACTGCGGCTTTTTGTTCTGATGTAGTAATGGAATCTACATACTCGTGTTCCGGCGCTATGGTAACAAAACTCACACCATAAATTGTGTCCGGGCGCGTTGTAAATACTTCCAGGTGTAAATCGGAATTTTCAATTTGAAATTTTAGACTGGTACCTTCACTTCTGCCTATCCAATAGCGCTGCGACTCTTTTAAACTTTCAGTCCAGTCGATGGTATCCAATCCGTCTAATAAACGTTGTGCATATGCAGTGATGCGCATGCTCCATTGTTTCATAAGTTTTCTCTCCACAGGATGTCCGCCACGTTCGCTCACGCCATCTTTTACCTCGTCATTTGCTAAAACAGTGCCTAAAGCAGGACACCAGTTCACATATGCTTCCCCTAAATAGGTTAGGCGGTATTGCATTAATGTATCTGATTTTTCTTTTTCGCTGTACGATTTCCATTCAGAAGCAGTAAACGCTTTTGTGTTTTCGTCGCAAGGTGCATTAATGTTGGAATTTCCGTTTTTTTCAAACTCGGCAATTAATGTATCAATGTTTTCTGCTTTATTGCTTTTGTTATTGTACCAGCTATTGAAGAGCTGAATAAAAATCCATTGCGTCCATTTGTAATAAGACGGATCGGATGTTCTTACTTCACGGTCCCAATCAAAAGAGAAGCCTATTTTATCTAGTTGCTCTCGGTAACGGTTAATGTTCTGTTCGGTTGTAACCGCAGGATGTTGTCCGGTTTGAATCGCATATTGCTCAGCCGGCAAGCCAAAGCTATCGTATCCCATAGGGTGTAGCACATTAAATCCTTTATGGCGTTTATAACGCGCCATAATATCGGACGCAATGTAACCAAGCGGATGCCCAACATGTAATCCCGCACCGGATGGGTAAGGGAACATATCCAATACATAATATTTCGGTTTGGAAGAACTATTATCGGCTGCAAAGGTTTTATTTGTAGCCCATTTATTCTGCCATTTTTTCTCGATGTCTTTAAAATTGTATTCCATGTAAAAAGTTAAAAAAGTACGGTTTTTTTAGACTATACAAAGATAAGATTTTAGAGGGAATATCAAGGGAGAAAAATGAGGAAAAGGTCCTTTTTAGTCCCCCTGTTACTAGGCGACATCTCCCTTAGCAGGAGGGTTCAATTCGGTTAGGTAAATAAATATACCAAAGAGAGGCTTCTCCTCCTACAAAGGGGGAGTGCTCGTAGGGCGAGGGGTTTAACTACAAAAGTGTAAAATTATCGGCATCTAAACCAACCGGAAACACTTTTCTGAATTCAGCGAGTTTGTTATAATCAAGCGTTAAGGTTTCAATGCTTTCTTCGTGTGCTTTGGTAGAGCTGATGATTTCGCCGCGTGGATTTATTACCATACTGTCGCCACTGTGCTCAATGTTATTTCCATCGGCTCCTATGCGATTTACACCAATTACATAACACTGGTTTTCAATAGCGCGTGCAATCAGTAATTGCTTCCATGGATAGGAACGTACCTCCGGCCAATTGGCCACATAAAGTAACACATCGTAAGCCGCGGTATACGAACCGTTATTTTTGGTGTAGGTGTTTCTGCTCCAAACGGGAAAGCGTAAATCGTAACACACCAGCGGACAAATTTTAAATTCACCAACAGTTTTAATGATTTTATCTTGTCCGGCCGAGTAATGCTTGTCTTCGCCGGCTATTCTGAATAAATGGCGTTTATTGTAAAAACTGAATTCACCATTGGGCTCAACCCAAAATAAACGGTTAAAGAAATTTCCGTTTTCCTCAACAGCAACACTTCCTGTTATAACTGCATTTTTTTGAGCGGTTTTTTGTTTCAGCCAGGCCAGTGTAGGTCCGTTTGCCGCTTCAGCCAATTTAGAGGGGTACATGGTAAAACCGGTGGTAAACATTTCGGGTAATACAATTAAATCGGTATTACCGGTTACTTTGTTAAGCAAACCATCAAAATGTGCGAGGTTTTTATCGCGGTCTTCCCAATAAATTGAGGTTTGAATAAGTGTTACCTGCATAAAACAAATGTAATCATTTGTATTATATTATTAATCCCGATGCATACGGTGAAAGGCATTTTTCAGTAATATATTAATCGGGATTAAGCATTCTAAGATTGAAACAGGTTGAATTATTTGAAATTGGATTGGTTTCAATCAAGAATTGCTATAACTTTACAACATGCCTCAAATTTCGGTTGTTATTATAACGTATAACGAAGAAAAGAACATCGCCCGTTGCCTTGATTCAGTTAAGGATGTGGCCGATGAAATTGTGGTATTGGATTCGTTTAGTACCGATAAAACTCAAGAGGTTTGTGTGAGTAAAGGAGCTAACTTTTACCAGCATAAATTCGACGGGCACATACAGCAAAAAAACAGGGCAATTACTTATGCCAAGTTTCCGCATGTTTTATCATTAGATGCAGATGAAGCGTTGGATGAAACACTAAAAAAATCCATTTTAGAAGTAAAAAATAACTGGACCAAAGACGGTTACTACATGAACCGCTTAACGAATTATTGCGGACATTGGGTAAAGCATTGTAATTGGTATCCGGATGCAAAGTTGCGTTTGTGGGATAGCAGAAAAGGACAGTGGACGGGAATAAATCCGCATGATAAATACGAGATGAAGGATGGCGATAAAAACACGGGCCATTTAAAAGGAGATATTTTACACTATAGTTATTACAGTGTAGCCGATCATTATAAGCAGGTGGAATACTTTACAAATATTGCATCCAAAGCATTTTTTGAGGCAGGCAAAAAAGCCCCATTATATAAACTGATTGTAAATCCTATTGCCAAATTTATTGATCATTACATTTTGCATTTGGGATTTTTGGACGGAAAGGCCGGATATTTAATTTCTAAAATTTCGGCTTACGCCACCTATTTAAAATATAAAAAACTAAGAGACTTATACCGTGCAAAAACTGCCTGATAATTTTTCGGTGATATTAAGCAGAACCGACAGTATTGGCGATGTTGTTTTAACATTGCCAATGGCGGGTTATATAAAAAAGCACTTTCCAAAAAGTAAAATTATTTTCTTAGGAAGAAATTATACGCGCGATGTGGTCGCCTTATCACAGCATGTGGATGAATTTGTAAGTTGGGATGATACAGAGGCGAGAAATAACTTAAAAGCAGATGTGATCATTCATGTGTTTCCGGTGAAAGAGGTCGCGCAGCAAGCCAAACAAAATAACATTAAACTGCGTGTCGGTACCAGCAACCGAATTTATCACTGGTTGTATTGCAATAAGCTGATAAAGCTGTCGCGTAAAAATTCGCCTTTACACGAATCGCAATTAAATATTAAACTGTTGTCGTTTTTAGGTATTCCAACCGAGGTGAGTCTTTCCGAAATAAAAAATTATTATGGTTTTACCAGGACAGAGCCATTGGCAGAAGAATGGAATAACTTAATTGATAGAACTAAAACAAACGTTATTTTGCATCCCAAATCAAAGGGTAGCGCGCGTGAGTGGGGATTTGATAACTTTTCGGCATTAATTGATGCTTTGGATAAAACGAAATTTAAACTATTTATTAGTGGTACAAAAGATGAAGGGCAATTAGTAAAGCCTTTGCTGGAGAAACACAAAGATGTGGTTGACTTAACAGGAAAGCTAAGCTTAAAGCAATTCATTAGTTTTATAAATAGTGCCGATGCTTTGGTAGCTGCAAGTACAGGCCCTTTACACATTGCTTCTGCATTAGGAAAGAAAGCCATTGGTTTGTTTGCACCTATGCGCCCTATCCACCCCGGAAGATGGATGCCGGTTGGAGAAAACGCTCAGCATTTAGTGTTGAATAAAGAGTGTAGTGATTGCAGAAAAAATAACGATTGCCATTGCATACGAGAAATTAAAGCAAAACAAGTTGTAGATTTACTTAATAAATAATATCGTCATTACGAGCCGACAAAGGAGGCGAAGTAATCCTTCAGAGAGCAGATTGCATCGCTATCGCTCGCAATGACGAAACAAAAAGATGAGCGCATTTAAAGATAAAGTCATTTGGATTACAGGAGCATCTTCAGGAATTGGAGAAGCCTTGGCGTTGGAGTTGGCAAGACAAGAGGCGCGGATTATTTTATCTGCCCGTCGCGAAGACGAATTGAAACGTGTTGCCAAAGCAACCAAATTGCCTGATTTGGATGTTATGGTTTTGCCTTTTGATTTGAAAGATACATCTAACGCTTCGTCCCTTGCGGCACAAATCATGAATAAGTTCGGTCAAATTGATATTTTGATCAACAATGGCGGATACAGTCAGCGTTCTGAGGCTATCGTTACAAGTGAAGAAACCGAGCGCGAACTAATGGAAGTCAATTATTTTGCCCATGTAAACATCACGAAGGCTGTATTGCCATACATGAAGCGACAGAAAAGCGGCCATATTGTTGTGGTTAGCAGTATAGCCGGTAAATTCGGTTTTTATTTACGTTCTTCTTATTCTGCGGCGAAACACGCCTTGCATGGTTATTTCGAAAGTTTGCGTTTGGAGACCGAAAAACTCGGAATAAAAACATTACTTGTTTGTCCGGGAAAAGTTAAGACGAATGTTTCTTTAAATGCGGTTGCAGAACAAGGAAAGCAGCATGGTAAGATGGATGAAAGTCATGAAAATGCCATGAGCGCGGAAGAATGCGCCAAACAAATTATTAAAGGCATTTTAAATAATGATGAGGAAATTTTGATTGGCGGAAAAGAGTTGTTAGCTGTTAAAATAAAACGATTCTTTCCTAAATGGTTTGGTAAGATTATCCGTAAGCAAAGTCCGTATTAGTCTTTAACAGGTTCTCCGTTATTGTATAGCACAGAGTCTTTCAGACTTCCATCGTTATTGAAATATTTCCAAACCCCTTCTTTTTTATTGTCTTTGTAAAATCCTTCTTCTACAACTACTCTTTCGGTTTTTGTGACTGAAACATGATTAACAGCAATCGTTTTCATTACAACCCAGTGCCCTTGTTTTAGTCCGTTGTATATTAAATTAATGGTGTCGCCGTTAGAAAGTTCATAGCTGGACGTGCCAACAATTCGATTCGTTTTATCCGGTTCATTTTTACAGGCAAGCATGTAAATGGTTGTTAAAAAAATGAATATCATTAGTTTTACTTTCATTCTTATATGTTGTTTAATTAAGACTGAAAATACTGTTTCATCGGTTCAAAATAAAAATCGCGCCAGCCGTCACGGTACTTTTTGGCATCGCCTTTTTGTAAATCATAGTGATATAAACTGAGTTTGGTTTTACCATTTTTCTCTTCTAAGCTGACTTCCAGTTTAGAGTCGGGGGCGTCCTCAGCAAATTCAGAAGTGCGCCAGCTTTGTACAATTTTTTTATTGGCTTTTAATTCTAAATTTTTTCCGGAGATATAATCATCCCAGGCTGTAAATTTTCCGCCAACTTTAGCAGATACTTTAGCAGCACCACCGGTAAATGCGGCATGTTCTTTACTGTTGAGCCAGGCTTTGTATAATTTTTCTGCCTTAACGGGAAGTGTGATTGACATTTTTAACGACTCCATAAATTTTAAATAGATAATTAAATGTAGTAAAAGCAAATAGTAATATCAAGGCATAAAAAACCCCGCTACAGCGGGGTTTAAATGATCATAAAACTAGAATTTGATTAGCCTAACAGAGCGCGGAATAATAAAAATAGTCCGCCGGATAAGATGATGGTTACCGGTAAAGTTAACAACCACGCTAAGGCAATTGTTTTAATTGTATTTTTCTGTAAATTCTTTAAACCTTTTTTAGCCACCATTGATCCGGCAATACCGGAAGATAACATGTGCGTGGTAGATACAGGTAAACCGTAAGCAGAAGCCATACCAATACCCATTGATGCTACCATTTCGGCACTTGCACCTTGTGCATAGCTCATGTGTTGTTTACCAATTTTTTCACCAACTGTTTTTACAATTCGCTTCCATCCAATCATTGTGCCTAATCCTAACGAAATGGAAATTAAAATAATTACCCAAGAAGGAGCGTATTCGATTAATTTTTTGGAGGCTTTAATTTCTTTATTCAAATCTTTAATGTCGTTAGCGCTTAAAGTTAAGTTACCGCCTTTAATTAATTTTTCAGTGTTCTTCGTTACCTTAACAACATCTTTGCGTAAACTGAAACGATCCGCTACTGCAATTTCATCCGATGAAAATTTACCATTAGTAGCTTCGTGAAAGCGGATGCTGTGCTTCATTACATCAGCAAACATTTTCTTTTCCTTAGCAGCTAAAGCGGTTGTGTCAGCTTTTTTCATTAATAGTTCTATTTTATCCATGTTACCATGAATACTTTGCAAGTTGATGGATTTGTCAACTGCAAAATAACCCGGAAGGATGGCAATTAAAATCATCATAATTAAGCCCACACCTTTTTGTCCGTCGTTTTGTCCGTGAAAAAAACTTACGGTACCGCAAGTCAGCCATAATAACATTCTGATCCAGATCGGAGGTTTTTTCCCTGGAATAGGTTCTTTGTAGATGATTTCGTTTTTAATGAAACGTTTAAAGATAAACATCATGATGATGGCTAATGAGAAGCCGATAAGCGGAGAAAGTAATAAGGCTAAACCGGTATCTTTTGCTTTATCCCAGTTAACAGCAGTTCCGCCAACTTCACCTGGTAAAAAGTAAAATGCAATACCAATACCTAAGATGGCTCCGATTAAAGTATGAGAGCTGGAAGAAGGGATTCCATAATACCAGGTACCGAAATTCCAGACAATAGCACTTACCAATAATGCAAGTACAAGAGCGATACCGTGATAGGGATTAGCATCAACAAGTACGTCCATCGGTAATAAGTTAACGATACCCATGGCCACAGCAATTCCACCAAACAATACACCAACGAAGTTGAGAATACCACTATAAACAACGGCTACAGTAGGTTTCATGGAGTTGGTATAGATAACAGTTGCAACAGCGTTTGCCGTATCGTGAAAACCGTTAATGAATTCGAAGAAGCAAGCTAATAGCAAACAAAGAATCAGTAAAATGGCAAGACCTGTGGTTAATCCAAACATGATGTTAATTTTTTAGTGATACAAATCTATTTTTATTCGCAAGTAGGAATGTTAAGTTAATGTTAAGGTTAAAAATTAACCTGTGCTTGAATTCTTAACATGTTACCAATCTGAAAGTTGTCTTTTTTAGCTTTGTCTGAGTTCCATTTTTCTGAATATAGCCAGGTAGCTGTTAATTCAAAGTATTTCATAGGTTGCCATTCAATACCACCTTCAATTTCTTTTACTTCATAAGCGCGCGCATCCAGTTCGTGTTTTTTTCCTCCGTCGTATATTTGACCACGCACAAATGGCATAATTACATGGTTTTTTATTTTTAAAAGATAAGTTAACGTAACATAACCTCCGCTTAATTCTTTTACAAGTATCGAATCTTTGTTTGCATCATATTCCGGGCCTTTTCCCATTGTATATTCTGCAAAAACCCCAAATGGTTTTGGATATAAAACTAGTGTTGCAGCAACTCTTTGGTCGGTATAATGTTTGTCTTTTAGAGTTTTTGTACCTGAACTTATTTGATCACTGGCCATTGTGTAGATTCCATCGTAAACCTGAATTCCGGCCTCTACAATCTGGCTCTTAATCTGAAAAGGATAAGAAAGTCGAGCAACCCAATGAGAGTTGTTATTTAATTCCGGCTTGTTTGCAGTTTGGCCATTATATAAACCAAAAGCAAATACGCCATAGTCGCCAGAGCCTTTAAATCCATCGTTCACAAGAGAACTATACAACTTTCTTACTTTTTCCGGAGCATACATAAAGAATACTCCTAAATCGCGTTCGTTAGAAACAGCTGAGTTTAAAGCTTCGTTACGATCCAATGGTAAACGGTTTTGACTGGATTGCATATTTTCAAAACCGTAAGGAACTTTGCTTTGTCCAATTCGGAAACGAAATTCTTTTTTCTTGTCAACCGATACATCAAAATAAGCATCACGTAATTGACCAAAATGCAATCCGGTTGATGATGCAGAGGATGCAAAGTCGGGTTGGATATATAAATACACATGATTATTTAATTGTCCGAAGAAAATGATCCGCATTCGGCGAATAAAAAAACCATTATTTCCTCCAATCGATTTGTCTCCTTGCTCACTTTTAAAGTTGGGATTAGACTCGAACAAACGGTTGTAGCGAACTTGCATGTAGCCACGAATATTGATGTTGTCGTACCATTTTGATTTTTTTTCTTCCGTTTTTGGAGCAGATACAACGGTTTCCTTTACAACAGTAGGTTTAATTGTGTCTTGTGCGGTAGATGTCGTGGTGATAAAGCCACATACTAAGAGTAAATAAAATATTTTCTTCACGTTAATTAAATATTAATTAAGCGCAAAGAAATCTTTACTAAGTAAAGTAATAGTAATCTTAATGTTAAGTAATTGTTAAGTAAGGCAAAGAGGTGTATAAACTAATGATAATTAGTTAGTTGGGTTGTTAGAAAAGGTAGCGGAATAAGAGAAAGAGACTTCCCGAAAGAAGAATTGTTACCGGTAATGTTAATACCCAGGCTAATAAAATATTTCGAATTGTTCGTTTTTGGAGATTCTTTAATCCTTTTTTAGCAACCATGGTTCCGGCAATTCCTGATGATAACACATGTGTTGTGGAAACAGGTAATCCATTAAAGGAGGATAAGCCAACTGTTATTGCGGCAACCATTTCGGCACTTGCACCTTGTGCATAACTCATATGCTGTTTACCAATTTTTTCCCCAACAGTTTTTACAATACGTTTCCAGCCGATCATTGTTCCCAATCCAAGAGAAATGGAAATTAAAATAATTACCCATCTTGGCGCATAATCAGTTGCATCCTTAATGTTTTTTAGATCTTTTGTAATTTCAATTTTGTCGTTTTTGGAAATTGAAAAGTTTTGACTCTCTAAAATACTTTTCGTGTTCTTATGAATAATTAAAATATTCTTTCGCACATCAAATCGTTTGGCTTCTTCAATGTCATTACTCACTAACTTATCTTGAAGTATGTTTTTTATTTCAAAGCAGTTTG
Organism: Bacteroidia bacterium; assembly: GCA_040403535.1. Lineage (GTDB taxonomy): Bacteria > Bacteroidota > Bacteroidia > B-17B0 > Aurantibacillaceae > JAHEYG01. The sequence goes on from JBBAKL010000011.1 coordinate 24,549, forward strand.
ATTTAATGGTGTTATAAATTTTCTTTTCAGATAAAGAGAATCGAGTGGTGTCTGATTTCAAAACAATTGATTCAATTCTAATTATTTTTTCCAATGACTCGTCCATTGGGCACGAATTGTTTAACGCGAAACGCGCAGGTAAAATACCTATTAATATAAGCATCATTAATCCAACACCTTTTTGTCCGTCGTTACTACCGTGTCCTAAACTTACCAGTGAGCATGTGGTAATTAAAATGCTCCTAATCCATAATGGAGGTTTTTTTCCGGGAATAGGTTCTTTATAAATCAATTCGTTTTTAATAGCTTGTTTAAACAAATACATCATTCCAATAGCCGCAGCGAATCCAAAGAAAGGAGAAATTAAAAGTGACAATCCAATTTCCTGAGCTTTGTGCCAATTAACTGCCGCGCCTTCTGAACCCGGAATAAAATTACACGCAATACCTATTCCTAAAATGGAACCAATTAATGCATGGGAGCTGGAAGCAGGTAAACCTACATACCATGTTCCAAAATTCCATAGTATGGCGCTTAATAAAAGTGCAAATACCATAGCTAGTCCGTGCGCCAGATTTTGATCTACCAGTAATTCTACCGGTAATAAATTAACAATGCCCATGGCAACAGCAATACCTCCAATATTTACACCAATAAAATTCCAAATGCCACTCCAAATAACCGCGGTAGTTGGGCGCAGAGTGTTAGTGTAAATTACAGTAGCAACAGCATTAGCGGTATCATGAAAGCCATTAATGAATTCAAATAAGCAAGCTAATAATATGCAAAACAAAAATAAAAAGAATAATCCGATTTCAAGACCAAACATAAGTTAGTATTTTAGACTGTAACCTAAGCCCCGATATGTTTTTATAATATCTTCTCCCAGTTCTTTACGGATATTTCGGATATGAATATCGATGGTTCTTTTAGATGAAATTTCTTTATTATTCCAAATTTCAGTAGCGATTTCGTCTTTTGAGAAAATTTTATTTGGATGTGAGAACAAGAGGTTAAGCAATTTAAACTCCAGGCGAGGTAAGGTATGAGGTTCTTTCCCTATATAAATTTTGTATTGTTCATGGTCAATAAAAAGTCCTTCATTGGAATTATTATTGTTAACAGGTCGTGTTCTTTTTAATAATGCTTTAAATTTTGATTCAAAAATCAAAGCGTTTACCGGTATGTCTATAAATTCATGTGCGCCGGAATTGAGTGCGCTTATTTCAATAAAATCGTCGGCATTTGATGCACAGACAATAATAAAAGGTTGGTAATTTAAATTTTGGGACTTAATTTCTTTAATTACGGATATGGCATCGGTGTTGTCTAATTCCAGATCAAGAATAATTACACTCGGCGAATCAAGAAGCAAAGCTTTTTCAAAGTCAATATACGAAGATGTAATATGAAGTATACATTGGAGTTTAGTTAAACTCTTTTTGTAGAACTCAATATTGTTCTGTGAGATCGAGTATATTAATACTATATTTTGCAAGTTGCTTAGCAATTAAAGGGATAAAAAAAGCCTGTTTATTTACTAAACAGGCTTTTTAATTTATAAGGAATTACTTATTAACTACCATTTTAATTGTTTCGGTAGTTGTTCCGTTACTGATGGTTACAAAATAAATTCCGGAAGCTAACTGATCGCCATTTACAGGTAATAAATTTAAACCTTCCATTACTTTATAATTAGAGTAAGGTTGAGCCATTAATTGTCCTGTAATTGAATAAACCGAAATAGTTAAGTCAAATGATGAGTTGGCGTTAATCATGATGTTTGCTTCACCGTTTGAAGGATTAGGATACAAGGCTAATTCTTTTACAAATTCATTTAAGTTGTTTACAGCTAAAACACCTCCTGATACAAAAGCAGGGTCTCCAAAATTTGCTCCGTTTGCTACTAATGTGTTGGTTGAAACAGGACGGTAATCCGGTGAAGTATAATTGTAAGGAGTAGTTAAAATATTAGCTGAGGTGGTAAGTGAATCGTTAGCGTTTGCGCCAAACCATGCAGCTATTGTAAATGTACTTCCAGTATTAATTTCAACAACTTTAGGCGTAATACCTGAAGTTTGTGCAATTACATTGTGTTTGAATTTTAAAATATTATTGGAAGCATTGCTTTCGCACGCAGTACCATCAATGTGTATTCCGTTTTTAAAATCCATAAAAATCGAATTGAAAACCTGCATTGCAGTATTTCTTCTTAAACGTAAGCCGCGACGATATCCACTTGCAATTAATTGTGCAGAGTTACCACGATACGGACCAATGGCTGTGATATTTGAAAATACTGCACGTGTTTGTGGAGTTGCTGCTGTTCCACCTGCATCGTTATCACATTCAAAACCTTCAGAAGTTGAAATTGTAGGATTATCAGCTAAAGCAGGATCGCGAACAATTAATCCGAATTGTACATTGCCTCTAAATCCGTTATCACAATCAAAGTCATCATCTAAATTTCTGAAAGAAACAAGGTGTTTACAATCAACAGTTCCGCCAAACCACTCAAACGCATCGTCATTTGTGAAGGAAGTTTGAACATAATCTATTTGAGTCCCTTTACCAACAGAACCCATGGTTAAGCCATTGATTTCTTTGTTTGTTTGATAGGCATACCCTCCAAATTCTATTCTAACATATTTTAAGGAACCTGAATTATCATTGTCGTTAGTTCCTCCATGTTCCGAGTTCGTTCCTACAGGTAAACCTTCAATATTACCTAGACCTCCAGGCAAGTTATTAGTTGCTCTGCCTAAAATAATTATGCCACCCCAATCACCAACTCCGCGAGAACCGGGAGCTTTATCTGAAGTGAAAACAATTGGCTGATTAACAGTTCCGTTTGCGATAAGTTGAGTTCCCTTAGTCATTATTAAGCTTGAGCCTAAAATTGTACTTGATCCACGAATAATAACGCCCGGCTGAATAGTTAATACAGCGTTATTAGTTACATAAATTTGTCCTGCTAATAACACTGTTTGCCCTGTTGCCCAAGTTGTATTACTTGTAATGTTAGCGCTAACAGTAACTGTAGGAGCTGGATAAACTTTATTTTGAGGATCCCATTCTGTCCATGTGTCAGTCCACATAGCTGTAGGGGCTGGAGCAAATGCTCCTTTGTGTGTTGTTGCTGTCCAAAAGCCGGTTTGAGCAACACCAGAAGTGATTGCAAAGGCCAGGAATAATGTTTTGTAAATTCTTTTCATTGTGTATAAATTTTAAGATGCAAATTAAGCTTGAGAGCTTTATTTGAGAGTTAAATGCCTGTTAGCAAATGTTTATACTTAGATTAACTCAATGTTATGATAAACCAAGCTAATTAACATATTGGTAACACTCCTTAGCTTAATGTTTAATTAACGTATATTTTACATAAACTATTCAGATTAATTTACATTTTTGTAAAAAATCAATTATGGCACTTAGTACAAAAGATTTATTAATAAAAAACCAAACAGCTTTCAAGCACAATTTCTATATAGAGTCTGTTTACCTTTCTTATTCTTTAATTAACCGGGAGCTAAAACACATTATTCAAAAAGAGAAAATTGCCCAATCTACGCATCAAATGAAGCTGAGTGATGCAATTAAGCAAATGAAAATTGTATACGAAAAGAATCCACTCTTTACCAAAAAGCTTAAGAAATCAATTTTTAAAGGCATATGCGAATTTAATAGTGAGTACAAGCTTGTTACCAAGGAAATGAAATATCATTATCCTGAAATACAATTAAAAAACTGTGCTAAGAAAGGGTTGGATGTTTTAGTTAAACTCAATACATCCTTAATAAAGTTACACTTTAATTCTAAAACTTAAAGCTTAGTTGAAGAGAATAAGTTGTGCCATATTCTCTTATCCAAATCAAATCATCTTTTCCTTTATCAAGTTTGTTTTCAGGATGAAAAACACTGTTTTGATAAAAATATTGCTTTTGTGATTTGGCCAATATATCTTTTATATTGAAACGGATGTCAAGTTTATTTTTAAAGAAAGATTTAGTAAACTGTAAATCTACTACTGTTCTTCCGTTTTCCCACAACGAGGGTTCAACACTGTTACCTACAAAATAAATTCTTTCACCAACTCTATTTACTACACCACTTACACTATATCCTAAATCGTTATCAATATAAGAGATACCTCCATTAATTACGTAAGGTGATTGACCCTGTAGAGGTCGGGATACAGCACCAACTTGATTAGATAAATCCACTTCCGATTTAATGTATGCAAAGTTGGTAAAAACAGAAAGGTTATTCAAAAATTTAATTGAGTCTAACTTAAAGATGGAGCCTATTATCAGACGATACTCAATTTCAAAACCATAGTTTTTAGCTTTTATGGCATTACTATAAGCCAACTCATCATTATTTCCATTTCCGGTTAATAACACTTGTTCGATTGGATTATGAAACTGTTTATAAAACAATGATCCTGATATTAACTGCCCACGTCCGGGGTAATATTCGTAACGTAAATCATAGTTATCAATAAGTGCTCTTTGAAGAGTGTCGTTTCCTTGAAGCAAGTATAAAGTGTTGAAATCAAAAAACGCGAACGGTGCAACTTCTCTGAATTCTGGTCGATTTAGTGTTCTTGAATAACTTACTCTTATATTTTGTTTATCGGTTAATGAAAAAATTAAATTTACAGATGGCAAAAAGTCAGTTACTGTTGTGTCTGTACTTAAAGTGTCACCATTATCCCTTTTAGCATGTAGTTTTTGATTATAACTTTCAACTCGTACACCATAAACCGCCCTGAACCATTCTTTAAATTTAGTATCAAGCATTAAATAGCCTGCATATAAAGTGGATGAAGCGGCATAACGGTCAGAGAATTTTGTAGCATCTGTCAATTTGAATCCTCCTTTACCAGGGAAACCTGGAGCGGGAGAAGGAGAAATTATACCCATATTTTGAGCAGAATAAATTTCACCTTCTGATTGCAGTAATAAACTGTCATTAAAACTATAGGCTTGTCCTGCTTGGCCATATTTAGTGTAACCTAACTGACGAGCTTCAAATATGCGATTTCTATTTTGATACATTCCGCCTATTTTAATTTCGGTTTTTAAATTTTCATTTAATCTAAACTGACGTGAGATATCTGTTTTAAAACTTTTAATGTTTTCGTTTGTACTGGACCAGAACATTCCCCCTCCATAATCTGGACCAACATTAGCAAAGGACATATTAGCCTGATAAGCGGTGTCCCAAGGGTTTGGATCGAACGGATCGTTAAATGATTTGAATCGCGTATAAATGCTTCTTCTGAGATTAGGAATGCTTCTTTTAACATCACTATAAGAACCTACCCAAGTAACTTTAATTTTCGGTTTAGAAAAATAATGATCTCCGTTAAGCTGAGAAGACATTATTTGATTACTTGTAAACCAAAATGCAGTTGACTTTATTAAACTTGGATTTGATTCAGATACGTTTAATGCACCTTCACGACGAATAGTGCGGTCATCTGAATTAATGCTATAAAGATTTTTTAAACTGATTGAATGATTTTCGTTTAGCTTAAGTGAAAGATTAAACAAGGCACCCGCCAAAGTTTCAACACTATAAGTTTCGTCTATGAAGTCTTTTTCTTGCTGAGAGGCAATGCTAATATCAGGACTATTAATAAATGAATTCCGTTTAGTGGTATAGAAATTGTTGGTACGGTTATGAGACAAGGATAAAAGAACCCCAAAAAAATCCTTTTCTTTTCGTTTAAAGTTATATCCACCTGCCAATTGGAAAGATGAGTTAGGAGCAAAGGTTTTTTCATATGAATTCCAGTCACCCGAGTTAGTGTTTTGTGCTAATTTTGCCTGTTCATGGATATCAGATGGAAATGATCCATATTGAGGAATAGACCCCGGCATAGCGCGAGCGCCATCATCAATTCCTAGCCAATCGAGTGAGCCACCTTTGTAATACATTTGTTTTTTACCTGTTGTTAAGGTGTTATATCCACCACCTGCTGAAACAGAAATGAAATTCTTTTCCGGAATATTTTTTGTGTTTACTTCAATTATTCCTCCGGCAAAATCACCCGGCATGTCTGGTCGGGCTGTTTTAGTAATAATTAAATTATCAAGCATATTGGCTGGGAATATATCAAACGCGAATGCTTTTTTATCGCTTTCAGAGCTGGGTAATGGTGCTCCGTTCATATAAGAAACATTGTACCGATCGTTTAATCCCCTTACAATCGCAAACTTGTTATCCTGTATACTTGCGCCACTTACGCGTTTAAGCACATCTCCAGTACTTTTATCCGGCGTGCGTTTAATGGTTTCAGCCGATACCCCGTCGCTTACACTAACATTGTTTTTTTGCATTAATGTTAATGCGGCGGTATTTTCTTTCGCAATTTCTACGGTAACGGTTACCTCCTGAAGGTTTTGTGAAGAAGATGTTTCAAGTGGCACATTAACATTGGTAACATCGTTGGCTTTTACTTCAATACCGGTTAGTTTTTTTGTATCGTATGATATATAACTTACTATTAAAGTAACTTTGCCAACAGCTACATTATTAATTGAGAAATTTCCGTCAAAATCGGCACTTGCCCCTTTTGTTGTTCCTTCTATAACTGCAGTAGCTCCCGGTAATGTTTCTCCCGTTTTAGCATCAATAATTTTACCGGTAATTTTACCTGTTTGAGAAAATCCTGTTACACACATCAATAAAAACAGGCCACTTAAAATCTTTTTCATTTGTTCAATAATTACGACACAAAAGAATAAACATAGTTTAAGGATATCTTAACTTTAATGTTAAGCGAAAGTTAATTATTGGCACTTTCTGTAAACATTATTTAAAGTTAATTTAACACTAAACGGGGCTATTTAAATTAATTTAGTGCCATATAAATTTGATAGAATGAGTAACTCAAACAGAATATTGCTGGTAGATGATGAAGAAGATATTCTGAATTTTTTATCTTACAATTTAAAAAAGGAAGGATACGAGGTTTATACTGCATTAAATGGTCAAGACGGCATCGAATTGGCAAAAAAACATAAGCCCGATTTAATTGTACTGGATGTAATGATGCCTGAAATGGATGGCATTGAAACTTGCCGGATTTTACGAGAGAATAAAGAAATAGGGAATACCTTAATTGTATTTTTAAGTGCCAGAAGCGAAGATTATACACAAATAGCAGGGTTTGATTCGGGTGCCGACGATTATATAACCAAGCCGGTTAAACCGCGGGTGTTTATAAGCAGAATAAAAGCTTTATTACGCAGAGTAAGCAGCGATTCTCCTAAGACAGAAAAAGTGCTGGAGTTTGGTGAGATAAAAATTGATCTGGAAAAGTACATGGTATATAAAAACGGATCGGAAATTGTTTTGCCAAAAAAAGAATTTAAACTACTTGAACTGTTAGTTTCTAAACCAGGAAAAGTTTTTACGCGTGAGTTTATTTTGGAAAAAATATGGGGCGATGAAGTGGTGGTTGGCGACAGAACCATTGATGTGCATATCCGTAAACTGCGTGAAAAACTTGGAGAAGAAAATATTAAAACCGTTAAAGGTGTAGGATATAAATTTGAATTTTAGTTTATGATGATCAACAAAAAACCCCGGACAAATTGCCCGGGGTTTTTTGTTTATTGAGTAACTAACTAGTGTTTCGCTAAGTAATCTGCAACACCGGTGTGGTCAGCTTTCATGCCTTCTTTTCCTTTGCTCCAGTTAGCAGGACAAACTTCTCCGTTTTCTTCGTTAAACTGTAAAGCATCTAACATACGTAATGCTTCATCAACATTTCTTCCTAATGGTAAGTCGTTAATTAATAAGTGACGTACATTTCCTTTTTTGTCAATTAAGTAAAGCGCACGGTAGGCAATCATTTCGCTGCTTGCAACAAAATTATCGTTCTCGTCAATTGAATATTCGCCATTTAAACAACCATAGTTAATGGAAATAGTTTTGTTGGTATCTGCAACTAATGGATAAGTAACGCCTTTAATACCGCCAAATTTTTTATCCATTTGTAACCAGCCCCAGTGACTTTGTTCTGTGTCGGTGCTGCATCCTACGATTGCGCAACCGCGTTTTTCAAATTCAGCTAATTTCTCCTGAAACGCGTGTAATTCTGTAGGGCAAACAAAAGTGAAGTCTTTCGGGTAGAAGAAGAAGATTACATATTTCTTTCCTACATATTGATCTAATGAAAAATCGTTTACGATTTCGCCACCGTTTACAACAGCCGCAGCTTTAAACGATGGAGCTTTTTTTCCAATTAATGATGTCATTTTATTATGAGTTTTTAAAGTTAAACATGCTTTCTACAAAATTATTATTTACTTTGCTTATATCTAAAATTGTTAAGTAATATTTAGTAAATAATAAGAAAAACAAACTACTTCCATGAAAGTTCAAGTTGGCCAACAAGCTCCTGATTTTAAACTGTTTAACACCGAAAAAAAAGCCGTTCAGCTTTCTGAGTTGAAAGGAAAAAATGTGGTTCTGTTATTTTTCCCCTTGGCTTTTACAAGCGTTTGCACGAAAGAGCTTTGTTCTACGCGTGATGAATTAACTTTTTACAACGAAACCAATGCCATCGTATTTGGCATCTCAATTGACTCCGTGTTTGCTTTAAAAAAGTTTAAGGAAGAGTTAAATCTTAATTTCGATTTATTAAGCGACTTTAATAAAGAAGCGGCTATCGCTTACGATTCATTATACGAATCATTTTTCCTTGACATGAAAGGGGTTACCAAACGCTCGGCGTTTGTAATTGACAAAGCCGGAGTTATTCAATATGCCGAGATTTTAGATGATGCGGGTAATGTGCCGGATTTTTCTGCGATTAAAAATTGTTTGGAGCGCTTAAACTAAATGCTGAAATCGTATTTTGATAAAACCAAAATAGAAGCGGGTTGCGATGAAGCCGGCCGAGGTTGTTTGGCAGGGCCTGTATTTGCTGCAGCAGTTATTTTACCAAAAGATTACAAAAACAAATTGCTTAACGACAGTAAACAGCTGGCCGATAAAATACGATACCAGTTACGCGAAAGTATAGAAAGAGACGCCCTCGCTTATGCGGTGGTGCAAGTAAGTAACACCGAAATTGATGAAATAAATATTTTAAATGCTTCTATCATTGGCATGCAACGCGCTGTTGATATATTAAAGATCACTCCAGAATTATTGCTAATTGACGGAAATCGTTTTAAGCCCTATAAAGATATTCCCCATCAGTGCATTATTAAGGGCGACGCTAAGTTTTTAAGCATTGCCGCGGCCAGCATTCTTGCTAAAACTTATAGAGACGATTTTATGAAGCAAGCGGCTGAAAAGTATCCCGGTTACGGTTGGCATAACAACATGGGCTACCCCACCAAAGAACACCGTGAAGGCATTAAAAAACTGGGCACTACTTCCTTGCATCGTATGAGCTTTCGGCTTTTACCCGATCAGCTGGAACTAGAGTTTTAGCAATTCACAATTTTGGTTTAATAAGTCACAATTTTTATGCAAAAACGCATATGCCTGACCTCTAACTTAGAGTTCAATTGCGTATTTGAAAAAGTTTAAAACCATACTCTTTTATTCGTTTGTAGCTATTAGTTTGGGTGCCGCTGCATTTGGCTATTTCTATTTGCGTCAAACAAAAAAACCTTCCTTAAATGCGATGGATGTATTGCCAGACAAAGCAATTGTGGTTATTCAGGCGAGTAATTTCCACGAACTATCGTATAAGCTGTCGCACCAGAGTTTGATCTGGAATGAATTGGTGAATATTTCTGATTTTAAAAAAGTGAATCAGCAAATAAACTATTTTGATTCATTAACCACCGAAAGTGAAATTTTAAAAGAGTTTTTTAACGACCGCCAGGTTATAATTGCACTTTACAGGGGAGCGAGTGAAACTAACGCCTTAATTACATTTAACCTTCGAGACCTGGCGCAGGAGCCTGATTTTATGGAAGCCTTGCAATCCGCTTTAAAAAGCGAGAAAAATAGCGAAGGAGTATTTGAAATTTGGAATGGAACCTCTAAGTATTATCTGAAAACTGCTTCAGGAGTTGTGGTTTTATCTCAGAATCCGGAATTAATTGCGAACTGCTTTGATTCTAAAATAAAAAAACAATCTGCAGACGCAACCTATCAATCGTTGATGAAAAACATGGATGCGGATGATTTGTTTAACTTTTACATCAACCATAACGAGCTGAGCGCTGCCAAAACAAATGTAAACCTTAATAAATTTATACTAAGCGGAAAAACCGTATGCAATATTGAAATCACACCGGATGCATTAACCGCCAATGGCTTTAGTGAAAGCGATTCCGCATCTGTTTTAAATTATTTAAGTGGTCAGCCGGCACAGCCTTGTGATTTTTTTCAAGCTTTGCCTTTTACTACGCATTATTATAAAGCAATAGCTTTAAGTAATTATGAAACATTTAAAACAAAATCAAGACTATACGATTCATCGCCTTTGTATTGGAAGCAGGCGAACGATAGCGCGTTGTTTAATGTAAGAAAGGAATTGGAAGAGAATATCGGCGACAAAGTAGTTCAACTTCGATATACACAAAACACAGTCAGCGAAAATGCTTTGGTAATTGAATTGAAAGATACAACACGGGTAATAGAAGCATTACAGTTTGTTTCCGACAGCGTATTTGTTTTACAGAATTATAAAAACTTTTGTTTGCGTGATTCATTATCGGATCTTTCAAAAGAATTATTCGGGAAGATATTTGAACTGAATGCTAAATATGCATTTGTGTTTTCTAATTATTTGATAATTTCCGAGGATGAACCGGGGAATAATTTTTATCTGAACTCGATGATTAACACTTCCAGTCTTGCGCAAAACGAAGTGTTTATGAATTACGCCAAGGAAAACCTGTTGGTTAATTTTAATTACCAGGCATACGCCATCGTTAACAAACAGCAGGAGGAATTAAAAGAGACCTTTATTTTTTTAAACGACAGCACGCTTCATGCATTTAAGAAATTAAATGATTACAGCATTAACATCACAAATTTTAAAAATCTGGCGCAGTTCAGAGCAAGTGTCAAGTACCAGCAAGGTTCGCAAAAACGCGATATTCCGGGATTATGGACATGTGAAGCAGACACTTTGATTATAGGGAAACCGGCTGTTTTTAAAAATCATAAATCCGATCAGAATGAACTTTTATTTCAGGATGCAAAAAGTAATTTGTATTTAATCAATTCAACCGGAAGCATTCTTTGGAAGAAGCCTATTGGCGAAATAGCCAAATCGGATTTCTTTGTTGTGGACGCGTTTAAAAACAACAAATTTCAGATATTGTTTAATACCGAGAACGCCATTCATTTGATTGACCGAAACGGAAATTATGTGCCGGGGTATCCGCTAAAATTACCTAAGCCGGCTACTAATGCATTGTCGTTGCTGGATTATGACAACACGCGCGATTACAGAATCATTGTAGCCTGTTCAGATAAGCTGATATACAACTATTACATTAACGGAACCCGAAACGAGAAATTTACTCCGATAAAAACGAATCAGGAAGTAATAAAACCGGTTAAATATATTAAAGTTGGAACAAGTGATTATTTAGTGATTAGCGATAAAGAAGGTAAAATTTATGTATATAGCAGAAGAGGGGAAGGAAGAATAGATTTACTTAATAAACTAATTACAAACGCGAGTGATTACTACATTAATACTTCCAACAACATACAAAATACCTCTTTGGTTTATTTTGACGATAAGAATAGTTTGCTGGAGAGTATAAGTTTGGTAGACAAAAAAGAAATTGTAAAACTTGGCGCAAGCTTTGATGAGACAAGCTGCTTCTTTGAATTAATTGATGATGACAAAAAGATGGATCTTGTGGTGATTGACAAAACAAAAGTGTTGTGTTATGATTTAACGGGAAATGAATTGTTCCGTTACGAATCGGGTTCGGATGCGGCATATACCTTTGGACAATATTACTTTGATTCGGATGGAGCTTATTTTATATTGAATAACGCCATTAACGAAGTTCATGTAGTAGAGGCATACAAGAAGAAAATCATAAAGAATATAAAAGGAAATGGAGTGCCATTGGTTTATGACTTGTTTAAGGATGGAAAAAAATACCTGATTGTATCTGATAATCAATTCATGAAATGTGTATTGTTTAAATAATTAGAGTTTAATTCCCATTACACACATATCATCGGTTTGAGAATTCTTATTTTTCCAGATTTCAAATGTTTTTTCCAGTTCATTTTTTTGTGCCGGACAGTCTAAATCAGACAAAGTCAAAAACAGCGAATTAAGTCGTTTGCTTGTAAATCGTTTATTTTTAGCTCCTCCAAATTGATCTTGAAAACCATCAGTGTAAATATATAGCTGTGAGTTTGGTTCGAGTTCAATTTCATGTTGTTTAAAAATCCTGTTTTTTTCAATTTGCCAGCCACCTATTGGAAAATTTTCGCCTTTTAAAATAGTCTGTTGTTTGTTATGAACTATATTTAATTTTCCCTTTGCTCCGGCAAATTTCAGAATGCGAGTATCAAAATCGAAGGAGGCTAGCGAAATTTCCATCCAATCGTTATCAAATAAATAATCTCCTGAATAATTAAATGTTTCCAACCATTTTTTATCTAAGTTTGTTAAGATATTTCCTAAATCATCGTCATCTTTTCCTAACACGAGGTAATTCAGAAAACTTACAGCCAAAACAGAAAGAAGAGCTCCGCTAACTCCATGTCCTGTACAGTCGGCCGTAGCAAAAAACACCTGATTGTTTTTATTGCTAACCCAATACAGATCGCCTCCAATAATTTGTTGTGGTTTATATAGTACAAAGTAATTATTGAAGCACCTTTTGAAATGCCTTTCGTGGGGTAATAGTCCTTGTTGAATTGACGCTGCGTAATAAATACTGTCTAATAAATCTTTATTGTATTTATATAGCTTTTTATATTCGTCTTTTAATACCTCGTGGGAGGGTTCATTTAATAAGATTGATTCAGAAATTTCGAGTGAGAATTCCATATAGCCCTAAAATTATTCACTACAAATAACCTCTAGCTTTAGGAATTGTTAATCCAAAATTAAGTTCGACTAAAGTGTATTTTTGAAATACGAAATTTAATATTCAAACAAACCGTATTCCGATTTAACAGTTACTTTTTTTCCTTCACCTTTTTCTACACGACCAATAATTTTCGCGTCAACATTAAATGATTTTGAAATAGCAATAATGTCTTGAGCTAAATGTTCCGGCACATAAATTTCCATGCGATGCCCCATGTTAAATACCTTATACATTTCTTTATAATCGGTTTCGCTTTGTTGGTGAATGGTTTTAAATAATGGAGGAACTTCAAACATGTTGTCTTTAATTACATGTAGTCCTTCATTCAAGAAGTGCAATACTTTTGTTTGTGCTCCTCCGCTGCAATGAACAATTCCGTTTATTTTACCTGAATATTTGTTTAATACAGCTTTAATCACCGGCGCGTATGTACGGGTAGGGGATAATACTAATTTGGCAGCATCAATCTTTTCGGTAGTCACCTTACCATTTATGTCGGTATAAGTAACTTCAATCTGATCGGTTAGTTTTAGTCCGCCGGTATAAACCACTTCTTTAGGAAGGGCGTTATCGTATGTTTCAGGATATTTTTCGGCAACTGCTTTTCCAAACACATCGTGGCGGGCACTGGTTAAACCATTGCTTCCCATACCGCCATTGTATTCTGTTTCGTAAGTAGCTTTTCCGTAGGAGGCTAATCCAATAATCACATCGCCTGCCTTTATATTATCATTACTGACAACATCATTGCGCTTTAAACGGCACACAACTGTACTGTCAACAATAATGGTTCTAACTAAATCGCCAACGTCTGCTGTTTCTCCTCCGGTTGAATAAATGGAAATTCCATTTTCACGCAATGTTTTTAAAACATCTTCTGTTCCGCTGATGATTGCTGAAATTACCTCACCCGGAATTAAATTTTTATTTCGACCGATGGTGGAAGACAATAAAATGTTATCAGTAGCGCCTGCACAAATCAAATCATCCACATTCATAATTACGGCATCCTGTGCAATGCCTTTCCACACATCCAGGTTCCCTGTTTCTTTCCAATACGCGTAGGCCAGCGATGATTTGGTACCGGCACCGTCGGCATGCATAATGACACAATGATCCTGATTTCCGCTCAGAAAATCAGGTACAACTTTGCAAAATGCTTTCGGAAAAAGACCTTTATCCAAATTGGCAATTGCTTTATGAACATCTTCTTTGGAGGCAGAAACGCCGCGTAAATTATATTTAGAATCTGACATTTTAAACGAACACAATTTAATTAGCTGATAAATAATTACTTAAGAACTGCTCGGCTTGTTTTTTTACACTAATGTTTTGGTAAAATTAAGTAAATACTTCTTACAAACAGCAATAAAAGCATTTAGTTTTGTTTATTAAAGGCACGGCTAATTTTTACTAACAATTGTTTGATTTTAGGGATATCGTGCTAATTTTGGCAACCGAATTTTGTCCTAAAGGGAATGAAATTTAAATGAAATTAAAAAGGATTATACTCGTATGTTTTGTGGCGATGCTTAGCATTTTTACCACAACCGTTTTTTCCGGCGAAAAACTTTCAAATGAGTTTGTACGTGTTTCGTTTGATGGAGATGATACTTTAAAAACAGAAGGTTCAACAAAGGCATCCATGCTGGATATTGATGAGGGTATTAAATGTTCGCGCGCTGAATTATTAGAGCGTGAATTTTTCGCAATAGGCGCAAATAAATATGGAGAAATTCTTCGAATCACTTTTCAGGATTTAGAGCGCGGCGCACGTGAAATTATTTTTCAGAAAAAATTGATGGAAAATGATAATGTAAAGTTTTATATGCCCAATGATTTAATTAAAGAAGCAAAGACCGCTGTTTTAATTGTCATGAAAGGTGATAAAATGTATTTCAAGAAGATTGACCTTACCGACGAAGAATAATTCCTTCCCGTACTTTATTAAAACAAAAATATCCATAGTAAGTTACTTTAACACTTTACCATTTCGATATGGCTTAAAGAACGCTGCAATCTCTTCTCAAATTGATTTGCAGGAGGACATTCCCAGTATCTGCGCACAAAAATTAAAATTTAATCAGGTTGAAATTGGTCTGGTTCCGGTTGCTTTATTAAGTGAGCTCGATACGTATAAAATTATCACAGATTTTTGCATCGGTGCAAACGGAAAGGTTGACAGCGTGAAACTTTACAGTCAGGTGCCGCTAAACGAGATAAAAACGGTGATACTTGATTATCAATCCAAATCTTCCGTCACCTTAACAAAAGTGCTCGATAAGTTTTTCTGGAAAACCAATTTCCAATTTAAAGACGCAGTTCCGGGATATGAGCAATTTATCAGTGGAAATACAGCGGCAGTGGTGATTGGCGACAGAACCTTTTCGTTGAACGGAACTTATCTATACGAATATGATTTAGCGGAAGAATGGAAAAAATTTACGGATTTGCCTTTTGTTTTCGCGGCTTGGGTTACCACATCGGAAGTAAACTCCAATTTTATTCAAGCGTTTAATGATGCTTTAAAGACAGGTGTTAATAATATTAATAAAGCACTTTCTGAAAGCACGTTTAATTTCCCTTCTAAGTTTAATCCTGAAGATTATTTAAAAAACAAGATTGATTACAATTTAGACGATAAGAAAAGAATCGCTTTAGAATTGTTTTTGCATTACATAAGGCAATTATAAGCCATCAAATCTATTTCCTATTATAACATGTAGTGAAAGAGGAAGAATTTTGTAGATCAATTCTTTGCCTTGTAATGCAGGCTCTCCATCAAAATGTATAGCGTCGGGTGATTCGCGCGTAATAATAATTTCTTTGCCGGTTAATGTTTCGATAAGCTTTGATTCATTGGCCTTTCTTTGTAAAACTTTAATAACAGCGCCGATTCCTTTCAATAACGAAAATGGCTTTAGAATTACAAGATGAAAAACACCATCGTTGAGTTTGGCTTGTGGAGCAATATAAAAATCGTTGCCATATTGTCCGGCATTGGCTATAGTTATTAGAAAAGCTTCCCGTTCAATAATATTTCCATCAATGGATAATTTATATTTAGCGGGCTTATAGGCGAAAATTTCTTTTAGAGTTATTTTAACATACGACTGCAACCCTCGCTTTACCGAAGACGCAAAAAGTTTCCCAATATGCGCGTCAAATCCCACACCGCTGGTGCAAAAGAAGGGTATACTATTAATTATTCCTGTATCAATTGTTTTTTTATTTCCGTTTACAATTTGTTTTATTGCCTCTTCGGTTACCATTGAAATTCCCAACGATCGTGCTAAACCATTGCCGGATCCGGCAGGAATAATTCCTAATACAATGTTTGTGTTAACAATATTTTTTGCAACCTGATTAACAGTGCCATCACCTCCTACCGCAACTGCATCGGTAAACCCCCCGTTTTTTAAAGTTTTTACAATTTCATCAAAATGATCTTTGTCCTTCCATATGGCAATTTCATTATAAATATCGGAGGGAATTTCCTTTCGGATGGTTTCAATTAATTTGCCTGATATTTTTTTTCCGGCATTTGGGTTAACAATAAAAAGTATCTTACGTTGCATAGTAATAAAAGTACGAACAATGAATAATATTTGAAAAAATTATACAGAAACTATTTCTTCATATATAATCTGTTTTGATTTTGCTAACCAATTCTTAAATTCTACGTTTTCATAGTCAAAATCAGTACTGAACTCTAATAACTTATTCAAGTCGAACTTTTCGGCAAAAATTCCAGCACCTGCTTTATGTGCGTCTCTCGAGTTGCAATATTGCTCAAAGTGCCCCTTAACTGGCACCATTAATACCGGTTTACCCAAGAACATCGCTTCACAAACGGATTCGAATCCCGCAGTACTAGCTAATCCTCTTGCTTGACTCATTTTTTCAAGGAATAATTTATCATTGATGGCATGGACAAACAATTTAGCCTCGTTAAATATAAAGTTTTGTTTAAGAAAAGATGGGTCGTCTGTAAAACAATGCAGTTCATAATTTGGATTTTCTTTATGCCAGTTTACTATTTCTTCAAAATATCCGTTGTTCACCAGGTAAATTAAGAAGAAATCATCTTTTTTAGGGTTTAACTGAAAAATATCACTCCGAAGTAGTGGCGGAACAATGACAACGCCCTGGTGTTTTTCTGATATGTCATAGAATGAGAGAGCCAGTTGTTTGGATGAACGGCTTGCCGTAAGTTTTGTAAATAATTTAATTGCAAATTGATCAGTAATTAAACTACCCGGAAATTTGAAACCCGGATGCAGATAAATGTATTGATGTGCAATGCAAATGTGATTAACTATTGGGTTTTTAAACCGGAAGTATAAGCCAATCATTAAATCAAAGAAGTTAATAATTGTATCCGGCTTGTATTTAGCAATAATTTCGTCAATTTGTTTTATGCTGTTTCTGAATGTACCAAGCTTACCAAAATTATATAAAACAGATTTTGGGATATTAATTGACTTATTTTTTTTATCGGATACAAAGTTAGGACTGGCCACTTGTATAATTGGTACATCAATCCGACTATACATAAAACTTGGAATTTCTCTTCTGCCGCTGCTGCCAACAATCACCGCGCATACCTCATGACCTTTTTCTCGAAGCAATTCAAATAACGTTATGGCCTGAGTCATGTGCCCCCTGCCTTCTCCTTGTACTGCTAATAAATATTTTTTTCTCATTTGCCTTGTAAGATTACGCCTTCAGGTAAAATATTATCGATGTCTTTATTTACCTTGGCTTTTTTCGCTGCTTCATGTAGCATTAACCAGTGATGATAGTATACAATGTGCCATTTACCATTTTCGTCTTCAACTAGGGCACTTAAGTTTTCAACCCAGTCGCCTGAGTTTAAATACTCAATACCATTAATTTCTTTTACTATAGGCTGATGAATGTGTCCGCATATAATTCCATGGCAATTGCGTGAGCGGGCTACTTTTACTAATTCGTTTTCATAATCAGAAATAAATGAAATTGCCGATTTCACTTTTGATTTTATTGCTTGCGAAACGGAATAATATGGGAGGCCTTTCTTTTCTCGATAAGCGTTATAATGACGGTTAAACCATAGCAGAAAGGTATAGCCAACATCTCCCAATTTGGCGATCCATTTGAAGTTAGAAGTAACATTGTCAAAAATATCTCCATGGGTAACAAAATACTTTTTATCTATTCCTTGATGAACGTAACTACGTGTAATTTGAAAACGACCAAATGCAAAAGGCAGCATTTCATCTAAAAAATCATCATGATTACCGCGTAAATAAATAATATCACATTTATTTTTGGAAGTTAATTTGATGATGTGTTTAAAAAAATTAGTGTGTTTCTTTTTCCATTCACCTGATTTTTTGAGCTGCCAGCCATCAATAATGTCGCCATTTAATATGAGGGTATTACATTTATGATTCTTTAAAAAGTGAACGACTTCTTTAGCTTTGGATGCTTTTATTCCAAGATGTATGTCTGATAAGACAATTGTTCTGTAAAATGTTTTCACGCGTTAAGGGTTTTACAAATATTGAAACCCTACCTCACTAGGAATTTACGTAAGCATTAATTTGAAATTAAATAAAGTGTTTAAGTGTAAACAAAAACGGAATTTAGTGTTAACCTATAGTTACAAAAAAGCCCCGCAAAACGCGAGGCTTTCCTTTTTCAAGTATAAACTTATTGTTTAATTATACGAGCTACGGATTGGTGGTTAGCGGATTTTACCGTAACGAAATATACACCATTATTAATTCCGCTTAAATCAAACTCTTTATTAAAGCTGTTGCCATAAATTGTTTCCTGTTTTATAGTTTTTCCTAAAACATCTACGATTGAAATAACAGCATAATCTGAATCAATATTTTTGGCACTTACAAATATGTTTGAATTAAATGGATTTGGTGATACTGTTAGTCCTAGCGCATTATTAGAGGAAATTTCATTTATACCGGTAACAGTTGTAATGCTAAAGTTATTATCGTTAATATCGAAGAAAATATTACTTGGACATTCGATTTTAATTCGGCATGTATTAATAGTAGATGTTACAGTTGGTACGGTAATGGTTAATGAGCCGGTATTTGCAACATTGTTTTGTAAAGAAGAAAAAGTTATTCCTCCGTCATATGAAATTAAAACATTTACAGTGCCGCAACTTACCGGAGCAATATCGGTTCCGTTTACATTCCATGTAATGGTTTGACTAGAGCCACCCGCCCATAAAACACCGGTTGCATTTGGATAGGTTACATTAAATGGCCCGGCAGTTGATATAACCACAGGCTGGTTAACGTAGCACACCCCTCCGCCACCCATTTTATTATCACGCGCGGTTAAACGGAAATTTAATGTTTGAGCGGTAGCCGGTAAATATTCACCCTTCGTTCCGGTCATATTACCCGACAATATAACGCTTAGTTTAGGAAATAACCGTGTAGGTGATGGCGTTGGTGTGTACGACATAAAATAAGGACGGTTACCTGAGTTCCAGTTTCCACCGCTTGTTCCCGGGTCGGTTTGTTCCCATGAAAAGGTTAACGGATCGCCATCCGGATCAACGGCGCTTCCTGTTAATTGAAATGGAGTTGATTTAGGAACGGTGTATGTTCCCGGAGCTGTAACTACCGGAGGAAGATTTCCGGTGGTAACTGTGGATGCGCAGTTGTTACCGTTTCCAAGATTAGAGAAATTTACAATTTCATCGTAACTGATTGCATGGAAATATGCAATGCTATGTGCTGCTAAATCATTTGTTCCGCAAATTCCTGCATACGCCATAATAGTTATACCGCTACCCGGTTCAACAGATGTGGAAGCGTTACGGTTACCGTTACAAGAATTGGTTAAGCCATTAAAAGTATGATTGCCTCCAAACTGATGGCCCACTTCGTGCGCCACATAATCAATATCGTAAGGATCGCCAACAGGATTTGCGCTGCCGGTTATTCCGCGTGCCTTGCTGCTGCCGCACACACATCCTAATTGAGCGAGTCCGCCGCCACCGGTGCTAAATGTATGTCCAATATCGTAATTAGCGGAACCAATGTTAGCATTAATTACTGTCTGACTTTCGTTAATTAACGTGCCCGCACTGTTATTCCCGTTAAACGGATCAGTAGCGGCATTCGGGAAGAGAATAATGGTATCATTTGCAACCAGCATTAATCTTACCGCCACATCTGTTTCATACACTCCATCAACGCGATTTACGGTTGTAACAATTTTAGATAGAATTTGTGAGCGTGTTGGTGTTGATGTTCCCGTTGCTGCTACTGCATATTCGCCTGTACACGCTACAGCTAAGCGATAGCGACGTAAATTTGCTCCTACACAGGTTGCAGGAGGTGCACTTGTTTTAGCGCTGGTATAACTCCCATCTTCTAAAACTCCAATTTCCGGTAACATGTGAGCCGGATCTTTTTTAAAATCGTGCGTAAAGTAAGCGATATAATCTGTTTGATTGCCTCTGCAATAAGGATCAATAAATAAGTCACCATTAATACTACGGATCATGCCGTGAAAACCAAAATCACCTACATCCAGTTTTCCGCACGCAAACGGATCGTCAATTCCTTTTACTGAATAAGTTTTAATATGCGGATAAGCCTGCGCTAAACCTTCTTCCATAATTGGAGCTTCAACTGCCTGAAACGCCTGTAACTGTCCGTTAGGAATTGGCAGGTAGATAACACATTTAGAATCATTAATTCTAACATTGTTTTCGGAAGGAGCTGAAAGCAATTTGTTTCTTAATACGTTTCCGTTAAGATGAAAGGTTTGGTATTTCTGTGGGATGATCTCACGTTGCCCCGTACGAGAAATTTGGTTTTCGTTAACGGGCAACCAATAGGATTCAGTACTTTGAGCTAGTACCAATGAACCGGCAAAAACTCCGCAAATGAAGGTAAATAGTTTCATGCTGAAAAAATTATTTCTAATAAAGGTAACCAATAAATAATGGGAAAGCAACAGCAAATAAGTTAAAATGCGCCGACTATTGTATTTTTAGTATAGAAAAGGCTTTACGTCTTCGTCGGTTACTTCGTAGTCTTTGTTCTCGGTGTAAAAGCTAAAGAAATACTTATTTAAAGTGGCAACGTAGGCATAGTGACGCTCCACTCTTTGTCTTTTTTCAAGTTCAACAGGAACATAAACATCACCAACTTTAATATTTACAAATTTGGTTCCAACAACAGTGCTTTTGTTTTTTACATAATGAGGAAACGGATCTTTTAACTGATGCCCGAACTTGTTTTTAATAACCATGGCCGCTTCTGTGGATGCATTCCCCATTTCTTTTACAAAGCGCGCTGTATCTTCTTTTACAAACCCGATGGAAGAATTGTATACATCATCTTTTTCCGAAATGAGATAAAAATTTTCTTTTAACTCAATATCTGGATTTACTACCATGTTGGAATCAACAAATATTCCTTTTCGTTTTCCGTTTAATAAAGAGTCGCTAAACTGACTATATAAGAAATAAACTTTGGAAAAAGTATAGTATTTAGTAAAGGCAAGGATAATGTTTTTGTTAACGGCCATTGTTTCATATTCCAGCCGGGTTGCTAAATCAGCCTTGCCCATTTTTTTTAAACCGTCAATTTGTTTTTGATTGGTTTTTAGCCGAACTATTAATGCGCCGTTTTTCAGTTGATTGATTTGCCATTTAGCAACAGAAGTTCTTCGCTTATAAAAGCGGTGAAACTGAGCATTATCTTTGTAATCGGGCGGATTGTAAACACTAGCGTTTTTGTCTTGCGCAAACAAATCGGCACCAACAAAGAGTAATAAAACTGTAACTATTTTACTTAACGTTTGAGCCATTTGTTATATTGGATTTAGTAGGACTCACAAAACTTAATTCGCCTTGCGGGTTTTCAGCCATTAAAATCATGCCCTGACTTTCTATTCCTTTAATTTTTCGTGGTGCCAGGTTGGCAAGTAAACAAACTTGTTGACCAATAATATCTTCCGGTTTATACCATGCAGCAATGCCGCTTACAACGGTGCGTTGATCAAGTCCAGTATCAATTTTTAGCTTTAACAGCTTGTCAGTTTTAGGAACACGCTCGGCTTCTAAAATAGTACCAACCCGAATATCCATTTTACTGAAATCATCAAACGATGTTTCAGCTTTTGCCGGTTCTATCGATGCAGCAGGAGCGGCGTTTTGTTTTTTAGAATTTTCAAGTTTATCAAGCTGTAATTGAACTTCTGCGTCCTCAATTTTAGTAAATAAAATGGCCGACTGATCACTTACTTTATGTCCGGCAGCAATATTGTTGGTGTTTCTTGCAGAGCTCCATTTAAGCGGTTGTAAATTCAGTAACGAAAATAATTTTTTACTGGTAAAAGGTAAAAATGGTTCGCAAACGATAGCCAGATTAGCCGCTATCTGTAAAGAAACATTCATAATGGTTCTTACACGTTTTTCGTCGGTTTTAATTAATTTCCACGGTTCCTGATCAGCCAAATATTTGTTTCCGATACGGGCCAGGTTCATCATTTCAGCTAAAGCTTCACGGAATTTGAACTTTTCTATCGCCTCTGAAATTTTATCCGGCGCTTTTGCTACTTCTTCTAATACTAACAAATCAGTTTTGTTATATTCATTAGCCTCTGGAACCAAACCGTTATAATTTTTATTGGTTAAAACCATAACACGGTTAATGAAATTGCCTAATATGTCGGCTAATTCGCTGTTGTTTTTGGTTTGGAAATCTTTCCAGGTAAAATCATTATCCTTCGACTCAGGCGCGTTGGCACACAACGTGTATCGTAACACGTCCTGTTTGTCTTTAAATTCCAGTAAATATTCATGTAACCATACTGCCCAGTTACGGGAGGTAGAAATTTTATCCCCCTCTAAATTCAAGAACTCGTTGGCAGGAACATTGTCAGCTAAAATGAATTCACCATGTTCCATGAGCATAGCCGGAAATATGATACAATGAAAAACAATGTTGTCTTTCCCGATAAAGTGTATTAAACGGGTGTCATCGCTTTTCCAATAATTTTCCCATTTATCAGGCATTAATTCTTTGGTAGCGGAAATATAACCGATAGGTGCGTCAAACCAAACGTAAAGTACTTTTCCGTCGGCACCCTTTACAGGAACAGGTACGCCCCAGTCTAAATCGCGCGTCATGGCACGTGGTTGCAAACCATCGCCCGATTCGAGCCAGCTTTTACATTGTCCGTATACGGTAGGTTTCCAGTCGCTATGTTTGCTGAGGTATTCCGCAATTTTTGGTTGCAATTTATCCAGAGGCAAAAACCAGTTTTTTGTTTGCTTTAATACCGGTGCACTGCCTGATAATGCTGATTTTGGATTTTTTAATTCAGTTGGACTTAAACTGGTTCCGCATTTTTCGCACTGATCACCATAGGCATTGGGGTTGCCGCATTTTGGGCACTCGCCGGTGATATAACGGTCGGCTAAAAATTGTTTAGCTTCTTCGTCGTAATATTGCTCGGTTACCTGTTCGGTAAAGGAACCTTTTTCGTAAAGTGATTTAAAAAAATCGGAGGCAGTTTGGTGGTGTGTTTTGCTGGAGGTACGTGAGTAAATGTCAAAAGAAACACCAAATTCTTTAAAGGCATCCCCCATAATTTTATGATATTTGTCAACTACCTGTTGAGGTGTTATGCCTTCTTTTTTAGCTTTAATGGTAATGGGTACGCCGTGCTCATCACTACCGCAAATAAATACCACGTTTTCTCCCTTGCTCCTAAGGTAGCGAACATAAATATCAGATGGTAAATAACACCCAGCCAGGTGGCCAATATGAACAGGGCCATTGGCGTATGGAAGGGCTGCGGTTACCAGCGTACGTTTAAAATGTTTTGCCATAAAAGCTTTTAAAATTTAAAAAAAATTGTAATATTGTACAAAGATACACATTGCCCTTTAAGTTTTATTAAATCTAAAAAATTATTACAATGTCAACATCAGAAAAATGGAAGCTAATTGAGTTTCCGAAAAAGGTGAAACTTCAAAAGAAGTATTTAGTTTCTAATACAGGCAAATTAGCCAGTTACTATGATTCTCCTAAAGAGGCAAAAAAGTTAAAAGCAAAGCGAATTGAAGATTATCATTGCATCAGTTTACGAATGTTTGGTGTAAAAAAATCGTTATTCGTTCACCGTTTAGTGGCTGAAGCTTTTGTAAAGCGCCCTTCTGTTAAACATGAGTATGTAATACATTTAGATCATAACAAAGGTAACAACAACGCGTCTAACTTAAAGTGGGTAACACTTGAGCAGCAAGTTGAACACCGTAAGTCGAGTCCGGCAGTAAAACGCGCGTTGAAAGAGCGTATTTTGCAGGATGGAGATTACTCTAAAGTTTTAACCGAATCAAAAGTCCGCAGAATAAAAGAAGAGATTTGGAACCCAAAACGCAAACGCACTTTAAAGCATATTGCAACAGCTTTTGGTGTATCGGAAATGAATATTTACCGTATTAAGAGCGGCGAATTCTGGTATAAAATTAAAGTGAAGGGTGAGCCGGATCATAAAAAATACCTTGAGTATTTAAAAGCAAAAAAGAAAGCAAAATAATTTTGTGAAAACTCCCCCGTACTTAAAAAAGGGAGATGTTGTAGCGATAGCGGCTACTGCCCGAAAAATCAGTAAAGCAGAACTCGAGCCTTCCGTTCAAAATTTAAAGAGCTGGGGGCTTAAGGTTGTTTTTGCTCCTAATTTGTTTAAAGAACAAGATCAGTTTGCAGGTAAGGATTCTGAACGTGCCCGTGGTTTGCAATGGGCTTTAGACAGTGATGATATAAAGGCCGTTTTCATTGCACGCGGTGGTTACGGAACCATACGCGTTATTGACGCCATTAATTTTAAAGATTTCCTTAAAAAACCTAAGTGGATTATTGGCTATAGCGACACTACTGTATTGCAAAGTCATTTATCCGCATTAGGTGTTGCTTCTATACATGGAACCATGCCTTTTCAGTTTACACAAAATGAGGAAGCAACGGAAAGTTTAAGAAAATTATTATTCGGTGAGAAGCTGGAATACGAGACGGATTCGTACAAATTGAATCGAAGCGGCGAAGCAAAGGGCGAATTAGTAGGTGGCAATTTATCTATACTCTACGCCTTAAGCGGATCAGATTCGGATATAAGTACAAAGAACAAAATTCTGTTTATTGAAGATCTTGACGAGTATTTGTATCACATCGACAGGATGATGATGCAGTTAAAACGCTCCGGGAAATTAAAGCACCTGAAAGGACTGATTGTTGGAGGGATGAGTGACATGAAAGACAACAAGATTCCATTCGGAAAAACAGCTGAAGAAATTATTTTGGATGCGGTTAAAGAATATAAGTATCCGGTTTGTTTTAATTTTCCAGCCGGACATATTCCACGAAATCTCGCACTGTATATCGGTAAAAAAATTCATTTAAAAGTTTCTAAAAAAGGCGCAATCCTTACTTACACTAAATAATGTTTTGCAAAACAACTGATAATTTAAATCTGTATTATGAGGTTCATGGTAACATTCAAAGCCCGCGCACATTGGTGTTTTTAAACGGACTTTCACAAAATACCATGTCGTGGATACTAACCACTCCTTCATTTAAAGATAATTTCAGAATCATTTTACTTGATTTTATTTTTCAGGGACAAAGCGACCGAAACGGAGAGTGGCGAAACTTTGATCAGCATGCAAACGATGTTACGCGCGTATTAGATGAACTGAAGGTTGACAAAGTTATTTTAGCAGGATTGTCATACGGTAGTTTAGTCGCTCAGCATTTTGGAGTTTTGTATCCTCACCGTTTAGAAAAATTAATTTTAATTTCAACGTTTGCTCATAAAACACCTTATTACGATGCCATTGAACATGCCTGGTGGCGCGCACTGGAGTTAGGAGGTTATCCTTTAATGCTTGATATTATGTTACCCGCCGTTTTAAGTGAGGAGTATTTTAAAAACCCACTTATTCCTATTGATTTAATGAAGCAAGCCCGCCAGGAGGTAAACGGAGAAGCACAATCTTTGTTTAGATTAATGCAAGCAACAAAGGCACGACAGGATTATCGCCCAGAATTAAAAAAAATCACCACTCCAACCTTAATATTACAAGGCGAAAAAGATTTGTTGTTTCCGCCACACATGGCAAAAGAAGTAAGTGATAACATTAAGGGTTCTGCCATAAAAATCATTCCCGTTGCCGGTCACACACTAAATCTGGAAGCAGTTCCTCAAATGTGTGCCGAAATGAAAGCCTTTATTGGGTAAACGCCTCATTCAAAGAGGTTTTCTCTCACAAAAATTCAAGTTTAAATCAACGCATTTTTCTTAACTTTATGCAATAAGTTTAGTCTATGAATTTTGTTGAAGAATTAAGATGGAGAGGCATATTACACGATATTATGCCGGGCACGGAAGAGCTGTTAATGAAGGAAACTGTTACAGCCTATATTGGCTTTGATCCAACAGCCGACTCGCTGCATGTAGGAAGTCTGGCTCAGATTATAACCTTATTGCGTTTTCAGAAATCCGGGCACAAACCTATTGCGCTTATTGGTGGCGCAACCGGAATGGTGGGCGATCCGAGCGGTAAATCAGCAGAGAGAAATTTGCTGGATGAAGACGCGCTAAACAAAAATGTAGCAGGAATAAAAAAGCAATTAGAGAAATTTCTTGATTTTAATGCCGGCCCAAACGGTGCGGAATTGGTTAACAATTACGACTGGATGAAACAATTTTCGTTTTTAGATTTCATTCGCGATGTTGGGAAATTTATCAGTATAAATTACATGATGGCAAAAGACTCGGTACAAAACCGTTTGGAAACCGGAATGAGTTTCACTGAGTTTAGCTATCAGTTATTGCAGGGATATGATTTTTATTGGCTGAATAAAAACAAAAACTGCAAATTGCAAATGGGAGGAAGTGATCAGTGGGGAAATATTACTACCGGAACAGAATTAATTCGCCGTAAAGGTGCCGGAGAAGCGTATGCTCTAACAACCCAATTAATTAAAAAAGCAGACGGAACAAAGTTTGGTAAGAGTGAAAGCGGAAACGTGTGGCTCGACAGAGAAAAAACTTCTCCTTTTAAATTTTATCAGTTCTGGTTAAACTCAAGTGATGAGGATGCTAAAACATATCTGAAATATTTCACTTTGCTTTCAAAGGAAGAAGTGGAAACGCTTGTAGTAAAGCATGCCGCCGCTCCGCATGAGCGTCATTTGCAAAAAGCATTAGCTAAAGATATTACAGTAAGAGTACATAGCGAAGAAGATTTTAATGCCGCTGTGGAGGCTTCAGAAATTCTATTTAAAGGAAGCGTTGAGGATTTGGCAAAATTGGATGAAGCCACTTTTTTAGATGTGTTTGATGGCGTTCCTATGTTTGAAATATCAAAGTCAGAACTATCCGGCGGTATAGGTTTTATTGATTTGTTAGCTGAGAAAACAAAAATATTCCCAAGTAAAGGAGAGGCGCGCAAAATGGTTCAGGCGGGTGGAGTAAGTGTAAATAAACAAAAGTGGGAAGATGTGCAGGGAAACATTGATTTAAAACACGCATTGAAAGAAAAATACATTTTAATACAAAAAGGAAAGAAAAATTATTTTCTGTGCAGGGTTAATTAAAAATGGCATTAAAACAAACACAAAGTTTAAAGCTGTTACAGAAGCTATCGCCTCAGCAGATTCAGTTAATGAAACTGTTGCAGTTGCCTACGCTTGCCCTCGAAGAACGTATTAAAGAAGAGCTTGAAATAAATCCTGCACTGGAAGAAGATGATAATTCGGCCAGTGATGAAGAGTTGTACGACAATGCAGATTCGGTAAATGATAATACCGAAGAGAACGACGGAGAGGTGAATGATTATGAGGAGAAAGAGCCTGAGCGTATCGATGATCAGGTAGACATGGAAGATTATATGGGAGATGAGGAGATGGATTCGTATAAATACGAAGTGAGTAATAAAGGCGCCGATGATGAGAGCAGAGAGTTTGTGGTTGTGGAAGGTCCCGACTTTCATGATTTATTGGAACAACAATTAGGGATACGGGAGTTGGATGAAACGGAATATACCATTGGTTTGTATTTAATAGGTTGCATTGATGAAGACGGATACATTAGAAGAGATTTAGAAGCGATTGTTGACGATTTAGCATTTAGCAACAATATTAATACCAATAAAGCTACTGTTGAGAAAGTATTGAAAGTGATACAGGAATTTGATCCGGCTGGTGTAGGCGCCCGTAATTTACAGGAATGTTTGTTGATTCAATTAGAGCGTAAGTCTGAAAAGACCAAAGAGGTTTTAGATGCCATTGAAGTGGTGAAGCACATGATGGATGATTTTTCGAAGAAACATTACGATAAAATCACCCGCAAACTTGATATAGATGAAGAGGATTTAAAGGATGTGATTGCAGAAATAACACATTTAAATCCTCGCCCCGGTTCTATGGGAGATGCGATGACTGCTTCGGAAGTTGTGCCGGATTTTGTCATCGCTGTTGTGGATGGAAAGCCTGAGCTGAGCATCAATTCACGCAATCTGCCTGAATTGCGTATCAGCAAGGATTATATTGAAATGCTGAAAGAATACAGTAAACAAAAAGATAAGAGTATGAAGGAGGCAAGTACTTTTATTAAATCTAAAATTGAAAACGCACAATGGTTTATTGATGCTTTGCAGCAACGCCACCAAACGATGATGATAGCCATGCATTCCATTATGGAGTATCAGGAAGATTATTTTGCAACAGGGGATGAAGCGGCGTTAAAACCAATGATATTGAAGGATATTGCCGATAAAGTAGGCATGGATATTTCTACGGTGTCGCGCGTAGCAAATAGTAAATATGTTCAAACTCCTTACGGAACTTTTTTATTAAAAACATTTTTCTCTGAGTCATTAAATACAGAGAGTGGCGAAGAAGTAAGTTCACGTGAGGTGAAAAAGATTTTGAAAGATTGCGTGGATAACGAAGACAAGAAAAAGCCTTTAACCGATGATGCGCTTTGTGATATTCTGAAAGAAAAAGGTTATACGATTGCACGCAGAACAGTAGCTAAATACCGGGAGCAATTGGATATTCCGGTGGCGAGGATGAGGAAAGGGTTATAATAATCTATTTGTTTTCAAGTTTTTCTTTTAATAAAGCAATTTCCTGAGTAAGCATTTTTATTTTGTCCTGTTGTTTTGTGTTTAATACGCTTAAATGGACTAGGTATAAAATCACTGATACAAATAGCAGCATAAAAAGGAGAGAAGGTGCATAGTACACACCCAACATATTTGCAATAAGGTCAAGCCCGCTGCGCCAAAATGAAAAAACATTCAACACAACGGCTGTTGCTATCCAAATAATACTGAACTCTTCTCTTAACCTGCCTTTTACAATTAATCGAAAAATAAAAAACAAGAACAACAGTGTAAAACCGATTGCAATCAGCTGAATGATTAATGGATTTATATTTTTCATTTTTTAATTGGTTTTAAGTTTAAAAAAAGAATGGCCAGAGAAACCTTTAGCATATAGTAAATACTGTTAAGTCCGCCAATAGATGAAACCCCGCCTTCTCTAGATTTCATAATCACAGGAATTTCTTTAACGTTTAATCCGTTATTAAGCAGGTAAACGATAGATTCCGGCTCCGGATATTTATCCGGATAATATTTAACACAAAGCTCAATAGCTTTTTTGTTAAATGCCCTGTAACCGGATGTGCAATCTAACACTTTTTTCCCTGTACAAAATTTAATTAAACTGCTTAAAAAATTGATGCCAAACCTTCTGAAAACAGTGGACTGAAATCCTTCTTTATTTATAAAACGCGAGCCAATTGCAATATCGGTCTCGTTATGAATGATTGGTAGAAGTATTTTGTGCAATTCTTGTGGAGGATGCTGTCCATCACCGTCCATTTGCACGGATATATCAAAATTATTTCTGTAGGCGTAAATAATTCCGCTTTGTACTGCCCCACCAATCCCGAGATTTACAGGAAGATTTAAAAAATGAATGCGGTGTTTTTTTATTTCTAAAACGGTGTTGTCTTTTGAACAATCATTTACAGGAAGGGGTGTAAGGTGTACTCCCGGAATATTAACTGATTTTAATTCCGCTAATAATTTACCTATGTTTAGTTCTTCATTGTAACACGGTATGATTACTAAAACTTTGGTATGATTAGTTTCTTTCACCTTCGCGCATTTTTTTATAATTAGGAACCTTTAAACTTTTCCAGAATTTTTCAGTTTCCTGTCCGCTTAATTTATATTTATTAAATACTAACCAGTAACTCTTACTGTTCATGCTATCGTAATGAATTAATCCGGAATTGTACTGATAAGTTTGTCCGATGTTTAAGCAAATCCCTGAAAAAATAATTGCGAAAAAAGTCATTTGAATATGAGGAGTGAATTTATTTTGTAATTGAGTTAGGTGGTTAACCAAAGCCGCTATCGGAAGTGCTAAAAAGGCAGTGTACTGCGTAAAGCCTCTTGCGCCGAAACATCCTCCAAAATGCCAGTCCCACCAGCAACTTAAAACATAAATGGTTATTAAAATAAAAGCAACTAAAATAATTCTTGATTTTTTTAATTCATCTTTCATAAAGAAGAATCCAATAAAGGCAAGAGCGATGAGCGGCGAATACACAAACCATCCTTTGCGGTAACTAAAAAGAATATTTATTATTTGCGGATCGTTCCAAAAGAATCGCTCACCGGGATACGAGAAATAAAAGTAAGAGCCGGTTTTATATTTCCAGAATAAAAACTGCGGTACCCACAAAGCAACTGCTACAAGCGCCATTAACAAAACATGTTTATACGACTGAAGAAAAAAGAACAGCCGTTCTTTTAGGCTACTGAAAGAATCAATCATCCAGAAAACAAAAATTGTTGCGGCAAACACTTCGGTCGGACGTATAAGACACGCCAGGCCCATAATTAGACCAAGAAGGATGGATTTAAAATAAGTGGGCTTTTTATACCAGTGAAATGTCATCAGGAGCTGGGCCGTAAACAACATAAAAAGATAGCCATGCGTCATTTCGCTAAAAGCTACTACATAACAAAATAAAGTAGTTCCAAAAAACACAATGGCCAAAGTAACAGCAGTGGTTATTTCGGAGTAAAATTTAATCAAGAAGTTTCTTAAAAAAATTAATCCCAGCAAGCCGTAAAAAATACTGCCAAAATGTATGGCAGTTGAAAAAGGTTCGCTGTAACCGGTAAGCGGACTTTTTTGATTAAGAGCGATTTTATAGCCAATAGCAAAAAAGGGAGAATAAAGTACAGACATGCCGTAAGTGGTTTTAGGCATTTTTCCACCTAAAGGAGCGTTATTCATGAAGAAATTCAAATCTTCCTGATATGTAAAATCGTAATTGTAAATGAAAGTTCCCGGAAGGTAAGAGTAATATTGTGCTACATCCCAAACAAATGGATGATCACCCATTTTGTGTCGGTGCCAAGGTCGCCACAAATCCATGAACCAAAATGAGAAGCAAAAAGCAAAAAGCAAAAGCAATACGGAAGGCTTCTTAAGTATGTTATTAGTTAAGGGCATCCAACGCGAATTTTCCTAAGTTATTAAAGTTAATAGTTTCGTTAAGCAACAAAGTTGAGTCTCCATTAATTTTAAGCCTATTAGCGGACACCAAAAACTTTTTATCCTGTTCGATTAATTTTACAAAGAAACCTTTTTGTGAATTTGAACTTTTTAAAAAACTGACACAACCATGTATATGATTAGATTCAATAATATTTCTTTGGGCATAATACCAAATTACCGGTGTACCATACACATTTGTAAAAATAACCTCATCCGGTGTGCTGTATTTTTTTATAACATCGCCAACTATTTTTTGATAGTATGAGCTATTGTCTTGTTTATTTACAAAATAATAATTCTGAATGGAGCAATGAACAAACCAAAAAGTGATTAGTCCAAAAAGAATAGAGTTAACCAGATAGCCTTTCTCTTCGTAATAGGTAAATAGCATTCCGGTTATATAACCAATAAACAAGGTAAATAAAATAGAACTTTTTAAAGTGGAAAAATCATGTACAACCGTGAAATTGAAAAAAGCTAAATGATGAGTGACTATTGATAAAAACACAACGCCAAAACCAAGAAAGTGACTTTGTTTTATAGTGTTTTTACGTCGCAAATAATTTAGAAACAACAGCAATACTATAACATAAAAAATAAGCCAGGTATAGTCTAACAAACTGCTGTAATTAGTTTCGTAATTAGTAAAAAAGCGATTTTTGGAACTTGCTGTTCCAAAAGCGTAACCTGCTTCGGCATTGCTTTTATCGTGTCCGCTTCGTTGCGTATATTTTTGAATCGTTTTTTCCTTTAATGGTTGAAATCCTGCAATGGTGGTATATTGCCAAATACTTAACGAAATGGAAGAACTTGATGCAATAAAAATAGCGATCACATACTTAAATAGCATCTTGTTTTTGAACGCTTTTAAAAACAGAAAAGCGCCCATAAAAAAGGCAAAGAATACGGCAATCCATTCGGTATATACCCCGAAGAAAGTAAAGAAGGCTAATCCTGTCAGGTGCCATTTGTTTGTGTTTTGAGGCTCATCAACTACTTTAATAAACACAAGCAGTGCTGAAAGTATGAATACGTGTACCAACATATCCGCAAAGTAAATATTGGCATGAAACCATAAATTTCCGCTGGCAAATAAATACATGGTGTAACCAATCAGAGACGGTATAAACAGCAAGCTGTTATATTGTTTTTTGAAGAATTGGTTAATTATCAGGAAAATTAAAAGAGCGCAATAAAAATGTATGAATAATCCGATAATTCTTATTCCGAGTAATGATACTTTAAGATTAAAAAGCTTAAATGCTAAATACGGAAAGATGAAACAGAAAGGCGGATATGATGTATAATACGCATAAAGATTTTTGTCTCGAAAAACCTGATTTTTTAACAGATCCCGTTCTGCTTTAGCGTCAAACGTAAAAACAGGATTAAAATTATAATAGCTAATTCCGTTCTTTTCAAAAATACTTAAAGTAGTTAATACATGCCCAGTAAGCCATTCATGGTGCCTTCCGGCAGGGGCTTTTAAATTATCAATTCTTATAGCTACTGAAATTAAAAAGACCGTTACAAGAATAAAGGTATTAATTGCAAAAAACTTATTAATTTTAAATTTCATTTATAACAAAATTATATTTACCTATTTTTATGGGTAGAATTGCTAGAATGGTAAATTTACAAATATTTATGAGAATTATTCTGCTAACTATAGTTTGTTTCATTGTCGGTTCTTGCCGCCCTAAGTTCAAGGAGGATCCTTGTTTTTCAACTTTTAATGACTTCGAAAACACATTGGGATGGGTGGATAACACATGTAATAGTTCGGGATCAGCCACCCAGCGTTTTGGGAAGGACAGCAAAGGCAGTATACATGTGAGTAATAAGTTTCCATATGGCTACATGTTCAGAGCAAAGTTTAGTGAGTTATCAAATGAACCAATTTTCAGGGCTGAGGTAAATGCGAGTTGCAAAAAAAATTCGCCGGCTATTGATAGCTGTGGATTAGTTTGTAGTGTTGAAAATAACGCGGGTCAGATTCTCTATTGGCAAGAACTAAATTTAAAAGAATTTATAAATGAAACAGACTGGTTTGATGTAAATAAAAAATTTGATCTATCCGCTTTCAGTGGTTCAGAAAACAAGGTTAATGTTTTTGTATGGAATCACAGTTCGGCACAGGATATTTTTATTGACAACGTAAGCATCAAATTTTACTCTGTTCCGGAATAAGTGCTCTAGTTTATTTTTTCTGTAATCCTGTTTTTGTAATTACCGATGATTCCTGATAATCTTCGTAATCGGTATTTATTTCCCACAGGTTGTGTTTCTTATTGTGAAGAATATTTTCAGCCGCTAATTTGCCCATTAAAATACTATGATCCTGATTGTTGTATTTAAATGCGCCATATCGACCAATTACATGTAGATTTTTAATGGATGACAGGTAATCTTCAACTGGCTTTAAAGTTTCTTTGTATCCTGTAGAATAAACAGGGTAACATCGATGAATTTTGTAAACGTGACCATCGCTGATTTCAGCATTACCAATTAGTCCTGTTTTGCGCAATTCTTCTTTTCCTAATTTAATTAAATCTTCGTCCGATTTATTCCAAAATTCATCTTCATCGTAACACCAGTATTCTAAAGCGCAAATAGTGCTTTCTTCTTTACCGTTAATTTGAGGAACCCAGTTTCTGAAGTTCGTTAATCGCCCCATCTGCAAATCAGAACTATGAACATACAACCAGTTATCAGGAAATAAATTTTTTGCTTGTACGTTTAAATAAACGATGATTGTGTTTCTGAATTTAAGATCTTCTGCTGCTTTCTTAATATTTTGAGGAACTTCCGGTAAGCGAGATACCATGAGTGAAATTGGCATGGAAGAAACCACATGATCATATTCTTTAGTTGCACCCTCTGTTAATTCTATTCCGCACCCAACTCCGTTTTTTGTGATTACTTTTTGCACGGGAGTTTTAAGAAAAACATTACCTCCTTTTTTCTTTACAAACTCTGCCATACGTTCATAAACCATTCCTGTTCCGCCATGCGGATAAGCAAACTGATCTACCAATGTTTTGTGTTTTCCGCTGTTGCCAAATAAGGCAGTCTTCATTGCTTCGCCCAAGCTGAATTTTTTAATTCGTTGAGCGGCAAAATCAGCATCTAAAACATTGCACGGAATGCCCCATAATTTTTCGGTATAAGTTTTAAAGAATATTTGGTATAATTTTTTACCGAAACGATTGGTTACCCATCCTTCAAACGTACTGGTGTCTTTTGTAGGAAATGCTTTTTCGATTCCGTAATGAGTAATGCAGGAAGCGGCATTAATAATGCCCATATTCGACAAAGCGTTAAATGCTTTAATAGGGTAATGAAAGAACTTCTTGTTATAGTAAATGCGCGTTAAGCGATCAACCATTTCATAATCTTTTCCAACTACTTCCAGCCATAATTCATTTACACGGGTATCATTGCTAAAGAAACGGTGAGGACCGATATCTACTTTCTGATTCCATAATTCAATTGTTTTGGCCATTCCGCCAACACTTGGGCCCGCTTCATAAACATCTACGCTAACATTGTTTTTCGCTAACTCGTAAGCGGCTGTCATTCCGGCGGGACCTGCTCCAATAATTGCAATCTTCATGGTTTATTTTTCTTGAGCTTTTTCGTAAACAGTGAATTTTAAATCATCCACATCAAAATATGATTTTGCTTCCGCATTATGAGCCAAAACAGTGATCTTAAAATTTGGTAAAGCAGTTAGATTAGCAGGGATAGCAATTGTAGCTACAACGTTAGACCATTGGTTAGGGGCCTGAATAACTTTCTTAGCACCACAACCTGTCCATAAAACGATACTGTCTTTAGTCGAAGCGGAAAGAATTAATTCGCAGCCATTGCTAACGTCGCCTGTTCTTACCCAGGCATCCACATCAACAAATAATTCTTTTCCGGCTAATGAATCAGGAATGTTATAAGCATATCCAAAGCCAAAGTTGTTTCCTACGTCGGCACGACTGAATTTTTTTCCTGAATGCGCATCTCCCGCTTCAATATATGAATTAGTGTTAAATACACCATTGTCAATGTCAAAAATTTGTGCCTGACTGAAAAGTTGTGGCTCTTCTTCCTCTTGACAACTTAAAAGTGCAAATGCTAAAAAGGGAATAGCAATTAGTGATTTTATTTTCATGTGTTAAATAACGATTATAATTAGTAAAATATTGTTTGATTGTTAAATAACCATCTCAGGCACGTCACCTTCAATGATCAATTTTCCGGCTGTGGCATTTTTTATTTGTTCAACGCTTACACCCGGCGCTCTTTCAAGCAATTTAAACCCGCCCTCCGGTAAGATGTCGTAAACACCCAGCTCGGTAACTACTTTTTTAATACACTGTACACCGGTGAGCGGTAAACTACATTTTGGTAATAATTTGGATTCGCCTGCTTTGTTTACTTGTTGCATTGCCACAATAATGTTTTTTGCAGAGGCTACAAGATCCATAGCGCCTCCCATGCCTTTTACCATTTTTCCGGGAATTTTCCAGTTGGCTATATCACCATTCTCGCTTACTTCCATGGCACCTAAAATGGTAAGGTCAACTTTTTGCGCGCGAATCATTCCAAAACTCATAGCTGAATCAAAAATAGATGATCCCGGTAATAATGTTACAGTTTGTTTTCCGGCATTAATTAAATCAGCGTCTTCTTCTCCTTCAAAAGGAAATGGCCCCATTCCAAGAATTCCGTTTTCCGATTGTAATTCCACATTAATTCCTTCTGGAATATAATTTGCAACTAAAGTAGGTATACCAATACCTAAATTTACATACATCCCGTTTGTTACTTCGCGGGCTATTCGTTTAGCAATTCCGTTTTTATCTAACATGATTAAATATCTTTAAGTAATTATTTTTTTCTTACTGTTCTTTGCTCAATTCGCTTTTCATATTTTTCACCCTGGAAGATCCTGTGTACATAAATGCCGGGTGTGTGAATCTGATCAGGCGTCAATTGTCCAGCAGGCACTAATTCTTCAACTTCAGCAATAGTAATCTTTCCGGCCATGGCCATCATAGGGTTAAAGTTGCGGGCTGTTGAACGAAAAATTAAATTACCTGCAGTATCACCTTTCCATGCTTTTACAATGGCAAAATCCGAATCAAATGCGTATTCCATTAAATAATCTTTTTCAACGCCATTGAAAGTAAAACGACGAACTTCTTTGCCATTTGCTACTTCAGTACCAACGCCTGCCGGTGTAAAAATGGCAGGCATTCCGTAGCCTGCTGCCAAGCAACGTGTAGCTAACGTTCCTTGCGGAATTAATTCAACTTCTAACTCGCCACTTAACATTTGGCGCTCGAATTCTTCGTTTTCTCCTACGTAAGAAGAAATCATTTTCTTTACTTGACGGGTTTGTAGTAAAAGACCTAAACCAAAATCATCTACGCCGGCATTATTACTAATGCAGGTTAAACCTTTAACGCCTTTTTTTACAATAGAGGCAATGCAGTTTTCGGGAATACCACATAAACCAAAGCCGCCTACCATTAAAGTCATATTGTCTTTAATGTCTTTTATAGCCTCATCGGCATTTTTAACTACTTTGTTAATCATAATTAATTCTAACAGGTTACAACTATATTTTCATTCATTTTTTCATTAAAAACCGCCCTCATCAAAATTTTCTTGTGATGGGCCCGTTTCTTTATCGTATTTACTGCAATCTAATTCAATTTCTCCGAGGTTTGCAGGCTTTTCAAAATCCGCGCTGCTTACTTTTAATGTTTTGTCGGCATAAACTTTCGAGAAGAATTTACCCCAAATTGGTAAAGCCATGCTTGCACCCTGGCCTAATTCCATGCTGTTAAAGTGTACACTACGGTCTTCACCACCCACCCAGCATCCTGCTGCCAGTTCTGGAGTTAAACCAATAAACCAGCCATCTGAATTGTTCTGAGTTGTCCCTGTTTTTCCCGCTATTTGATTTCGTAAATTGTGTTTGAAGCGTAAGCGGGTTCCTGTTCCGTAATCACACACCCCGCGCATGAGTTGAATCATTACGTATGCTTTTTCCTCACTGAAAACCTCGTCGGTATTTGGAATAAATTCCTCTATAACTTTACCGTTTTTATCTTCAATGCGTGTAACAAAAGTTGGCTGTACGTAAGTTCCTTTATTGGCGTAGGTAGAATTAGCGCCTACCATTTCACAAACTGAAATATCGGGGGTGCCTAAACAAATTGCCGGAACAGCATCTAACGGAGCAGTAATTCCCATGCGCTTTGCTAAATTAACAACTGCGCTGGGACCAAAACGTTTAATTAATTCGGCACTCACGTAATTGATGGACATGGCAAGCGCAAGTTTCAATGTAATCATTTTGTTCTCATATTTTTCGTCACCACCTGCGTTATCCGGACACCATTCTTTTCCTAAACCGTCGGTTACACATGTACGTACACAAGGAAGCTGGTAACAAGGAGAATAACCCTCTTGAATAGCCATGGCGTAAACAAATGTTTTGAATGTTGATCCAACTTGTCTTCTTCCAACTTTAACGTGATCGTATTTAAAATGTTTGTGATTGATTCCGCCAACCCATGCTTTTACATAACCGGTTTGCGGTTCCATTGCCATAAAGCCTGTTTGAAGAAAACTTTTATAATAACGGATACTATCCATTGGTGTAAGAGTCGTGTCAATTTCGCCGCGCAAACTCCATACACGCATCGGAACAGGTGTATTGAAGTTTTTATCGATTTCAGCCGACGATAAACCTTGTTGTTTTAATTCTCTGTATCGATCGCTTCGTTTCATGGCGGAGGTCATGATTGCCTGAATTTCTTCTTTCTTTACATTCCACGCGAATGGAGCGTTTCTTTTTTGTTTACAGTCTTTAAAGAAAGCTTTTTGTAATTCATGCATGTGTTCATTAACGGCTTCTTCCGCGTATTGCTGCATGCGTGAATCAATGGTGGTGTAAATTTTTAATCCGTCTTTGTAAATATTGTAAGGCTTTTTTGTTTCGGGATTAATGTGTGTTTCACACCATTGTTTTAAGAAGTTTTCGCGTAAGTATTCCCTGAAATAAGGAGCAGGCCCTTCGTTGTGGTCTTCGGGGTGAAAATTTAAACCTAAGGGTTTTGTTTTTAAAGTGTCAAATTGCGTTTGGTTGATATATCCGTACTTTAGCATCTGACCAAGAACAATGTTTCGGCGCTTGGTTGTTCTTTCTGCAAAACGAACAGGATTGTATAGTGATGGATTTTGAGCCATTCCGACAAGCATGGCAGCTTGCTCAATTCTTAAACTATCGCTATCGGTGTTGAAATAAATTTTCGCGGCTGATTTTATACCTACAGCCAAATTCAAAAAATCGAATTTGTTAAGGTACATTGCCATGATTTCCTCCTTTGTGTAATTTTTTTCAAGTCTGACAGCTATAACCCATTCTTTAATTTTTCGGATGACCAATTGAGCCTTACTAAGTTTTTCCCGCGGAAACATCATTTTAGCCAATTGCTGGGTAATGGTACTGCCGCCTCCTTTAGAGCCACCTGTAAATACACCTGAAGCGGAACGGAAGAGTGCTTTTATATCAACGCCATTGTGCTCGTAAAAACGGGCGTCTTCGGTAGCAACAAGTGCCGAAACCAAATCAGGATCTAATTCCTTAAAGGTTACGTTAATTCGGTTTTCATTATAGTATTTACCTAAAATTTTTGCGTCGGAGCTGTAAATAACGGTTGCGAGATTACTCTTTGGGTTTTGAAGTTCTTCAACGCTGGGCAGGTCGCCAATAATTTCGTTTGCAACAAGCGACAGAATAAAAAAAATAGCCAGAAAGGGTAACCAGATAAAGGTCCAGGTTCCAATAATATATTTGGTGTTTTTAGCCACTGCAGATTATTCATCAAAAGTAGTAAAATACCTGTAAGCAGAAAAAGAAGATGTATGTATTTTGGTAAATAAATTAAAATGAATTTACACCGTTAACAGTAGTGTACTTCATTGTGTATTTAATACCAGGATTGATGTATTTATAAGCACTGTGACTCATTAGCGCGGCTTCATGAAATCCGCATAAAATGAGTTTTAGTTTGTTTTTATAGGTGTTTATGTCGCCTATAGCCCAAATACCTTCAACATTGGTAGAATAATCGTCGGTATTTACCTCAATAG
Organism: Bacteroidia bacterium; assembly: GCA_040403535.1. Lineage (GTDB taxonomy): Bacteria > Bacteroidota > Bacteroidia > B-17B0 > Aurantibacillaceae > JAHEYG01. The sequence continues at coordinate 64,405 of JBBAKL010000011.1, forward strand.
CGTTTTTATCAATGTTTAATCCCCAATTTTCAATAGGTCCGAGTTTTGGAGATAAGCCAAACAATGGAATTAAATAATCGGTTTCTATTGTTTGCGTTTCGTTAGTTTTTGCGTTAGTAACTACAACCGATTGGAGTTGACCATTGCCATTAACAGCCGATAGGTTAGTGTTTAATAACAGATTAATTTTCCCTTCTTCTGCCAGTTTCATCACCTTATTTACACTATCAGGTGCTCCGCGGAATGATTCACTGCGGTGTACGAGGGTTACTTTTTCTGCAACTTCAGCAAGGAAAATGGTCCAGTCAAGTGCGCTGTCTCCACCGCCCGCCAAGATCATTTTTTTTCCACGGTATTTTTCAGGGTCAAGAATCATGTAGTTAACACCTTTTCCGTTTTCAAAATTCTCTAATCCTGAAACTTCCGGTTTTCTTGGTTCAAAACAGCCCAAACCACCGGCAATTACAACAGCCTTCGCTTGTATTTTTGTCCCTAAGTTTGTTTCCAGAATAAAATCCCTATCTCCCAGTTTTTCAAGCTTTTCAATACGTTCTCCAAGTGTAAACGAGGGCTTAAAAGGCTCGGCTTGTTTCATTAAATTATCAATTAATTCTTGCGCAAGCACAGTGGGGTAACCCGGAATATCGTATATGGGTTTTTTAGGATAAATTTCAGATAGCTGCCCTCCGGGCTGAGGCAAATAATCAATTAAATGGCAGCGCATTTTTAGCAAGCCGCATTCAAAAATTGCAAATAAGCCAACAGGCCCTGCTCCAACAATAGCTATATCAGTAGAAATCATTTAAAAAATTTCGTTAAATTTAAGCATAAATCGGGTATTCGAGCTAATTTAATAATGGTTTAATTTTGATTTTTTTAATAGAGTAATTAACTGTATATTGGCGTAATTAAAAACAAATAATAACATGAAAAAATCTCTACTTAGCTTAGCGGCTGTTGCCATGTCTTTTGGCGCTTTCGCTCAAACCCCAACTCCAAGTCCGTTTTGGAATATTATTCAAGGTGCTACTTTCAACGGAAGCGCTCAATTTGCAGGCGTGCGTTTTTTAGATGCAGTTGATGCAAACAACGTATGGGCTATTGGTTACAACGGAATAGCTCCTAACATGAACTACAATTGGTATTCTCGTTCTACTAATGGCGGTACAAGCTGGACTGCAGGTAACGTTTATGCTGATACTAACACGTATGTAATGGCTAACTTAGACGCAGTTGATGCGAATACTGCTTGGGTATCTGCTTATTTAAAATCTACACAAAACAGAGGTGCTGCTCATAAAACAACTAATGGTGGAACAACATGGACAAACATGACTCCTGCCGGTGGTTATACAAACAGCGCTTCATTTGTTAACATTGCATGTTTTGTTACTCCTTCTGTTGGTATCATAATGGGTGACCCAATCGGAAGTCCGTTAGATTATGAAATTTATCGTACAACTGATGGTGGTGCAACTTGGACAAAAGTTCCTGGTGCTAACATTCCAAATCCATTAAACTCTTCAGAATACGGATTAGTTAATGTATATACTAAATATGGAACTAACAATATTTGGTTTGGTACAAACAACGGACGTGTTTATCGCTCTGTTGACGGTGGCTTAAACTGGACAGTTGGTACAATTACCGGCGCTGTTGTTGGCGTAAATGATTTAGCTTTTACTGATGCAAACAACGGTTTAGCTTATGCTTATTCAGGAACTCAAAGTTCTCCTGTTTTAGGTTTATATAAAACTACTGATGGTGGTGCTACTTGGACTCAAATTTCTCCATTAGATCCAAATATGGGATTAAATGATATCGCTCCAATCACAGGAACTAGCTGGTTTGCTTCTGCAGGTGCAGGAACAGGTAACCAAATAATTTCTTACTCTACTGACCACGGTGCTACCTGGAACAGCTGGGGTGGTTCAAACATCCAGTATTTAAATTTAGATTTTGTTAGCAACACCACTGCTTGGGCAGGAAGCTTTGCTGATAACGCAGGTGCTGGTGGTATTTTCAAATACAGCGGAACTTCATTAGGTGTTAACGAAGCTGCTAACGCTCCACGTGCATTTGAAGTATATCCAAACCCAACTAACGGTATCGTTACAATTAACATGCCTTTAGCAAAGCAAGGTGCTGAAATTTCAGTAATCAATACTTTAGGTCAGGTTGTTCGTACAGCTAAAGCTACTGCTGTAACAACAGGAGAAACTTTCTCAATGGATCTTTCAGGTTTAACAAAAGGTGTTTACTTTGTAAGCATTAACGTTAATGGTGAGAAGCATTCAAAGAAAATCATTGTTGACTAATCAATATTTGAATTTAATAAAAAAGCCGCTTCTTAAAAGGAGCGGCTTTTTTATTTAATCTTGTATTAGTAACCATTCAATTGCCTCTTTCTCGTTATCAAAGAAAGCCTGCGGAGCACCTTGATGATCGAATGATTTAAAGAAATTAAGCAGAAGTTTGGTGAAAAATGAATCCGTAATGTAAGCTCTTGCAATGGTATTTTCCGGTGAAACATGCTTCTTAGACAGCTCTCGGGCCTTTTTAGAAAACTTCCAGTTTCCGCGTAAGTCAATAAGTTTCCGTGTTTTTTTACCTTGCGAAAGTGTTTTAATAACAAGAAAATTGTCTAAAGCATCTTCTTTGTCGATAACAGAGCCAGGAATGATCTTAAACTTAATATAACCTTCTTTTTCTAAGGATATTTCAGCTGTTCTGGTTATTTCAACGTTTTTAGGCATTTATGAATAAACATCAAATTTGCACATAAAAATCGCGCAGATGTTAAATATTATAAAACACCATTTATAACGGTTAAAAGGTTATTTAATGCCGTATTTAGACTTGTATTTTTCGAAAAGCAACTGTTGTTCGTTTACCAAGTTAACCGGCTTGCCATTAATATAGGCCAACACAATTTTATTGGAACGAATGTCCAGAATATCTCCTTCAGAAACAACCAACGAAGCCAGTTTATTCACTTCTAAACTTCCTACTTTTTCGTTTATGCCTAAAATTTTTGCCGTATTTAAAGTAATGGTTTGTAAGGCCTGTTCTTTAGTTAAGCCATATGCGGCAGCCGTACCGGCTAAAAATGGTAAATTTCTGCTTTGCATAGCTTCCATGTCTCCCTCAATTTGTAAGCAAAATAAAACGCTATCTTTATGTAAAAGAGAAGGGGTGCTATACGTTATATCTACATCATCTTCGGCAAGTTCTGGTAAATCGTGTAAACGGTTTAGGATAACCGGAATATTATTTGATTTTAAAAAAGAAGTAATTTTCCAGGCGTCTTTTCCGCCTACTATTACAGGTTTAGCGATTTTATGTGCTTTTGCGAAATTGACAGCAAGCATCATGTCTTTTGCGGTATTGGCATGTAAATATAAATTCGCATTACCTGAAAATATGCCACGCATTGCTTCAAAGCGAAGGTTGGTTTCAGTATTGGAGGTACTTTTGCAGTATGCACCTGCATCGGCAAAAAACAGATTTAATACATTTAATTCTTCATCGAATTTGCTGTTTTTGTTATTTGGGGCCGGTTCCGCCCACCATCCGTTTTTTTGGATAGATCGAGGAAAGTTTACATGAATACCATCATCTGCTTTTAAAACTGCATCTTCCCAGTTCCAGCCTTCTGTAGCCATAATTGAAGAGGATCCGCTTATAAGTCCGTTACGAGGTGTACATTGTGTATATAGCACGCCGTTTGTTTTTACAGTTGGCAGAATTTTACTGTCGGTATTATACGCAATCAAACTTCTTACGTTTGGATTAATACCACCAACTTCATTATAATCACTGGTTGGACGAACAGCTTCGGCTTCCTGTAATCCTAAAATATTATTTGGAGAAATAATTGCCGGATAAACGTGCTTACCTGCAATATCAATTACTGTATCATAGGCAGATGGGTCTAACTTAATTCCTTTCCCATCGGCAACCATATCAATCTTTCCATTGGTAAAAGCTATATAACTGTTTTCAATTATCTGGCCGTTTCCAACATGAGCGATGCCATTAATTAAAATTATTTTGTTTTTTTTCTGCGAAAATCCTACAGTTGTAATACCGAGAAGCGCAGTTAATATCAATAGTTTTTTCATTTTTTTATTCTTCAATTGTGTCACAATGGTATAGGTGAGGTTTTTTGCCGTTAGGTTTTACAACCTTTGCGCCTTTTTGCTTTTCGGCAATAAGTTTATTCACTAGTCTTGCTTTTTCAAGTTTATTTGTCTCGCGTAATTTTTTATCTTCATCTCTGTCAAAATAAATCTGACCATCAATGATGGTTTTATCAACCTTTGCGTAAATACTTAAAGGATGATCTGTCCAAAGCACAACATCAGCCACTTTTCCAACTTTAATCGAGCCAACCTTATCATCAATCCGAAGGGCTTTCGCAGGATTTAAGGTTACTAATTTTAAAGCTTCTGTTTCGCTTAGTCCGCCATATTTCATTGATTTGGCCGCTTCCTGATTTAAACGCCTACCCATTTCAGCATCATCACTGTTAATGCATGAATTAACGCCCATTTTTGTAAGCAGAGCGGCGTTGTATGGTATTGCTTCCATTACTTCCATTTTATAGGCCCACCAATCAGCAAATGTTGAGGCGCTTACCCCATGCACTTTCATCTTATCCGCTACTTTATATCCCTCTAAAATATGCGTGAAGGTGTTTACTTTAAAATGAAAACTGTCAGCTACGTGCATCAACATGTTAATTTCACTTTGTACATAACTATGGCAGGTAATAAATCTTTTACTGTCGAGAATTTCAACAATTGCATCCAGCTCAATGTCTTTTCGAGGAGAAGTTATTGTTCCTTTTTGTTTAGTGCTTGTCTTAGAAAATTCTTCCTGTGTTTTTTTGTATTCGCGTGCTCGTGTAAAAATGTCAATGTAAGCTTGTTCAACACCCATTCTGGTTTGCGGGAACCGGTTAGAGCCCGGACCATTACCTTGCTTTACATTTTCGCCTAACGCAAATTTTATAAACCCTGGTGCCTTATCATATTTCATTTCTTCCGGTCCATAGCCCCAGCGTAATTTTATTATCTGACTTTGTCCGCCTACCGGATTGGCAGATCCGTGTAATAGCTGTGCACAGGTAACACCTCCGGAAAGCTGTCGGTATATGTTGATGTCTTCTGCGTTTATCACATCTCCCATGCGCACTTCAGCACTGCTAGCCTGCGCCCATTCGTTTACCCCTCCGCTTAAAGCGATGTGTGAGTGTTCATCAATAATTCCGGGAGTCAAATGCTTGCCTTTTGCATCAATAACTTTTGCAAAAGCTAATTTTGGCGCATCAATATTTGGTGCAATACGCACAATTTTCCCTTCAACAATATAAACATCCTGATCTTTTAAAACGGAATCACCGGCGTTGGTCCAGATGGTTGCGTTTTTAATAAGAATAGCGCTGTATCGGTTTTTAAATTTACTGAAAGCATCCTTAAAGATACCTTCACTTTCAGGGATAGCTTCACCGTATGCGGTAAATGGATAAAATACTTTTCCTAAATCAGGTTTCTTTTTTGCTTCGGGATTTTTTGTTTTTGAAGTATCTGCAGCATTTAATGCCATCGTAAAATCAAACCAGTTACCATTTGCCCATTGTCCTTTCCCTATAAAGGTTTTTTGGTCAGCACTATAGTTGGCGTTTAAACGAACAGTGTTGATACTGTCCTGACCATATGAAATAGTTGCCAGGTTGTTTTTGAATACAATGTTTAGTTTGCGTTTAACGGTATCAATTTTAATGGTGCCGGTCGGCTTACTAAATTCACCGTTAATTATTACGTCAAACGATTTTGGTTCATTAGTGGTAAGTTTGTAGTTGCCTCTGATGTCAAGAGCGCTCATGTCTTCGTATTTTGAACAAACACCATTTGTCCAATGCTCGTATATAACCGCGTCATCTTCAAAAATGTTTTTATTGCTTATAAAAAAGTTGGCAAACATGTTTGGTTTTAAAGCACCCACATTGGTGTATTGATCAATAAATTGTGCCGGATTAGTAGTTAAAGCTTTTAACGCCGTTTTTTCACTGAGTCCGTATCGGATCGCTTTGCGGATATTTGGTAAAAACTGATTTTTTTCTTTTAAGTCAGAAGAAGTAAAGCAAAACGGAATTAGATTTTTTTCAAATGCGGCAGCGTTGGTTGGCGCAAGCTCCCAGTGCTTTAATTCAGCAAGAGAAACTTCTTCTGCATCAAATGGGTCTTCTACATCGGGAGCATCCGGATAATTTATAGGAAGAATATATTTTAAATAAGTTTCCTGTATTTCGCCGATGCGCTGGTATTCGTTACCCCCCGCTTTAACAATATATTTTACGTTAAACTCTTTACCAATTTTAGCAGCTCTAAGCGCATTGTATTTATCGTTTGCCTCAAAAACCGATGGAAGCTGAATTAAATTATTAAATGCTTCAAGAGAAATATTATATTCTGTTTTTTTGGAATTTTCCTTGTACCATTTCGCATCGTAATAGGTTTGGCGAAACAATGCAATAGCTCCGGTTAATGACCCGGGGTATTGTTCGGGGGAGGTTCCCTTATTGAAAGAATAAAAACCCGCTGCTTTATCTTTTATGATTAATTCATTTTCTTTTTTGTCGGATAAATTCACCAAAGCTCCGCTTCCGCGAACAATACCATCTTTTGATGATGTTAATACAACACCAATTCCTATACGCTTTAATTCATCGGCCTTCTCTTTATTATAAACAAAATCTTTATGGGCTTCCACATCTGCTTTGATGGCCGGATTCCATCCATATGCCCCTTTTTTGTTTTCTGCCGTAAGCATTTGTTTTTTTCCGTCTTTCGGAATAGTAGATTCCGGCAGTCCGAAATTGCTATACAGGTCAATAAACGATGGGTAAATGTGTTTGCCTTTTAAATCGTAAACTACCGCGTTTTGAGGCACGGAAACTTTTTCTCCGGCAGCAATTACTTTTCCATCCTGAACAACCAGCACACCATTATTAATGGTGGTTTCGTGATCGACATGTATCACAGCGTTTGTGAACGCGTAGATGGTGTGTACAGGGTTGGGTGCTCCGTTTGAAGGGAAGGTGGTTTGTGCGCCGATGTTTTTAACACTAAAAAAGGAAATTACGGCAGCTAAAATTGTTCTTTTTAACATCATTTCTTTAACTATTCAAATATAAGATAAATTGTTAATTTTGGATAAAATAAAAATCTATGTATACAGCCTTCTTACACACTCACAAATTAGTTGTCATCATCTTCTTTTTGATTTATGTTGTTAAAACTATTTTGTTGTTAAGCAATAAACAAGACTTACTTCAGAAGTTTACAAAAATCACCAAAGTTCCTGAGATGATTGTAAGCTCATTATTTTTGATAACCGGTATATACATGTTAACCCAGTTGCCGGAGATAAAAACCATTATGTATGTAAAAATCGGGTTGGTTTTAACATCTATTCCTGTAGCGGTTATAGGATTTAAGAAAGGCAACAAAATTTTAGCTGCGCTTTCATTGTTAATGATTACGGCAAGTTACGGGTTGGCAGAAATGAGCCGAAAACACAAAGTAGTGGCGGTGAATGAAAGCGGAGTAGCTGCAACAGACGGCAAATCGTTATACGAGGCTAATTGTAAATTATGCCATGGTGAAGATGGAAAAAT
>JBBAKL010000012.1:0-68914 GCA_040403535.1 Bacteroidia bacterium
GTTATAAATTGGATAGGTAGATGTTTTGTGTAATTAATATGTGGATCAATAATTCTATCATCCTGCAACATTACCTTTACACCGGAACCATTGTATTTTCTTCCTCCTGAATAAGAAGTAGAGATGGCATTACTGCGGTGAGATGTTCTACCAACGTTATTATCAGGTTGCGGAACATCATCGGCTAACTCGGCAGAACAAACAAAAGGCAGATTCACAAAACTCATTATTTTGTTTTTGTTTACCCACACCACAAAACTGTTAGTTAAATTTTCTTCCGAAGAAATAGAATAACCATTGTTCTCTAACCAGTTTTTAATGATTTCGTGCGGAATGTTTTGGTAAGCGGTGAAGCTGATGCCGATATTATTTCCCTTAACGGCGTAGCCTGGGAAGTTTTTCTCGCTTATCGCCACCTGAAGTTCTTTCAATAATTTATATTCAGGTTTGATGTTATAAATAGCTCTTATCCCAAATGAATTTAAATCACCAAGATTGGTATTCGCCTTTATTGCCACCATATACGTGTTGGTAGGTAAATACAATAAAATGGTTATACCCTTATTGGCTAATTGCAACTTTTGCTCTTCGGTAGGTAAGTTGTAAAATTGGATATAACGGTAATAGTTTCCGTTAAACAGTTCACCTGAACCAGGCTTTGCAGATTTAGCCTGTTCAAAATTGGCCTGAGGATTTACAACACCGCTCGATAGCAATAGTTGGTAGTTTCCGTCGTTTTGAGCAATGGCAAAGCCCTGCATCAAAAGAGTAGCCACAATAAGTGATAGTTTTCTCATGTATTTAGATTTTAAATATGTTACAAGTTAGATAAGAGGGATTTAAATTCCAAAATTTTAACTGAACATTTAATACAATTCACTCAGTCAACTAATACGATTACTTGTAAATACTGCCTTTACCGCTGAAGAAATAAGCCATAAAGCAGGCGATGGAATAATAAACAACAAACTCCGGACCAAACAGTTCTATGCCCATAATTGTGCAGGCAAAAGGCGTTTTAGTGGCTCCTGCAAATACCGCAATAAAACCCAGGGCAGCCATAAAACCGACTGGAGCGTTTAGCAGGAGGGCAATGGTATTTCCTAAAGTGGCACCAATAAAAAACAAGGGAGTCACTTCACCGCCTTTAAAGCCAAAACTCAGGGTAATTACGGTAAAAACAAGTTTCCACAACCAGCTCCAGTAAGTTGCTCCGCCTTCATGAAACGCGTTCACGATGGAAACACCATTGCCGGTTGTACTGTTAACACCCAGTCCCAGATAATCACGCGTGCCAAGAAAATTGGTAAGGGCAATAATGAGAAGTCCGCCTATTACCGGTAATAACCAATGGATGCGGATGTAGGTGTGAAGAGCTTTTTTTAGGTAATGCGAGGAGGTGATAAAAAGCCATGCTGCCAATCCGAATGCAATTCCGGCAACAATTATTTTCAGAAGTAGAAACACATCCGGTTGAAAGTACTTCTGCCAAGAATCAGCGGCGATTAGCGATTGAACCGCGTATTGGGTATGGGTAATGCCTGCGGATGTGCACACCAAATCGGATAAAAAAGAAGTGAGTAAGCAGGGCAGAATCGCCTTCAAATTTATTTTGCGGATAGTATTTATTTCGATGGCGAATATTAGACCCGTAAAGGGTGTACCAAACACAGCTCCAAAACCACCGGCCATACCGCCCATTAACAGAAGTTTTAGTTCTTCGTTATTTAATTTAATATAACGGGTGATTAAATTAGATAAACTGCCTCCCATTTGTACAGCGGTTCCCTCTCTGCCGGCGGAGCCACCAAACAAGTGAGTGATAAGTGTGGTAATTAAAATGAGTGGGGCCATCCGTTTTGGAACACCGTTAGTGGGATGCTGAATTTCGCGCAAGATTAATTTGTTGCCTGATTCTGTGTCTTTACCCGAAAAGCGATACAAAAAATATATGAGTAGGCCTGCTGCAGGGATAAAATAGAGCAACCAAGGATTGTTTTGTTGAAGAAGAGTTGCTTGATCGAGCAGGAACAAGAATAAAGCGACAGCCAAACCGATAATTACAGAGATAATACCTGAAATGACCAGCCATTTGCTGATGTATTGGAAATTGAAAAGTTCTTTTAACTGAATTTTTAATGTTTGCATACCTACAAATAATTTTTGTCTCATGTTTTGAGATGATGTTGTATTTGTAGGCGCCATTAGTTCCGAAAGTTTTCGGAGCGGTTGGGTCAGGAAGACACCATTTCCTGTTTTAATAAATCAAATATATTGAAAATTCAGAATAGCTGAATTTTTAAAAGGAATCCGATTTAATATAAAACAAAAAAGCCTCAGAAAATCTGAGGCTTTTTGCGGACCGGACGGGATTATCTCGTTTGGCTCGATGGGCCCTTATATCCGAAAGTCAAAATGCAAAACAAATTCGCTGCTGCGAATGATTTTTATTTTCCGGTTGCGCCTCTCAAAGCAAGCTTTGCGAGCTTACCGTAAAATAAAAAAGCCTCACTGAGGTGAGGCTTTTGCATTTATTTGCGGACCGGACGGGACTCGAACCCGCGACCTCCGCCGTGACAGGGCGGCATTCTAACCAGCTGAACTACCGGTCCTAGAATCTTTTATTTCGATACCGATCATTCTAACTTTTTGAGCTGAATGGCGAGGCTTTGCTCGCCATCGTGAGTTTTACCTCGCGACTACCGGTCCGAAACCCAAAAGGGTTACTTTTGGGATTGCAAATTTAGTAATAAATTGAATTCTGCAAAAATATTTTTCAATTTATTGTCCTAAAATTTGTTTGGCGTGGTTTGCAGTATCCACTTTTGTGATTACATTTTTTATAATTCCATCATTGTCAATAACAAAGGTAGTTCTGATAATGCCATCGTAAATTTTTCCCATAAATTGTTTTGCACCCCAAACATCATACGCTTTAATGATATTATGGCTGGTATCTGCTAAAAGTGAGAATGGTAAATTGAATTTATCGGCAAATTTCAAATGCGATGCTTCATCATCGGCGCTTACTCCTAATACCACGTAATTATTATTGCTTAAGTATTGGTATTCGTCACGTAAACTGCAAGCTTCTGCCGTACATCCCGGAGTATCGTCTTTTGGGTAGAAATATAGAATAACGGTTTTACCAATTAAATCGGAACTTTTTATGGTGTTACCGTGTTGGTCTTTTCCTTCAAAATAAGGAGCCATCATGCCTGTCTTTAAAGAAGTAGTATGCGCAACAAATGGTGCTTTTTCAGCTTTAGGAGCTGTAACTTTTGCTACAGGTTTCACTGCTTTTGGTGCAGCCGTTTTTTTAACGCTTACCTTCTTTTTTGGAGCCGATTTTGCTTTAGAGGTTGTCTTTTTTACAACCTTTTTCACAGCCTTTTTAACTGCTTTTTTTGCCACCTTTTTTACTGTTTTTTTTACGGTTTTTTTAGCCGCTTTTTTCACAGTCTTTTTGGCTTTCGCTTTGCTTTTGTTTGCTTTTTTAGCCGGTTTCGCTTTACCGCTTTTTTTAACGGCTTTTTTTACCGCTTTCTTTGCTTTCGTTTTCTTAGCGGGTTTACTTTTTGCTTTTGTTTTCTTTGCCATAACTTTTTGTTTTAGTTTTTAATTTACTCGTGTAATATTTACACCATTCTTTTAAGTTGCAATCGGAACATTTGGGCGACCTTGCCAAACAGGTATAACGCCCGTGTAATATTAGCCAATGATGTGCTTTTGGAACTAATTCTTCTGGTATAAATTTAATAAGTTGTTTCTCACTTTGCAAAGGATTTTTAGCATTTGTAGTTAATCCTAATCTGTTGGACACTCTAAATACGTGCGTATCTACGGCCATGGTAGGTTTATTATAAATAACCGATGCAATTACGTTGGCTGTTTTTCTTCCAACCCCGGGTAATTTTACCAATTGCTCCACTTCCGAAGGTATGATGCTGTCAAATTCCTGAAGCAGCATTTTAGCCATGTTCACCAGATGTTTGGCTTTGTTATTGGGATATGAAATACTTCTTATATATCTGAAAATAGTATCCGAATTAGATGCAGCCAACACTTCAACATTAGGGAAGTCTTTAAAAAGTGCAGGGGTAACCATGTTAACCCGCTTATCGGTGCATTGAGCCGATAAAATTACCGCAACCAATAATTCAAACGGATTGGTATAATGTAATTCAGTTTCCGCAACCGGTACATTGGTTTTAAAGTAATTTAAGATTTTATCGAATCGTTCTTGTTTTGTCATTGCAAAAAATACTTAATTTAAGGCTCTGTAAGCAATTGTTAGCTAATTTAAGCAAGTATGATGAGATTGTTCTATATAATGTGTGTTTTTTCATTTGGAACGGCATTTCTTTCATGTAAGAGTGAACCCGAAGATAAACCGGTTTACAAAATTAAAAAACAGGCTATAAAAGACCAATTCGTGAAAGCCAACCAGCAGGTGGTTCAAAAAGAAAATGATGAAATGGATTACTATGCCAAATCGCATCAGATGAATTTTGTAAATACCCCCTCCGGTATCCGTTATTATGTGTATCAGCCCTCAGCAAAAGGCGATAGTATAAAAGACGGCGATCAGATTACCATTCGATACACCGTTTCTTTGCTGGATGGTACCGAGTGTTACTCATCACAAAACGATGGTCCAAAAACCTTTATTGTTGGACACGAGGATCTCGAAAGCGGAATTCATAAAGGTGTACAATTACTAAAAAAAGGCGATAAGGCTTTGTTGATGATTCCCTCTCATCTGGCTCATGGTTTACTGGGTGATATGAATAAAATTCCGCCTCAGCGCGCCATTATTTACGATATACAAATTCAGAATTAGTATTGAAAATGGCAGTTAAAATATCAGGATTAATTTTGATGCTGATGGGGTTTTGGTTTTGCATGCAAAAGCCCGCTATGTATTTCGATAATTATTCACGCAACGGTGCCGGTTTATATTATAAAATGCTTAAAATCGGTGACGGAGATTACAAAATAAATGCCTGGGATGATATTACGTTTTCCTGTTGTTTCCGTAAGGCCAACGATTCTGTTTTCTTTTCATCAACACGCGAGAAGGTTTATTTTAATCCGGAAGATTCGCTGAATAAATCCATGTTCTTTTCGCATTTTATAGGTTTGGTAGAGGGCGACAGCATATCCTATTACGTAAAAACAAAAGAGCTTTTTGAACATTACTTTCAAACTCCCGTGCCTTCATATTGCGCCTCCGATTCGCTAGTAAAAGTTGATGTGTTGATTAAACATCTGGAAAAAGAAATCAAAATAAGCGAAACAGAATTAAAGCAAATCAAAACCTATATTTCCGATAAAGGTTACGACGCAACGGAACTGCCAAATAAGATTTTTATTCTCGAAAAAAAGGAGGGTGAAACCAATGATATGGTAACGAAAGGCCGCACGGTTGTGTTGAGTTATAAAGGCCGTTTCTTAAACGATAGTTTGTTTGATCAACCATTTTATCCCTTGCAGTTTGTATACGGTACGCCCGATCAGATTTTAAAAGGCTTAAATTTTGTTATAAAGGGCATGAAGAAGGGCGAATATGCTAAAATAATCTTACCTTCGTACCTTGCATATGGCGAAACAGGTAATACAAACGCAACCGTACCACCTTTTACGCCTTTGCTTTACGAAATAACAATAACAGATATAAAATAACAATAAACATGAACAAACTTCCCTTACTTACAGCTTCTATTGCCTTATTAGCTTTTGCAGCGTGTAAAAATTCAGAATTTGAAGGATATGAAAAAGCCGACAACGGTATGCATTACAAGTTCTACAACAAAGTAGAAGGTGCTAAATCGCCAATGGAAGGTGATGGTGTTGGTTTTTCTTTTACAATTAAAAAACATTCTAACGACTCAATTTTAGTAGATTCTAAGAGTGTAAGTCGCGACGGTAGCGGCGTATTTCGTTATATATTACCAAAGTCATCTTTTGCTGGAAGTATAGAAGACGGATTAGCAATGATGGGGCAGGGCGATAGCGCTTCGTTTATCATTAAAGCCGATTCATTTTATTTAAAAACTCAACGTTTTAATGAATTACCTCCATACATTAAGCCCGGAGATAATTTAGTTGTTACAATCAAAATCCATGAGGTTAAATCAAAAAAGGAAATTGAAGAAAATCAAAAACAGCAACAAGCTGAAATGGAAAAAATGATGGCGGAACGTCAGGCACAGGAACAACCGGCACTTGACAAATACTTAGCTGATAATAAAATTACCACTAAGCCAACTGCTTCAGGTTTATTCTTCATCGATGTTAAAAAAGGTACAGGTCCAAAACCTAAAGCCACCGATAACGTGGTAGTACATTACACTGGAACATTATTGGATGGCACAAAGTTTGATAGTTCACTTGACAGAGGAGAGCCGGCTACATTTCCGTTAAATCAGGTAATTCCGGGGTGGACAGAAGGTATTCAGTTAATGAGTAAAGGCGGTAAAGCTAAATTAATAATACCAAGCGGATTAGGTTACGGACCTCAAGGTAGTGGACCAATTCCTCCTTACTCAACTTTAGTATTTGAGGTGGAATTATTGGACATCATTGATGCGAAAGATGTTCCAACCGCTCCGGTACAGGAAATTAATGCAGGACAGTAAACATCATAAGTGAGATTTAAATTCATAAAAAAGATAACTATGAAAAAGACAATTTTATTAATAGCAGGTTTAATATTAACGAGCCACGCGTTATTCTCACAAAAAACACAAAAAATTAAAATCAGTAAAATGGATAAGGAATTTTTATCGAAGCAAGCGGACGGTATGTACGCGAAGTTTGAAACCAATAAAGGCGACATTTATTGCGCACTTGAATTTAAGAAAACCCCTATGACTGTTGCTAACTTTGTTGGTTTAGCTGAAGGGAAAATTAAAAACGATAAAAAAGCAGAAGGTGTGCCATACTATGATGGTAATAAATTTCACCGTGTAATACCAAGCTTTATGATTCAGGGCGGTTGTCCGATGGGTAACGGTATGGGCGATCCTGGGTATAAATTTCCGGATGAAATCGATACTACTTTAAAGCACAAAGGTCCCGGTATTTTATCAATGGCTAATGCAGGTCCAAATACCAATGGTAGTCAGTTTTTCATTACACACGTTCCAACTCCTTGGTTGGATGGTAAGCATGCTGTATTCGGACATGTTGTTCAAGGACAGGATGTAGTTGATAAAATCGCAGGAAACGATACCATCCGTCATTTAGTGATTTTAAGAAAAGGTAAAGAAGCAGAAGCATTTGATGCTGCAAAGACTTTTGAAAATCTAAGAACAAATTTTGCTAAGATTCAGGAAGAGAAAATTAAAGCTGAAACTTTAGCAATGGAAGCTATATTGAAAGAGAAATATGGTAATGCTCAAACCACAGGTTCAGGTTTAAAAATCATGATGGAAAAAGAAGGTACAGGTGCTCAGCCGAAAGCAGGCGATATGGTAAGTGTACATTATTCCGGAACATTATTAAACGGAACTAAATTCGATTCAAGTTATGATCGCGGTCAGCCTATTTCATTACCAATTGGCGTTGGTCAGGTAATTAAAGGTTGGGATGAAGGTATCATGATGTTGAAAGAAGGCGGTAAAGCCAAATTAATTATTCCTCCGCATTTAGGATACGGAAACCAGGGTGCTGGTGGAGTTATTCCTCCAAACGCCTGGTTAGTTTTTGATGTGGAATTAGTAAAAGTAGGGAACTAAGAAACAAATGAGCGGCGAGGAAACAAAAGAAGCGGTTGCAAAAATTTTAACCGATTACCTCGAACAACACGGGCATCGTAAAACCGACGAGCGTTTTGCGATACTCAATGAGATTTATTCGCACGAAGGACACTTTGATATTGAAAGTTTGTACCTGATGATGAAGAATAAAAAGTACCGTGTAAGCCGTGCTACACTTTATAATAATATTGAATTAATGCTGGATGCCGGACTGGTTATAAAACATCAGTTCGGTAAAAATCTGGCTCAGTTCGAGAAAGCTTATAAATATAAACAGCATGATCATTTGATTTGCAGCGATTGCGAAAAAGTATTTGAATTCTGCGACCCTCGCATTATGCAAATACAGAAGATGACTGAAGATATTCTTAACTTTGATATTTTTCATCACTCTTTGAATTTTTTTGCAAAATGCCGTAACTTAAAGGAAAAAGGTAAGTGCGAACATTATAAAAACTAAGCTATGTTATTTGAATTTTCCATATCCGATAAAAACAATTGTACCATTGTTTCTTTAAGTGGTGAGTTGATTGAAAAAAATCAGGCCAATGATTTAATTAAAAAAATTGAAGAATTGGTAGCCGGCGGTAAAAACAAGGTTGCAATTAATCTGGAAGGATTAAAATACATGAACAGCAGCGGATTGAATACGTTAATTCAGTTATTGACGAAAACCCGCAACAGTGACGGAGAAACCGTTATTTACAACATGAATAAAAAGATTAATGAGTTGTTATTAATCACCAAGCTAAATACATTGTTTAAAATTGTTGAAACCGAGGAGCAAGCGCTTAAATTACTAGGTGTATAATGAATTTTTTTCAAGGGTTAATAAAAGGGTTTACCAATTGTTTTAACTCATTTGATTTGATATTTAAGAAAGGCCTTTGGCCTTTTTTAATTTATCCTCTTATCATTTGGGTCATTACATGGATGCTTGCATTATTTGGAATAACCATGTTTGCCGATTGGTTTGCTGCATGGACTTCTTCCGCATTGGAGTTTGAAAAAATTCCTGATAGCGGTCATTGGCTTTCATTTGCTAAGCCATTTCTAACTGGCTACTTTAGTTTTTTTATATTTTGGGTAGTTAAAATTCTGTTCTGGTTTATATCAGGAACTTTTACAAAGTATGTTTTGTTAATCGTTCTTTCTCCCTTATTTGCATTATTGTCTGAAATGGCGGATGAAAGAATCACCGGACAAAAATTCCCTTTTTCATTACCACAGTTACTAAAAGATATTTTACGAGGAACAATTATTAGTTTGCGTAATATGTTAATTGAATTCGGTTTTATAATTGCTTGTTTTATCATCACATTATTCTTTCCTCCATTGGTGTTTATTACCACTCCGTTTTTGTTATTGGTGAGCTGGTATTTTACAGGTTTTTCCATGATGGATTATAACACCGAGCGTTATCGTTTTAATGTGCACGACAGCATTAAATTTATTCGTGCCAATATGGGAATGATCATTGGTATAGGCTGTGTGTACTGGTTATTTATGAGTATTCCAACGGTTATTGGCGATATTGCCGGAATCATGTTTGGTCCGGCCATTGCTTCTATTGGAGCAACGCTAAGCTTTCTCGAAATAAAAAAGTCGAATTTGTAATCGCTTTAGGTTATTTCTTATCTAAACTTGTTTTAGTTATGTTTAGATTTCCTTATAGCGAAATTGATTTCTATATTTGATAAGAGCTAAAGCTAAAAGGATGAAAAAAAATTTACTTGTATTCTTAATTTCAATATTGTTTGTGTCTGCGTCTCAGGCGCAATGGTTTAACAAAACATTAACGCATAACAGTTTAAGCCGACAATACCGCGTTTACGTTCCTTCAATTTATAACCCTTCAAATCCTGCCTCATTGGTATTAACCTTACACGGACTAGGAGATAATATGACCAATTTTAGTGGAATCGGAATGAATTTCATTGCGGATACTGCTAACATTATTGTAGTGGTGCCTCAGGCTGTTGCCGATCCATTTGCAGGCACGGCATGGAATTCGGGAGCCGGATATTTGTCTTATTACCCAAACTCTAATGTAAATGATGCGGATTTTTTAATTACACTTATTGATTCTATTAGCAATACGTATTCCATCAATCAAAACCGCATTTACAGTTGTGGTTTTTCGATGGGTGGATTTATGACGAACCGTTTAGCATGCGAAAAAACCAATCGTTTTTCGGCTATAGCTTCGGTGGCCGGAACAATTGGTAGTGGATTAACGGCGTGTAATCCTTTAAATAAAATTCCCGCATTACATTTTCATGGTACTGCCGATCAAACAGTGGGGTATACAGTAAATAATTTCGGTATTGTTGCTGATTCATTAGTTCGTTTCTGGAGAAATTACAATAATTGTAATTCAACTCCGGTAATTACCAATATTCCGGATACAAAAAATGATGGTTATACTGTTGACCATTTCTTTTACGGAAGTACGGCGGGTAATGATGTTGAGTTTTTTAAAGTGTACAATGCCCAGCATGTTTGGTTAGGTACAGCAAACGATATTAACTATACGATTGAGATCTGGCGTTTTTTCAATAAACACAGAACACGCTTGTTTAGCGGAATAGATGAAATTTTTTCTAAAACAACTAACGTTAATCTATTGCCAAATCCTGCCTCAAACAAATTTAGAATTGAAAGTACTAATGGAGAAAGTTTTATCCGAAAGATTGAAATTGTTGATTTAATTGGCAAAACGATAAAAACAATTCAATTTGATTCACCATTGTCTTTCGTGGAGGTTAGTACAGGCGATATAAATTCAGGCACTTATTATGTGAATATTTTTGATGATAACATTATCAAATCAGTAAAAAAATTAGTTATCTTAAAATAAATGATTAGGTATCTCACTGTTTTTTTGTTTTTTATTTTGACAAAACCTGTGTTATGTCAGCAATGGATAAGTAAAAATTACTTATACGATAGCATTTTAAACATCCCTTACGGAAATGCAACTAATTTTTTAGGAGGAACTGAATCATTGAAGCTAGACTTATATTTACCAAAATGTGATGATCCGGCACATGTTTCAAGAAAACCATTATTAGTATGGATACATGGTGGAGCTTTTCTTGCAGGTGATAAAAATGATGTTAGTATTACTAACTTATGTAAGCAATTTGCCAAAAGGGGATATGTTACCGCAAGTGTTGATTATCGACTTGGTTTTGTATCTGATGACACGGTAAGAAACTGTAACTATCCAAATTATTCTTGTGTTTTTGCAACTGATAAAAATGAATGGGAACGCGCCTATTACAGGGCTGTTCAGGATTGTAAGGGTGCTTTAAGGTTTTTAATAAACAGAAATTCTTTATATCGTATCGATACAAATAATGTATTTGTTGCAGGAGAAAGTGCCGGCGCAATTACCTCTTTGGGTGTTGCGTTATTAGATACAACAATTGAACGAATGCCATCAACATATTCTATAAATAGTGTACCATTACCTCATACCAGCATGAATTCATGTTCCTATAACGCAGGAAAAACTTTCACAGGAACAACCATTCCCCGGCCTGATTTAGGTGGTATAGACGGATCCATAGAGCCGAGCAATATAAAATATACTATAAAAGGAATAGGTAATATGTATGGAGCTATGTTTAATAATTTGCTACGCTATAAAAAATCAGGTTCAAATAAACCCGCAATTTATTCATTTCATCAGCCTTGTGATTTGGTAGTGCCAATTGATAGTGCTAAAGTATATTGGGGATTATCCTGGTGTTTTACCAACGGTTATAATTGCAATGCCATAACCAATACGCCAAAAGTGTATGGCAGTAGAACAATATCAAATTGGAATACATCGCTTTCTTTGGGCTATATCGTGCAAAATGATTTTACCTCAACAAATTTCCCGTATAATTATTGGATTGGAACCGGCAGTTGCGTTGATCAAATCAATACACCATGTCATGCATACGATAATTCGGTTTTAAGAGAAACAAATATGGCGACTTTTTTTGCCTCTCTAATAACAACAAGTCCGATATGTAACCCCGCTTTCTCAGGAATTATTGAAAATGAAAATAACGAAAGCTTAATGATTTATCCTTTGCCGGCTATTGATAAGGCAACCATTAAAGCAAGTGCAATGTTTGGCCCAATTAAATCGGTACTCATTCAAGACATGAGTGGTAAAATCCGAATTAATAAAAACGAGTTAAAGTTGGTAAGTGAAACAGAAATTGAAATTTCTGATTTAAGCGGAGGTGTTTACTTTGTGATAATTGAAAATCATAAAAATCAGACGTTAATAAGTAAACTTGTAGTTTTGAAGTAATCGTTTATTCTATTCATCTTGTATTGCAAAAAAATACTCGTTAGAATACACGTTTGATTTCAACTAGAATAACATAAATCGCATCCTTAGTGTCATATAATATAATTCTTAAGTATCGTTTTATCCCAAAGAAAAAGCTCAATACACTGGGATAGACTGCCATTGCCTTTGGTTTTATTGTTTTTGTATTCCCCAATATTAAAGCCGCCCTCAACAAAAAAGCCCCTCCAAACGGAGGGGCTTTTTTATTTTAATGATTTTATTCTTATAAGTGAATCACTTCACCATACGCCGCAGCGGCAGCTTCCATAATGGCTTCGCTCATGGTAGGGTGAGGGTGCACGGTTTTGATGATTTCGTGTCCTGTTGTTTCTAATTTACGTAAAGCAACAGTTTCTGCCACCATCTCGGTTACGTTAGCGCCAATCATGTGCGCGCCTAATAACTCGCCATATTTCGCATCAAAAATTAATTTAATGAATCCATCAGATGCCCCGGCTGCTTTTGCTTTACCGGATGCCGAGAATGGGAATTTACCAACCTTTACAGTATATCCGGCTTCCTTAGCTTTCTTCTCTGTATAACCAACGGATGCAATCTCCGGCTGACAATAGGTACAACCAGGAATGTTGTTATAGTCAATCGGCTCAACATGCATTCCTTTAATTTTTTCTACACAGGTAATACCTTCTGCACTTGCAACGTGTGCTAATGCCTGTCCAGGTACACAGTCGCCAATGGCGTAGTAACCCGGTACGTTAGTCGCATAGAATTTATCAACGATAATTTTTCCTTTATCGGTTTTAATTCCTGTTTCTTCTAAGCCTAAACCTTCAATGTTAGCAGCAATACCTACAGCCGATAAAACGATTTCAGCATCTAATGTAACATTACCGGTTTTGGTTTTTACATTTACTTTGCAGTCGGTACCTTTTGTGTCTACACTCTCAACAGAAGCTTCTGTCATGATTTCGATGCCCAACTTCTTAAATGATTTCTCTAATTGTTTTGATACTTCTTCATCTTCAACCGGAACAATGTTCGGCATAAATTCAACGATGGTTACTTTCGTTCCCATTGTAGCGTAGAAGTAAGCAAACTCAACTCCAATAGCGCCCGAACCAACAACTACTAAACTCTTAGGTTGTTTTGGTAAGCTCATGGCTTCGCGGTAACCAATAATTTTTTTACCGTCTTGTGGTAAATTTGGTAACTGACGAGAGCGTGCACCGGTTGCAATAATGATGTGTTTTCCGTCGTAAACAGTCACCTTTCCGTCGGCAGCTTTTACTTCCACTTTTTTACCCGGCTTTACTTTAGCCGTACCCATAATCACATCAATTTTGTTTTTCTTCATTAAAAACTGAATGCCTTTGCTCATTCCGTCGGCCACATCGCGGCTACGTTTAATCACCGCACCAAAATCAGCTTTTACATTATCAGCGCTAATTCCGTATTCTTTGGCGTGATTTAAATATTCAAATACCTGAGCACTTTTTAATAAAGCTTTGGTTGGAATACAACCCCAGTTTAAACAAATGCCACCTAAGTTTTCTTTTTCAATAACAGCGGTTTTAAAACCTAATTGTGAAGCGCGAATGGCAGTAACATAACCGCCCGGACCACTTCCTATAACAATAACATCGTAGTTCATATTCTTAATTTGTAAAGTGCTAATTTAAGCTTTAAATTGTTTAAATGTAATAAATGAAGAAATTAATTTGAGGTATTAATTGAGCTGGATTTCAGACGATTATATCTCGAATCGGGCTTGTGGCACAGCGTTTAATCCGCTAAACTCTTGCTGTAAATATTTGTAATAAGCGGTAATTCCTATCATGGCAGCGTTGTCGGTACAATATTCAAATGGCGGAATAAATACATTCCAGTTATTCTTCATTCCCAATTCAATAAGTTGTTTGCGTAATTCACTATTGGCTGAAACGCCACCTGAAATGGCAACGTCCTTAACGTTATTGCATTTGGCAGCTACTTCAAAATTATGAAGCAACACTTTTATCAAATGATTTTGATAGGAAGCGCAAATATCGTTCAGGTTTTCTTCAATAAAATTCGGATTGGTTTTTACATTATTCTGAATGAAATATAGAAACGATGTTTTAATACCACTGAAACTGTAATTTAAACCGTTCACATGAGAGGTAGAAAACGAAAATTTTTTCGCGTTACCGTTTTGAGCTAATTTATCTACAAGTGGCCCGCCAGGATACGGTAAGCCCAAAATCTTAGCAGCTTTATCAAAGGCTTCACCAACCGCATCGTCAATCGTTTCTCCTAATAATTCAAATTTTAAATGCGAATGAATTTTTACAATTTGGGTATGTCCGCCACTTACGGTCAAACACAAAAATGGAAATTCAGGAAAGAGGAATGTTGATTCATTTGATGTTCTAATAAAATGAGCTAAAATATGCGCTTGCATATGGTTCACCTCAATTAAGGGAACTTGTAAACCCATGGCCAACGATTTGGCAAAACTGCTTCCTACCAATAAACTCCCCATTAAACCGGGACCTTTAGTAAAGGCGATAGCTGATAATTGTGATAATTTAACACCGGCTTTTTTAATGGCGGCATCTGCTACCGGCACAATGTTTTTCTGATGGTCGCGACTGGCTAACTCGGGTATAACACCGCCGTATTGCTCATGAATTTTCTGGTTGGCTGTAACATTTGCCAATACAACATCGTTTTTAAGTATGGCGCATGATGTATCATCGCAGCTGCTTTCTATTGCTAATATGTATACATCGTCATTTTTCATCACCGCATTTTTTTGTAACTTTATAGCTTATGGCCATACTGGGCAAAATTACAAGAATAATACTTAAAACACTCAAATATCTGTTTGTTCTTGTTATTCTTTTGCTTGTATTTATCATCATTGCCGTAAACACCGAAAATTTACAAACTTGGTTGGCTCAACGCGCCGCATCCTATCTTTCTTCAGAGTTAGGCACCAGGGTAGAGGTTGGACGTGTTCACTTACATTTTGTAAAGAATGCTGAGCTGGAAGATGTTTTTGTAGAAGATCACATTCACGATACACTTCTGTACAGTAAAAAAATAAGCGTGGAGTTAAGCGGATTTGATTATAAAAAGCAAACACTTAATATCGATAAAGTCACCCTGAATAAAACAAAGTGTTACATTGTTCGTCACAAAGGGCAGGAAGATTTTAATTTTCAGCATTTGATCGATGTGTTTAGCAGCACCGATACAAGCGCTAAAGCTCCTTCTCAGCCCTGGAAGATTAAATTTGGCACTTTGGTTTTAGATGATGTCGATTTCACTTACCGTAATGAGCGTCACAATACGGATGTTTCTGAAAACATGAACTATCAAAACATTAAATGCACAGATATTTATGGGCAGATTCATAATATTAAATTTAACGACGGAACAATCTACGGAGATATTGAAAATTTAAAAGCCCATGAACAATGCGGAATTGATTTGTTGAATTTAACTACCCGCGCAAAGATCAGTCATAAATTTTTGATTTGTAAAAATCTGGATTTAACAACCGGTAACAGTCATGTTCAGGGTAGCATGGCGTTTAAATACCATCAATGGGAGGATTACATAGAGTTTATTGATAGTGTTAAGATTGAAGGAATGTTGTTAGAGGGCACACATGTTAGTTTTAAAGACATAGCCTATTTTGCCAAAGAGTTGAATGGTTTAGATAAAAATGTGATTGTGTACGGAAAGATGGATGGCTTTGTGAAAGATTTTAAAGCCCAAAGCGTTTATTTGAAATACGGAGAACATTCGCTATTTACCGGTGATTTACACATGAGAGGTTTGCCCGATATGGATAAAACGTATATGAATTTAAATGCCCGTTATTTGGGACTTTCAAAATATGATCTCGAATCGGTTCCGCTTTATCCTTTTAAAAACAAAGAGTATCTGAATTTACCTTCCGAAGTGGGTCGCCTGGGTGTAGTAAGTTTTAGAGGTAAGTTTGAAGGATATTATCATGATTTTAATGCAAATGGTAATTTTAAAACGGCATTAGGTAATGCGCAAACCGATTTAGCAGTTCAGATTGATACGGCAAAGGGGAAAGTAAGTTATCAAGGACTTTTAGCAACAGATAAATTTAATTTAGGAAAACTACTCAATGTAAATTCGCTTGGATATTTGTCATTAAACTCAAACGTGAAAGGTTCCGGTTTAACATTGAAGGATCTGGATGCTGAGCTAAAAGGTAAAATCAATAACATCGCTTATAATAACTATGTTTACCAGGATATCACGGTTAATGGAAACATAAAAAACAAAATATTTAACGGTGATTTAAAAAGTCGTGATTTAAATGCTGATCTGGATTTCTCCGGAAAAATGGATTTTACCGACAAGATCCCTGATTTTGATTTTATCTCAACCATTAATAAACTCAATCTGAAACATCTTGGATTTGTCAATTCAAAAGTAGACGGTTACATTTCCACTCAGGTATTAATCACCTTAAAAGGTGACAATATTGATAACATGTCTGGATTAGTCAACTTTGATAATACCATTTATAAAACGGAGAACAACGAATATAAGGTTAGCACCTTTGATCTCAGTCTCGATCAGGAAAAAATAGAAAAGAGCATTAAATTAAATAGTAATATTTTTAATTTGTCTGTTAACGGTCCGTTTAAACTTTCTAATTTACAGGGAGCCTTTAATCAGTTTTTTTACGCCTACTATCCGGCTTTTGCTAAAAAGCCCCGCACCAAAACACTTTATGCTGATGCTTTTAAATATAAATTAACCGTTAAGAAATTTAATACGATTCGCGACTTATTTGTAAGTGACTTAATGCTAAGTTTTAACTCGGTATTTGAAGGTGATTTTGACGCGACTAAGAATTTATTTAATCTTAATTTAAAATCAGATTCGATACGTTATAAATCCATACGTTTTAATAATAACCGTATTGAGTCGTATTCAAAAAACAATAAAGTCAATCTGGTATTAAAGAGTGATAAAATATTTTTAACCGATAGTATTTCAGTGAACAATTACTTCATGTATGTAGTATCGCAGGATAAAAATTCAAAGTTTAATTTAGAGTGGAATAATAAAACAGTACCAAATAATGCCGGTAAATTATTTGGTCGCGTATTATTTGAAAATAATACCGCTACTTTCTCTTACGAACAATTTTTCTTAACGGTAAGAGACAGTACCTGGAACATGATTACCAACAACAATACCATCATCGATTCATCAGCTTCCATCATATTTAATCCAATTGTATTTGCCAATGGCAGTCAGAAATTCAGCTTAAACGGAGCTCTTTCCAATGAACCAAAAGACAAACTAGTGTTTGAATTGGTTAATTTTGATTTGTCGCAATTGGCACCGGTTATAGGTGATGCCATTAAAGTTAGAGGTTTTGTTGATGGCAGTTTTACCTTGCAAAAAGAAATGGGCAATATTGCGTATAGCAGTAACTTAAATTTCAGTAAACTCAATTTAAACGATAATAACTTAGGTGAAGGCGTGTTGAATGCCGAGTATTTTAATAACGAAAAATATATCTATTTAGATGGGTATACGAGTTTGGGTTTCACCAATTTCGATGGTGACAAAATCAAAAATATTGCTTTTAACGGATATTATTATCTCAATAAGGAAGATGATAATTTAGATATTACGTTTGATGCCAATCCTGCCAATCTTAATATTTTAAATCGTTATCTCGAAGGAATTTTAACTTTCAAGCCTGCGTTGATTGTTGGTAAAGCAAAAATTACAGGCACGCCTTCTAAACCTATCATCAGCGGAAATTTTAAATTGATCAATTGCGAAATGAAAGTAGATTACCTGAATGTCATTTATAATATTAAAGGAGAAGTTGAAGTAATGCCGGATCAGATACGTTTTGATGAATTGGGAATAGGGGACGATTTAACAAAGAAAAATGAATTTAAAGGAACAATCAACGGAAACATATTTCACGAAAACTTCAGAAATATGCGAATTGACTTTGACGTGAATTATAAAAACATGATGGTAATGAATAAGCCGCGAACAGAAAACAGTGCTTATTATGGTAAAGCTCTTGCAACTGGTAATGCTGGAATATTTGGTTACTTCAATAAAGTGGACATGCAGATTAATGCAAAAACAGACAAAGGAACTGTGTTTACCATTCCGCTTGATAATCCATCTGAAGTGGAAGAAAGTGGGTACATTAAATTTGTGGTGAAAGATACCGCTAAAGTAGTTTCACAGCCGGAGCCATACGGTTTCACATTGGATATGAATTTAACTGCAACTACCGATGCCGAAGCTCAGATTATTTTTGATGAGAAGAGTGGAGATATCATAAAAGCAAGAGGTAAGGGCGATTTAAATCTGAAAATTAGTAACTGGGGTAAGTTTGATATGTTTGGCGAGTATGCCATTCAGAGCGGAGATTACATGTTCACGCTCGAAAACTTTATTACTAAAAAGTTTGAACTCGAAAAAAACAGTACCATTAACTGGAGCGGAAATCCATATGATGCAGACATAAACATTACTGCAAAATATAAGCAACGTGCTTCTATTGCGCCATTATTCCCTTACGATTCATCCGGAACGTATAAACGCCGTTATCCTGTTGATTGTAAATTATACATGCGTGAAACATTATTTAATCCGAATATATCTTTCGGACTCGACCTGCCAAGTATAGATGACAACACACGCTCTAAAATAAATAGTTTAATGATTGACGAAACAGAATTGAATCGTCAGGTTTTTGCTTTGTTATTATTAAAAACTTTTATCACACCTATTCAATACACCCAGGGTGGAGGAATATCAGCCGGATCAGCTTTAGCAGCTAACAGTACCGAAATGTTATCTAATCGATTATCAGGCTGGCTAAGTAATCTTACAAATGATGTAGATGTTGGTGTGAATTACCGTCCGGGAAGTCAGATGAGTAATGATGAACTAGATATAGCCTTATCCAAACAATTGCTGAATAACCGCTTGTCGGTTGACGGAAGTTTTGGATATAACAGCAGCACCAACACCGGTTCAAACACTAACTCAACAGGTTTAATTGGTGATGTAAGCGTTGAATATAAACTTACCGAAGATGGACGTTATCGCGTTAAAGGTTTTAACAGAAGTAATGATAACACACAGGTAACAACCTCGGGAGGACCATTTACACAGGGAGTGGGCGCTTTTTACAGAGAAGAGTTTGAGGATTTTGACGATGTTTGGAAGCGTTATTATAAAAAAGTTTTATCTTGGGGAAAAAAGGATAAATCTTCAAATCCCTGATAATACATGGTAATTATTCAGTTCTCTTCCGAAGTAAACTCATGATTTTTCTAACTAACGAACGGGGAAGAAATCGCAAAGCGGATACCATTAGCGAATTGTTCATGCCGTGAATTGCCACCACTTTTCCGTTCATTAATGCATCATAGCCGTATTCGGCAACTTCTGCGGAGCCAGGTAGTTTTTTTCCTTTAATTAATTGACTGTTTCTCATTCCTGAAACTTTCATGAATTCAGATTCAGTGGCTCCCGGACATAGAGCTGTAACAGTAATGCCGCTCCCTTCAAATTCACTTGAAAGCGCCTCGCTAAAACTTAATACAAAGGCTTTCGTTGCAAAATAAACACTCATGTTAGGTCCGGGTAAAAATGCGGCGGTGGAAGCTACATTTAAAATTCTTCCGTATTTACGGGCTTGCATCGATGGTAAAAACAAGTGCGTGAGATGAGTGAGGGCAGTAATGTTTACGTTTATCATTTGTTCTTGTTTGGTCCATTCACTTTCCGCAAATAAATTATAATCTCCAAATCCGGCATTGTTTACCAGATAATCAATTTTAATACGACACGACTCACAAAAGTTAAATACTTCACCTGCAGATTGAGGCAAGGATAGATCAATTGGAAGCACTTGAATGCTTACTCCAGTACTACTTAATTCCTTGCTTAATTCTTTTAATTTGTTTTCTCTTCGTGCAACTATAACTAAGTTGATTTTATTCTTCGCGAAAACTTTCGCCAGTTCATATCCAATACCACTGCTGGCTCCGGTAATCAATGCAGTTTTCATACTTCAATAACCAATTAAGATGAAAAATGTTCTCCGTTTATGATAACTGTTTCTATTAAATTGCTGCCAAAAGAATAAGGAATAAAGCCATAGGAACTGATAGGTTTTGTGATAAATAAGTTTGCTTTTTTTCCTCTGGTAATACTTCCAACTTGGGAGCTAACGCCCATGGCATTTGCCGAATTAATTGTGGAAGCATTGATTACTTCTTCCGGATTTAATTTGTACTGAATACAACCTAAGCTCATCATGAAATTCATGTTACCGGACGGGCTGCTTCCCGGATTGTAATCGCTTGCAAAGGCAATTGGTAATCCGGCATCAATCATTTTTCGTGCAGGAGGTAGGGGTAAACTTAAAAAGAAAGCAGCACCTGGTAGCACAGTTGGCATGGTATTGCTGTTCTTTAATGTTTCTATGTCGGCATCATTGCAATATTCTAAATGGTCAACACTTATGGCATTGCATTTAACAGCTGTTTGAATACCGTTACTATGACTCAATTGTTCAGCGTGAACTTTAGGAATTAATCCGTGATTTAATCCTGCCTCTAAAATTAGTTGAGTTTCAATGGCACTGAAATAACCGTTTTCACAAAACACATCAATGTAATCGGCCAATTTTTCATTAGCAATTGCAGGAAGCATTTCGTTTATGATTAAATCAATATAACCTTGTTTGTTGTTTTTATAATCGGCAGGAATGGCATGCGCACCTAAAAATGTGGCTTTTACAGGTATGTAATTTAAATCTTTAAGTCGTTTAATAACACGAAGCATTTTAATTTCCGTTTCAACACTAAGTCCGTAACCGCTTTTAATTTCAACGGCTCCCGTACCTTGAGATATGATTTCTTTAAACCGAACGAGTGATTGTTCAAATAAGTCATCTTCACTGGTTGCGCGAAGTTTGGCAGCTGAATTTAATATACCGCCGCCGCGTTTTGCAATTTCCTCATAGCTTAAACCATTAATCCGATCAATAAATTCTGCCTCACGATTACCTGCGTAAACAATATGAGTATGACTATCGGCATAACATGGTAATACAATTTTACCTTCTGCATCAATTACTTCTAAACCTGCCCAGTCGGTTATACCCGGAAAATCATCCATGCTGCCGTAGTCGGCAATTAGTCCGTTATCAATGGCCAGCCAGGCATCATTTATGCAAGGTAATTGGCTCATCTCTTTTCCCGAAACTTTTTCAATTACTGTTTCTCGAACCTGAACCAGTGTTTTTATATTTTTGATTAATATCTTGCTCATAATTGTAATCAGCCATAAATGTAAGAAACATCCAACAATTCTGTATTATTAACCCGCTATGCTCAATATTTTATTAAATTTGTATTTATGGCAGGAAATTCGTTCGGCAAAGTATTTACGCTTAGTACCTTTGGTGAAAGTCATGGTCAAGCTATCGGCGGCATTCTTGATGGTTGTCCGGCTAACTTAATTATTGATTTGGATTTTATTCAAAATGAACTTGACCGAAGAAAACCTGGTCAATCTGCAATAACTACTCAACGAAAAGAAAGTGATACCGTAAAGTTTTTATCCGGAATATTTGAGGGTAAAACTACGGGTACGCCAATTGGATTTATTATTGAAAATGAAAATCAGAAGAGTAACGACTACAATCATCTGAAAGAAAATTTCCGCCCGTCACACGCCGATTTTACTTATGAAAACAAGTATGGTTTTCGTGATTACCGAGGAGGAGGACGTTCATCTGCACGTGAAACGGCTTGCAGGGTTGTTGGTGGTGCAATTGCAAAATTAGTATTGAAACAATACAATATTTCTGTGCAGGCATATGTTAGTTCTGTAAAAAATGTTAAAGTAAATAAGCCCTATCAGCAATTGGATTTATCTAAAACCGATTTAAACAGTATTCGTTGTCCGGATGAGGAAATTGCTAAAGAAATGATCCGTTTAATTAATGAAACCAGAAAGCAGGGAGACACAGTGGGAGGTATAATTACCTGTGTAATTAAGGGTGTTTCTGTGGGATTAGGCGAACCTGTTTTTGATAAACTGCATGCCGATTTAGGAAAAGCTATTTTAAGCATAAATGCTGTTAAAGGATTTGAATTTGGTACAGGATTTGATTCTGTTAATTACAACGGCTCACAGTTAAATGATGTTTTTGCCAGTACAGAAGGAAAGATCAGCACCGTTACAAATAACAGTGGTGGTATACAAGGCGGTATAAGTAATGGCGAGGATATTTATTTCAACGTGGCTTTTAAACCGGTTGCTACCATTATGCAAACTCAAAAAAGTGTGAATTCAAAAGGTGAAGAAGTAGATTTAGAAGCAAAAGGCCGACATGATCCTTGTGTATTACCAAGGGCTGTACCAATTGTTGAAAGTATGGCGGCTTTGGTAATTGCCGATCATTTATTGAGAAATAAAATTTATAGATAATGAAGTGTTTTAAAATAGTCTTGGTTTTTTTGATTGCTGTTTTGTTTTCAAATTGCAAAACCGCTAATCTGCGTTTCAAGCTATTTAATCCGCCTGCGGTATCGCTTCCGGAGCATGCAAAACAAATGGCTGTGGTTAACCGCACCATTGTTGACAGTACAAAAAAAGACAAGAACATCATCGAGATGGTGGTGAGCGGCGAGGCATTTTTAGGCGATAAACTGGGAGCTGAAGATTGTATTTTCAGCTTTTCACAATACATGAATAATTACGGTCCTGTTGCTGCTGTTGTTCCTCAAAATCACCGTTTATACGGAAACATTGGCGGCTTTCATACTGATCCGTTGGATTGGAATACTGTTACTAAAATTTGTCGCGAAACAAAAAGCAGCATATTGATGTCGCTTGAAAAATTTGATACCAATTCGGATGCGATGATTGGAGCGGTTACTAATGGTGTAAATGTGATGAATTCGGTATTGAACGGAAACGGAGCTCAGGGTTCAAAAGATATCCGTTACCATGTGTCTTACGGATGGATATTGTACGATACATTAAGCAAAACGATTATTTATTACTATGATGATGTTGTTCATGAAATAGCAAGAGGTGTGCCTGTTTTAGCGCCATTACCAACTGAGGCGGTGAAGAATACCGCGCGCTTTATTGGCGAGCGTGAAGCCAGTAAATTTAATTCAACTTTCTACTGGGTTCACCGTGAATATTACAAAAAGGGAAAGAGTACTGATTTCAGAATAGGATTCAGAAGAGCTGCGGTTAACGACTGGGACGGAGCTATTGCTATATGGCAGGAATGTGTAAAATCGCCAAAGGCAAAAACAGCGGGACGCGCCTGCTATAATATTGCTATTGCCTATGAAGTGAAAGGTGATTTAAAAGAAGCTTTACGCTGGGCAAAAAAATCATATTCCGATTACGGAACAAAAATGGCTCAAGAATACGTTTATTTACTCGAACGCCGTATTAATAGTGGACAGTAAACCGGATTGAAACAAAAGTTAAATAATTCCATTTTTGTAATCAGTTTCTTTGAAGGAGCCGCTGTAATGGCAACCGAATTGTGCGGCTCTAAATTATTATCACCTTTTTACGGAAGTAGTTTATATGTATGGGCCTCTGTTATTGCGGTAAGTTTAGGTAGTTTGGCAGCCGGTTATTTTTTTGGCGGACAATTAAGTTTAAAGACCAATAAAACAAAACTACTCTTTACGATATTGCTGGTAGCTGCAGTTTATATGGGGATAATGCCTTACCTCAGTAATCTGTTTGGCAACGTTGCCGTGAGTTTATCGTTATTGAGTGCAGTTGCTTTTTCGGCTGTGCTTCTGCTGGTTGTTCCCATGTTTTTAATGGGGGCTGCATCGCCTTTAATCATTGCCATTCAAACACAACATACCGGTGATTCAGGAAAAATGAGCGGATTGGTTTATTCAATTTCTACTCTAGGTGGAATAATCTCCACTTTCATTTCCGGATTTTATTTAATTCCGTCTTTTGGTATTCATATCACCTTACTCGTATTCTCGGCATTATTGGCTTCATCTTTGTTTTTATTGACTCAAAAAAAAAACAATATTAAGATCATTTCGGTGATTGTAATCCTGGTGATTTCAGGTTTTACGTATAGTGTGCCTTCAAAAAATTGTATTTATCAGTCGGATGGTATGTTGGGAAAAATAAATGTGATTGATGATACTATTCGTAATACTGAAGGGATAAATATTGTAAGGAAATTATTAGTGAATAATGTTGTACAAACCGAAATGGATCTGAGAACAACTACTTCGGTTACTCATTATATCCATTTACTGGATACAAATATTACAGCAAGCACAACTAAAGGAAGTGCTTTGGTTTTAGGATTAGGAGGAGGATTAACATCCAATATGCTCATTAAAAAAGGTTATTTGGTTGATGGGGTAGAATTAGATGAAAGAATAATATCTGTTGCTAAAAACTATTTTTATTTACATCCAAATGTAAACGCCATTGAGGATGACGCCCGAAGGTATATTAACGGATGCAGTAAAAAATATGATTTAATTTTAATTGATGTTTTTAAATCGGAGGAACAACCTGCGCACGTCATTACATTAGAAAGTTTAAAAAAAATCAAAGAAGGTTTAGCAGATGATGCTATGCTAATGATTAACTGGCACGGTTATTTATTTGGAGAAAAAGGAAAGGGAACATCCATTTTGCTAAACACATTAAAACAATCCGGTTTCAATTATAAATTGTGTGCAGTTACTCAAAAAGAAGATGAAAGAAATATTGTGGTAGTAGCATCTTTAAAAACTTTGCCAAAGCTTAATTTTGAAATCAATGAGCCTATTTCATGTACAGATATTGTTAATTCGGATGCTCGTCCGTTGCTTGAAAAATACAATGCGCTTGCCAATCAAGCCTGGCGTAAAAATTATATACTTTATTACTATTCAGGCGATTAAGAATAGCTAAATTCTTCGTAAATTTATACTTTATTTTTAAACGCATTTTTTGATTTATCATGGCACAATTAGTTATTTTTCGTCACGGACAAAGTGTTTGGAACCTGGAGAATAAATTTACCGGATGGGTGGATGTAGAACTTTCTCCAAAAGGAATTGACGAAGCAAAATCGGCAGGACAAAAATTAAAAGGTTATCATTTTGATTACGCATATGCTTCATCATTAAAGCGTGCGCAAAATACTTTGACGTTGGCGCTTGAAACAGCAGGGCATGAGCCTATTTCAACAATTTATGATGCTGCATTAAACGAACGTATGTATGGCGATTTGCAAGGATTAAATAAAGCTGATACTGCTGCAAAATATGGAGATGATCAGGTGAAAATTTGGCGCCGTAGTTATGATATTGCTCCTCCAAACGGAGAAAGTTTGAAGGATACAGCTGCGCGTGTAATCCCTTATTTTGAAAAAGAAATTCTGCCAAAATTAAAAACAGGTAAAAACGTTGTAATCGCTGCTCACGGAAACAGTCTAAGAGCATTAATCATGTATTTAGAAAAGATGACTCCTGAGCAAATTCTTCAATTCGAAATTGGAACAGCGGAACCTCGTCTTTATGAATTAGATCAGGAATTAAAAGTTATATCTGTAAAAAACATATAATATGTCAGCCAACTTTATAAGTGTAGACAGCAAAGTTATAGCCGTTGATTTTGACGGAACAATTGTAGAGCATGCTTATCCAGGAATAGGAAAAGAAATGCTTTTTGCATTTGCTACCTTAAAGGCATTACAGTCGAAAGGGCATAAGCTAATACTTTGGACCTATCGTCATGGTGATTTATTAAATGAAGCTGTTGAATATTGCAGAAAAAACGGAATTGAATTTTACGCTGTTAACAGAAATTTTCCGGAAGAGGAAGTTTCAGAAAAAGTGGCGCGTAAATTAAACGCTGATATTTTTATTGATGACAGGAATATTGGCGGCTTCAGAGGGTGGAGCGAAGTTTGGCAAATGCTGCACCCGGATGGAGGTGATTTTTTTCATGTGGTGGTTAACCCCGATGCACATAATAATTTCAGAAAGGAAGAGTCGTCGTTTTTTAAACGTTTGTTAGGAAGAAAATGATTTATATTAAAACCCGCGAAGAAATTGAATTAATGCGTGAATCGGCATTGATGGTTTCGCGTACATTAGGAATTGTTGCGAGAGAAATTAAACCCGGAGTTGAACCTATTTATCTTGATAAATTAGCGGAGGAATATATTCGTGATAATGGCGGGATACCTGCTTTTAAAGGTTACAGAGGTAACCCTCCTTTTCCTGCAACACTTTGTATTTCTATTAACGAAGCTGTTGTACACGGCATCCCAACTAATAAAGCATTGAGAGACGGAGATATTGTGTCGGTAGATTGTGGTGTAAAGAAAAACGGATTTTATGGCGATCATGCCTATACATTTGGCGTTGGTGAAATAAAACCCGAACACAGAAAATTATTGGATGTTACTTTAGAATGTTTGTATAAGGGTATTGAACAAACCCGTGCAGGAAATCGTATAGGTGATATTAGTTTCGCAATTCAGCACCACGCCGAAAGTCATGGCTATGGGGTTGTTCGCGAATTGGTAGGTCATGGCTTGGGAAAAAACTTGCACGAAGAACCGGAAGTTCCCAATTACGGTAAACGCGGAGATGGTCCTAAATTAAAAGACGGAATGGTAATTGCCATTGAACCTATGATTAATTTAGGCAAGAAAAGTATTAAACAACTGAATGACGGTTGGACAATTGTAACTTCCGACGGCTTGCCAAGCGCACACTTTGAGCATGATGTTGCTGTTATCGACGGAAAGCCTGAAATTCTCTCTTCGTTTGCTTACGTGGAAGAGGCCTTAGCTAAAAAATAAATCAAATTTTTAAAGCCATTTTCAATCTTAGAAACATATCCTTATCGGAGCTAAGGCAAATGGTTCAGGTTCGCAAAGAACGTAAGCTTTCTTTGTTGAACAAATTTGTTTTATGGTTTAATTATTTTGCAGTAGTAGCCTTACTAATTAGTCTTGTTGCAAAATATTTTTCCCCTCAGTTATTCTGGATTATTGCTTTTTTTGGTTTGGCTTTTCCATATTTGATATTGCTTAATACTCTATTTGCAATTTATTGGATCATTCAGTTCCGGCGTATTGCATTAATATCCATTTGCGCTATTTTGCTTTCGTTTTTTACTTTAAACAAGTATGTTCAGTTTTCGCTTGGAAATAAGACTTCCAATAAGCAGATAAAAGTTACATCCTATAACAGCATGTTGTTTGACTTGTATAATTGGAGTAAAAATAAAAAATCGCGCCAGCATATATTAAGTTCATTACAGGAAACAAATCCGGATATATTATGTTTACAGGAGTTTTATAATTCAAATAGTCCGGATGGTTTGCATAATATTGATACCGTTATTAATGCCTTAAATACTAAGTACTCGCATGTGGAGTACACCAGTATTGCGTACGGACATAATCATTTTGGGATTGCTACTTTTTCTAAGTATCCTATTATAAATAAAGGAAAGATTGTTTTCAATACTAAGTCAAATAACATTTGTATATATACGGATTTACTTATCAATTCCGATACGGTTCGTGTTTACAACATGCACTTGCAGTCCATTAGTTTTACAAAGAAGGATTACAAGTTTATTGGTGATGTACAGGATTCGACGGATGCTCAAGACGAGTACGAAAATTCAAAGAATATTTTGCGACGATTAAAACGCGCTTTTGTAAAGAGAGCTTATCAGGCTGAGCAAGTTGCAGCCAGTGTTAAAACGTGTCGATATAATATTATTCTGTGTGGTGATTTTAACGATACACCTGCATCTTTTGCATACCGTAAAATTTCAGAGGGTTTGAAAGATGCATTTGTTGAAAAAGGAAAGGGATTAGGGGTTACTTATGCCGGAAAATTCCCTCAGTTTAGAATTGATTATATTTTACACAGTAAGGAATTTAAGTGCTACGATTTTGAAAGAAGTGAAGAGACGTATACCGATCACTATCCAATCACAGCTTATCTTAATTTTGAAAAGTAATTTATTCCGATAGTGGCTTTTACTTTATAGAACGATCAAGCCTTCAGAAATTATAAAATAAAAAAGCCCGATAAAATCGGGGTTAATTTTTAAGAGTGAACCACATCAATATCGTTAATGAGTTGGCTTTTAAAAACCTTCAACGATTTGGAGTAGTTTAAAATGTTATTAATGCAATAGTCAGATGGTTCTGCAATACCGATAGCTATCGGCACAATTAATTTCTGTTCTTCTTTTGAAGATTCAGTAGCTTTTGAGGTATGTAAAGAAGAAGTTAGAGTAGATGTTTTTATCATCGGCGCGGGATTAAAGGGTTTTTAATTCATTTCTACTATAACGAGCTGTTTTTTTAAATATTGCATGCCATCAAAAAAAAATCCCGACCGGTTATTAACGCGGTCGGGACCTCAAAAAACTAAAAACCATGGCGTGTTTTTAGTTGGCTCTGTCCGGAAACTCGTCCGGACGGATTATTTTGTGTTATTTAGTTGAATATCAACAAATAACAAGCGGCCTATTTTTTGCCGTCCATTTTGTCTTTTAAGTCAGATAATGCTGAAATATCACCTAAAGTTGTTTTTTCAACGTTCTCTTTCACTTTTTTCACTGCTTTTTTAGCTTCTTCGTAATCCGCTTTTTTAGCAGCCTTGTCAGCTTTCTTAGCTTCTTCCTTAACTTCTTCGTGTAAACGAGCGTGAGAAACTACGATACGCTTAGCGTCTTTGCTAAATTCGATTACTTTGAATTCTAATACTTCTTCAGCTTTTGCAGTTGTACCATCGGCTTTAGCTAAGTGGCGAGCAGGACAGAAGCCTTCAACACCATAAGGTAAACCAATTATAGCACCTTTATCATTTACATTCATAACTGTACCGTTGTGGATAGAGTCGATTGTAAATACGGTTTCAAATACATCCCAAGGATTATCTTCTAATTGTTTGTGGCCTAAAGATAAACGACGGTTTTCGCCATCAATTTCTAATACTACCACATCCATTTTATCACCTACTTTGCAGAATTCGCTAGGGTGTTTAATTTTCTTGCTCCAAGATAAGTCAGAGATATGAACTAAACCATCAACGCCTTCTTCTAATTCAACAAACACACCAAAATTGGTGAAGTTGCGAACAGTTCCTGTATGACGAGTACCTTTAGCATATTTCTCCATAATCATATTCCAAGGATCAGGAGTTAATTGCTTCATACCTAAGCTCATTTTACGCTCATCGCGGTCTAAAGTTAAAACTACAGCTTCAACTTCATCACCAACTTTTACGAAATCTTGAGCGCTGCGTAAGTGTTGGCTCCAGCTCATTTCACTCACGTGAATTAAACCTTCAACACCAGGAGCTACTTCAATAAATGCACCGTAATCAGCGATAACCACAACTTTACCTTTTACTTTATCACCAACTTTAATGTCGGCGCTTAAAGAATCCCAAGGATGAGCAGATAATTGTTTTAAGCCTAACGCAATACGTTTCTTATCATCATCAAAGTCTAAGATAACCACTTGAATTTTCTCGTCTAATTTAACGATTTCTTCAGGGTGGTTAATACGCCCCCATGATAAGTCAGTGATGTGAATTAATCCGTCAACACCACCTAAATCTATGAATACACCGTAAGAAGTAATGTTCTTTACAGTTCCTTCTAATACTTGTCCTTTTTCTAATTTAGAAATGATTTCACGTTTTTGGTTCTCGATTTCAGCTTCAATTAAAGCTTTGTGAGAAACTACTACGTTTTTGAATTCGTTGTTGATTTTTACAACTTTAAATTCCATTGTTTTACCAACATAAACATCGTAATCACGAATTGGTTTAACGTCGATTTGAGAACCCGGTAAGAATGCTTCGATACCAAATACATCAACAATAAGCCCACCTTTGGTACGGCATTTAACGTAACCTTTGATGATTTCGTTGCTGTTAAGAGCATCATTAACGCGATCCCAGCTTTTGTTAGCGCGTGCTTTCTTGTGAGATAAAATTAACTGACCGTTGGTGTCTTCTGCTTTTTCGATAAACACTTCAACTTTGTCACCAACTTTTAAATCAGGATTATAACGGAATTCTGATAAGGCTACTACACCATCCGATTTATAACCGATGTTAACAACCACTTCACGGTTGTTTTTTGATACTACTGTACCTTCCAGAATCTGAAGATCGTTTACAGTACTTAATGATTTACCATACAATTCATCTAACTTAGTACGTTCTTCGTTAGAATAATTGTCTTGTTTTTTTCCAATAGAATTCCAGTCAAAATCTGGATTTCCAACTAGGGCTTTATTTGCCATTTTAAATTTACTTGTATCGGGTTCATCAGGGCAAACCCGAGGGGTTTAACTATTAGTTTTAAATGAATCCGTCTTTCCCTGAAAAAACGGGCTACAAATATACGATTAAAATCCCATTATTCACGAAATAAAATGCTTTTTTATGAAAAATAAACTGTTGTAAATCAATATAATACAACTTTGTTTTAAATTCAAAAAAGCCTTTTTTTGTGTTATCATTGTAGGATAAAGAATAGGTATAAATGACTAAAACATTAACCCACGATATAGAAATTTCGGTAGAGTGTAATTACTTACCGGAGCAATCTAGTCCGAAAGATAATCTATACTTTTTTATTTACTTTATAACCATTGTAAACAAGGGAGCTATGTCTGTGCAATTGGTGAAAAGACATTGGGAAATTTTTGACAGCATAAACGAATTAAGAACGGTGGATGGTATTGGAGTTGTTGGAGAAACTCCTATAATTGAGCCGGGCGAATCATTCGAATATAATAGTGGATGTAATCTGGTATCCGAAATTGGCTACATGAAAGGTCACTATATTATGAAACGTTTATTTGATAATAAAGAAATAGAAGTAACCATCCCTCAGTTTAATTTAATTGTTCCGGCGAAGCTTAATTAATCCGGATATATCACAAAATTTCTTGGTGTTTCATAAAGTGTTACCTGAATTTTAAATTCTGCTTTAATTTTCGGACGCATAATATTGTATATAACCTTTGCAATGTTTTCAGCTGTAGGGTTTATGTTTTTCATTTCATCTACATCCAGATTCAGATTTCGGTGATCAAATTTTTCTACTACTTCATCTTTCAATAAATCGCTTAGTTCTTTTAAATCCATTACAAATCCTGTTTCCGGATCTATCTCTCCTGTTACTTTAAAATACAAATCATAGTTATGTCCATGATAATTAGGATTAGCGCATAATCCAAAAATAGCCTTGTTTTTTTCGTCATTCCATTTTTCGTTAAACAAGCGGTGCGCACTGTGAAATGTTATTTTTCTTACTACGGATGTACTCATAATTATTTACAATATTGTTCAATTAATTTAAACGCCAGTTGATCACCTAAAGCATCGGCTTTTTCCAAATCTTCACAGGCGCCACGTTTATCGCGGCTTGCAAATTTAAGCGCTGCGCGATTAACATAAGCAGAAGGATAGTTAAATTTTAATTTAATCGCGTAATCCAAGTCTTTGAGCCCTTCTACCATTTGCTTATTTTCACCTTTGGCCAGTCCTCTGTAATTATAGATAACCGGATTTTTTGGACTAATTTTTGCTGCATCATCCAAGTCGATAATTGCGCCGGTGAAATCTCTGGTGTTTATTTTTGCCGCGGCCCTCGATATTAATGCTTCTTCTTCTTTTGGATATGCTTCTATATAAACATTCCAGTCGGTTACAGCGCCTTTATATTCTTTTAACTCAAATTTGGCTTTTGCCCGGGTTTTGTAAAGATTGTAATCCGGTTTATTCGCCGGTATTGTTTTTTCAGCATCATTTAATTCTTTTAAGGCATAATTATAATCTTTCATAGCGAATCGTATTTCCGCTTTTAATAAATAGGCTTCAGTGTAGTTTTTGTTTTCCTCAATAGCATAACTGGCCAAGCTTAATGCTTTTTTATACTCTTTTCCAGCAAACATTAATCGGGCTCTGTAATAATAGAATTCCGGGTCGTCTACCTGCTGATTACCAGCGCTATCCATGTACATTTTTGAGTCATTATAACGTTTGACATTGTAATAAATAATTCCCAAATTTTTTAAGGCTTCAAAATTATTGGGTTCTATTTTTAAAGACCATAAAAAATCAAATTCAGCTCCATAATTGTCGTTTATTTTCATTTTAGCCAATCCCATTTTATTACTGGCAGGAACATATTCAGGGTTTACTTTCAATGCTTTTTTTAATGGTACTAATGATTCTTTCCATTTGGCGGAGTCTTGTAATTTAATGGCTGTTTTATAAAAATCCAGTTCGGGTTTTTTAACGGAAGTATCGGCTACAACAGGGTCACCTATTACGTTAAAATCTTTATTTTGAGCAGAAATTGCCCAAAAAACTAAAATGAATAAATATGTTAGAAGCCGTTTATCCAATTTCATTACCTTAAAAGTAATAATAAAAGAGTAGTAATTGTTTTTTTATATATTTAAAAAAAATTAAAATCATGGAAATAGGAACAATAGTTTTTTCGGTATTGGGACTTCTAATACTGTTGCTTTCTTTCAAAACGGTACAACAAGGAACGGTTGCCGTTATTACTGTTTTTGGTAGGTACAGCAGAATTATGCGACCGGGATTGAATTTCAAAATTCCGATTATTGAGCGTGTAGCAAAAAAAATATCGATACAAAACAGAAGCGCTGAATTAGGATTTCAGGCGGTTACAATTGATCAGGCTAATGTGAATTTTACAGCAATGTTGTTGTATGCCGTGTTAAATCAGGAAGAAGAAACCATTAAAAATGTTGCCTTTAAATTTATTGACGAACGCAACTTTATGCAGGCTCTAGTTCG
Source organism: Bacteroidia bacterium (assembly GCA_040403535.1). Taxonomy (GTDB): domain Bacteria; phylum Bacteroidota; class Bacteroidia; order B-17B0; family Aurantibacillaceae; genus JAHEYG01. The sequence continues at coordinate 33,012 of JBBAKL010000012.1, forward strand.
TTCGGTTGAAGGCTCTGTTAGAGCGTTTGTAGCTACAAAAAAGCAATCGGAAGTGTTAATCTTGCGCCGCGATATAGTAGAGGCTGTAAAAGATCAGTTGGATAAGACTTTGGAAGATTGGGGGTATCATCTTATCGATTTGCAATTAAACGATATCACATTTGATGAAGAGGTAATGCGCTCCATGGCAAAAGTTGTTGCAAGTAATAACCTGAAAGCAGCCGCTGAAAACGAAGGTCAGGCATTATTAATAACTAAAACCAAGGCTGCTGAAGCTGAGGGTAATGCTATTAAAATTGCCGCACAAGCTGATAAGGAGGCTTCTCAATTGCGAGGTAAGGGTGTGGCCTTATTCCGTGAAGAAGTAGCTAAAGGTATGGCAGTAGCAGCACAACAAATGACGGATGCTAACCTGGATGCTAATTTGATTTTGTTTAGTATGTGGACCGAAGCGGTTAAGAATTTTGCAGAGCACGGAGAAGGTAATGTTATCTTTTTAGATGGCAGTGTGGAAGGGATGCAAAAGACCATGAAAGACATGATGGCAATCAATCAGTTAAATTTAAAAGATAAAAAATAAGTTAAAAATTTGCTATTGCCTCGTTGATGTAGTAACTTTATTACAATTATAAAAACACAAACACACATGAAAAAAACTCTACAAACCATAGCCATGGCCTTATTTATTAGCGGTTCTTTGTTTGCGCAAGAACCTCATAATGCAGTAATGCCATGTGCAACTTACGAAGCCATGGAGCAAGCTTTCCAGCAGGATGCTAATGCCCGTGTTCGTTATGAGCAAGAACAGGAAAAACTTCGTCAGGCTACCATCTCTTATGAAGAAAGTTTGAAAAACAAGAAAATGGGAGCTGCATTTCAGTATACCATTCCTGTTGTTTTTCATATTCTGCATACGAATGGCGCAGAAAATATTCCGGATGCAAATTGTATTGCAGCGTTAGCAAACATCAATAATGACTTTGCAGCTACCGGTGGAGATGTGGGGACTATCAGCCCATTGTTCGCTTCTTTATACGTAAATGCTGATATTAAATTTATGTTAGCCCGTAAAGATCCAAACGGAAATTGTACTTCAGGTATTAATCATTATTATAATACAAGTACCGATTGGAATCAGTCTGCACCTAATTATGCATATTCCGGAACAGGCGCAGGAAAATGGAATCCAACCCGATATTTAAATATTTACGTGGTTCGTTCTATTTGTCCTTCTACCTCTACATGTTCTTCAGCAGGTGGAGTCATTATTGGTTATACTTACAAACCTGGAACTTGGCTAAGTGGTGCAGCACAAGATGCATTCGTTATCCGTTCATCTTGGGTTAGCAGCAACGTAATTGACTCTCGTACCTTAAGTCATGAAATTGGGCACTGGTTAAACTTATCACATACTTTTGGTAATACCAATAACCCTGGTGTAACTTGTGGTGATGATGGTATCGCTGATACTCCTATGACAAAAGGATACTTCTCAACTTGTCCTTCCAGCTCTACCGGTAATACATGTGTTGGTAGCGGACAGGCAAACGTAGAAAACATTATGGATTATTCATCTTGTCCGAAAATGTTTACACAAGGACAAGTAAACGTTATGCGTACAACTTTAGCATCAGGAACAAGCGGTCGTAACAACCTTTGGACAACTACCAATCTAACTACCAACACTGATGTGAACGGCTCTGGAATTTGTGCTCCAATTGCAGACTGCCATTCTGTATTTGGGACAGCGACTAATGTTTACACAGTTTGTTCAGGTGGTACTTTAACTTTTATTGATGATTCATATAATGGCGCTGTAACTTCTCGTACCTGGACAGCTTCAGGCGGAGGAGTTGTTGCTAATCCGTCAAACGCATCTACTTCCATCACATTCCCAACGGTAGGTTCTCAAACGGTTACATTAACTGTATCAAACGCTCAAGGAAGTTCTTCTGTTTCAAAAGTTGTATCAGTAATTTCCGGTGTAGCCAATTATGCTGCAACTTATCAGGAAAGTTTTGAAGCAACAGGTTTACCAACTAATTGGGCAATTATAAACCAAACCGGTGGAACAACATGGCAGCAATATTTTGGTGCTGCTGCTTCAGGTAATAATTCATATTACATGAATAACTCTATTAATCCAAACAACGCAGTTGATATTTTAGAAACGCCTTCATACAATTTCGCTGCTAATCCTGGCGCAACATTTACATTTAAATACGCTTACGCTATGTATAACTCTAGTTGGACTGACGTATTTAAAATTCAGGCAAGCAGTAACTGTGGCGGAAGCTGGTCAGATATTTATACTCCAACTCCTGGTACAATGGCTTCAGGTTCCGGTGGTGTAACTTCATCTCCTTTTATTCCAACTTCTACACAGTTTAAGTTATATACATTAACGTCACATCCTGCGTTTAATACATTTAAAACTCAGCCAAATGTTAAGATTCGTTTCTACTTTAAAGAAGATGCTGCATCCGGCTTTGGTAACAATATCTATTTAGATGATATTAACTTCAACGCGCCATTAGGTGTAAATGAATTAACCCAATCTATCGGATTAACAGTTTATCCAAATCCTACAAGCGGAAGTACTAATATTGAATTTACATTAAACGATAATTCTAATATTAAATATTCAGTTACAGATGTAACAGGACGTATGGTTGAACAGGAAAAATCACTTGATTTAAATCCTGGTTTCCATAAATTCACTGTAAATGAAAACCAAAAATTATCTCAGGGTATTTATATGATCAATATCGAATTAAACGGTCAGAAAATGTCTAGAAAATTAATTATTGAATAATAAAAATCTTTTTCTTTAAAAAGCGTCGCAATTTGCGGCGCTTTTTTTTTGAATACACAGCAGGTAAAAGAATTTTGTATATCAGTAAAACAGGGTTAATTTTACATCACACTTCATCCAAATTATATGAGCGCACCATTTATCAGTATTTGTATTCCGGTATACAACGGCGCTCAGTATATTAGAAAATGTTTGGATAGTTGCTTAAATCAAACATTTACAGATTTTGAAATAGTAGTGTGTGATGACTGTTCGATTGACAATACCAGAGATATTGTTCAGGAATACGCATTAAAAGATACACGAATAAAACTTTATCAGAACCATAATAATTCCGGATTAGTTGGTAACTGGAATAATACTTTAAATCATGCCAGAGGTGAATACATTAAATGGTTGTTTCAAGACGATTGGATGGATAAAAATGCACTGGAAGCATTTGTAAAAGCGGCGAAAGAGGGGTATGATTTTGTTATTTCTAAACGAAATTTTATTACCGATGAAAACGCTACTCTGGTAAATAAGCATTACTATCAAGATGAGGTGAAAAAACTCGACGATTTTGTTCCCGAAAATTGTGAGGGACATTACTTTTCGGTAAGAGAAATAGCTGAATTTTCAACTGAATTTATAGCTCTCAACTTTATCGGAGAACCCAGTTTGACTTTTTTTAAACGAGATGTTTTAAAAGAAATTGGCATGTATGATGGTAGATTTCATCAAATCTGTGATTTGGAATTTAACCTTCGCTTAGCTTCAATAAAAGGTGTTTATTTGATTTATAAGCCACTGTGTAGTTTTGCCGTACACGCGCAATCAACTACCACTAAAAATCTTGAGAAAAAATATTTTCAATTACGATTTATCGAACAAGCTTATTATGCCTATAAAATTCTTCACCATCAGGTTTTTTTTAATTTGAGCGGTAAATTGAGTTTGATTCAAAAGATGAAATTAAGGTTGTATTATCTTTATCGTATTCATGAGGCTAAACGATACCTAACTACGAATAGTCATAAAGAAGTTTTGAAAGAAGAATTAGCAACTTATCCTGAATTAAATTCAAACACTTTTGGGTTTCGATTAATGTGGCCTTTGTTTTTTGGAATTGATGTTGTCAAAAACAGACGATAAGTTTAATTGCCGTCTTTTTAGTATATTTAGCTCTTAAAATCCGCCTTTAATGAGCTTACTTTTCAGTATAATAGTTCCGTCTTTTAACCAGCCCGATTATATTGAATTTACTCTTAAAAATTTAATGGAACTTAAACAGAAAGCTTCTCTTTCAGGATACAGAATTGAAATTTTACTATTTGACAGTTGTAGTAACCAAGACACTCAAAATAAAATTAATCAGTTTAAAGATTTAATCGATGTTTTGGTAATAGAAAAAGATAAAGGCCAATACGACGCTATAAATCAAGGAATTTCAAAGTGCAAAGGAGATTACTGGACATGGCTAAACACAGATGATTTATTGGATATTGATGGCTTTTTAAAACTTGCCGATATCCTTAAAAATAATCCGGAATACGATTACATCTATGGAGATGTAGCTTACATAAACGAAAAAGGAGAGTTGACTAAAATATATAAATCATACGAATTAAGTTATGATAAATTGGTGAAAGTTGATCCCGCTATTTTTCAACCCGGTTCCTTCTTTAAAAAATCGTTTACCGATAAAATAGGCTTACTTGCGCCATATTCTTGCTGCTTTGATTACGAATACATTTTACGGTTGTTTAAGAATAAGGCAAAAATTTATCATTGTGAGTTTACTGTTTCAAAATTCAGATACTATAGTAACTCAAAAACAGGAAGTAATATTGTACAATTTATTAAAGAGCAATTAAAAATCAGTAAACAATATGGACGTAAATGGTTTCATTATTTAACCGGTTTTTCTCAATTGCGTTTACTTAAACACTTTTTATTTCCACGTAAATGAGAGTGCTAATTATATCCGATATAGCTTCGGAACATACTGAAAAATGGACACTGGGTTTGGCAGCATCTGGTGTAGAGGTAGGTTTGTTTAGTTTTAATAAAGCTTCTTACCCTTGGTATCAAAATTACAGCAACATAACACTATTATACGAATCCGATAAACCACTGAATGCTGACCGCCATATCGGTAAATTAACGTATTTGAAATTCGTTGGTAAATTAAGAGCTGCCATTAAAACGTTTAAGCCCGATGTATTACATGCACATTACGCAACCAGTTATGGGTTATTAGGAGCATTAAGCGGCTTTCATCCATATGTCATTTCAGCGTGGGGTAGCGATGTGATGAAATTTCCTCAGGCAAGCATTATAAATAAATGGGTATTAAAGTTTAATCTTAAAAATGCGGATGTAATTTGTGCGACTTCCGATACCATTAAAGAATATTTAAAACCCGTAACAAACAAGACGGTAAAGGTAATTCCGTTCGGTGTTGATGTAGATGTTTTTAAACCAAAGTCTACCGAAAGTTTATTTGATAAGGATTGTTTCGTATTAGGAAGTATAAAAGGCCTCGAGCCAATTTACAATATTGATGTTTTAATCAAATCGTTTAAAGAACTTAAAATCAAATATCCTAAACGCAAAATTAAACTTTTGATTGTTGGAGTAGGAAGTCAGGAATCTGAATTGAAAAAAATGGTTTCTGATTTGGAGCTCACGAATGATGTTGTTTTCACAGGCAGAGTGCCTTTTTCTAAAATAGCAGACTACTTTAATATGCTCGACGTATTAGTGAATATAAGTAACTACGAGAGTTTTGGCGTTTCTGTTATTGAGGCCATGGCTTGCGGGAAAGCCGTTGTAGTGACCAATACCGGTGGTTTAAAAGAAATTGTAGAGAACGAGAAATATGGTTCGCTTGTAGAAATTGGTAATGTAACAGATACCACTCATGCAATAGAAAAATACCTTAATGATACCGAATTTCTGCAGCAAACCGGAATAAATGCCAGAAAAAAAGTGGCCGAAAAATATGCGTGGTCAAATAATATTCAACAAATGATCGACGTTTATACTGATTTAATTAATAAAAAGTAATTTGATTTTAAAACCGATAAATAAAGAAGATTATTCTAAAATAGCCGAGCCCTTAATAGGAGTTTTTGCCTCCTTGAAATGGTTGTCGGTTTACGGACCTTCCTTGAAAATTATTGGGATTTTTAAAGACGAATTACAACTTATTGGCGGTTTTTATTATTACGAAACCCGCAAATACGGTTTTAAATTTATTAAGTTACCTCCATATACCCCGCATTGTAGTTTAATGTACTTAAGCGATAGTAAAAATAAATCTTCAGTAAATAATTTTAGTAAAGAGATTATTACAGAAGTTTGTAATTACTTCAATTCACAAAAAGCTACATTAAATGTATTGGCATTTCCATCAGAGGTAATCGATATGCAGCCTTTTATTTGGGAAAAATATAAGGTTGTACCCAATTATACCTACCGCATCGATTTAAGTAAAAGCGAGAAGGATATTTTAGCGGCATTTGATTCAAAAAACAGAAATGTTATCAATAAAGCTATTAAGGAAGGAGTTGAAGTGAAATATAATTCGCTTTCAAATGAAGAGTTGTTTAATTACTTATATCAATCCTTACAAAGTACCAATGCCAATATTTATAACAACGAACTTAAAGCGGTTATAACGCAGTTTTGCGATAAAACGAATTCATTTATTTATACCGCGTATAAAGGTGATGAGATTTTAGGTAACGTACTTTGCGTATTGGATAAGAAAAATTGTTACTATTTACTGGGTGGTGTTGATAAAAAATCAGGCATACAAGGCATCAATAATCTTTTGATTCAAAACAGTATTTTAAAAGCAAAGCATTTAGGTTGTTGTATTTTTGATTTTGAAGGCTCCATGTTAAAAGGAGTAGAGAAATTTTTCAGGAGTTTTGGTCCGGAAATGGTGCCATATTTTACGGTGAACAAAGGTGCTTTGCCTCTTGAATTGATTCTGAAATTTAAAAAACGTGAATTGTTCTAGGTGGAGATTATCCGATTGTCACATATTCAAATTGATTTTGCTAAATGGGATAACGTCGTGTTAAACTCTGCTTTACCCTTAGTATTTGCCCATTCCTATTATCTTAATGCCACATGTCCAAATTGGGATGCTCTAGTTATAGGTGATTATGAAAGTGTATTTCCGCTCACATATAAAACCAAATTCGGATTCAATTATTTACCGCAGCCGCCGTATACATCACAACTGGGTGTGTTTGGAAAGGTAAATGAAGAGATAGAAACTGCCTTTTATAATTACATTACTACTAATTTTAAATTGATTGAAATAGAGCTTAATGCTTCCAACCGATTAAAAAACGAGTTCATTAAACCAAAAATTACATTTGTAATCGATTATAGTAAGGAATATAAATTCAATCAAAATACGAAACGTAATATTTCAAATGCACAACAACTTGAATTGAAAACAGAATGGGTGGAGGGTCCGATAGCATTTGAACTTTCAAAAACCTATATTAATCCGTTTTTAAAATCATATTTGAAAATTAGAGATTCGGATATACACTGTTTTGATCAGCTTATTTTAAACGCAAGAGGAGCACAACAACTTTATTCGTTTAAAGTAACTAACAAGAGTAACGAAATAAAAGCCTTTGGACACTTTATTTGTAATGGTAAACATGCTTTGTTTTTAAAAGGTACCAATTTCGACAGAGAAGAAAATAGCGGCAGTATGCATTTGCTGATTAGTTATGCAATTGACTTTTTTAAAGATAAAGCTACCTGGTTCGATTTTGGGGGTGGTTCAATTTCAGAAGGTGTCGCCAACTTTTATAAGGGATTAGGTGGAATCATACAAGAGTATGGATTCTTAAGAAGAAATACATTACCGGCATTGGTAAAATTAATTGGTAATAAGAAGTAACATGAAGGCAATTATTTCACACGATATCGATCATATTACGGTTTCTGAACACTTCTTCTCTGATTTGATAGTTCCTAAATTTATTATCAGAAGTAAAATTGAGTTGTTAAGCGGCAAGATTTCGATTAGTGAATTTGTTTCAAGAATTGGCGATTTTGGAAAAAATAAATGGCATAATGTTGGGGAATTAATTGCATTCAATAAACAAAACAACATCCCATCTTCTTTTTTTCTGGCTGCAGAAAAAGGTACAGGTTTAAATTACAGCAATTCAGCAGCTATTCAATTGGCAAAGTTAATTACTGAAAATAATTGTGATTTAAATATACATGGTATTCAATTTGGAAATTATAATGTAATTGCGGCGGAAAGAGAGAAATTTAAAACTCTTTTTAATTTTGATGCCAACGGTATACGCATGCACTACGTAAAACGCAATGCAGATACTTTATCAAACTTCAGTACAGCCGGTTATTTGTTTGATAGCACCGAACATTCTTTTAAAAATCCTTACAAAATTGGTAATATGTGGGAGTTTCCATTTCAAATAATGGACGGATGGGTGATTGAAAACGGGAAAAAGTGGCAGTCCAGAAACCTGAAGCAATCTAAAGAAGCAACAAAGCAAATTATTGATAAATGTCATTCTTCCAAGCTCGATTATATCGGTATTGATTTTCATGATCGGTATTTTAGTAAAAGTTTTAAAACCTGGTTGGATTGGTATGTATGGCTTACAGATTATCTAAAAACAAATGATATTAAGGCTACATCATTTAATGCTGCGATAAAAGAACTTGAATCAGTATCTTTACTACAAACTAAATAATAGTTTTGAGTCTTAAATTAGTCATAATAACACAGTATTTTCCGCCTGAAGTAGGCGCACCGCAAAATCGTTTGTACGAGTTGGCGGTACGTTTAAAAAATAAAGGCGTAGATGTTAGTGTATTAACTGCTATGCCTAATTATCCTAAAATGGAAGTCCATGAAGCTTATAAAGGTAAAAAATACCATTATGAGGAAATGGAAGGGTTAAAGGTGCATCGGTGCTGGATTTACGTATCAAAAAGTAAAGGTATTATTAAGCGGCTTTTAAATTATTTTTCTTTTGTTTTTTCAAGCGCCTGGTACGGAAGAAATAAGATTGGCGACGTTGATTTTATTTTGTGCGAATCTCCTCCTTTATTTCTTGGGTATTCCGCACTTTATCTAAAACGTAAAAAAAAAGCTAAGCTGATTTTTAACGTTTCTGATCTGTGGCCCGAATCGGCAGAAAAATTGGGCGTAGTAAACAATAAGTTTATGCTTAAATTGGCTTATAACCTCGAAGCTAAATTGTATAACGCCTCAGTTCTAATTACCGGTCAAACTCAGGGAATTTGTGAGAATATTAATCAACGTTTCCCTCATAAAAAAACGTATTGGTTGCCAAATGGCGTGGATATGAATTACTATAATCCAGGCATAAACAGTGAAGGTGATTTCAGAATAAAAAATAATATCGCGGCTAATGATTTTGTATTTCTATATGCGGGAATCATTGGCCTTGCTCAGGGCCTTGAAATTATCATTGAAACAGCTAACAGAGTAAAAGAAAACACTGAGTTGAAATTTGTATTATTGGGTAACGGACCTGAAAAACCCAAATTGATGGAATTGAAAAAGCAGTACGGTTTAAGTAATGTTATTTTCATTGATTCGATTCCCAAATCTCAAATGCCATCCGTGTTGAAATCAGTAAACGCAGCCATCATACCTTTAAAAAAATTAGATCTGTTTAAAGGAGCAATACCTTCTAAAATATTTGAGAGTTTAGCTATGCAACTGCCGGTTTTGTTAGGGGTTGATGGCGAAGCCAGGGATTTATTTGTTGAAAAGGGAAAATGTGGATTGTATTTTGAACCGGAGAATACGGATGAATTGGTGAGTTCAGTACTACAAATTTCATCTCAGCCTTTATTGGCCATTCAATTGGGTGAAAATGGTAGAAATTATGTGAATGAAAATTTTAACCGTGATATTATCGCCGATAAATTATTTAATCAAATTAAACAGCTTTAACTGAAAAAAAACAACGACATATTATTTAATTATTTGCCGGTATTGTTCGCGTTTTTAATGCCGTTCGGACTTAATTTATCATTGCTTTTAATACTTTGGTTTATTTCATCGTGGTTTAAAGTAGATAAAATTGTTTTAAGAAACGGTTTGAAAAATAAGTGGTTTCTTTTACTCTTGTCTTTTTTGGTTTTAACGATTATCAGTGCCATGTTTTCTCAAAATACAAAAGAAGCCGTTACTGCAATTGAGGTTAAGCTGAGTTTTTTAGCTTTCCCGTATTTCTTTTTTCTTTTCAAATTTGAAGAGGGTACCATACAACGTGTGGTTTCTGCATTTGTGAGTGGTTGTTTATTTGCACTTGTTCTTTTACTGTTAAGGGCTACCTGGTTATATTTTAGCACCGGTGATAATTATTTCTTCTACAATCGTTTTTCCTTTATGTTGCATGTTGGATACTTTTCCATGTATCTGTTATTCTCAATAGTGCTGCTTACTTTGGTTTACCCTGTATGGTTTAAACAAGATAAATGGATAAGGCCTTTTAGTGTATTTATGACCATTTTGTTCAGCATCGGTATCTTTTTATGTGCCTCAAAAATCGGAATCATTGCGATCTTTATTGTTTTACTTCTTATTCCTTTAGTTAAGTTCAAAGAGGTTATCACAATTAAAAGAATTGGCATTGCATTAATGGCTTTGTCGGCTATAATAATTTTATTGTATAACGCTTTACCAACACCTTTTGAGCGATTGGCAAACGCTTTTAACACTGCATCTTCGCAAAATATTGATAAAACTTCGAGCGAAAGTACTGCTGTTAGGATGCTGATTTGGGGCGAGTGCATCGATATCATCAAGCAAAATTTCTGGTTTGGGGTAGGGGTTGGAGACGCGAATGATGTTTTACAAAACAGTTATCGTCAGCATGGTTTAACAGGCGCTTTGGCTCACAATTTAAATACACACAATCAGTTTTTTCAAACCTTTATCGGATTAGGTGTTTCAGGTTTTATTGTATTGCTTATTGCAACATTAGGGACAATGGTTTATGGTTTTATAAAGAAAAACATTGTTTTGGTTTTATTCAGTGTTATCATCATTTTAAACTTTTTAGTGGAATCGATGCTGCAAACACAGGCCGGAAATTTATTTTATATGAGTATGTTATGCCTGTTGCTTAATTACAACCTCACCGAATTTAAAACCGGAGAAATGCATACACATTCCTAAAAGAAAAATTTGATTTAATTTGCTTCCTGATTAGATAAAGATGCAGTACACAGTAACTGTAACCAGAAAGTAAATAACAATATCTAAAAACCGTTCTTGTGCTTTCATTTAATTACCTTATATAACAAAGGTTAAATTAAAAACAAGCTTATTGTGTTTAAAGTTTAGCAGTTATTAACTATTGTTTGTTAGCATGTTGGTACTCGGAGCTTTCTTTTTATCCCTTCCGCCTAGGATGGCAAAAAGCAATACGGGAAGCAGAAAAATATCAGCCATTACAGCAATGATAATAGTTATGCAAATTAAAAATCCAAAGTAATAGGTGCTCTGAAAGTCACTCACCATTAAACTCATAAAGCCACCCATTAAAATAAATGTAGTTAATACAATGGGTTTGCCGGTTTCAAAATAAGTACGCTTAAAGGCGTACATTAAACTTTTTCCATAACCTAATTCAATTTTTAAGCGGGAAATAAAGTGTATGGTATCGTCGGTAGCTACCCCAAATGCAATGCTAAATACTAAGGAAGTGGCTGATTTTAATTCTATGCCCATAAATCCCATTACTCCGGCCATAATCGCCAAAGGAATAACGTTGGGTAATATAAAAACTAACACCATGCGCCAGCTTCGGTGCAAGAAATAGGTAAGAATAACAATTACAATTAACGAAAACACAAAGCCCTGCATCATGTTATTTACCATAAAGTCATTGTTCAAATCAACCAGATGAGCAGCCCCGGTGATGGTAATTTCTAAATCATTCGGATTGATTTTTGCCGTAATAAATTCTTTTAGTTTTTCGTTGCGCTGTTTAATAATTAAACTTCCTTTATCCTGGATTTTCGCGCTTAATCTTGCACTTTTTAAATCCGAGCTTATTAGTAGTTTAATGTCTTTGTTCTTCTTGTTTTTCTTTAACTCAGTGGTTATGGTTTCAAAATCTTCTTTGTCGGGAAAAGCATTTGATGTATTATCATTTAACGATTTATTTAATGATTTAATGAGTGAGGATGGGGAATATAAAAAGCCGGCACCGTATTCCTTGATGACGAATTGATCCAATTCGTTTAATTGATTGATGATGCTGTAATCCCAGATGTTTTTATTAGGATTCTTAACTTTAATTTCCAGTTCGAGAGGTCTAACGCCGCTATATTCCTTATCAAAAAAATTAAAGTCTTGCTTAATTTTCACATTATTACTTAAATCATCCAGTAATAAATTGTTGACTTTAATCTTAAACATTCCTATTACCGAAACAATAAGTAATAAAACAGTGATTATGGCAATTGTTTTTTGACTTCTGAAAATCCAGAATAAGCCCTTGCGCATTAGGTTGTATGTGGTGTTATTGTGGTCGTGAACGCTAACTAATTTTTTAGGAGTGAAAAAATACAATAGGGCAGGAAGCAGTGTGTAACTTAAAATAAACGCAATAACAATTCCTACCGAAGTGTAAATTCCAAAATCACGTATTGGTTGAATACTTGAAAATAATAAAGAAAGAAAACCAACCACGGTAGTAATTAAAGTGAGGAAGGTAGGGAAACCTACTTCTTTTAAAATAAGGGGATATATTTTATTTCGTTCGGTTCCTTTGGCCACTTCCTCAAAGTATTTCGAAAAGAAATGCACCACATCACTCATTCCGGCAATAAATATCATGGTTGGCAACATAACGGTCATTAAATCGATGGGTTTGTTCACCAACGCCATGATGCCTAATGTCCAGAAAATGGAAATTAACACAATGGATAAAGGTACTAACACGCCATATAAACTTCTGAATGAAAGCCAGAGAAATATAATAACCAGTCCGAATGATATGGTAAGAAAATACACAAACTCTTCCTGCAGGTTTTTTAAATAAACATCCTGAGCAAAAATTCTTCCTACAAAATGGATGTCATCGAATTGGTATTTGTTTATGCAGTTTACGATGGCATTTCCAAGTGAATCGGATTTTACTTTGCTTAATTCATCTTGTGTTTTTATGTAAATGGTTAAAGACTTAGCGTTTTTTGGGAAGAAAGATCCTACAAATTCGCCCGATTGATAGATTTGTGTACTGTCGTCTTTGTATAAGTCAGGATTATCGTAATGCATTACTTTAGTTTGTACTGGTGCTAATCCGCCTAATGAGAGTAATTTCAAATTGGTGGGCGACATTACTTTGTTTACAAAACGTAACTGAGTAAAATCGTTGGTGAGACTATTTACCTTTTCCAAAAAGTCTTTTCTGAAAATTCCTTCCTTGTTTTCGAGCGCTACTAATACAAATTCGTTATCATATTCAAAGTTCCGACGAAAATTTTCATATACTTCCAGCTCTTTGTTTTCATTTGGAAAAAAAGCTTCAAAGTCATAATCAAACTTCAGGTCTTTGATTTTAAAACCACAAATGATTGAAAAGACAATTACGAATGTGATAATGAAAAGATTATATGACTTTTGATTTCTGATAGTGGTACAAATTTATGTGTTGCCTTTATAAAATAAAAATGCCCGAGTACATCGGGCATTTAATGAAAGTAATTTGGTGTTAAATACCGGAAGTCCCCGAAAACATACTAACATCTGTATCGGTATTATGTTCAGGGGTAATAGCAATAACAGGAACTTTTGAATGATGAATTACCTGTTGCGCGTATGGACCTAAAAAGAATCCGCTTAATTCAGCTTCCTGATCGGTCATAATTACAATCAGGTCGGATTTGGTTTTTTCGGCCTGAGCAATTGTGGCCTGCGCACGATTTTTCACATCTTTAATAATTTCAGAAGTTGCAATAACGTTTGCTTTTTTTGCCAATTCTTTAATTTGGTTCATTACAACTCCCATACCGGCTTCTTCGTTTGCGTCGTCTTTGCCTAAAATACCGGCAACGTGTAAATGAGCGCTGAATGTTTTTGCAATTTCAATAGCGTAATTTACCTTTTGGCGGCTGTGCCCTGAAGTATCGATAGGTAACAAAATGTTCGTATATCCGAATTTTAAAGCATGTGAACTCATGGTCATTACCGGAACACTACCTTTGGTGATAACCTTTAAAGTATTACTACCAATAACAAATTCTTCAAGAGGAGAGTAACCATGTGTACCCATAACAACCATATCTGCACCAATTTCTTTTTCAGTGGCAATGATTTCTTTAGTAGGGTTACCCATTTTTACAATGGTATGAATAGTTACAACGTATTCGTCTTTAATGGAATTAGCTAAAAAGTTAAGTTTATTGGTAGCCATTTTTTCAAAACTCTTCGGATCATCCATATGCAATGGCTGATCTACCACGGCATATTGCTCATATTGCTTATTAATTACGTGTAATAAATATAAATCTCCCTTAGTGTATTTAGCTAAAAATGCACCATGCTTTATGGCAAGCATGGAAGTGTCAGAAAAATCAACCGGAATAAGAATTTTTTCGGTTTTAAAATGTATCATAAAAGTTAAATTTTAATACGCTAAATATAGTACTTATTTTTAATTGTTAATACTGACGGAAATCAGGTCTAAAACAGAAGGGTAGGTGTTATTAATTACCTGATTATTAATAGAGCTTTTATCAAGCCATACCGCTTTTTCAATATTCTCCTCCGTTTGTGGTTGAAGCCGACCGTTATATGTGCTGCTCATTAAAAACCAGTAGGTTGTTTTAAGCGCAAATTTTCCTTTATACCGATAGATATGATAGGTGCTTGGTAATTCTTTAACGATATTTAATCCGGTAATAGCACATTCTTCTTCGCATTCGCGGACAGCGGCTTGTTGTGGATTTTCACCTTCATCAATTTTGCCTTTTGGTAAATCCCATTTAGCTAAACGGTATATAAATAAATACTTGTTATTATTGTTATGAATTAAGCCACCGGCAGCTTCAATGTATTTGAAAAACTCTTTTATTCTTTCGAATAACAGATCCGTTTTTTTCGAAATTAAGATAAGGTTTACAGGTGTGTTTGACTCAATAAAATCACGTACTTTTTTCTCCAATATTTCCCGGGTAATTAAGTCGGCTTCTACAATTAATTGATTGCCTGAGGGTTGAAAAACATCACTAGTTAACAGAATGTAATTGTTATTGAAATATATTTTTTTGTTCATAAAAATCTCTTTCTAAACCCTTTTATAAAGCTAATTTTGCACCATGACCTCATTTGATGACTCGGCTTTTAAAATTGCCGAATTTTTATTACAAATCAAAGCTATTAAGCTAAGCCCTGAAAATCCTTTTACATGGGCAAGTGGACGGAAATCGCCCATCTATTGCGATAACCGCAAAACATTATCTTACCCACAGATTCGTACCTATATCCGACAGGAATACGTCAACACTATCAATAAGCATTTCGGTAAGCCCGATGTTATTGCAGGTGTTGCTACCGGCGGAATTGCTCAGGGCGCATTAATTGCTCAGGAAATGGGATTACCATTTGTGTATGTAAGAAGTGAAGCTAAAAAACACGGATTAACGAACATGATTGAAGGTGTGGTAGAAAAGGGACAAAGTGTTATTGTTATTGAAGATCTTATATCAACCGGAGGTAGTAGTTTAAAAGCGGTTGACGCTTTAAAAGAAGCAGGTTGTGTAGTAAAAGGAATGGTGGCCATTTTCACCTATGGGTTTGATGAAGCGACTGAAAACTTTAAAAAATCCAATGTAGTTGTTAAAACATTAACCGATTATTCTACATTAATCGAGGAGGCTTTAAAGAAAAACTACATTACCGATAAAGATGTTGATTCGTTAAAGCAATGGCGATTAGATCCTGCAAAATGGAGCGATGCTCACAGTAATTAAAGGTGGCCGAATTTACCATAACCAGCGATACTCATTCAACTCAAAGCACATTAAAAAGTCTTTATGAGTTTTTAATTGATTTTAAAAACTTTAAAGATATAATGCCGGAAGATAAAGTTGAGAATTTCGAATACAACGATACAAGCTGTAATTTTAATATCAAAGGCGTAACGCCATTAAAAGTGAAGTTAAAAGAAAAGCAACCTCACCGTTTGGTTGTTTTTGAATCGGAAGGCTTGGCAAAATTTAATTTTTTATTGGAAGCAAGTTTTAGCGGAGATGAGAATTCACCCGGGAAATGTCAGATAAAACTCCAAGGTGATATTAATCCGTTTATAAAAATGATGGCTGAAAAGCCATTAACTCAGTTGGTAAATACAATGGCGTTGAGGCTCTCACAACTTAAAACGGAATCAATATGAGTCAATACAAAATCAACGCAGCCATTCAGTTGTTACCAATAGATACTCAGCATAAACGCTGGGATGTAGTAGATAAAGCAATTAACTTAATACAGCAAAGCGGATTAAATTATAAGGTCTGTCCGTTTGAAACCGTTGTAGAAGGAACTTCGGCTCAAGTGTTTGAACTACTTGAAAACTTTAAAACGCTTAGTTTACAAAATGCCAATGAAATCCTGATAAACATTAAGATTCATGCGGCTAACAAAGATGTATTTTTTGAGGAAAAACTAGAAAAGTATTAAGGTCTGATTAATAAGAAAGAAGGGTTTTCTTCTTCACCCATAACTATTTCTTTGGATAATAAATTAAATCCGTCAATACTTAAAATCACCAAATGGTGCTTGTAAAATTCAATCATTTGCCAATCGTTTCGGTTAATTAATCCGAAATTATTGGGAGCATAATTTTCAAGGTTATTAATTTCTTCTTTTATTTCAGTATTGGCATCAATGATGCCGTTAAAATCAACAATAGTAATATTAACGTTGCTGTTTCTGATTATTTTTTTGGCGTAGAATAATAAAAACACATCACTGATGGACACTATAGGCATTAGCACCTTTTCAACTTGATCGAGGTTATGGTCAATAAAAATACCAACCGGTATTTTACTGTTGTTTATAAAGGCATTCGATTTCTCGTCGAGTATGTTTTGTGTTTTAAAAATATTGGATTTTCCGGTAAGCGTTCCTAATAGTTTATCCGGACTCAATGCGTTGGCTGTAATTCCGATGAACTGTCCGAGCAAGGTTCCTTCAAATACCGACTGGCCAACGCCAACTAGCATAATATCATATTTTCCGGAATTAGCATCGCTTAAAATTTCGTCACTTACATCGTTGCTCACTTTATAGTTAGTTTTGATGGATAGACCCAATTTGTGAGCTTCAGATTTAATTGGTTTAAAACTTTCTTTCTCGTATTCGGCCAATTGATAAGGATTAATATCGGCAGTTGGAGTAACGTGCAGTGCCATAATTTCTGTGGAGCTTTTTGAGTAGCCGGAAATTAAATTCGCCACTCTTGCCAATTTTTTACCACTGTTTGGATTAGCGAAAGAAAGTAATACTCTGAATTTTTGCTTGACTTTTACAAGTGGTTCGTCTTGATCCTTATTGAAGAAAAAATTGATGATGTCAAGTGTTGGCCCAGTCATAAATGTGGTAAATAGCGCCATTAATACCATCATGGCAAATATTTGAGGGGATAGTACTCCTAAATCATATCCAATATTAATCACAACTAATTCCATTAATCCTCGAGTGTTCAGAAATGCTCCAATAGATAAACTATCTTTCCAGCTGTTACCAACCAACTTGGCGCCTAACATACTGCCACCAAATTTTCCAATAATGGCAACACCAATAATTAAAATACAGGTCTGCCATAAGTGTGAATTATTTAATAAACCTATTTCTGTACGTAAACCTGTAAATACAAAAAAGAGTGGTAAAAATAATCCCAACGAAACGGATTCAATTTTTTCAATAATTAATCGACGGAAATTAATAGAAGGAGGCATAATAGCACCTGCTAAAAAAGCGCCAAATAAAGCATGAATACCCAATATTTCGGTACATAATGATGAAATTAATAAGATCCCGAAAATGGTAGCGATAATATTTAAGCTTAAAGATTCTTTGTTTGAATAAACTTCACCAAACTTTTTAAGAAAGGGTTGTACCAGTTTGATCATCACAAACAAATATCCGATTACAATTAATATAGTAAATAATGCCGACGCGATTGTGCCTGCCTTAACAATTGCGATTACCAATGCAAGGATACACCAGGCTGTAATGTCATCAGATGCGGCACAGGTAATAGCTAAAGTCCCTAATCTTGTTTTGGTTAAATTACGTTCCTGAATGATGCGTGCCATTACCGGAAAAGCGGCGATACTCATCGCAATACCCATAAATAATCCGAATGAGATGAAGTTAATACCGCCAGGAGCAAATTCATTGTATAAGTAATAAGAAAGACCCAGGCCACATGCATAAGGGATGATGATGCCGATATGGCTGATCATTAAAGCATCAACCGTTTTGTTTTTTAGAACTTTAAGATCGAGTTCCATGCCAATTACAAACATAAAAAGCACTAAGCCGATCTGACTTAATAATTGTAAATTACCAAGTGATTCTTTGGGAAATAAAAAGGTACTATATTCCGGAAACCACATTCCAAGTAAGGATGGGCCTAAGAAAATACCGGCAATAATTTCTCCAATTACTGTAGGTTGCCCCATTTTATTAAAAATAAAACCAAAAGTCCGCGCTGTAAAAATTATAGTTAAAATCTGAATTAATAAAATGGCGAGTGGGTGAGTAACATTATGGTGAATGGTAGCACTAAAATCATCCAGGATAGATACGTCAATGGCTTTTTCAATAACATTTTTTCCGACTTGCAGCGATTTTCCACCATTAATCAAGAAATAGATGATAGTTGCAAAAACACTTATTAATACAAAGTAAGAAACAAGGTTTTTATAACGCTTCATAAATGCTGTCGGGAATGTACCCACTATACAAATTTAGAAAAAAGCCAATTCTTTAGCTAGTATTCTTAATTAAATCAGTTCCTACTTATTAGATTTTTTCAGCAATTACCGAGTAAACCATAGGTGTCAAATTGCCAAAATGCTTAATAATAAATTTTCCGGGTTCAATTTCGCTAGTATGACTGAAGCAATTGTAGGGTGAATAATTGTATTCTTTAAAAAGATTAATTCTTAAACCCGATTTTAATAAGGCTTGCATAACTTCACTAAGGCTGTGATTCCAGCTGATACTTTGGGTAACTATTGGCGCAGTTTTATCAGCATACGTGCCACTTTCCGATTCAATAATAGCAGAATCCTTAAAATAACTGTAGCTAACTTTTGTAAAATCATTATCAAACATCCAAACCACAGGATGAAATTCAACAAATACCAATTTACCTCCGGGTTTTAAAAAGTGCTGAATTACATTTGCCCATCGGTCCATATCCGGCAGCCAGCCAATAACCCCATAGGATGTATAAACGATGTCAAATTTTTCACTTAGTAAATCCGGTAACTCATATATATCGCTGCATATAAACCGCGCATGAAGGTTTAGCTGGTGATTTAATTCTTTTGCTTTTTCAATGGCAACTTCACTAAAATCGACTCCGGTAACCTGGGCGCCCATTCTGGCCAGACACAAACTGTCTTGCCCAAAGTGGCATTGTAAATGCAAAACGGATTTTTCATTTAGATCCTCGAGTAAATCCAATTCAATTTGATTCAATACACTTTTGCCCTTAAGGAATGATTCCACATCATAAAAATCTGATTTTACGTGATGAACTGTTCTTTCATTCCATAGTTTTTTATTGATGGTGATATAATCCTCTTCCATTATTTTTCGTATTTGTGATGTTGCGATTTTCCTTCACTCAACATAGCAATTGCTTTACGAATACGGCTAATACGGGTTTCTTCTTTTTTAGCACTGCTGATCCATTCAATATATTCTTTACGATGCGAAAAGCTGAAGTTTTCAAATGCAATCAATGCTTTTTTGTTTTTCTTAAGTGCCGCAATAAAATATTCGGGTACCACCAACGCTTTTTTGTTTTCTTCGCTTGTTTTTTTAGACAGTTTAGTTCCCTTATTGATTAGCCTCAAGGCTTCCTTAATATACATTTTTAAAACCGTATCCGAGGGAAGGTCTTTCAATGAAGTTATTTTTCCGAGATGACCCATTCCGTTATTTTCGCTGGCCGAGGAAAGTATTTTTTTTGAATCGTTCATTTTTGAAGCCAGCCAAAATCCAAAGGCACAATGTTTTTTAAACGCAGCCATACTGCATAAAATACTTCCCTTATACATGAAGTGTGGAAAATTCCACTTCATATCTTCCTCAACATCGGGGAACACTTCATGAACCAAGGCCGTTAAATGCCAAAGGATAGGTTGTGAAAATTCGGCTGATTTGTTAATGTATAACTCAACGCGCTTATCTCTGTTTGCCATTATTGTAATAGTTTTAAAATTCCTAAGGCAATTTGATCACATGGATTGCCGGTATTACTTAGCACAACAACTCCTACATTTTTACTTTTTATAAAACCACAAAAGCTTGAGAATCCACCCGTAAGTCCGTTGTGCCAAATCATTTCATTGCTTTTTTTGGTGGTAAACAAGTGCCATCCCATTGCAATGTTATTATTACCATCATTAAAAGTGGATTGATGAGAAAGTTTAATACAGGGTAGGGTTTCTTCCAGATTTGCTTTCACATAATTGATAATGTCCTTGGTGGTCGACCGTAAGCCTCCTGCACCCTCCAGTGCTACAAATCCCCAATAAGGTGTTTCATATCCATCGGAAGTATATCCGGATGCAAATCGTTTCGCCTGTTCAGGATTTAAACTGATTTTTGTATCGGTCATAAGTAAGGGCTTGCAAATAAACGAGTCTGTCATTTGCTCATAACTTAGGTTGTAAATTTTTTCTAAGATCATTCCTAGTAATCCCATTCCCAGGTTGGAATATTCGTTTTTTACCCCCGGAAAAGTGTCGGGTTTAAATTTACTTACATAATCTAAGACCATTTTTTTATTATATGCCGCGTAAGGGTTTAATGGATTTGTATTGGGTTGTTGCATTAAATCGTAAGGTACTCGGTGTAGCCGCGAGCTATGATTGGCTAAATGTATTAATTCTATGTTTTTACCTCTGAATGTGAGATTGGCATATTGTTCGCCTAAATGTTTTTTAACCGGGTCGTTAGCCGAAACTTTTTTATCGGTAATCGCTTTAGCCAGTAAAATTCCGGTAAAAGTTTTGCTAACCGATCCAATTTCATAGATCGTTAAATTGGAGGGTAATTGATTACTTCCTTTTTTTATTTGTCCGTAATTATAATACTTTATTTGTCCGTTATTGTATATAGCTAAACTTAATCCGCAGTTATTAGGATTTCTCATATACACATTTACTATTGAATCAACTTTTAAATCCCATACGTCGGATTTAGGATTATCGGAATTGATACTGCTGCTTTTTAATTCGGTAACTTCAGGTAAGTTTTCCTTGTACGGCATCCATTGCATACCGCTTATTTTTTCATTTAATGCACAGGTAAGGTAAAGTTCAAGTGTGCCATTTTTACCGTTAGCCTTGTAAAGGTAATATTCGTTTCGGGTTTCGGTAAACGTTAAACCGCTTAGTTCGCCGTAAACATCAAATAGGTTAAATTTAAAAAAATCAGCCAGTTCTTTTTCGCTGATTGATTTCTGGTAGTCTTTATCTAATAATTTATAAATTTCTTTATAGTTCTTAGCGTTGTATTCTTTTAAAAGAATGGATGAAACTTTATCGTGAATTTCTTTTGACGCTATCTGATTGAAGGCATTAAGCGTAGCAAGGCATAAAATAAAAGCGGATATTAATCGTTTAATAAACATGGTATATAAAGTTATGGTTTTAAGCTCAAAAAATGATGATTTTATGACCTATTTTGTCAATAATTGAGTAATTTTAAACTTGTATGTTTAACAGGCTTACTTTTTCGTTACTTTTTATAATCCTTTTTACTTCTGCTTTTATGGCACAGAGTGAAAAGAAATTACTGCCGCGGGTTGCGATTCGAGGTTTTGTTACTATTCCCAGAAGCATTTCAAGTGAAGCTTACCGTACCAGTTTTAATGGGTTATACGATGGCGGATTAAACATTACCACAAGGGTATTTGATAATTTTTGCATAGGTCTGGGTTACGGTAACGCGCTATTTACCACAACCACTCAATTCAGAGATCAGTTTGGCCGTAACATCAATACACGTCAGCAAATTCATAATGGGGTTTTAAGTTTCTATTATGATAAGATGACCGGTGAAAAATCATTTGCCGCCTTCAGCTTGAGCAGCGGCTTGAGTTATAATAAGTATACAGGTGTTATTGCTAAGGCTGATAGTTTATATAAAAACATTCCAACCGATTATGTTTGTGGTTTTATTAAACCGGAGGTTAGCATTAATTTTTTGGTTGAAGAAAATTTCGCATTCAGCATTCATCTAAATTACACCATGGCACTTTATACTTTTGATCCTAAGGTTGCCCGATTGGATGAGTATTTAAATTATAAAGAGTACAAAAATAAAACCAACATAGGATGGATTTCCTTCGGGTTTGGTTTTTATTATGGATTTAAACGTAAAACAAAAGCAGCTGCTTAATTGTATTATTAAAGTTGAAAACATCTTTTAAAATACTGTTTCTTTTTTTAAGCATCTTTTTAAATATAACGGCACAAAACTCGGGTAATGTTACTCAAAAATATTCTTTAAGCGGTTACGTAAAAGACAAATCTAACGGCGAGAATTCACCGGGCGCTACGATTTCTATTCAGGAGCTCAACCAGGCTACTACCGCTAATATGTATGGCTTTTATTCGATTACAGTTCCGAAAGGCGAATACACAGTAGTGTTTTCTTTTTTAGGATATGAGTCGTACACCCAAAAAATAAAGATGGAAAAGAACGTTTCCTTAAACGTAAATTTAAATCCGTCTGAAAATGAATTAGGGGAGGTGGAAATCAGTACTGATAAACCCGATCATAATATTTCATCATCCCAAATGAGTGCCGTTAATCTCGACATGACCGAGATTAAAAAGATTCCGGCATTTATGGGTGAAGTTGATGTTTTAAAAACCATTCAATTAATTCCCGGGGTAAAATCAGCCGGTGATGGTAATTCGGGTTTTTACGTAAGAGGCGGAGGGCCTGATCAAAATTTGATTTTACTCGATGAGGCTACAGTATATAACGCCTCGCATTTAATGGGATTTTTCTCGGTGTTTAACGGCGACGCCATTAAGAATGTTAATCTGATTAAAGGCGGTATGCCGGCTCAATATGGCGGGCGGCTATCGTCTGTTTTAGACATTTCCATGAAGGATGGTAACAACCAGGCTTTTCACGCAACGGGCGGTATAGGCGTAATTGCTTCACGGCTTACGGTTGAAGGTCCGATTAAAAAGGATGTTTCATCCTTTATGTTAAGCGCCAGAAGAACTTACATTGATGTATTATCAAAACCGTTTTTTGAACCCGGTTCACCGTTTGCCGGTACTACTTATTACTTCTATGACATTAACGCTAAATTCAATTATAAATTTTCGGATAAAGACCGCTTGTATTTTAGCGCCTATTTTGGTAGAGATATATTTCAGTTTAATGATACCGAGGCCGAATTCAAAACCCGTATTCCATGGGGAAATGCTACTGCTTGTTTAAGATGGAATCATTTATTCAGCACGAAGTTGTTTTCCAATGCTTCGCTTATTTATAGCGATTATGATTTTGCCTTTGGCGCACAACAGGAAAATTTTGAAATGACAATTAAGTCGGGTATACGTGACTGGAATTTTAAATACGATGTAAACTACTTTCCTAATCCGAGGCATAATGTGAAGGTTGGTTTGAACTATATTTTTCATACGTTTATTCCAACCAGCGTTTCCGCTAAACAAGGCAGTACAACATTTGATTTAGGTAAAATCATCAAATTGTATTCTCACGACGCGGCTATTTATGCGGGCGATGATTGGGATATTACCGAAAAACTGAAATTAAATTACGGATTACGCTTTAGCTACTTCCAGCAATTTGGACCCTTTACCAGATATATTAAAGATCAAATTGGTCAACCTGCCGATACTGTTATTTATAAGGATATGGATAAGGTGGTAGATTATTATGGTATTGAGCCGCGCCTTTCATTACGCTATGCTATTAATAAATCATTATCATTAAAAGCATCGTACACACACAATAACCAATACATACATTTGGCAACTTTATCTTCAGTTAGTTTACCAACAGATGTGTGGATGCCATCTACTGAAGTGATTAAGCCTCAAATTTCCGATCAGTACGCATTGGGTATTTTCAAAAACTTTAAGGATAATGAATATGAAACATCAATAGAAGCATATTACAAAACAATGGACAACCAGGTGGATTATAAAGAAGGTGCAACACCTGGGGATAATGTTTCCGATAATCCAGATAACGCATTTACGTATGGTAAAGGCTGGGCTTACGGTGCCGAATTTTTTGTAAAAAAGCGTACCGGAAAATTTACCGGTTGGATAGGTTATACTTTGTCTTGGACATGGCGACAATTTTCTGAGATTAATCTTGGCGAAGCTTATTTGGCTAAATATGACAGAAGACACGATGCGTCTTTGGTGTTAACCTATGATTATAGTAAACAGTGGAATTTCGGATTAGTTTGGGTTTATGGAACAGGAAACAGAGGTACTTTGCCAAATGGATTCTTTTTGTATGAAGGAAGTATTAGTAATGATTATGGTAAACGTAATTCCTACGAGTTTCCCCCTTATCATAGGATGGATTTAAATATCACGTTTACACCCGATAGACAAAAGCATTTGCTGCGTAAGCGCGAACGTATAGAGAAACGTTATAAACGTAAAGGAAAAGATATCAATGAAATTGTTTTGCCTAAAAAATGGTTGAAGAATTACGAGAGCAGTTATACATTGAGTATTTTTAACGCCTACAATCGTTATAATCCGTACTTTATATATTTCAGTAAACAAGGTGATTTTTTACAAGGCGATTTAAAGGTGGTTGCAAAGCAAGTGTCTTTGTTCCCGATTTTACCAAGTGTAACCTGGAATTTTAAATTTTAAAATGAAAAAAGTATTTAAATATGGCTTTTTAACGTTGATGTTGTTGCAACTGATAACATCTTGTAGAAAAGACATCAATGTGAAATTGCCCGAATACGAGCAAAAGCTGGTTGTGGAGGCAAGTATCGAAACCAATGGCTATGCTACGGTTTTGTTATCGTATTCAATTCCGTTTTTCGAAAATTATGACTTTTCAAATCCAACTCAGAGTTTTGTGAAGGGTGCAAAAGTTGTAGTAAGCGATGGGATAATCAGTGATACATTAATGGAACTAGATCCCAATAACGGTTATATTTATGTAGGTACTAAATTAAAAGGACAGGATGGTAAAACCTACTACTTAACGATTTATGATAAGGGAAAAACCTATACTGCTAATACATTTATTCATCCGCCGGTAGCATTAGATAGTATTTATTTTAAAGGCGAGCGCGATAGTTTAGGTTTTATTTGGGCTCATTTAACAGAACCCGCTGCATCAAATAATTATTATCGATTTTTTGCCAAGCGCTATCCAAAAGATATGTTTTACGCAGCTCCTTTTGCTTCTGTTTTTGACGATAAGTTTGTAAACGGAAAAGATTTTCATTTCGCGTTTGAGCGCGGTGCACAGCCTAATGCTATACAGGATAATAAAGATGATCCTGAGAGAGGTTTTTATAAAAGAGGTGATACCGTAATTGTAAAATTCTGCACAATTGGTAAAACCGAATTTGATTTTTGGAATACTTATTATTTAAACAAACAAAGTAATGGAAATCCGTTTTCAGCTCCTACCAATATAAAAAGTTCGGTTAGCGGAGCGGCGGCTTTAGGTGGCTTCTTTGGATATTCACCAAGTTTTGATACATTAGTTATACCAAAATAAGTTTTAGTGCTGATGGTTGTGCTGTTTGTTTTTAGGTCTTCATTTTTAATAAATTAAACACCAAATATTGAAATATTAAATAATAAGCAATGAGCAACGTCTTTAATGAGAAAACAGCAGAAGTAGGTAACTTTATAAAGTGTAAAGACTGTGGTGCTAATCTTAAGTATTTGCCGGGAACAGAACATCTTAATTGTGAGTATTGCGGTGCGAAAAATGATATCCATGATAGCGCACCCGCTGAAGTTACACTGGTTGAAAATGATTTTGAGAGCTTTTTAAATGAGCAGGCTCATAAAGAAGATAAAAAGGAAGTAAGCACAGTTAAGTGTGAAAATTGTGGTGCCGCTACAACCTTAGGTCAGAATATTACCTCCGGTAATTGTCCTTATTGCGATACACCTTTGGTTATTAAAAACGCCACTACCAGCAGTATTATTAAACCAAGTTATTTATTGCCATTTAAAATAGAACGCAAAGGTGCCAATGATTGTTTTGTAAAATGGGTAGGAGGATTGTGGTTCGCTCCAAATAAATTAAAAGAATATGCTCAGCATAGTGCTGAAAAGCTAAACGGTATTTATATGCCGTACTGGACCTACGACACTAACACAGTTAGTGCCTATAGCGGAATGCGTGGTGATTATTATTACGTAACCGAAAGCTATACCGACTCCAACGGAAAGCGCCATACCCGTCAGGTTCGTAAAACCAGATGGACACCGGCCGGTGGTACTGTTTATAATAAGTTTGATGATGTTTTAATAGTGGCCTCTCATTCATTACCCGAAAAACTGGCTCACGATTTAGAACCTTGGGATTTGCATGCCTTGGCTGCATTTAATGATAAATACCTTAGTGGTTTTGTAACCGAAAGTTATCAGGTTGATTTAAAATCTGGTTTCGAAAAAGCAAAAGGCCGGATGGATGGACCAATCAGGGAAAGTATAAGAAGAGACATTGGAGGAGATGAACAGCAGATTATTACTTTAAATAATAATTATAACGACATAAAATTTAAGCATATATTATTACCGGTTTGGTTAAGCGCCTACCGATATAATAATAAAGTGTATCGGTTTATGATTAATGCCAGAACGGGCGAAGTTCAGGGTGAAAGACCTTACAGTGCAGCGAAAATTATTTTATTGGTACTAGGTATTATTACCATTGGAGTAGGCATCTGGTATTTTTCTACTCAACATCAATAGCCCAAAATCTAAACTGTTTTTTAAAGTAAATAGAACAAATTTACTTTCCTCTTCCCTGAATTACAATCATTACGGTGTGTACTAGAATTTTAAAATCGAGCAGCAAGCTCATGTTTTCGATATAAAGGATATCAAACTTTAAGCGATCAATCATCTGGTCAACATTTTCTGCGTAACCGTATTTTACTTGTCCCCAAGATGTAATGCCCGGTCTCACTTTGTGTAAATGTTTGTAATGTGGCGCACGTTGAACAATCTGATCAATAAAAAACTGACGTTCAGGTCGCGGCCCAACTAAACTCATATCGCCAATCAATACATTTAAAAACTGAGGCATTTCGTCCAGTCGCACTTTGCGTAAGAAACGGCCCACTTTGGTAACACGGGGATCGTTTTCGCTTGATAATGCAGGCCCCATTTTTTCAGCATCGCAGAACATGGTGCGGAATTTATAGATATAAAAAGGGCGTCCGTGAATACCGACACGAACCTGCTTGAAAAACGCCGGACCTTTAGAGGAGAACTTTACTAATAAAATTAAAATAAAGTATATCCAGCTAAAACAAATAAGAACGATTAACGAAACCATTACATCAATAAATCGCTTTACTGCAATTTGCCAGTCAGGAATAATTTGGTTCTTTATTTCAATTAATGGTGTTCCGAAAATCGAATTCATTTTTACCTGACCGGATAAGATATCATACATATCAGGTATTATTTTAATTACCACCCCCAGGTCACTTAATTCATTAACTATCTCTTTTAGGTATTCGTGTTCAAAGGTTTCAAGCGCGATTATGACTTCCTCGATATTATTATTAATGATAATGTTTTTAATATCATGGTATTCGCCAAGATGAGGTAATTGCTTTTTTAAAACTTCGGAATACCCATTTTTTCCCTCAATATGCACAAAGCCAATAAATGTATTTCCAATTCCTTTTTTAAGTGAATTGATTTCATTTAACGTGCTAAGTGCTCGTTCGTTACTTCCAATAATAGCAGTACGAAAGCCAAAACTTCTGTTGGCAATCCGATAATTGGTAATACTGGATAAAATTAATCGAAAGGTAGCTGTAAGTGTGAAGTGAAGTGTAAGTAATACAAAGTAAAGTTTGTAATAGTATTTGTAATTGGTAACGTAATCATCTAACAGTAACACAAAGAAAAGTACGGTTACACCGAGTAATGAAACAGCCAGCGTTTGTACAAATTCGTTAATCCGTGAACGACGTAAAACGTTATTATATGTTCCTACCAGATAGTAAAAAAGTAACCAGCTAAGCGGAATAATAAAGATGCTTTTATAAAATTGTGAATCAAATAGAACATCAGGAATACTTCCGATTTTTAAAGGATCGATAAAGTTTTTACGGTAGATATAAAATGCAATCCATGCTGTGGCAGCCGAAAAGAAATCGAATAAAACATATTTTATAGTATGTACGGTTTTATTCATGCGTTCTTAGAAGCTGATAATTTTTATATTATCAATATAAAACTCCGGGTTATCCACCTGTTTAACTGCTTTAAAAAATAGTCCTACCGAGCTGGCCTGTGTTAAGGTAACTCCCGCACTTAATTGAATATAAATTTTGTTCCAGTTGGGGCTATCATTAACCGTAGAAACATAGGTATAAGTAAAGCCATTGTAAACGCCAACATCAAAAGACTGATTGCATTTGTAATTTATTTCTAAGTAAACCGGTGCTCCACCTTTAGGTAAAGCAAAAGTGGCAGTAGATTGAAATTGAGCTACTTGCCTACTTTCGTCTAAAGCAAAATAAAAACACTTGGAGCCTTCAAAAACATCCGCATTAGGGTTTGTTGCTTTATTTAAAATGGTATATGTTGTATCGGAATTATTTGATTTAATAATTGAGATGCCGCTGGTAGTTCCAAAGCCTTCAAAGTCTTCCAGCCACTGAAATTTGCAAGCCGATTTGTATTTAAAAGTAAAATCACGGTTAAAAGTTGTACCTGATACAACCGTTGTATCTAATTCAATGGATTCATAAAACACATAGGGCTGACGTGTTGCTGAGATTCCGTTGTTTTTAATACCTGCGAAAATAGTAATTTTTGTAGAGCCGGTAGAACTGATTGGTAATACGTTGCCGCAAGGATATGCGCCTTGAAACTGACTATTTGTATAATACCAAAGGTCGGTTATTTTATGACTTGAAGAGCCATGAACCGTAGTAGTGCTCACAGAAATATTTTGCGGCTTAACAAAAAAAGCATCCGGTGCTTTTAAAGTTTCTTTGCTACAACCGTAAAAAAACAAAACAAGTACAAATAATCTCAATAACCTCATTGTAATTGGAAAGGCGCAAAAGTAAGGTAGTTTTTAAATTAAAAGAAGCTATTAAGAGATTTGGTGCAGTATTTTTTCATCAATACTGTAAGCCAATCTCAATACTTCAATAGCGTCATCAATAGAAACAACCGGCTTCTTGCCTGTAATTATACTATTATGAAACGCCAGTAGTTCTTCTTTTATTGCGTTTGTTGGTAAAATTATTGGATGTTCAATAACCACCTCTTTGTCAGGTAATCCAAATCCGGGTTTATAAACAATATTAGTGGTGTCTTTAGATGCGTTTTTATATCGGATTACCTGTGTAGTTTTATCCAATAGATTGATATTAATTGTATTATCACCCTGAAATGCCGTAATGTTTCTGACGTTGCTCTGAGAAATTCGATTGGCTGTAATGTTAGCAACACATCCATTTTCAAATTCCACTTTTGCATTAGCCACATCAACTGTTTTACTAATAATGGTTACGCCATTTGCGCTTATTTTTTTGACATTACTTTTCACTAAATCTAATAAAAGATCAAGATCGTGTATCATTAAATCCAGGGTTACAGACACATCGGTGCCACGCGGATTATATAAGGCAAGACGTTCAATTTCAATATACTGAGGCTTATTAATAAAAGTTTTACCTGAAATATAAGCCGGGTTAAAACGCTCTACATGTCCAACTTGTATATGCACACCAGCCTCTTTAGCCAGGCTTTGCAATTGTAATGCTTCTTCAACAGTTGGGGTAACCGGTTTTTCAATAAATACGTGTTTGCCTTTTTTAATACATTCGCTAGCTACTGCAAAATGGGTTTGACTGGGTGTTACTACATCAACTGCATCGCACGCTTCAATTAATTCGTTTAATTGATTAAATGCTTTTACACCATATTGATCGGCCAGTTCCTTCGTTAATTTTTGGTCGATATCATAAATACCAATCAGCTCAATGGTGCTTATTTCTTTTAAAAGCTTAAGATGTATTTTACCTAGATATCCAAGGCCGGCTAGTCCGAATTTTGTCATAAAAAAAATATTACACGCAAAACTATTATTTTAAAAGTTAATTGTTAGCAAGAATAATTAATAGTTTAAAACAATTAAAGGTGTTGGACTATTTTTGAGATCTAAACTTAACGCAAAGTGTTTTATAAAGTAAGCAAAGAAGACGATTACTTATTTCAGGGAAAGCGGAGGCGACTGGTAGATCAGTTAAAAACTAAAGGTATCGCAGACGAGCACGTATTAAAGGCTATTGAGAAGATACCCCGTCATTTGTTTTTTGACCAATCAACCGCGCGGCCGGCTATGCTTGAACATGCTTATTCCGATAAAGCCTTACCTATTGGTGCCGGTCAAACTATTTCACATCCATTCACGGTGGCATTTCAAACCGAAAAATTAGAAATAAAACCTGGAGAGAAAGTGCTTGAAATCGGTACTGGTTGCGGTTACCAAACGGCTGTATTAGTGGAAATGGGAGCGAAGGTTTTTAGTATTGAGCGGCAAAAATCACTTTACGATAAAACGAAATTGTTCCTTCCATATTTAGGATACAAATCGGTACGATTATTTTATGGAGATGGTTATAAAGGCTTACCACAGCATGCTCCGTTCGATAAAATTATTGTTACAGCTGGCGCTCCGTACTTACCCAATGATCTTTTAATTCAATTAAGAATTGGTGGCATTATGGTAATCCCAATTGGTGATGGCGATCAGCAAGAAATGTATATTTTAAAAAAAACCAGCGAAAATTCGTTCGAAAAACAGGTGTTGGGGAAATTTAAATTTGTTCCATTGTTGCAGAATAAAGTCTGAAAAACAACAATTTACAACGATTTAACATTCTTTTGTTTATAACATGAACGGAATCATATTTTGGTAATCTTTAGAATAATTAAATTTGAGACATCATAAAACTATACAAAACTATGAAAAAATCAATCGCACTTTTAGCATTAGCATTCGGTGTAACCGGTGCATATGCGCAAGATTTAACTTCTAAAAAAGGAGAACCAATTTTACCGGAAGCTGATGACTGGGCTATCTCAGTTGACGCTGCTCCGTTCTTAAACTACATGGGTAACTTTTTTGGTAAAACAGCAAACAATTCAGCTCCAAACTGGAATTTCCTTACCAATAATTTAACTATTACTGGTAAAATGTTTAAAGATGCTCAAACAGCTTACCGTGCAAGTGTACGTATTGGTTTCGGTACAACTAGCAATACATGGATGAATACTGACAGAAGTGTAACAACTCCTGCTGTTTATCCTAATGCTGATGCTATGAAGGAAAATAAATACAAAACTTCAAACACTAACATCGGTCTTGCTGTAGGTATGGAGAAGCGTAAAGGAAAAACTCGTTTACAAGGTTTCTATGGTGCTGAGTTAGGAATTGGCTTAGGAAGCTCTAGCGAAACATTTGAATACGGTAACGCTTTATCAGCTTCAGGTACTATTGTAACTGTAAATGCTGCTGACGAATACAACGCTACTGTAAACAACGTACAAACAGTTGCTGCTTTAAATGCAACAGGTGATGCTCGTTTATTAGAGAGAAAATCAGGTATGAATTTTGATATCGGTGTACGTGGATTTATCGGCGCTGAATATTTCGTGTTACCAAAAATGTCAATCGGTGGTGAATTCGGTTGGGGTCTTG
This sequence comes from Bacteroidia bacterium, assembly GCA_040403535.1. Taxonomy (GTDB): domain Bacteria; phylum Bacteroidota; class Bacteroidia; order B-17B0; family Aurantibacillaceae; genus JAHEYG01. The sequence continues at coordinate 65,072 of JBBAKL010000012.1, forward strand.
GTTTCACATTGAACGGACAAAATACTGAGAAGTGGGAATCAATTGGTAACAATGGTACTGCTGATCAAACTGCTACTACTGAAATCAAAGGTGCAAAAAGTAATGGTTTCACTATTGACAGCGAAAACAAAAACTCAATTTTTGGCCCATCTGCAGCTTTAAAATTAACAATGCACTTCTAATCTAAGATTAGTAACTATAACTAAAACCCCGAACAAATCGTTCGGGGTTTTGTTTTTATAAAAATTCACAATTTTGTTCTTGGTATACATCATAAGCGTACTTTTGTAAAATGTTTTGGAGGTTTTTCATATTTTTTATTCTAGTCACTGTAATAGAAATATACTTTTTACAGGCAATAAAAACCTTTAGTCAGGATTTTAGTGACGGAAAGAAAAAAGTGATATTATGGGTTGCGTATGCGTTAGCCTTTTACAATATTTCCATTGCAGTTATTTCGTTATTTCATCCGGTACCTGAATGGAGCGCCAAATTTCGTTTTGTTTCAGCTGCCGGATTAATTCTTGTTATTTGCAAGCTGTTTGGTATAAGTTTTCTTCTTATAGACGATATCATTCGTTTTTTCCGATGGCTGTATCAGTTTATTTTTGTAAAGGCTCAGGCCAATGAAGTAGTAAATGAGAATGGTATTTCTCGCATCAAGTTTTTTAGTAATCTGGCAATTACATTTACAGTTATTCCTGCGGTATCCTTTTTATATGGCATGATAAAAGGCGCCTATAAGTATAGAGTTCATAAGGCTGAGGTATCATCTCCTAATTTACCCGAAGCATTTAATGGTTTTAAGATTGTTCAGATATCAGACATTCATATAGGATCTTTTATGGATAATACTCCTGTAAAAAAAGCATTTGACATTGTTATGAAGCAAAACGCAGATGTTATTTTATTTACAGGCGATTTGGTTAACAACGTTGCTGAAGAAACCAATGGATTTACCGATCATTTAAAAAGTTTAAAAGCACCCTACGGTGTTTATTCAGTTTTAGGTAATCACGATTATGGAGACTATGTTAGTTGGCCAACTGCGGAAGATAAAAAAGCAAATCTGGACGCGTTAAAAAAAATACAAGCGGATGCTGGTTGGAAATTAATGATAAACGAACATGTTGCAATTGAAAAAGACGGACAGAAAATAGCATTATTGGGTATTGAAAACTGGGGAGCTAATATGCATTTTCCTAAATATGGTAAAATGCAATTGGCTTATGCCGGTGCTAAAGAGTATCCATTTAAAATATTAATGAGTCACGATCCTTCTCATTGGGATAAGCAGGTTAGAACAGAATACCCTGACATTGATTTAACTTTGAGCGGACATACGCATGGCATGCAATTTGGAATTGAAATTCCGGGTTTTAAATGGAGTCCGGTTCAATACATTTATAAGCAGTGGGCGGGTTTATATAAGCAAGATAATCAATACCTATATGTTAACCGCGGACTTGGTTTTTTAGGTTACCCCGGAAGAGTAGGGATTTGGCCGGAGATAACAGTAATTAAACTTAAAAAAGCTTAATTATTTTTTATATGCTTTTTCGTAGGCACTGATCCAATCTTTAACTGATACTTTTTTTACCAGCTCTCCGATCAATTGGAAGGGAATATCATTCACTTTCTTAAATCGAACACAGCTTTTTCCCATATCTAGTTTCCCTTTGCTATGTTTGGGATATTCTTTTGTAAACCATTCTGCCAAATTTTTGTCACCATACATTCCCATATGATAAAAAGCTATAAAGTTTTTTTGAGAAGCTAAACTAATGAATGGTAAAGGTATTTTAGGGTCGCAATGGTATCCGTCGGGATAAATAGAATGAGGTACAACAAATCCGATCATTCCGTAAGCCAAACACTCTGTGAATCCTTTAGGAATATTCTTTTTAATCGTTTTACGGAGTTCACTAATTGCTTCCTGACGATCTTCCGGAAGAGATTGAATGTACTCATCTGGTGTTTTTGCCTCAGACTTCATGCTATGTAAAGTTATGCAAAAACAAGTTAAATAAACAATGCATATTGTTTAACACGCTGTTGTTGCTTCTCTGCTTTTTGTTTTACGGGAACGGATTTAGAATTGTTATAATATATGGATTTTATAGATTGAGTTTGTATTGAATTAATGTTGGGTTCCGCTTTAGCTGGCGGATTGTTTAATAATACATCTTCGTTTTTTAAAGCTTTATAATCGAGGTAAGCCTTGCCTTTAAAACAATTCAACACTTCGTTTAATAATCCGGCACGTTTTTCAATGTACCACATTCGGTAAAAACTGCTCCATTTGGCTCCGGGTACACTCTTTACCAGTTTTACTAATTCTTCACTGTATGAAAACTCCAGTTTTACTACCTCCCTGTGTTCATACACCATCTTGTTAACATGTACTACTGAATAATTCATTTTGCTTTATGTTTTATATAAAACAAAATTACTATGTATTAAAGCAAAGTGTTGCTACGAAACGTAGCAAATTAAATGTTTTATCTTTTTGATATACAGACGCTTATAGTAATAGATGTATTAACATTCGTTAATCGCTGCTATAATTTGCGACAATGCGGCTCTCAATTCTTTATTGGTAATGATTAGTGGAGGAGCTAATCGCATGGCTGTTGAACAATGCAGAAACCAATCAGTAATAATTCCTTTTTCAATACACTTGGAAATTATCTTCATGTTGAGGTCGGTATCACTAAACTCAATAGCACATAAAGCGCCAACACATCTTACTTCTTTAATAAGTGGATGCACCATAACTTCTTTAATTACCTTTTCTATTTCCAGTGCTCTTAAATACAAGTGTTCATCTACTATTGTCTTTAACGTTGCATTTGCCGCGGCAACGCAAACCGCATTGCCGCCAAAAGTTGTTATATGCCCTAATACAGGCTGATTTGTTAAACAACTCATTAATTTTTCAGAGGCAATAAATGCGCCAATTGGCAAACCGCCTCCCATGCCTTTTGCAATAAGCAATACGTCCGGTACAACGGAATAATGTTCAAACGCAAATAAAGTTCCCGTTCTTCCAAAGCCACTTTGTATTTCATCAAAAATCAGTAAAACACAATGTTCGTTACATTTTTGACGTAAAGCTTTTAAATACTCAGCATTCGCTCTGTGAATTCCGGCTTCACCTTGTATGGGTTCAACAATAACACAAGCTGTTTTGCCGGTGATCTGTTGCAGGTTAGAAAAATTATTGAATTCAATTTGTTTAACATCCGGTAATAAAGGACGAAAAGCATTTTTGTACTCTTCATTACCCATAACACTTAATGCGCCGTGCGTACTTCCATGGTAGGCATTTTTAAATGAAATGATTTCGCTACGGCCGGTAACACGTTTAGCCAGTTTTAAAGCACCTTCTGTTGCTTCGGCTCCCGAATTGGTGTAGTAAACACAATTTAATGCAGGAGGAAGTAATGAAGTTAAAAGTTTGGCGTATTGTGTTTGTGGGTGCTGAATATATTCACCATAAACCATCAAATGCATATAGGTGCTGGCTTGTTGATGAATGGCGTTTACTACATTAGGATGACAATGGCCTAAATTACTTACTGAAATTCCACTTATTAAATCTACGTACACTTTACCATTAACATCTGTCATGTTAACGCCTTCCGCATTCACAATTTCCAATCCTAAAGGAGTAGGGGATGTTTGCGCCACGTTATGAAGAAATATGTTACGTTGATTTATATTCATTATTTCCTTATCAAATTAATAAACAATTCGCGACCTTCCCTTGGTTTTATTGAATTATAGCAACCTTCAAATATTTTAAAATTAAAATAGGGTTTGAAGTAGGTTTTATATTCT
>JBBAKL010000013.1:0-36807 GCA_040403535.1 Bacteroidia bacterium
TTAGTGTTTATTTTTAAAATTTCATTCGTAATTGTGGCATCAAATCCTCCCATAACATGGGCTGATATACCCATGCTTTGTGCCTGTAAAGCCAATGTGGCATTGGCGGCTCCCATATCATGAGTAGCGGCTTTATTGAGATTGCCGGTAGGTGAGTTTTTATTTATGATGGCAGCCATTAGAACCGAAGCGTTCTTAGCCCACAATAGATTGCCCGGCATTAAACATTTCACCAGATTTTCAAAAGAAGCGTCGTTGTTATGCGCATAGATATAATTCCATGGTTGCATATTGTTCGCGCTAAAAGCCCATGAAGCCGCTTCCAAAATTGTATTTAAATCTGTTTGAGAGATAGCTTGCTTTTTAAACGACCTAGGACTCCATCTTTGTTTTATTACTTCTAATACCGGATTTGTGGTGACTGCTGTTTTGTTTATCATAAAATTATTTTTTAGTCTTCAATTAGTACTCCCATCTTACCCATACGGTAATCGCGGTAAGCTTCCAGAATTTGTGTTTCGGTATTCATAACAAATGGACCATGTGTTACAATTTCTTCGCCAATGGGTTCGCCACTCATCATTAAACAACGTGTTGCTTCAATGGCCTCTAGAGTAATTCCGTCTTCGTCGATTTTAAATTCAATAAAATTTTTACCGGGGATTTCTTTGCCTTCAACCTTTAAACAACCATCCAGTAAATACAAAAACAGGTTATGGTTAGCCGGGATTTGTAAATTAATTTTACCGCCCATTTCTGCATGAATGGTAGCCGCATTTATTGGTGTTAAAGTTGGTATTGGACCTTTGGTGTTATTTAGGAGTCCTGCAATAACGTTGACGATTATCTTACCATCTTCAGAATTGAAATAAGGCGTTTCTTCTTTGGTGAGCGGATGATAATAAGGTTGATCATTTTTGTGTTTAGCAGGAGAGTTAATCCACATTTGAATCAATTCTTGCTCATATGACTGTGGACGTTCGCTGTGAATAATGCCCATACCGGCATGCATCCATTGTGTACCGCCGGAATTAACGGTTTTGTTATTTCCTCTGCTGTCGCGGTGATTGACACTGCCTTTGAATAAAAAAGTAACCGGAGCAAATCCTTTGTGCGGGTGCGGTCCAACACCTGATTTATTTAATGTAGCGTTTTCATCAAAAACCATATGACCATGATGAAGCAAAACAAACGGATCGAGATAATCCAATTCGGGAGAGGGCAGAGGCTGACGCACTTTCAAATCGCCCATATTATACATGCGGGCCGGAATAATTTTATTGATGCTTCTTGTTTTCATGATACGGTTTTTAAAAAAGGAGGAGCTAGGCTCCTCCTGTAATATATTATTGTACTTTCGCCATTTGAATTTCAGAGTGAATTTTTAATTCTTCACCCACTAAAACGCCGCCTGTTTCCAAAGCCGCATTCCAGCTTAAACCAAAATCATTGCGGTTAATTTTACCTTCGATGGTGAAACCTGCTTTGGTATTTCCGTAAGGATCTTTACCAATTCCACCAAAGTTAACGTTTAAGGAAACAGGTTTAGTCACATCTTTAATGGTTAAATGACCATTTAATTTGTATTCTTCATCCGATTTTTTCTCCATTGAAGTTCCTTCAAATTTCACCTGAGGAAATTTTTCAGCATCAAAAAAATCAGCAGATTTAAGATGACCATCACGTTGTTCGTTGTTGGTGTCAATTGAAGCGGTATCTGCTGTAAAATTGATTTTAGCTTTGGTAAAATCATGCCCTTCTGTTGTAGCATCTACATTAAATTTATTAAAACTTCCGCTAACATTAGCAATCATCATGTGTTTAACTTTAAAGTTAATTTCACTGTGCATTGGGTCTAAAGCCCATTTTGTTGTTTCCATTTGTTTATGTTTTATTAGTTAAGGCTTAAATGATCATTGGTACATCCATTACCAGAATTTCAGTATTATCGGCATGACTGGTTATTTCAATTTTATCGCTGTTCCAGATTCCAAAACCATCACGGTGACTAAGTAGTTGTCCATTAACACTGGCTTCGCCGCTGATGATAAAGAAATAGGCTCCGTTATTTTTTTGTTTGATTTTGTATTCCGTTTGTTTTTCCTTGTCAAATTTTCCTAAGAAGAACCAGGCATCCTGATGAATCCAAACACCGGCATCGTCAACACTTGGTGATAAAATTTGCTGGAATTTATTATGACGATCATTAGTGTTTAAAGTAATTTGATCGTAACGTGGTGTTACGTTTTTCTTATGCGGGAATATCCAAATTTGTAAAAACTTAACCGGTTGGTTACTGTTTTTATTATACTCGCTGTGTGTGATACCCGTACCGGCACTCATCACCTGAATATCGCCATGCTTTATTACCTGAGTATTACCCATGCTGTCTTTGTGTTCTAAATCACCTTCCAATGGGATAGAAATGATTTCCATGTTATCGTGAGGGTGAGTGCCAAAACCCATTCCCGGAGCAACGGTATCGTCATTTAATACGCGAAGCACACCAAAATGCATTCTGTCGGGATTGTAATAATTAGCGAAGCTAAACGTATGATGTGAGTTTAACCAGCCATGGTTAGCATGTCCGCGGCTTTCTGCTTTGTGTAAGATGGTATTTGCCATAATTTCTGATTTTTGCTTTGGTATGTGATTAAATCCAACAATCTCCAATGGTTTTAGCTCATCGTTATCATTGGCTAATAATTTGGATACGGAAGGTGAAGTTGCTATGAATGCCGCACCAAATAATCCTTTTTTTAAAAACTCGTCTCTTTTCATTTATGTTCTGAATTTGTCAAGTAGGTTACTTAATTTTTCAGCGTCTTTTTCGTGAAGAGCTTTTGTTAATAGCTGAATTTGTTTTTTAAATGGTTCGCTTATTTGTTTTAAAAAGTTAATGCCTTCTTTAGTTATAATGATGTCAATCTTGCGACGATTGCTTTCGCATGTGTTTCTTTTTACAAATCCTTTTTTAACCAATTTGTCTATTAGGCGGGTTACATCGTTACCTTTATCCAGCATAACCTCTTTTATTTCTCCGGGTGATATGGCGTTTGGATAGCGTCCGTTAACAATACGGAGCACGTTATAATGTTGTGGTAATATATCGTAATCTTTAAAAGTTTCCTGTTGCTGATCGCGTAACCAGTTGGCCGTGTAAATAATATTGATGATAGCCTTTTGGTAACTGTTCTCGAATTTGCTTTGTTTTATCGCTTCTTCAATTTTCATGCAACAAATATAGTTATAACAATATTTGTTGTAACAAATATATGAAAAATTAACATTCTTGAATTACTTAAGTATTAGAAAATCAAAAGGATTAAAAATTATTGTTTGATGAATTTCAGACTAAGTCGTCCTTGGGCTTGTTGCAAATTAACGATGTAAATTCCCGCATTTAAATAGGATATATCTGCTTTCAGTTGGCGTTCACCATAATATGTTTTCGAAAAAACAGTTTGTCCAAGTAGATTAGTAATTACAATAGAAGTAGTTTCAGTTTCTGAAATATCAATAGTTAATTGTTGTTGCGCCGGGTTAGGGTAGAGTGATGCTTTGATTGCAGGAGTGATTTCATTCATACCAATTGCCATATTGGGCAAGCAGGTCGATTGTACACCGGATTGGTAAAACGCATTTATGAGTTGTGCGTTACTGATTAATTTATTAATTGAACCAAGTACATTTCCTGTCGAAGAACTGTCTACCGCCCATATTTGGGCAAATTCAAATTCTACTTGTTGCTTGGCGCTCAAGTTAAATGGTCCTGCTGATGAAATGTGTCTGCGGTCGCCAGCAGGTGCTTGATTGTCGGCCCATAATGCACAAGGGTTTCCGGAATAGGATACCCAAGGGTAAATAAATTTCGTTGGTACAGTTCCGCCAAAGCCATAATTTCCACACGTGAAGTTACTGCTGTCGCGCCATCTTCCGTCAATATAATTGAAGTACTGATAAGGCGAACGAGGCGGATGAGTAGTTGTGTTAAAACTTCCAATGTTATTATTATAGTAAGCAAACTGATTCATGAGACATTCTTCATTCAGTTCATCTATTATACCATTATTGTTATTGTCGTAACCGTCATTTTGCGGAGCAGGAGGTCCCTTTAAAATTTTGCCTCCGATGGCGGGTGGGTAATTTCCGTAACCATTTGCTCCGGAAACATTCTCATCAACCCCATCTCCATTGTACATGAAGCCAATGTTGTTACCTACATCGCAACCAATACGGTCATCCGTATAGTTACCTAAATCACCTTCGTCCAATAAACCGATTTTCATGTGATGATAATTGTTATTGCTTCTGTTGATGATTCGGTAATTGTAAAAAGTTGTGTATGCTAATTCATTTCGACCATTAATAAAATTAGGACATCCATAAGCATACGCCATACAATGCACTTCAACACCTAATTTGGCTCCCCATGTTTCGCTATGCGCACCATATGCGTCGTTAAAAATAAAATATAAAGTCTGATCACCTTTAATACGCGGGTAATCGCCACCGGTTAACGGATCGTAAATACCGTTATTGTTTACATCCACAAATGGCGCCAGATTTCTGGAATAATTTCCGCTGCCTTTAGCAGGCCAAGTGATAATGTCAATAGTTGGCGTGTAAGTGTTGTTGGCAATATTGCCATTCTGGAAATTGGTAATAAAGTCATTAATATCGTTATAACTTATTTTCCAAATTTTATCGTAGTTAACCAGTGTTGTACTGTCTATTAACGCATTTATTGTGTCTAGAGGACCAGGCCAGAAATCACTTCCGTTTTGTCGATACGTTTGCGAAGCAATATGCAATTGGTTAGAAGCATCGAGCCCGCCTATCCATAGTGCTTTGCAGAATGCAGAATGTGAGCCGCTGCCTTTTGGAACTTCATATCGGGCATTTGCTGTACCACCCAAATCCCAGAACATATCTCCTCTGTTAGCAATTCCGGCACGAACACGGTTGATGTCTAAAAACTTGAAATTTTTATTGTTTACACCGAATCCTGGTCCTTGCATATGTGGATTATACAACCAAGGTTTAAATGAAAACATGAATTTTAAAAAATTTCCCATATGAACCAAATTCCGGTTACCTACAAAAATCTCTCCGTTGGGATCTGTTTCAATAAAATCGCCAATGGTGTAATTATTATCAGATACGTAATAAACTTTATAATCCTTGTTTGGTAAAAGCTCAAGTAAGCAACTGGTTGAATTTCCTGAAGGAGTGGTATATGCGGCACAATTTGTTAATACAATTGGACCACCGCTTGGTCCCTTTGCAATATCCAAACAGTTAGTTGATGGTGTAAAGGCACCTATCATTTCGGAATATGTGTTGGTTGCCAATGAAAAATTAAGATTATCGTATTCCACAAGGCCTTTAGAGGCAGTGCCCAACCATTTTTTACCAATATTATCTACATAAATGCAATTAATTTTATTGGTAGTAAAAGGAATTGAATGAACGTTATAGCTGGAAAAAGTGAAATTAGAATTGATGTTGAATTCAATAATACGGTTATAATTTCCTAACCAAAGTTGAGTAGGTGATTGCGAACGTATACAGGTAATGGTATCGTTGCTGAGTAGTCCGTTTGAAGTATTATAATTAAAAAATGTTCCGTTAGTAAGGCGTGTTAATCCGCTATAGGTGCCAATGTATACATGGTTAAACACACATTCAATAGAAAGAATGGTGTTTGAAGGTAATCCATTGGCAGTAGTGTAGCAGTTCCATCCTGAACCATCAAACTTTACCAACCCGGCATTGGTCCCAATATAAACGTTTCCGGATGTATCGCAGGCTATTGCATTTACACGGTTGTTTGGAATAGCTGGAGTGTTGGTGGCGTTATAGTAAGACCAGAAACCGGTAGTCTTATCGTAACGTGCTACAGCGGCCGGCGAATTAGCGAGTGAGCTGGTAAAACCAATCCATTTGTTTCCAAATTTATCAATGGCCAAAGATGTTTCCGGCCCTGATAAAAACGTTCCGGAAGCACCACCCAAAAAAGCGTTCCAGCCGTTTTGAGCCAAAATAATCTTAGAAAAAATCAGCAGGATAAATATTTGAGTTGATCTTTTCATACGTCTTATCAGTGTCTAAATTACAAAATTAAAAGCGATGAATTAAGTGTTTGTTATATCTGGCGGTAAGTATTCGATATCTGGCAAAAACATATTAAATGGTATTAGTTAAATGACCTAAATTTTATTATCTTTGTTACCCTAAAATTTAAACCCCACGTTGTAAGTGGGAACATAACTATGATTAAAGTAACATTACCAGATGGTTCCGTTCGCGAATATCCTAAAGGAACCACCTCTATGCAAGTAGCACAGAGCATCAGCGAAGGTTTAGCACGTAACGTTTTATCAGCAAAAGTAAATGGCGAGGTTTGGGATGCTTCCCGTCCGCTTAACAACGATTGCTCGTTACAATTATTAACATGGAATGATTCCGAAGGTAAATCTACCTTATGGCATTCATCCGCCCACTTAATGGCAGAGGCCATTCAGGCAACTTATCCTGAAGCTAAGTTTGCCATCGGTCCTCCGGTTGAAAATGGATTTTATTACGATATCGATTTTGGTGACAAAGCTTTCTCAACCGATGAGTTGGAAAACATTGAAAACAAAATGATGGAGATGGCTCGTGCAAATAGCGAGTATGTTCGTAAGGATGTTTCGAAAGCCGATGCCATTAAATATTTTACGGAGAGAAATGACCCGTATAAATTGGAATTAATTGATGGTTTAGAAGATGGTTCCATCACTTTCTATACGCAAGGAAATTTTACCGATTTATGCCGTGGTCCGCATATCCCTAACACTGGTTTTATTAAAGCGGTGAAGTTATTGCGCGTTGCGGGTGCTTATTGGCGCGGCGATGAAAAGAACAAGCAATTAACCCGTGTTTATGGTATTACTTTCCCTAAGGAAAAAGAATTGAAGGAATATTTAGTTTTATTAGAAGAAGCTAAAAAACGTGACCATAGAAAACTAGGTAAGGAATTAGAATTATTTACTTTCTCCGAGAAAGTTGGATTAGGTTTGCCATTGTGGTTACCAAAAGGAGCCATGTTACGTGAACGTTTAATTCAGTTTATGCAGCGTGCGCAAACGAAATCGGGTTATCAGCCTGTAGTTACACCGCATATTGCGCTAAAAGATTTATATGTTTGTTCGGGTCACTACGATAAATACGGAGCCGATTCGTTTCAGCCAATCAATACGCCTCAGGAAGGTGAACAGTTTTTCTTAAAACCGATGAACTGTCCGCACCACTGTGAAATTTATAAGTCGTCACCAAAATCCTATAAAGATTTACCGGTGCGTTTCGCTGAGTTCGGAACAGTTTACCGTTACGAGCAACATGGCGAGTTACACGGATTAACCCGTGTACGCGGATTTACTCAGGATGATGCGCACTTATTTGTTCGTCCGGATCAAGTTAAAGAAGAGTTTTGCAAGGTAATTGATTTGGTGCTGCATGTGTTTAACGCCTTAGATTTTAAAGATTATACAGCTCAGATCTCATTACGCGACCCTGAAAACAAGACCAAATATATTGGTACCGACGAAAACTGGAAACTAGCGGAGCAAGCCATTATTGAAAGTGCGGAAGAAAAAGGACTGAAAACAGTCGTAGAATTGGGTGAAGCAGCGTTTTATGGTCCGAAATTAGATTTTATGGTGAAGGATGCTCTTGGCCGTAAATGGCAATTGGGTACCATTCAGGTAGATTATAACCTACCGGAACGTTTCCAATTGGAGTACACAGGCTCTGATAATCAGAAACATAGACCGGTAATGATCCACCGTGCGCCTTTTGGTAGTTTAGAGCGTTTTATTGCTGTTTTAATAGAGCATTGTGGAGGTAAGTTCCCATTATGGTTAACCCCTGATCAAGTGGCCATTTTACCAATCAGTGAAAAATACAACGATTACGCTAAAAAAGTTTTAGGATTGCTAAATAATTCCGATATTCGCGGCCTTGTTGACGACAGGAACGAGAAGATAGGTAAAAAGATAAGAGACAATGAGATAAAGAAGATTCCTTTAATGCTTGTTGTAGGTGAAAAAGAAGAAGCGGAAGGAAAAGTTGCAGTTCGTGAACAGGGCAAAGGCGACATTGGTGTAATGACCATTGAAGAGTTTGCACAGTTGATACAAACAACAATAGAAAACGATTTTAAACAAAAGTTAAACTAAAAAGCGGAGGTTACTATTAACGTTTTTAAAAAACCAACACCAAACCAAAATCCGGGTACAGGAAAACCAGGTGAAACACCTTTTCAAAAACCAAGACCTAGAGGATTAAAAGAAGGTTTTAAAAGACCGGGTGTAAAAGAAGAACAACATAAAATTAACGAGCGAATTACTGCTCGTACAGTACGTGTTGTTGGAGAAGATATTGAAGCGGGTGTATATCCCATTGCAAAAGCATTGGAAATTGCACGTGAAGCAGGCTTAGATTTAGTTGAAATAGCGCCTAATATTGATCCGCCGGTTTGTAAAGTGGTAGATTACGGCAAATTTCTTTACGAGTTAAAGAAAAAGGCAAAGGAAATTAAAGCAAAAGCATCTAAAGTGGTTGTGAAAGATATACGTTTCGGGCCACATACAGATGAACACGACTATAATTTTAAAAAGAATCATGCGATCAAATTTTTAAAAGATGGTTGCAAAGTGAAAGCAATCGTAATGTTTAAAGGACGTGAGATCGTGTTTAAAGAACAAGGTGAATTATTATTGTTGCGTTTTGCTAATGAATTGGAAGAATTTGGTAAAGCAGAGCAATTACCGGTATTAGAAGGTAAAAAAATGCAAATGGTAATTGCACCAAAGAAAAAATAAGAGTACTAATAATTAATATATACAAAGAGAAAATGCCAAAAATGAAAACAAATTCCAGTGCTAAGAAGCGTTTCGCTTTCACTGGAACCGGTAAGATTAAGAGGAAAAAGGCTTTCAAGAACCACATCCTTACTAAAAAAGAAAAAGACCGTAAACGCGGTTTAGGTAAGATGGCGATTGTAAGTAAAGAAGACTTAGGTAACGTTAAAATGTTACTTTGCTTAGGTAAATAATCCAATTAAATTATCGAGATCGGTTAATTAAAAAAAACAAATGTTTAACCCGGATTTCAGTCAGCAAGTTCAGTAAAAACTGACACTGAATTCCAAAGTAAAAATTAAAAAAGATGCCACGTTCAGTCAATCACGAAGCCAGCAGGGCTCGCAGAAAAAAAATCCTAAACCTGACAAAAGGTTATTGGGGAGCAAGAGGTAATGTATGGACCATTGCTAAAAACACATTAGAAAAAGGTTTAACCTACGCTTACCGCGATCGTAAAAACAAAAAACGTACTATGCGCGGATTATGGATTCAGCGTATTAATGCCGGTGTTCGAGAACACGGTATGAGCTACTCTGAGTTTATTGGTAAATTAAATGCCAAAGGTCTTCAATTAAACCGTAAGGTTTTAGCTGATTTAGCTATGAATCACCCTGAAGCTTTCAAAGCAGTAGTTAATTCAGTAAAATAATCATTCTTTAATTATTAGTACAAAACCCCAACATTTGTTGGGGTTTTTTGTTTTATATCAATGTACTATATTTGATAAAAGTTAAATCGTTTATTAATGTTTACTTTTGATTCAGATATTTTCATGACCAAAATAACAATAGCAATTGACGGATATTCCAGTTGTGGCAAAAGTACCATTGCTAAAGCCTTAGCTCAAAAACTTAACTATAGTTACATCGATACGGGAGCTATGTACCGATCCGTTACACTTTATGCCTTAAGAAACGGATGGGTTGATGCCAAACAAAATATTGAAATAGAAAAGTTAATAGGAGCACTGCAGGAAATTAAGGTTGATTTTAAATTTAACTCGCATACCAAATCATCGGAAACATTTTTAAATGACGAAAATGTTGAACACGAAATTCGTTCTATGCAGGTTTCTGATTGCGTTAGCAAAGTGAGTTCGATAAAGGAAGTAAGAGAGAAAATGGTGGCTTTGCAACGTGAAATGGGGAAAAACAAAGGTGTTATACTAGATGGACGCGATATTGGAACTAACGTATTTCCCGACGCTGAATTAAAGTTGTTTATGACAGCCGATAACGATGTACGAGCTCAACGGCGATTAGATGAGTTCAGCAGTAAAGGACAATATTTTACTTTAGAAGAAGTAAAACAAAATCTGTTGAAGCGCGATTATGACGATACACACCGTAAGGAAAATCCACTTACTAAAGCAAAAGACGCTATCATATTAGATAATTCTGATCTTAATAAGGAACAGCAACTGGAATTTGTAATTAAGTTAATTGCCGATTTACAATTGACAAAAGACGAAGCAGTATAACTTTTTATATCAAGCTTTATTCTACCATCATTTTTCCGTTTTTTATTATAACCAAATCCTGAATAATGTTATAATAATAAATTCCTGTTGCAATATTTAATTGGATTGTGTTTTCGTTTTTGTAGAGTTGTTCCGAATAAATAATCTGTCCTGAACTATTATATAAAACAAATAAACTGTTGTGGATAGGAGTAGTCACACTAAAAGAACCGTTATTGGGATTTGGTAAGACAGGATTTAACCATTCGCTATCTTTTATATTTACGATACCTGTGCACAAAGAAACGCTCTGTGTCAGCTGTGCAGAATTAGTACAACCACTGGTATTGCTTCCAATAACGCTATAAGTAGTCGTAATGCTTGGTGTAACCGCAATGACTGATCCGGTTGAACGTTGAAATTCCTATGGTACCATAAACGCCCGGTTGGGTGAGGGTATCAGAACCTTTCATCCAAGTCCATTCCTGTGCATTTGTAGAAATAGATAATAAGCATAGTATGATAAGGTATAATGATTTTTTCATAACAAATAATTACATTCTAAATTAATAAAATAAAGAAAAAAATCAAGTTCGTTACTTAAAGTAATGCAAACGCATTACAAACATATAAACCTGCAGTTTCTGTACGCAGACGGTTCTCTCCAAGCGAAATTTCAGTAAATCCAAAAGTTTTTGCAAGAACAATTTCTTCGTTTGTAAAATCTCCTTCAGGTCCAATTAAAACAAGGCTTCTTCTGTTTTTGAGTTCAAAATCTTTCAATGTTTTTTTTGTGGATTCTTCGCAGTGCGCAATAAATTTCAAATCTGCATCTGATTTAACGATATCTGCAAATCCGGTTAATCCGTTTATTTTAGGGATAAAGGATTGTAAGCTTTGCTTTACCGCACTCTCTGCGATTTTAATAAGGCGATCTTCTTTTATAAACGTGCGTTCGGAATTTTTGGAACGTACAAATGTTATTTCATCAATACCTATCTCAACAGCTTTTTCAACCATCCATTCCATGCGATCGATGTTTTTGGTAGGAGCAATTGCTAGATGCAGGTAATACGGATGTTTGATTTGAGAGCGCGGACCTGAAGTGATTTCGGCAATACATTTTTTTTCATTTAGTAATTGAAGGTTTCCTTCAAAAAAATTACCATTTCCGTCAATAAGATGTATAGCTTGACCTGTCTTGTAGCGTAATACTTTCGTACAATGCCAAGATTCTTCGGGCGTGAGTTCAGCTAATTTTCCGTTAATATGTGCAATGAAAATGTTCAATAAAACAAAAATAAACAAAAAGGGGAAGTATTTACTTCCCCTTTTTGTAATAATATATTTATTCTTACTTCAAACTTCCGATCATATCTTCCGGTCTTACCCATTGATTAAATTGTTCATTGGTTAAGTATCCTAATTCAATGGCAGCTTCGCGTAATGTTTTATTTCCTTTATGCGCGGTTTTAGCAATTTTAGCTGCTTTCTCATATCCGATATGAGTATTTAAAGCGGTTACCAGCATTAAAGAGTTTTCCAAATGCTTTTTGATTTCAGGTAAATTCGCTTCGATACCATCAGCGCATTTTTCAGTGAAGCTTACGCAAGCATCGCCAATTAAACGCGCGCTTTGTAACACGTTTGCAGCAATTAGTGGTTTAAACACATTTAATTCAAAATGTCCCATACTTCCACCAACACTAACCGCAACATCATTACCGATAACCTGAGCACACACCATGGTTAATGCTTCCGGTTGTGTTGGGTTTACTTTACCAGGCATAATGGATGACCCCGGCTCGTTATCAGGAATAATAATTTCACCAATTCCACAACGTGGTCCGGATGATAACATACGGATATCGTTTGCAACTTTCATTAATGCAACAGCACTTCGCTTAAGAGCTCCGCTTAATTCTACCATTGCATCGTGAGCCGCTAATGCTTCAAATTTATTTGGAGCAGTTACAAAAGGTAACTTTGTTAATTCTTCAATTTTCTTTGCAACTAATACATCGTATCCTTTTGGCGTATTTAATCCTGTCCCTACAGCTGTTCCGCCTAATGCTAATTCTTTAACTGCTTCTAATGCATTTTTTAATGCACGGATGCTCATGTTGATTTGTTGAACATAACCGCTAAATTCTTGTCCTAATGAAAGTGGAGTTGCATCCATAAAGTGCGTACGACCCGTTTTGATAATGTTTTCAAACGATTTTGCTTTATTTTCTAGGCTGTCGCGTAAGCGCTCCATTCCTGGAATTGTAATTTCAACCACTTGCTTGTAAGCTGCAATATGCATGGCAGTAGGGTAAGTGTCATTACTGCTTTGTGATTTGTTTACATCATCATTAGGGTGTAATATTTTTGGTTCGTCGGTAAGCTGTCCGCCATTCATTACATGAGCACGGTATGCGATTACTTCATTAGCATTCATATTACTTTGTGTACCTGAACCGGTTTGCCAAATTACCAATGGAAATTGTTCATCTAACTTTCCTGCAATTATTTCATCACAGGCTTTCGAAATTAAATCGCATTTTTCTTTGCTTAATACTCCTAGCTCGTGATTTGCCATGGCAGCCGCCTTTTTTAAATAGCCAAAAGCATAAATAATTTCTTTAGGCATACTTGCCTCAGGTCCTATTTTAAAATTATTGCGTGAGCGTTCTGTTTGAGCACCCCAATAAACATGAGCCGGTACTTTTACCTCGCCCATGGTGTCTTTTTCTATTCTATAATCCATAGTTGCTGTTTTCATAATCCGTATTTTGAATGGGTGAATTTAACAAAAAAAAATGTGGCAATATATTCAGTTTTAACAGGAAAAACGTAAAAGTTGATAAGTATCAATTTAGAGCTTTGATATTCCTTTGGCAGAATGAATTATAGTTTCTTTAGCAGCTTAAATTTAGGGTTTTCGTAAGCAGTTAAATAGTTTTGCTGGTGTATGTTAAAATACGTTTTGGTGGAATCGTCTGTTACCTCATAACCAATTAAAATATAATCAGGATTAAAAGATTTTACTTCCTTGTCAATTTCTGTTAAGGTTGCCATCTCGGTATTCACATAGGTTTTACGTTGCGTAAAATAGGTTAGTGCACGTGGTTTAGCAAACAATATGCCCGCATCAGACTTGGTATTGGATTTAATAAATTCAAATGCACTTTTCGCTTCCATTGAATAAGGTCCCGGTATTTCGTTATTTGAAAAAAGAATTTTTCCGGAGTTATGCTTGTAGCAAAAAAGAACTAATAACCCTAAACTAAAAACAATGTATTGTTTATAGGGTACTATAGCCAGTAAAATAAAAAGAGCATAAGTAGCAAAGAATAAAATAAGCGGTATAATTGGAATTAAAAGCCGGAAGCCGGTGTCGCTGTATTGATGTACCAGTATGGCTCCTACATAACCCAGTAAAAACAGTACCAATATTTCGGGTTTACGGGTGTCGGGCTTAAACACAAATAGCATTACGCCTATTAAGGCGGTAAAGACAATCCCGTACGACACCACAAAATTTAAAAAGCCCTCATCGAAACAGGAAAAGAAATATTTTAAAATAGCATAATTATAATTCGCGTTTATTGAGATTCTTTCAAAGAATGATATAGCTTTCGGGTTGTCGTAGTAAATAATGTTTTGAGGGAAAATCACATAAAATAAGCCGTGAAACACTAAAAAAGATACAACTATCCAGGCTGGTTGCAGCAGGTAATCCTTATCCTTTTTATGATTCTTAAAATATTTAACTAAAAGCTTAAATCCAACTTCGCCAATTAAAGCCATAAATAATACCCAGCCAACATAGCGTGTGTTTATTGCAAATGCCAAAATCAGTCCGCACAATACCAATACCCACTTTTTTTTGTTATCGCTTAAATACAGAACAAAGAACAAAAGTATAAAAGCAGTAAAAGGTAAATCACTTAACACTTCATTTTTAAAACTTAAGCATAGTGGATTGTAAACAACAACCAGCGATAACACAAGTGCTGGTGTAAAATGAAACCATTTATTAAGAATCAGAAAGGTAAAATAGCCAATGCACACCAGAAAAAACGACATTAATACATTTAAATAACCAATATCGGTACTCGTTAAAGCAATAATCAAAGGGAGACCGGGAGGGTAGCAATTAGGACCTAAAATGTAATTTGGATTTTCAACAAATCCGCTAGTTTGTAAAGGCTGTCCGTTAGCTATATTTTGCGCTTCAATTAAATATTGTGCAAAATCATCGCCCCAATCGTGAGTGGTTTTAATATTTAAAAACAAAAGCGGTAACAAGCAAATTATTACTGCTATATGTTTAAAATAAAACTTCATTAATAAGCCAAAAGGTTATTAATTGCCACTTCAACTTTATCTGCATTAGGAAGCATTGTGCGTTCTAATGTTGAGTTAAGCGGAATAGCCGGTAAGTTTTCAGAACCGATAACTTTAACTGGCGCATCTAAATATTCGAAACAGTTTTCGCTAATACGTGCCGCAATGCTTTGCGCGAATCCGTTAAATACAGGTTCTTCAGTTAATACCATACAACGTCCGTTTTTGCGAACACTTTCAAATATCATTTGCTCATCAACAGGGAAAATTGTGCGTAAGTCAACAATTTCAACTTGTCCGTTAAAATTCTTAGCTGCATTTTTTGCCCAATAAACACCCATTCCGTAAGTAATTATTGTAAGAGCTTTGCCGCTATCGGCAACAGATTGTTCAGATTGCTGAACATAACGCGCTTTTCCGAATGGAATTACATAATCTTCATCGGGTTCAATGGTTTTAGCATCTTCTGTTCCTCTAATTTTGCTCCAGTATAAACCTTTGTGTTCAAGCATTACAACAGGATTCGGATCGTAATATGCTGCCTTTAATAATCCTTTCAAATCAGCACCTGTGCTTGGGTAAGCGATCTTAATACCTCGGATATTGGCTAATACACTTTCAACCGAACTTGAATGGTAAGGACCACCACTTCCGTAAGCACCAATAGGTACTCGTAAAATCATACTAACCGGCCATTTTCCATTGGTTAAGTAACAGGAACGGGCAACCTCAGTAAATAGCTGATTTAAACCCGGCCAAATATAATCGGCAAATTGTACTTCCACAATTGGTTTTAATCCTACGGCGCTCATACCAACCGTTGAACCTACAATAAAGGCTTCCTGTATAGGGGTGTTAAATACGCGATGATCTCCAAATTGTTGTGCTAAAGTTGCGGCTTCACGGAATACTCCGCCAAGACGAGCTCCAACATCCTGGCCATATAGTAAACATTCGGGATGTTTCGCCATTAACTCACGAATTGCAAACAGAGCACTGTCAACCATAACGGTCTTTTCTTTACCTACAGGCTCACGTTCACCTTTTTCTTCGGTGATCGGGGTTGGGGCAAATTCATGTAAAAGTAAATCTTCCGGTTGAGGGTCTTCTGCAGCCAATGCTTTTTGATAATCGGCTTCCACTAATAATTTAGCTTCCGATTCAATTTTCTTTAAATCCTGTTCGGTTAAGCCTGCTACTAATAGCTGGTTACGTAAACGAGGTAAAGGATCGCGTTGAACGGCCTCGTCTAAGTCATCTCTGTACCATTCTTTACGTACTCCCGAAGTATGGTGGTTTAGTAAAGGAACTTTAGCGTGAATGAGCATAGGGCGACGTTCTTTACGAATGATATCTAGGCATTCTTTTACAATGTTGTAGGACTGAATAAAATCTGTGCCATCAATGGTGCGTGTTTCCAGACCTTTAAATCCTTTTGCGTATTCGGTAATGTCTTGAGCACGGATTTCTTTTGCATTTGCTGAAATATCCCATTCATTATCCTGTACAAAATAAAGTATAGGTAATTTTTTAAGTACCGCCATTTGAAATGCCTCGGCTATTTCACCTTCGGTACAAGAGGCATCGCCAAGTGAGCACACCGCTAAAGGATTTAATCCCTTGTAGTCAGGTGCCATTTTATTTTTTTCGAGGTATTGTAATCCCATTGCTAAACCTGTAGTTGGAATAGCTTGCATTCCGGTAGCACTTGACTGATGTGGTATTTTGGGCATATTATCGCGGCGAAGGCTCGGGTGCGAATAATAGGTTCTGCCTCCTGAAAACGGATCGTCACGTTTAGCTAAAAGCTGAAGCATTAATTCGTAAGGCTCCATTCCTATAGCAAGTAAAACACTGTCGTCGCGGTAATAAGCACTCAGGAAATCCTGAGGTAGTAATTGTAACCCTAATGCTATTTGAACAGCTTCATGTCCGCGCGATGTAGCATGTACATATTTAGCTGTAATTTCTTTATTTGCTTCATACAAATCGGCAAGGCTTTTAGCGGTGCACATGATTTTGTATGCGTTCATCAAAAGTTCGGCAGGAATTTTTGTCTTCACGTTCGGGGATTCTAGTGTAATTGCCATTGTTTTATTACAAACCTTAAATATAGGAAATATTTAAATTTTAAGATAGCCGCCAGTCACAATTTTATTGTATTAGAAGCCATGGTTGTTAACAATCTGATGTATAAAATAACAGAGAAATAGCGGTTAGTTTGAGCATATTATCAAATAACTTCAAAATGTGAGAAAATTCACAAATACTTGTCTTGTATCGGTTTTAACATTGATATTGATTGCTTGCCATTCTACCAATAAAACATCTAAAAAATCAACTTCAAAACCAAAATCGCCAAATAAAACGGAAGCTGTTAAAAGTAATGTTTCATCGTCAAAGATGAAAAATGTTGCAACGGTTTTAGGTGTTAGTGAGTCGGCAATCAAAAACGATAAGTTATATCAATTTATTGCTGCATGGTATGGCACACCATATAAGTATGGCGGATGCGATATTAAAGGAACCGATTGTTCCTGTTTAACCATCAATTTATACAGAGAAGTTTATAAGAAAAATTTGCCTCGTACTGCAGATGAGATGATGAAAAACTGCGATAAACTGAGTGCGTCAAAAGTTGAGGAAGGGGATATGGTGTTCTTTAAAATTGAGAGCCGGCAAATTACACACGTGGGAGTTTATTTAAAGAATAATAAATTTATTCATGCTTCCACAAAAAAAGGTGTAATGATCAGTGATTTAAATGAACCATACTTTAAAAAATATTTTTACAGTTACGGAAGACTAAAATAAGGTGTCGGGATTACAATTAAACATATTTGCGCGTTTAAAATTAATCAAACTCACGGTGGCTGTAGGTTTATTATTTTCTTTATTAACTTCTGTTAATTTATGGGCAGGTCAGCGTTGGCTGCCGCCGGCTCCGTTTATCAAAGATTTGTATCTGGCACCACCTTACGATTATATTTTGTTTGTGGCTCAGATTGTTTTATTGATAGTTCTGATGTTTACCACCCGTGTAAGGCCGGTTCTGTTTATGATTTTGATATTAAATTTATATATGCTGATATTGGATCAGAACAGATTGCAGCCATGGTTTTTTCTATATAATGCCATTTTCTTGGTGTTATTTTTTTACAATTGGCGAATCGATAATGTCAATAATTATTATTCATATTTCATTGTATTGCAAATATTATTTAGTGCAGTTTATGTTTACAGCGGGTTGCAAAAAATGAATTCCGGATTTTTAAACGAAACTTTTCCCTGGTTTATTAATCCTTTGTCACGTTTATTTAGTGAAAGGCAGATGCATGCACTTACTAAAACAGGAATTATTGTTCCATGGATTGAAATTTTAATTGGCATTTTTTTGCTTATAAAACCATTGCGTTTTATTGCTATCCCAATGCTAATTATATTACATTTTTTAATTTTTGTTTTAATGGGGCCTTTCGGAAGAAATTATAACGCAGTAATATGGGCATGGAACATTATAATGATATTGGTTGGGCTGTTTTTGTTTTCGGGAAAAACAACAGAACGCTATTTTTCCATTGCACATTTATTTAGTGTACCTGTTTTTTATTTTGTGGTTATATTTTTCTGGATTATGCCATTTACCAATTTGTTTAATAAATGGGAGACTTACCTTTCGTTTTCACTCTATTCAGGAAATACCAATAATGCAAAGATAGAGTTGAGTGATAAAGCCATGGATAAATTACCTTATTACATCAAGCATTATGTAATAACTGAAAACGATAGACATGTATTGTATCCCAAATGGTGGAGCTTAGGTGAATTAAATGTTCCATTATATCCCGAAAGAAGAGTTTTTGAAAAAGTTAAGCGGCATGTTGTTAATTTAACGACTGGAAAATCAGAAGATGTAAAACTTGTTTATATCGAGAAGCAAAAAATATTTGACGGGCAGCCCTAGCTTGGTATATTTGCTTTATTAATTACAAAAACATTATGAAAAACATTTTATACGCGGTTATAACCGTATTGGTGCTTTGTATAGGCATTTTATTTTATCAGGTTCAGGATTTGAAAGCAAAAGTAGGGGAAGGAACCGGTACCCAGGCAAGTGTAGAAAATAAAGCCAAGCCTGTAATACCTAATCAGTCTACTGATAAGTTACCGGATGCAAAAATTGCTTTTGTAAACATCGATACCTTAAATGAGAATTATTTATTTATAAGTGATTATG
Organism: Bacteroidia bacterium; assembly: GCA_040403535.1. Taxonomy (GTDB): domain Bacteria; phylum Bacteroidota; class Bacteroidia; order B-17B0; family Aurantibacillaceae; genus JAHEYG01. The sequence goes on from JBBAKL010000013.1 coordinate 18,941, forward strand.
TAAAGGTGCTAAAGAATAAGCGCTTGTCTCTGGAGTCACAATTACAAAACATGACCATAAAATTTCAGGAAGATTATGAATCTGCTCAGCAGTCGGCTCAGGCAGGAATTATGCCACCATCAGAATTAGAAAACAAAAAACGTGAATTAGAAAGACAACAACGTGAAATTGAGAATAAGCAAATTCAAATGGATAAGTTGGCCGTAGAAATGCAGGAAAAAAATGACGAATTGCAGCGTCAGGTAAAGGATTTTTTAGTGGAATTTAATGATGGTAAATACGATTACATCATGGCTTATACTAACACCGTTCCAACGATTTTACTGGCTAATCCTAAATTGGAAATTACTGCTCAGGTTTTAGAAGCTTTAAATACCCAATATAAGAATAATAAATCAGGTAAAAAATAAGGTTATGTCAAAATTGTACGAAAAGATAAAATCGGTAGAAGAGTTTCATAATGTATTTCAGATTGGAAATGCATCGGAAATGACATTAATAAGTGAAAAAGATTATACGCTTCGTTATAATTTGATTAAAGAAGAAAATGAAGAGTATCTGGAAGCTTGTAAAAATGGCGATTTGCAAGAGATTGCAGATGCATTAGGCGATCAATTGTATATTTTATTTGGTACCATTCTTAAACATGGTTTACAGCACAAAATTGAAGAAGTTTATGATGAAATTCATCGTAGTAATATGAGTAAACTGGATGAAAATGGCCAACCGATTTTCAGGGAAGACGGAAAAATTTTAAAAAGCAATCTTTATTTTAAACCAAACATAAAATCGGTTTTAGATAAATAACTAAGCATCTTTTTTTTACTATTAAATTACCGTTTTGTTCGATTAAAACTTCCGAAAAATTAACGTCTTGTTAGTTTTATAATATTGTTTTTCAGTGCTTTATATCCTTTGTCTTTATGTTTTTATTTAGTATATTTATTAAATTTTTTTAAAATGAGAAGGTTACTTACGCTTTGTTTTATTTTTTTCGCATTTTTTGTCTTTTCCCAGGCACCACAAATTATAAATTATCAAGCTGTTGCTCGTGATGCTGCCGGTAATGTTGTTACAACACCTATTGGAATAAAATTTCAAATTTTTCAGGGCAGTGTGAGTGGTACGTTAGTGTATGAAGAAACACATACTGCAACGCCATCTTCAGCCGGTGTGTTTACAGTTGGTATCGGCGCCGGAACGCCGGTTACCGGATTATTTAGTTCGATTAATTGGGGTACAAATACCTATTTTTTACAAGTTAATATTGACCCTGCAGGTGGAACTTCCTACAATACAGTTGGAGCAAATCAATTGGTTTCTGTTCCTTATGCATTATATGCCGAAAAAGCAGGTAATGCTGTTAGTTATAATGCAGGAAATGGTATTGCTATTAACTCCGGATCTATTGTAAACACTGCACCAAATCAAACAGTCAACATTAGTGGTTCAGGAGTATTAGGAAGTTATCCTAATTACACTATATCTTCTTCGTCATTAACAGGCGGAACAGGAATTTCAGTAGGTTCAGGAACCATTACCAATACATCTCCTGATCAGACTGTAAATATTACTTCAGCAGGTATTGCAACGGTTGCAAGTGCTTATCCAAATTTTAGTGTTAACGTAGCACCTCCAAGTTTAACCTATAATACGGGTACAAAAGAATTAACCATCAATCAGGGAGGCGCCAGTTCAACGGCAACTTTATCCGGAACCGGTAGTAATACGATATCGATTACAGGAACAGGCATTGCCGGTGTAACACCAAGTGGATCGGGCAGTAATTTTACAGTTAACGTTGCACCACCCGTTATAATTGGTCAAGGGGCAACCACGGTATTTGGAAGCTGGCCTAACTTTACCGTTACTTCTAGTAATACCACATATTCTCCTGGTACAGGTATTTCATTAACAGGAAACGTTATTACAAATACTGCACCTAATCAAACAGTCAACATTAATGGCTCAGGTTCTACAACAGTTAGCGGATCTTATCCTAATTATACAATTTCGTCTGCCGGCACCAATTATACCGCAGGTACAGGTATTTCATTAACCGGAAACACAATTACCAACACTGCACCAAATCAAACAGTAAATCTTACCGCAAGCGGTTCAGCAACTGTTACAGGATCTTATCCCAATTTTAATATCGCTACACCAATTCCTACCATTGCAGCTCCACCTATCCTTATTGGTACTGGAATAACTACTGTTGCAACTGCAGGTACAAATTACACCATCAACACTCCACCGGTTGGGATGAATTTTACACCAGCCACAGGTATTTTAACGTATTCACCTGCACCTGGGATTAACTCTCTCAATATTTCTCCCGGATTAACTTTTACCAATAACGTATTATCCGTAGGTTCAAACACCATAAGCCTTCCCGGAACAGGATTGTGGTCACGCACTTCAACTACTGCTACCACTTTATTTAACACAGGCGATAATGTTGGTATAGGAACAACTAATCCTCTTCAAAAATTAGATGTGATCGGCTACATACGTGAAGGTGCTGGATCTACATCTGCAGACGAAGGATGGTTGCTATACACACCTAGTCCTGGATTATCAATTTTGCGCGCAGGAGGAAGAGCAACAACCGATATGCGTCTTGATCAGAGTAACAATGCTCCTATGACATTCTGGACAAATGGTTCGGAAAAAATGAGAATATTAAGTTCAGGTAATGTTGGAATCGGAACAAATGCTCCCGGTGCTGCTGTGGAAATTTCTTCTCCTTCCTTCAACGTTTTAAATTTAAGAACTTCCGGTGCCAATAGTAATGTGAATGTTGACGCTTTCCCGACCGGAGTAGGAACCTTACAATTTAGAACAAATACCGCTAACGGGATTACTTTTGGAACCAATAATACCTTAAGAATGATAATCGATCCTAACGGATTGGTTGGAATAGGTAATACAGCACCTACTTCCATGTTGGATGTAGTGAACGCGGTAAGCACCGGTCAGACAGCTATTTTCACTAACAGCGTTTCCAGTGGTATTTCAGGAAGCTCAGCTGTTTTTAATAATAGTGGTTTAAGAAGCCTTGGTCATAGCGGCGTGATAATTAATAACATTACAACAAAATCCGGTGGAAGTAATAGCACGAAAGTTGGCTTGGAAGTCATCTCAACCGGATCTTGGGGACCAGCAACCGTTAATCAGCCTAATGTTGGTATTAAAGTAACCGCTTCCGGTGCTGATAACAATTTTGCCTTACAATTAATTGATGGGTCTCAAGGCGCAGGAAAGGTTTTAACTTCCGATGCAAACGGTAATGCCAGCTGGCAGTTAAATGGTCCGCCTAAAGTAGCATTCTTCGCAGGAAATCATGCAACTACCGGACAAACATTGCCTGCAAGTACATCACAAACAATTGTGTTAACTGCGGGACCTCGATTTTTTAATGATGGTAACGGGTTTGTTACCGCAAGCGGTGTGTTTACTGCGCCTATGAATGGTGTTTATCAGTTTAACTGTGAAATGCAATATACTTCTTCTGCAGGAGCGGTAGTGCAGTTTATTTTTCAATCCGCCGGAAATACTTTCGGACAATGGATTCAATATGCAGGCGCAAATGGTCAGGGACATGCCAGTTTTAATTATACACTAAAACTTAGTGCCGGCGAATCTGTTAGTATAGTAGGGTTTAGCAGTGCATCAATGACAATTGACCGATGGCATTCTTCATTCAGTGGGCATTTAATTTATCCTTATTAATTTTTTTATAGCATGAGAAAAATTCTATTTTATTTTTTGGTTTTGACTAGCATAACAGTTTATGCACAGTCACCCCAAAAAATAAATTACCAGGCGGTAGCACGTGACGCTTCCGGTAATATTGTTACAACTGCGATTGGAATTAAATTTAAAATATTACAAGGTAGTTCATCCGGAACACTTGTTTATGAAGAAACACATACATCCACGCCAAGTTCATCAGGAATTTTTAACGTTGCCATTGGAGGAGGATCGACCACATTTGGAACATTTAATTCTATTGCCTGGCAAAGTGGTCCATATTTTTTAGAAGTCAATATTGATCCTAACGGAGGTACATCCTATACAACTGTAGGAACCAATCAATTTATTTCGGTGCCATATGCTTTGTATGCCGAGAAAACAGGCTCGGTACCTTCTCCGACTTTGGCATTTAACTCAGGTGTTTTAACAGTTGGAACTAATACGGTTTCGGTTCCGACAGGTGGTAGCTATACCGCAGGTAATGGAATTGCCATAGGAAGCGGATCTATAACTAATACAGCGCCTGATCAAACAGTAACATTAACGCCGGGCACTAACATAAATGTGATTGGGACTTACCCTAATTTCACTATATCAAGCAGCGGAACAGTTACTGCCACTCCTAATACCAGCATCACCGGTAGCGGGTTGGTGACCGTTACTCCTGCAGGTACTAATACATTTGTGATTTCTGTGCCAAGTCCAACTTTGGTAGGAGCAGGCAGTACATCTGTAACAGGTACTTATCCGACTTTTACTATCAGCACTCCAACCACCACTGCCATCAATTGGTCAATTTTAGGTAATGCCGGAACAGTTGACGGAACTAACTTTCTTGGAACTACGGATGCAAATCCATTAAACTTACGTGTTAACAATGTTAAGGCAGGAAGAATTGATACAGCAGGAAGAGCGATTTATGGTTATTTGGCAGCCAATAGTAATATTCATATTTCTACAACAGCATTCGGACATAAGGCTTTATTTGCAAATACCAGTGGTTCTTTAAATGCAGCGGTTGGATATGAAGCGCTTTATAATAATTCAACAGGAAGTGAAAACGTGGCAGTTGGTTACCGAAGCCTCTATAATAATTCAACCGGTAATTATAACTCATCTTTTGGTGTGTATGCCTTGTTAAGCAATATTGGAGGTTGGGATAATTCAGCATTTGGTAATTGGACGATGCGATTAAATACTACCGGCAGTCAGAATTCAGCATTTGGATCATTGGCTTTAATGAATAATACCGGTGGTAGTCAAAATTCAGCATTTGGATTTAATGCCTTAGGTTTAAATACCTCCGGTACTAATAATACTGCAATTGGAGCATCTGCAATGTATGCAAGTGCTACGGCAAGTAATAACGTTGCTATTGGCGTTCAATCTCAATATTCAGTCACCGTTGGTATTGGTAATACGTCCGTTGGTTATTATTCTCTGCGTAATAATTCATCAGGCTTTTATTCGAATGCTTTTGGTTATAATGCATTAAGAGATAACACAGCCGGATTTAATCTGGCATTTGGTGCTGATGCTTTGGTATCCAATACAACAGGTACCGCCAATATCGGTATTGGAAATGCATCTTTTAGTAGTAATATTTCGGGAATGGAAAATACAGCCGTAGGTTTTGCTGCTGGTCAATTTAATATCGGTTCCGGAAATGTTTTTTTGGGGAACAAAGCAGGACAAAACGAAACCGGTTCCAATAAACTCTACATTGCCAACACCAATACAGCCATTCCGCTTATTTATGGTGATTTTTCTTCAGGACGAATTGGTATGGGAACAAATGCTCCTTCATATCGTTTACATGTTATTGAATCAAGTTCACTATCCGTTATCGGTGCCATCAGTAATTACAATGCAACAGCTGCGCCACTTTTTGGAGTTTACGCTTCAGTTAATAACCCTAATACAACATCTGCTGCAGTTTATGGTACTCATTCAGGAGGAGGAAATGGTGTATCCGGTATTAGTACTGCTACCACTTTTACAGGAACTGCCGGAGTTTATGGTTTAACAATGGGTACACAACAATCCAATGCCAGCATTCAGGCGGATGCTAATAGTGGAAATAGTACCGGTTTATTTGTGAATGGTTTTAGCGGCCATACAGGTATTAATATATTTTCTATAAAAACAGGTAACGCCGGAAACAATGCACGGTTTGAAACGAATAACACAGCAAATAATGCCGATGGAGTGTTTGCAACAACTAACGGAACAGGTTCGGTTATGCATTTAGTTAATAATAGTGTGGCAACCGGAACCGTTCCAGGACAAAGAGCTGCGTTGTGGATCGAAGAAGGTCATATTAGAACTTCACAAGCTGTAAAACCAACGATTGCCTTAGGAACTGCATTAACCGGTGGCGCAAATACTTCTATAAATGGTCCTGGTACCGATGTGGCAGGCGAAATTTATTTTAATTCAGGAACTGTTACCGGAACATCACCTTTTTACCTGGTTGCAGTAACGTTTAATAAGGCATATGCAACACCGCCTATAGTTATTTTAACAGCCAGAAATCAACCGGCAGCATCATTACAGGTTTATGTCAGTTCAACAAATACCGGATTCTTTTTATACTCTAACAATCCTCCGGGAGCAGCATCTAATTATCAATTTAATTACTTAGTTATAGAAAAATAATATGAGAAAAATTCTGACATTATTTATTATGATTTTAACGATGAGTGTGTTTGCTCAAACTCCTCAGCGTATCAATTATCAAGCCGTTGCACGTGATGCTTCTGGAAATATTGTAACAGGGGCTGTAGGAATTAAGTTTCAAATTCTACAAGGCAGTGCATCCGGTACAGTGATTTACGAAGAAACGCATACTGCTTCACCAAGTTCTGCAGGAATATTTGATGTTCAAATCGGAGGAGGTACTGTGGTGCTAGGTAATTTTGCTACAATTCCTTGGGGAACAAATTCATATTTTTTACGCGTTAATATAGATCCTGCAGGAGGGACATCTTATTCTGCAGTAGGAACAAGTCAGTTTATTTCGGTTCCTTATGCTTTGTTTGCGGAGAAGACAAATCCTCCTGTTTTATCTGTAACACCATCCGGAACAGCCAATATCTTATCTGTTGGTCCTAGCACTGTAGCAATCCCTGCAGGTAGTGCAGCATCATCTCCGACCTTAATTGGAGTATCTCCTGTTACCGTTACTCCTGTTCCTGCTGTAGGTACGCCAACAGCCTATTTAATTTCTTCTTCAACTTCTACTTCTGTTGGAAGTTCATCGTTGCAGATAAATAGTCCGCATACGGTAGCTACATTAAGTGCTAATAACTATTCTATTAACGTTGCGCCTCCCGTTTTTACTAATTCCGGAATTGCAAACGTTACCGGAACTTTTCCGAATTACAATGTGTTTGTGCCTTCACCTTCGCTAAGCGTTTCAGGAAACTCAATATCTATTACAACAGGTTCAGTAGTAAGCACACAAACATTTGCTCTGGGGCCTTGGGTTCAATCACCGGGGGTTGTTTCGTTAGCCAATTCAACAGATGTAGTACAAATAGGAGGAACAGGAACAGCTAAATTAAATATCGCTACCAGTAATACATTTACCGGTAATGATTTATCCATCGTTAGTCAAAGCAGTAATGATGCAATGCAGGTATTCAAGTTTTCAGGAACAGGAGCCGCTTTACGTTTAATTAATGCCTCAACAACAAATACTTCGGTAGCTACTATAACCAGTAGCGGTGGAGGCAACCCAGTTGGATTTGATATTAACATAAGTTCGAATAATTCAGCTCTTACTGCCAAAAGTAGTGGAACCACCTCTACAATTTATGCAATTAATACATCTGGAGGACCGTCAATAAAAGCCGAAAAGCAAGTTAACTCCGGACCTGCGGGTTTATTCGATATTTCTTCAGCAACCAACAATAGCGATGCTTTAATTGCAGTTACTCAGGGAACCGGCGCGGCCGTGCGTGCCAATGCCGGAACCGCTAATGCATCAGCCATGTCGTTGTTATTAGATAACGGACATGTCAAATCAGTTAGTTCAGCACCTCCTACAGTTGCCATTGCATCTAATAGTATTGGTGCAACTGCAACTTCTACCATAACTGCAAATAGTACAGATGTAAAAGGAATTGTAACAGTATTGACTAACCCCACTGGAGCCGGAAATGGAAGTTTTGTTGATGTAAGTGTTACTTTTAATAAAGCTTACGCTCAACCTCCAACAATTGTAATTAGTCAATATGATGTAAGTAAGTTTTCTTACGCATTAACCAATATTAATAATACTTCTTTTATTGTAAGAATATTTAATAATACAGCAGGAAGTTTAACAACCCCTTCAGGCTTCTTAAGATTTAGTTACATGATAATGGAGTAATAAAGATGAAAAAAGTATTTATAATATTTAGCTGGTTTTTGTCTGCAATAGTTGCAGCGCAGGCTCCACATTTAATCAATTATCAGGCAGTAGCACGAAATGCCTCCGGAAATATTATTACATCCGGAACTATTGGTGTTAAATTTGAAATTCTGCAGGGTAGTACAACCGGAACTGTTTCTTATGCCGAAACAAATTCAGCAAATCCAAGTTCTGCAGGTATTTTAAATTTATCCATAGGAGGAGGCACACCTGTTTCAGGAACACTTTCCGGGATTAATTGGGCAACAGGCCCATACTTTATCCGAGTAAGCATCGATCCTGCAGGAGGAACATCCTACAATACCGTTGCAACTACTCAATTATTATCAGTACCATATGCGCTTTATGCTGAAAAGGCCGGTAATTCATCAGGTGCAATGCCAACTGGAACCCTAAACGGACAAACCATGTATTGGAATCAAACGGGTAATAAATGGGAGGTAGATAATAATCTTTTAAATAACGGTAATAAAGTATCAATTGGCGATCCCATATTTAATAATAATAAATTAAAAGTGTTTTCTAATTCATCCTCCGATAGTGCAGCAATTTTTGCATATAAACCAAACGCCAGTAGTAATCAGGTGGCCGTTAGAGGAGTTGCATTTGGTAATTCAGTAAACTCAGGTTCATTAAACGTTGATCCAATTGGTGGCGGACATTTTATTGGTTATAATTTTAATTCTTCAGGTACAGGTGTTGGTTTGGTTTCTCAAGGACTTTCGCCATCAGGAGATGCAGTTGGTGTGATTGCAGTAGGTTCATCCAGCAGTACGGCGTTAGGTCGTTCGGTTGGTTTATATGCTTCTGCAACCGGACCAAATTACGGGCAAGCCTTTGCAGGGGTGTTTGACAGAGGTAAAACATATTTTGCTGACACTTTAGTCATTGCTACTCCCGGTTCGGTAGGAGATGTGTTAAAGCGCGGAAATAACGGTAAGGCTTATTGGGGAGCTGCTTCAAGTTCAGGACCATGGGTTCAAAGTACAGGTAGCGCCACTTTAACCAATGCTAACGATAATGTATCGATTGGAACTACAGTTACTAGTGCTAAGTTAAATATAGGAACAACATCAGGTTTTGCCGGTAACGATATTTCCATAGCAAGTAATAGTACTATAGATGCGTTACAGATTTTAAAATTATCGGGTGGAGGATCAGCTTTGCGTTTAATTAACGGAGCAACTACAACGAATACCTCTATTGCTTCTATTGCCATGATTTCAGGAAACAATCCTGTAGGTTTAGATATTAATATCAGTAGTAATAGTCCGGCTTTGCAGGCTGTAAACACAGGTTCATCCGCTGCAGTGTTAGGAATAAATTCAAATGGTGCGGGTGCTTCGGTGCGAGGAAGTAAAAATGCTACAAGTGTTGGTAATGCCGGATACTTTGATCTTAATAACCCAACATCTTCTTCTGATGCTTTGGTTGGTTTAACTATGGGAACCGGAGCTGCCATTCGTGCTGTAACAAGTACTGTAACAGCTTCAGCATTATCGTTATTACTGGATGGAGGTCATATTAAGGCAGTAGGACCCGGTTTATCAGTTGGCTCCACTAATGTAGTGGGCGGTTTTAGTGCAGTTACAGGAGCAAATTGTACTTCTTGTAATGATGTAAGGGGAATTATTAGTTTTTCAACCGGAGTAACCGGATTTGGAACGCCGAATTATGCTGAGGTTACCATTAATTTCGCTAAGCCTTATTCAACTGTTCCAAATGTTAATATTACTCCATTATCGGATATGCAGGATTTAGGATATTTAGTTTCAACTATAACTACTTCTTCTTTTTCAGTCAGGGTTTATCGTTCAACTAATAAGTCAGTCCCTTTATCCGTTCCTACATCGTTATTTAAGTTTAATTACATCGTTATTGAATAATATGAGAATGAAAAATAAAATATTTATCACGATTGCATTGATGCTTGGATTTTATTCAAGTATGCAATCTCAATCATTACTTAATCAGGTCATCAACTCTTCCGGTGGCGGTGGTGCTATTGGATCTACAGGATATAGTATTGAATATAATATTGGTGAAACCGTTATTAATACCATTCAATCATCTTCAACTACCGTAACTCAAGGTTTCTTACAGGTGTACGATGCATTAACCGTTGATACGAATATTACCGGAATCAGCTGCGTTGAAAAATCGGATGCAGTGATTCAATTAAAGCCTGAATATTTAGGTTTTGCCTCTGCTTCCAGTATATCTTACAGTTATTACTGGTCGCCATCCACCATTTGCCCTTCAAATAAATGTCAGACGGTGGATAGTTTGAAAGCCGGTGTTTACTCAGTAACAGTGGTAGCTAAGGTTGGTACCCGTTCCTATACGTTAACAATTAATAACATTAACATAGCTCCAAACAATGCACCGTGTGAATTAGAAGTTTTCAATGGTATTACAGCAAACGAAGACGGGAATAATGACTTCTTCTTTGTGAAAAACATTGATCTGTATCCCGACAACAGAGTAACAATTTATAACCGTTGGGGTCAACAAATGTATGATGCTAAAGGGTATGATAATTTAACTGTAAAATGGTCGGGAACAGCAAACAATAATACGCCCGCACCCTCAGGAACTTATTATTACATCATTGATTTAGGTGATGGAAAAGTATTAAAGGGTTGGTTAGAATTGTTGAATAAATAGAAAGAATTAGTGTTTGATTTCAAATGAAAAAGATGAAAAAGATTTTAAATATAATAGCTGTAACGGTTGTGCTGAACGCAAATGCGCAGCAAGATCCGCAGTACAGTCTCTATCAGTTTAATCAGATGGCGATTAATCCCGGATATGCCGGTGCACGTGATGCTATTGCTATTGTTGCCGATGTTCGTAAACAATGGGCGGGAATAGATGGATCACCAACCACTGCGGCATTTACGGTGCATAGCCCGATTATGAAAGACAAGTTGGGTGTTGGTATTAATTTCGTTAACGACCGATTAGGAGCAAAAGCCGTTAATGGTTTTTATGGTAATATCGCTTATATTTTAAAGTTAGGCAATCAAATGAAATTATCATTTGGAACAAGAATAGGTTATGCTATGTATCGTTTTAATTTTAATGAAGTAAAATATAAAGATCAAAATGAAACAGCCTTTAACGATTTAAATAATGTCAACAGAGGAGCATTGGATATTGACGCAGGATTGTATTTTAGAACAAACAGTTTTTTTGTTGGTTTAAGTGCAACACATTTAACTAATAGTGTATTATATAAAGGAAATTTTACAGGGACTAATAGCCTAGGAGCACCGGTTGATTATTCGCTTTCCTATTCCTTAAAACCACATGTTTTCTTTACCATTGGAAAATCATTTGCTATTAAGGAAACATTTTTAATTGCTCCGTCAATTATGGTTAAAATGGTTAACGGCAAAACATCAGCCGATTTGAATTTAAATACATTTATTGCTAAACGCTTTTGGTTAGGCGTTTATGTGAGACAAGGTTACGGTTATGGTGCTTTATTTCAGGCATACATTACCAATCAGATTCGCGTTGGTTATTCTTTTGATACCGGTGCCGGAGATCAATCACGCTTAGGAGGTGGTCATGAAATTATGATTGGTTATGATTTAAAACGATCAAAAGCACAAATGGTTTCTCCACGATTATTATAATTAAGTAAATAGAATTTTTATATATGAAATTTAGTAGGTTCTTAATATTTTTTCAAATGGCCTGTATCGTCACTGTTTCTTTTGCACAAAAAGAAAAGGCAGATAAGTACTTTGATAAAGGCTTGTATGCAAAGGCAATTCCATTGTATGAAAAAGCGGCCAAGCAAGGCGGTAAAACAAAAAAAGAAACACTTTCAAAGTTAGGTGACTGCTACCGTATTTTAAATGAATTTAAAAATGCGGAAGCAACTTATAAGAAAGCTCTTTCTGCAAAAGGAACTAACAATCCTGATTTATATTATTATTATGGTTACGTCTTAAAAGCAAATAACAAATACGATGAAGCGCTTAATCAGTTTTTTGCTTATTTAGATGAAAAGCCGAACGATACCAAAGCAAAAAACGCTTTACGTTCGTGTCAGCAAATAAAATTCTGGAAATCGAAAGCCATTGAATATGAAATTAAAAATGTAGAAGGAATAAATACGGCCCGTTCTGAGTTTGCACCAGCTATCAATAACAGTCAGTTGGTGTATGTGGCAGAAAAGCAATCTGATTTTTTTGAATATTCTGTTGACGAATCCAACGGTCAGCCTTTCATGAATATTTATTCATCAAAAGTAGACGTTGATCAGGCTTCAAAAATTAAACCTTTTTCTTCTAAGATTAACACCAATTATCATGACGGACCAGTTAGCTTTAGTGCTGATGGAAAAACAGTATTATTTACCCGTGTTGACTACAAAGCAGATTCAAAAAATAAAAATTTTGTCAATCGCGCAAAGATTTATATGGCAACCAGCGAAGGTAAAAAATGGAAAGATGTAAAAGCATTTGAACATAATAGCGACGCTTATTCGGTTGCACATCCAAGTATAAGTAACGATGGAAATTTAATTGTATTTACTTCTGATATGCCGGGAGGTCAAGGTGGAAAAGATTTGTGGTATTGCAAGAAAAAAGGTGACGGTTGGGACAAGCCGGTTAATATGGGATACGATATAAATACAAGTGGAGATGAAATGTTTCCGTATCTAAGAAAAGACGGTGTTTTGTTTTTTGCTTCCAACGGATTAGCAGGTTTTGGCGGTTTGGATATTTTTTCAGCAAAAGAAAAAGATGGCAAATGGATTGTAAGTAGAAACGAAAGCATGAACCTTAATAGTTCTGTAGATGATTTTGGAATTTGTTTTTTAAATGATTCTACCGGTTATTTTACTTCTAACCGCGAAGGAGGAAAAGGTAAAGATGATATCTACTGGTTCAAGTATAAAAACAAATACATTACTGTTTCCGGTAATGTTTTGTTAACCGAAAATGTGAATGATCCTGCCAAAAATGTTAAAGTATCCTTACTAACGGCTGATGGTAAAAAATTAGATTCAACAAAAACGGATCAAAACGGATTTTTTGAATTTAAGAATTTGGATGTAGATAAAAAGTATATTGCAGCGGTTGAATCTGACGATCCACAGTTTGTTGGTAAAGCACGTTATTTTTTGGCTAACAACGGTAATATCAATCGGGTAACAAACAAAGTTAATGGTGTGAAATTTGCTTTTGTTAATCTACCTGCTGACGCCAATAGTTTGCCAATGCTATATGGAAACGACGATTTAACATTAGCCGGTAATTTGTTATATGGTGAAAATCCAAGTAAACCAATTAAAAATACTAAAATTTCTATCACCAATAAATTTGGTGATGTATTAGAAACAACTACTACCAATGAATTCGGGGCATTTGCCTTCCGAAATTTACCTCCCGATCAAAATTATATGATTAGTCTGGAAGAAACTGATATTGATTTGCCCGCCGGAACAAAGGTGATTTTAACCAATAAAAGCGGTAAAGAAATTAAAAGTTTCTTAACCGGTAATGGTAAATTTAAGTTTAATGTGTTGTCAACCGAAAAAGTTACACTTTCCGATTTGGACGTGGAAGATGCCGATTTGATGATGGAGTTGTATGGTTACATCTATGATCAGGATAAGAAACCATTATCGAACGCGAAAATCAATATCCGTGATGCTAACGATGAGATCAAACAGATTGTGACGACCGATGATAAAGGTAAGTTTATCTTTAAAACTTTAAAGGCAAACCAGGAATATATGTTTGAAGTGGATGGCAGCGACCCACGCTTAGCAACACTTAAAAAATTATTGATCGCTGATCAGAAAGGACGTGTCTATAAAGAATTATTAAAATCAGCCGACGGAAGATTCCAGTTTAAAGTATTAAGCGTGGATAAAGTGGCCTTAGGAGAGTTTACCGTAGACGATCCATGGTTACAGGTATTGGAAATGAAAAACAAGGCAAAGAAAGACAGTGTGAGCACCGCTATCACTATTGTGGAAAATATCTATTATGCTTTTGGTGATTATAAGTTTGATCAAGCCGGACAAATGGTATTGGATAAAGTAGTATCCATTATGTTGTCTAATAAAAAACTAAATGTGGAGTTAAGCTCACACACCGATTCACGAAGCAGTGACGCGTTTAATTTAGCTTTATCGCAAAAGCGTGCCAAAGCTGCTGTGGATTATATGATCTCTAAAGGTGTTGAAAAAAGCCGCTTAAAAGCGGTGGGGTATGGTGAAACAAAACTGTTAAATAAATGTTCTAACAATGTTGAATGTACAGACGAGGAACATGCTAAAAACAGAAGAACGGAGTTTAAAATTTTAGAAAGTCCAAAAATTTAACGGTTAACTTAAATTAACATTTAATAAAATGTTTGGCAAAATTATTGGTATTAAAAACACAGAATTATTTCTGTGTTTTTTGTTTAGCTATATATAATATGAAAAAACTATTTACTTTTTTATTAGTTGTAACGGCAACATTTAGTTTTTCACAAAGTGTAACGCGTTACTATAATAACTGGCGATTTGGATTAAATATTGGTGGTATGTGGCAAACCGCCGATGTGAGAAGTACAGCGGGTGTAGCCGGAGGGTTTACTCTGGAAAAGAGCTTTCTCGAAAACAAAACTAATTTCTTTAGCATGGCCATTAGAGGCCGTGGTTTGTTTGGTAACACATATGGTTTAGATGCCGGCAGAAATTATAACGTAAAGGGTAATCCGGCATTAAATGGAAGTTATAATTCAACCGTAAACTATAACGATACTACCAAATCACGATCATATATTTATAATAACTATAAAACAGAAATAAATGAGGGCGCATTAGAACTTCAAATTTCATTTAATCGATTGCGAGAGCGTACTAATGTGTTATTAAATCTTTGGGGAGGTATAGGTTTTACAAGTTACAGAGCCAATACCAATTTATTAGATGGTTCGGGTATTACATATAATTACGCATTGGTTGATTCGACAGGCGGAGAATCGGCCGTATTATCATCACACAAAAACTTGTTGGATAATACCTATGAATCGTATGCCAACGGTAGTAAGCAAACAAATCTAATTACCTTTTCACCAAGTGCAGGAATTGGTTTAGGTTATCGCTTTAAAAATGGTTTCTCTATTATTTATGAATACAAGGTTACATTCCCTCAAGGTGTAAATGCCGATTATCTGGATGGAATAGTTGGTGTTAACACGGATAAAATAGCAGGCAGTAAAGATTATTACCACTATACAGGATTAAACTTAATGTTTCGTTTAGGTAAGGGTAAATCGAAAGGCAGAGATACAACTAAGTATGTGTCAAATTACCAACCGGTAAATACCAATACGGTTGCTCCTACAAACACTTTAGCAGTTACGCCTGTAAACCCGGTTAACGCAACTCCTTCAATTCCTAAACCGGTTGTTAATTTTGTTAACCCATCCACATCTCCATACAGCGAGAAACGCGATGTTAATTTTAATGTTGCCGCTACAGTTTATAATGTTAGTTCACGTTCACAGATTTTTGTAACCGTTAATGGTAATACATTCAATAATTTCAATTATTTCAATAACAAGGTAACTTTTCCAATCAGCTTAGGTATTGGAAACAATGTAGTGGTTATTTCCGCAACCAATATGGCAGGAAGTGATGCTGAAACGGCAATTATTAATTATTCAGGTAATCCTCCTCAAATTACTTATGTAAATCCTCCGGTAAATCCTTTCAGTACCAACGTTTCGGAATTAATGGTTAATGCCACAGTTTACAACGTAGTAAGTAATTACGATGTGAAAGTGAAATTTAACGGAACCCCTTTAAATAACTATAATTTTAGTGTAAGTAATGGTCAGTTTTCTACCCAATTATCATTGGTGCCGGGATTAAATCAATTAGAAATATTTGCAACAAATCCATTTGGCAGTGATTCGAAAAAATTGGTGCTTGATTACAAGCAGCCAATTAATACAACTACTACTGTTGTAACCGGAGGTCGTCCTGTAAAAGTTACAATTACCAATCCTGTTACTTCAAATTATAAAACCAATTCCAACGTTCATAATGTATTCGCTACTGTAAGCGGAGTAAGTTCTGCCGCTCAGGTTACGGTAAACGTTAATGGTGCTGTAATTCCGTTTAATTATGCTGCCGGCGCCGTTAACTTCCTTGCTAACTTAAATGAAGGAAGTAACATTGTAGACGTGAGCGCGAAGAATGCTACTTCATCCGATTCTAAATCGGCTATTATCATTTACGAACCAATCAGAAAGAGTCCGCCTCCGTCGGTAGTTATTACTAATCCGCAACCATCTCCTCAAACCACCAATGCCAATGATTTTACATTTAAGGCTACAACTTATTTTGTAAGCGGCACTAATCAGATAGAAGTGAAATACAATGGTGTTGTTATCAACAATTACTCATATAATGCAGGCACCGGTGATATTGAGTTTTACACCAATCTGAATCAGAATGCCAATAATATTTTTGAAGTTAAAGTGACCAATAATTCAGGAACTAAATCCGCATCCGGTGTAGTGAAACAGGAAACCATGCAATCATCAGAAGTTGTATTTGATCCGGATGTGACCATTTGCCATAACGATGGAAATGGCAACAAACAAACCTTAACCATTAAGCAAAGTCAGTGGGCAGCGCATCAGGCTCATGGCGACGTAATGGGAGTTTGTCCGCGTGAAATTAAAACCGGTGGCGATCCGGGATTAGATCTGGATATGGTGATCTGTCATCTTGAACCAACCGGTGTTAAGAAAACCATAACCATTAAACAAAGTCAGTGGTTAACCCATCAGGCGCATGGCGACGTGCAAGGCACCTGTCCTAAAATTGTTGAAGAACCGGTATATGATCCGGACATGACCATTTGCCATAAGAATAGCAATGGTACATCATCAACAATTGTGATTAAACAAAGTCAGTGGTTAACCCATCAGTCGCATGGCGACGTGCAAGGTACCTGTCCTAAAATTGTTGAAGAACCGGTATTTGATCCGGATATGACCATCTGCCATAAGAATAGCAATGGTACATCATCAACAATTGTGATTAAACAAAGTCAGTGGTTAACACACCAGGCGCATGGCGACGTACAAGGTGCTTGTCCAAAAGCTATTGAACCGGGTAATGGTGGTGAATTTGATCAGGATATTACAATTTGTCACGATGATGGAAACGGCAATAAGCAAACTATGACGATTAAACAAAGTCAGTGGTTAGCGCATCAGGCTCACGGTGATCAGATGGGGGCATGTCCGCGTGTGATCAAAACTGAAGAACCAAAAATCAGAATTTGCCACATTCCACCGGGAAATACCGGTAACCCACAAAGTATTGATATTCCTCAGAGTGCGTGGCCGGCGCATCAGGCGCATGGTGATTATTTAGGCGATTGTACCACTTCTAATAACAATGAACCGGAGAAGAAAATTACGATCTGTCACATTCCTCCTGGAAATACCGGTAATCCACAAACGATTGAGATTCCGGAAAGCGCATGGCCGGCGCATCAGGCACATGGCGATACCAAAGGCGCTTGTGTTCCATCGAACAATGGCGGAGGCAGCAACGGTAATAACGGTGGAGGCAACAACGGTGGCGGTAACAACAACGAACCGGAGAAGAAAATTACGATCTGTCACATTCCTCCTGGAAATACCGGTAATC